>DATKYQ010000023.1:0-5482 GCA_035528415.1 Myxococcota bacterium | reverse complement strand
CATGTACGGAAGCTATTCCTACCTGGCCTTCCAGCCCACGGGAATCGTTGCGGGGCACGATTACGAGGTCACGGTGACCGATGTGCGAACAGCCTCGGGAGAACAGCCAGCGACGATCAGCTATACCGTGCAGGTAGTGGATTGTTCGCAGTACTGAATCCATCACACCATGATCAGCTCAGAACCCGACTTTGACTGGCTACGAAATTTGGGCATTGACAGTAGTTGACTAGTATGTTATCTAGTCAGTATGGAACCGAAGGAAATAGGGGTATTTGATACCAAGACGCACCTATCCGTGCTTATCGAAAAAGTCGAGCAGGGACAG
The DNA here is from genome assembly GCA_035528415.1 of Myxococcota bacterium. Taxonomy (GTDB): domain Bacteria; phylum Myxococcota; class B64-G9; order B64-G9; family B64-G9; genus DATKYQ01. The sequence continues at coordinate 5,154 of DATKYQ010000023.1, read as the reverse complement.
AGGTTTTACATCACCAAGCGGGGAAAACGGGTGGCCGAACTGCGTCCCGCTCCGGTGGATCGACAGCCTCTGGAGCGTGGCTGCGCCAAGAACCCGGAATACTGTATGGCGCCGGATTTTGACGATACGCCGGATGACTTTTCGGAATACGTCTGATGCAGCAGCGAAGCTCGCACCGTCTCGGGTGATCCTGTGGAATCGATACTGGTCGACACGCATGCTTTTCTCTGGTTTGTTTTCGACGATCACAGGCTGTCGGAAAATGCGGATCAGGTGTTCTCGGATCGAGGCATCAAGAAGGTTCTAAGCATAGCGAGCCTCTGGGAAATAGCGGTCAAGGTCAGCATCGAGAAGTTGAATCTAGGCATGAGTTTCCCGAAATTCACCGAGCACTGTGTGCAAACCCGCGAGATCGATGTGTTGGCCATTCGCTTGTCTCACTTGACCGAGTATATCGATCTCCCGCTTCATCACCGCGATCCCTTCGATCGGCTATTGATCGCCCAGGCTCGTGTAGAACACTTGCCGCTACTCACATCAGACAAACGCTTCTCGATCTATGGCCTGCAGGTGCTCTGGTAGAGGGTTTCCAGAGCTTGACCGGAACACGACGCCGATCTGCCGCCTGGTTTTTCGCCAGGTTTAATCGGTAGTCAGTAATTGGATTGCACCGAGGCAGTTGTGGACAGTGATCAAGCACTGGTTTGGCACAAGTGGGCAGCGAGGGCATAAATTCGCAAACACCCATAAATTCGTCATCCCGGCATGTTTTAAGCCGGGATCTAGCCGGAGTACCTGGGGTGATCACAGACAGGGATAAAGGTCATCCCAGTTGGGATTATCCTTTTCGATCAATTTGAGCTTCCAGTCCCTGTGCCATCTCTTGAGGCTCTTTTCCCGTTTGATGGCCGTCGTCGGGTTATCGTGCACCTCGTAATATATCAGGCGATTGACATTGTACTTCTTGGTAAAACCATCTGCCATATGGTTTTGATGTTCCCATACCCGTTTGCGCAGGTCTGAGGTGACCCCGATGTATAGGGTGCCGTTTCTTTTGCTCGCCAGGATGTAAACGCACATCCGCTTGTGATTGGGACTGGTCATAAGCAAAAAGCTTGGCCTTTGGAAAATTATCCGATTTTCTCGGATTGAAAACAAAACACTGAAGGGGATTTAGGGCCCCTTCCCAAAGAACCAAGCCCGTGTGCCAGGATGAACCACCGGCATGCGGGCTGCAAGCAAAAACGGAGGCGGCATGTCGGAGCAGAATCGATTGATGCGAAGAATGGCGGGGCTACTTAAATCACGGCTTCCGGATTTGAGGCTGGAAAAAGTCCAAGACCCCCGCAAGGCGCGAGGCAAGCGTTGGGCACTGGATGTCCTGTTGAGGACCTGCGTGGTAGGACTGGCCTGCCGGTGTAGGAATTTGGTTCAAACAGAGTCATTGAGTTCAGAGATGAGTTATGGGATGAGCCGTATGCTGGGCTTGAACCGGCGGCTGCCGGACACGACCATGCGGGATACGCTGGTGCGCATCGATTCTGGACAACTGCGGCAATGCATTCACCACCAAGTAAAGGCCGCACAGAGACGAAAGGCCCTGATGCCCGAGGGGCTGCCGTTCGGCGTGGTGGCCATCGACGGCAAAAGCACGGCCATCGAGACCTGGGACAATAAATACGCGCAACGGCATCGAGACGCATACGGCAAGTCGGCCGTGGGCCTGGTGAGAACCCTGACGTGTTCGCTGGTCAGCAGTTCGTCCAAGCTGTGCATCGACGCCGTGCCCATTCCTGCGCACACCAACGAGATGGGCCATTTGGGCAAAGCATTCGGGCAGCTTTGCAGGGTCTACACCACAGGTGCCATTGATAAACATGGCGGCATGGTCTTGTTCGAGTTGGCCAGCATGGATGCGGGCATGTGTTCGCTTGCGAATGCCAGCCTGGTTATCGAGAAGGGAAAGCATTACCTGTTTGGATTGAAGCAGGATCAGCCCACTCTGTTGTCGGAAGCCGAGCGCCTTTTGGCCCATCAGGAAGAACCCGTGGCCCGGACCATCGATGTGGAAGGCGGTTACGAGGTTTGGCGCAATTTGTATCAGACGGAGGAGATGGCGGGCTATCTGGAATGGAGGCATCTACGAACCGTATTGCGGGTGGAGTCGATCAGAACCAAGCTCAAGACGGGACGTGTGGCAGAGCGTGAGTCCCGGTACTTCATATCCAGTCTGCCGATGAACAGGCTGACTGATGAGCAATGGCTGAAGATTATCAGGCAGCACTGGGCGGTGGAAAACCATTGTCATGGGACGTGGGACACGGCGTTCGAGGAGGATGACCGGCCCTGGATCAAAAACGAGCCGCAAGGGACCCTGGTGGTGATGTTGTTGCGGCGGATGGCTTTCAACATGCTGGCATTGTTCCGCAGTGTGACCCAACGATCCGAGGAACGGCGGAGGACGCCATGGAGAGACATCATGCGTTGGATGCACAATGCGGTGATCGGCATCCAGGGGCATGAGATTGCATCGTTGCGCGCCAGGTGTGCCTTAGGCGGGTAGCCGGAAAGCAATGGTTCAAGCTCGTTGCTCGAAGACTGGGTGCCGGCTTAAAGCATACCGGCATGACATCCCGGACTGACTATACCGGGATAAACATAGATGGGATCGTTAAATACGAAAGGTCCCATTGGTCGACGGACAGAAGGCCTGCAAGGTGCGCCGGTTGCAATACACTAGCCACCTCGGTGCCATCTCAATCGTCCGAAAATCAAAGAAATACCCGTTCGGGTATTATTGATTCCCTGTCCCCGCGAAAATCGATCAAAGCTGGGTTTTTCGCGCGTTCGATTGACAATAATCAGAAACCATGGTACCCGTACCGGCAAAGTGTAGCTCAGTATGTTTAGGCAGTGCGTGCACCAATCATGGTGCTTCGTCAAGGGGGAAAACATGAATACCAGTATCTTCACAACAATGTTGTTTGCCGTTGTACTGACCTTCGTCGCCGTACCGGCTCGGGCCGCCCAGACCGAGGCTCCCTGGAGCGGGGCCGCCGATTTCACTCCGCCTTACGAGACTACGCCCGGCTACGAGACCATGCACCTGGGTGGCTGGGGCGGTGACGAACTCGACCATTCGCCGCGGCGCTACGGCGCGGCGCTCTCCTACGTTTTCGTGTTCGTGCACGGCAACTCCAGCGATGCCTCCGTTTGGGACGCTTACCAGGCTTTCTTCCGCGATCGGGGTTTCAACGACTCGGCGCTCTGGGCCATCAGTTGGACCGGCGCCGTTCCCCGCGACTGGTGGTGGAACCAGTCCACCGAGGGCAACAGCACGGACCTGACTGTCTTCTTAGAAGCCGTATCGGCCTACACCGGCGTTTCCAACGTGCGCATCGTGGCCCATTCCCAGGGGGGCCCGCTCACCAAAGACATGCTGTTCGAGCATCGGCCGGCCGGAGTAAATGTTGCAAGACTGACTATCATCGCCGGTCCCAACGGCGACAAGACCTCGGCCGTCGATGCCGGTGTGGCCATCTGTCTCGATCCCGCCTTTGAGTCCTTAGCCTGGTGCACCTCGGAGTTCGGCGCCACAACCGGGGCGCAGGCATGGCGTGACGCGCGCGTGATCGCGGACCCGGGTCTGACCGCCATCCAGGTGATCTACTCGGGAACAGAATCGGACGATTCTTACTACCTGAATGCAGCCGAGGACGTACGCTTCTCTCCCCGGGACAACGTCGCAGACGTCGCCTGGGCCGGCAGCCTGGTGTATTCCCAGCACGGCGACCAGGACCACCGGGAGCTTCGCGACCTCAACATCGCCGAGGTGTTCGGATTCATCAGCGATCCGTTCTGCGGGGACGGCCAGATCTCCGGGGACGAAGTCTGCGACGGCGGCGAACTCGGCGGACAATCATGCTCCGGCCTGGGATTCGACTGCGGCAGCCTGGCCTGCAACGAAACCTGCGACGGGTTCGACACCGTCGGCTGCGTGAGCATGGCCTGTGGAAACAGCCTCATCGAATGCGCCGAAGTCTGCGACGGCACTGATCTTGGCGGCGAGGATTGCATCAGCCGGGGGTACCCGGGCGGCGAGCTGGCCTGCAACGGCAGCTGCGACGGGTTCGACGTGTCGGGCTGCACCCAGGGCGAGGTTTGCGGCAACGGCTGGTGCGCCGGCGCGGCGGCGGGCGAGGACTGCGTCACCTGCCCGGCCGACTGCCCCGGCAAGCTGGACGGCACCCCCAAGAAGCAGTACTGCTGCGGAAACGGCACCTGCGAGGCCGCGGGGGAGGACGTGGACAGCTGCCCGATCGACTGCGGCGGCGTGCCGCCGGTGTGCGGCAACGACGTAATCGAGGGCACCGAGGAGTGCGACGGCACCAACCTGGGCGGCGAGAGTTGCCTGAGCCTGGGTTACGACTGCGGCGGTGGACTGGCCTGTCTGCTTGGCTGCAGCTACGATACCTTGGGCTGCAGCGCCTCTGCCTGCGGCGACGGAATTGCCGAATGTAGTGAAGTCTGCGACGGCGCCGGGCTGATGGGCGAAACCTGTCAGAGTCAGGGATTCGACGGGGGCGACCTGGCTTGCAACGCTAGCTGCGACGCCTACGACACCTCCGGCTGTGCCGGCGGCGCGGTCTGCGGTGACGGACTCTGCTCAGGATCCGCGGCCGGAGAAGACTGCACCAGCTGCCCGGCAGACTGCCCGGGCAAGACCGGCGGCAAGCCGTCTGGACGCTACTGCTGCGGCAACGGAACCTGCGAGTCCGCAGGCGAGGATAATAACAACTGCCCGGTTGACTGTCCCTAGCGAAACCGCTGTCACCCTCGGCGAACCGACCCGCAGCACTTCATAAAAGAAAATTGTGAACATGATCCCCAGACACGGGGAGGCCGCCCTCCCGGGGTGTAAGTTGTGGCGTGTTGGTGCGTTTGTACGTTGGAAAAGCGGGAATCAACGCAGCCCGATGGAGCTAGAACGTGAAACGCATCGCTATGTTTCTTTTGCCGTTCCTGGTTGCCGGTTGCGCGGGCATGTCTTCGCGGGAACCGGCTTACATGCAAATGCCGTCTGGGGGCGAAGGCAAGAGCCCGGCGCCGGCCAAGATGAAGTCGGCCGGCTCCCTGTCATACAAGGGCATGGCC
>DATKYQ010000022.1:0-215551 GCA_035528415.1 Myxococcota bacterium | reverse complement strand
GTTCTTGAGGGGCAGCTGCCCCTCAAGAACGACTGTAAGAACATGTAGTCTTTGTAGCTCCCTGTCGGTCATAGCTAGTCGTCCCATATAGGACATTTTCGCAGGGCAGTTGCGTAGGACATAATCCCTGGGCTATCACAGGCGGCAGAAGAAAAATTGTTCACCCGGCAGCCGGGTGGTATCCTTTAATGGATGTCATCCATTAATCTACATACCCGCGAGATCAACATCAAGGTCGTCTTCTACGGCCCGGGATTGTGCGGCAAGACGACCACTCTGCAGTATATCCACCGCGCCCTGCAACCCGACCTGCGCGGCCAGCTGGTTTCGCTGGCCACCGGGATCGATCGCACTTTGTTCTTCGACTTCCTGCCGATCAAGCTGCCCAAGGTCAAGGACTTCACTATCCGCATGTCCATGTACACCGTGCCGGGTCAGGTGCACTACAATGCCACCCGCAAGCTGGTCCTTCAGGGGGTCGACGGCGTGGTTTTCGTGGCCGACTCGCAGTTGGCCCGCCGGGAAGCCAACGTGGAGAGCATGAACAACCTGCAGGACAACCTGCGCGGGCACGGCATGAACCCCGATACCGTGCCGCAGGTCTTACAGTTCAACAAGCGCGACCTGTCCGGCTGCATGCCGGTGCAGCAGATGGACCGGGAGCTGAACAAGCGCGGGCTGAAGTGGTTCGAAACCTGCGCGCTTAGCGGGCAGGGCGTCTTCGATACCCTGCGGACCATCACCAAGCTGGTGCTGAGCGATCTCAAACGCAAGGGCATCTATCACGGCAAGGCCGCCACCAAGGTGGCGGCCGAGGCCGAGCGGGACGTGGTGGTCAGCCTGCGCGTGGAGGAGGGCCTGGTACGGACGCTTGAATCCCGACTGGAGACGAAGGAAACTGTTGCCAGTGACACGCTGCCCGCTCCAACTCACGCAGTCCCGGCTCGCGGGCTGACTTTCTCAGAGCTCTGGGAGCCGGGCGCCGGCCGCGATCAGATCCTGGCGCTGGAAGGCGACATCGAGCACGGCGATTACCGGGCGGCGGTCAAGCGCGCGGAAGGGCTGCTGCGCGAATACGTCGGCGAGTCCATCGGAGACGGGCGGACCAACGCCGAGGCCTTGCTGATGCTCGGCGTCCACGGCGGGCACTACGCCCGTTTTCGCAACGTGACATACAAGACCGACCCGACCAAGACAGACGCCCTCTTTTGCATCTTCTTCCTGGCCGACATAGAGCTGAGAATGAGAGCCGCCGGTATGCGGGTGGAGGAGTAAGTGGTATGGTCTACTCGCTGAATATTGCGATCTGCGCGTGCAGCAGCTTGTGCAGGATGCGCAGGGTCTGCAACTCCCCCAGGGGGGTCACGACCACCAGGTCGGCCACGTCCAGCTTTCCGTTCAGGCGCGAGGCCAGGTAGGTCTCGCGAGGCCCGAGTTTGTAATCCGAAAGCCGCTGGCGGGTAATCGCCAGCTCCAGTACCTTGTAAGGCGGGATCTGCCGGTAGAGATCTGCGATCTGGGCTTCGCGAACCTGCTTGAGCATGGTGCGCAACTGCCCGTTTTCCGGATCGAGGTTGGCCGCGGTGTTCAGAATCGTCCGCGCCTCGTCGAATTGCTGCTCTTCGAGGAGCAGCTGCGCGTTTTGAAGGAGCATCTCCAGCGGCCCCAGGTGGGCCTGACCGGCCCGGCCGGTCGGCATCAGGTCGAGGCCTATCAACCCGAGATTGTAGGCTTCGAAAAGTCGCTTATACACCTCGAAGCGGCTGCCTTCCATGTGCAGGCAAAGCTCGCCCACCGAAACCGGCGTACCGATTTTGCGAAGCTCACAAAAAACCGGGTTGTCTACTTCCCCTTCCAGGGCCTGGACGACAACGTAGCCGTTGGGGAACACCGCTCTGATCCGGTTCCACTCGTCCAGCCGCTTGAGGCTCTCGAATATAAGCGCATGGGTGTCGATGGGTTTCTTTAAAAAATCGGCCTGTGAGATGTCCGCCGATGGCATGAGCCCCTGGGACGTGCTTGTCGACAGGTAAAAGCTGCCCTCTTCATGAAAGAACAGATCGAGCACCAACTCGAAGGCATGTTCCGCCTGAACATCGGCTATCTGTGCCTCGTCCAGCGACCCTTCTTCTTGCAGCGCCTCCACGAACGAAGCGCCCTGCTTGGACTTCTTAGCGGCCCTGGATAACTGTTCGGCGGATATCAACTCGCGGGACATCAGTAACCTTCCGAGATGCAGGTGCAGGGGATCTTGTGAACCGATGGCCACCAGGTCTCCCTTGTGGAAAAAGAGCTGGTACTCCTCCATGCCAACGGAGACGTTGAGGGTCGCGGTGACAGACGAAGAATCGATCCATTGCATCAGATCACACAGCCGCATGGTGTCGAACGTTCCGGAAAGTGGCATTCTCGTACTCCCTGCTTATTGTCCCCGAGTGAATCTATCACGCATCGAGATCATTGGTAAACCCCGGTGGCATCTCAAGAGGTCTTGACTGTGACGCTTGTTCACATGGGGCGGGTTCCATTTTGGAAGACTCAACATTTCGGGTTGCCTGAATGGGATATTCGGCAAGACCTACAGAATAGTTTTTTTTGCTGATCCGGGAGGTTGTACGTTAGGGCAACGAGTGGCACGCCTCTTGCGAAAATGAAAGTCATCGAAGCTTTTTGAAAAGGTGATATTATTACTCGCGAGGTGCGACATGTCTGGTAGCGGACGAAACTTCTTGGTGGTGGCGCTCATGTGTTTGGGCGCATTCTTGCTTTCTGCCCCCGCGCGGGCCGGTGGCTCGCATTTCTTGGTGGAACCTTACAGCGGCGTGGTTTTCAACCAGGGGCTCGACCGCGAAAACGCCCTGGGGCTCGAGTCCGGCGCGGTGCTGGCGGTGGGCGGAAAACTCAAGGGCTTTCCGCCTCGCTTCTACCTGTATTTCCGAGCATCGCAAACCTATTTCGGCAAGGACGATGTCCGGGTCGAATCGCACGAAACAAATGGATGTGTGCAGCGCTCGTACACGGCCGTGCTGGGCGGGCTGCGGGTAGTCATCCCGATCTGGTCCGATTTGCGTTTGAACGTCGAGATCGGCGGAGGCAGTTTCTTCTCGCGCAACAGCTACTACGAAACCGGCTTTCGCCGGCAGTACGACGAAGACATGATCGTCATGGAACTTGGCGCCGGGCTGAACTGGCGCCTGTTCAGCTGGTTGTCCCTGGGCCTGATGTACGACTACAGCTTCGTCGCCGAAAACGAGCACGGCGACATGATCGCAACCATCCTGGGTGAGGCCGACAACGGAGCGAATCTTGGCTGGAGCCGACTGGTGGCCACGGTCGGATTCCACTTCTAGGCGTCGGGGGACGGTGGGACATGAAAACCGGTCAACAGACATTGCTTGTCATCCTGGCGCTCGCGCTGGCCTGCTCTGTTGCCCGGGCCGGGGTCGACGCGCCCGGGGGTATGACTTTAGATTTCACAGCAGACGATTCCACTGTCTTCGAAGACTGGTCTGAGCTTCCAGGCGACGCCGTGCAACTGAGCGCCACGGCCTACTTCTCGACAGACGCATCGAGCTTCGGGGAAGACGGCGTCTTCATCTGGGCGGGTTTCGAGTTCATGAAGGACGACCAGAGACGATACGGCATGCTGCTTGTCGATCTCGATATGAGTCAGGCCCCGCTGGACGGTGAGACGCCGCTGCCGCACGAGGCGGTCCGGGCCGAGTACATTGAAAAATGGGGCGACCAGATCTACTTCCAAGGCCAGGTCGCCTTCGGCGATGTGTGGTTGGTGGACATCTTCTTCAACCAGGATGACGACGGCGCCCTGGAGGGAGACCTGGCCCTGGTGTTCGATGATCCCTCGGGACGTTTTCCCGGTTGCCGCGCCCTGGTCAGGGGCGCGTTCGCCTCCAGGCCCTCGCCTTCCACGTTGCGCAGGAATATGGGAATTGCCGAAGGCAGCACGGGTGGCACGACCTACGTCGACACGGGTTGCAACGGCGATGTCTATCTGGCCGACAACAGCGGCGAGGGGTGCGACTGCGGGGGAAATGACCCAGAGACGAGCGGCTGCGAAGGCGACACGGGCGGTTCGGGTTGCGAGGGCGATTCGGGCGGTTCGGGCTGCGAGGGCGACTCGGGCGGTTCTAGTTGCAGCGGAAGTTCAGGAGGCTGCGAAGGCGACCTCGGCGGCGGTTCGTGCAGCGGCGGAGGCGGCTCGACCTGTGCCATTGCCGGAGCGCACAGACGGCTCCACGGCCCGTTGCGCAGGGCCATGCGCTTCTTTCCCCAACTCTTCGTCCTTTTGTATATCGTTCTGATCAAGAAGAGGACGGGCAAGAGTAGCTGACGGACAAGGCAGGTCTATTTCTCTTCAAGTACCTGTATGCCTTCTACCGGAATGGACTTTCCGCGCCACAGGCCGCAGACGCCGTTTAGTTCCTCTATTGCCAAGCAGCGGCCGTCGGGTCCTTCGTAGAAAGCTATTTTCCAGCCCGCGGAAAGTTCGGCAGGTGCTGCCGTGCGCCGGTAGATTCGCTGCTCGCGCTCGACAGATTCGGGAAATGTCTCTGACTCGTTCCATTCGCCGTGGCCGGGAAAATAGAAGGCCTCCTGCGCCGAAGAGGGCATGCTCAGCAGAGCCGGGCCGTCTTCGGCTTCGAGACGGCACAAGCGGAAGGGCGAAGAGTCCGAAGATGCGTCCGCAACCCTCCCGCTGACGAGTGTCTTGCCCAGGACGGTGATCACATCATCGGCCTGTATGCGCGCGGGGCCGCGCCGACCGCGATCGCGGCCCGGGTTCCGTGTGGCGCGTCCGAGGCGAAAGCGCAGCACCAGGACGGTGATGATCAGGGTGCCGAAGATAGCAGCCAGCAACACCAGCAAGGGGACCAGTTTCGAGGCCGCATTGATGACCTGTTCTCCCATACCGTGAGCATACTCCGACCCGTGGATGGCGGCAACACGGAAACTGCGAAAACTACTTGCCCTTTCATTTGGGCGGGGCTAGTATCCGCCTGCTAGCTTAACATTTCGGGCACGAGGATTCCATGGCGTCCAGCAGCTTTTGCGCCACCTACCAGATCCTGCAAAGAAACCTGGTTCACGGCAGTGTGCGACCCGGGGAGGAGATAGGTATCCGGGCCGATCAGCTTATGGTTCAAGACGGCACGGGAACAATGGTATTTCTGCATCTTTGCAATCTGGGCCCGGCACGGCTGAAGGGCAAGACCGCCATTTGCTACGTAGATCACAACACCCTTGGAGACGGCGGCCCCGAGAACGCCGACGATCATCGCTTTCTCGAAACCTCGTGCATGGCCAGCAGCGTCATGTTCTCGCGGCCCGGAAGCGGCATCGGCCATCAGGTTCACCTGGAGCGTTTCGCGCAACCCGGCCGGTTGCTGCTGGGTGCGGACAGCCATGTCACCACCATGGGCGGGATCGGCATGCTGGCGATTGGAACCGGCGGGCTCGAATTGGCCGTCGCCCTGACCGGCGCGCCCCACTACTTCATCTGTCCGGCCGTGACCCGGGTGTGGCTGACCGACAAGCTCAAACCATGGTGCTCGGCCAAGGATCTCGCCCTGCACATCATGCGCAGCCTGTCGAACCGGCGAAACGTCGAAACCTCCCTCGAATATGACGGGCCCGGCGTCAAGACGCTCAGCGTGCCGCAGCGTGCCACGGTTGCCAACATGGGAGCCGAACTGGGAGTGACGACCTCGTTGTTCCCGGCGGATACGATCACCCGCGCCTACCTTGCGGCCCAGTGCCGCCCGGGGGGCTTCAAGAGCCTGGGGGCCGGCGCCCGGGCCGAGTTCGCGGACGAGATCGAGATCGACCTGGGTCAGATCGTGCCCATGGTGGCCCTGCCGCACAGGCCTGACAAAGTAGTGCCGGTGCGCCAGATCAGCGGACTGCCGGTCGACCAGGTTGCAATCGGGAGCTGCACCAACGGTTTCTTCGAAGACATTTCCAAGGTGGCCTTGATGCTCAAGGGGCGCAGGATTTCCTCCGGCCTGAGCCTGGTGGTTGCCCCGGCCACCCGGCAGGTCGTGCGGTCTTTAATGAAGCGGGGTTACCTGAAAATGCTGCTTGATGCCGGGGCCCGGCTGGCCGAGCCGGCCTGCGGTTTCTGTATCGGACATGGACACGCGCCCGCAAGCCAAAGCGTCAGCGTACGCACCAATAACCGCAACTACGAGGGACGCTGCGGCACGCAAGACGCCCGCGTCTACCTCGTCGGCCCCGAGACTGCGGCGGCGACTGCCCTGCGCGGGACCCTCTGCGATCCTCGCGATCTCAGACGCAAGGTGGTGCGCCCGGCGCCGCTAACAAAGTTGCCCATTGACGACAGCCTTATTATCAAACCGCAAAAGAACAAGAAGGTTGCCGTTGTGCGCGGGCCGAACATCGTTGACCCGCCGGTCAACAAGCACCTGCCGGCCTCGTTGAACGGCGTGGTTACGCTCAAGCTGGGCGATCACGTATCCACCGATCACATCCTGCCCGCCGGGCGTCATCTCAAGTACCGCTCGAACATTCAGGAGTACGCCTGGCGCACCTTCAGGGGCGTCGATCCGAAGTTCGTGCGCCGGGCCAAGGACAACCAGCAGGCAGGGCTGGCCAATGTCATCATTGCCGGAAGCGATTACGGGGAAGGGTCGAGCCGCGAACATGCGGCCATGTGTCCGATGGTGCTCGGTGTGCGGGTGGTGATCGCCAGGAACTTCGAGCGCATCCATGTCTCCAACCTGATAAATTACGGTATTGTTCCGCTGGTGTTCCTCGATCCTCGCGACTACGACCGCATCCAGCAGGGCGACGATCTCGAACTGCCCTGGGTCGCCGCGGAGTTGAAGCGTTCTTCGCTGGTTACCGTACGCAGTCACGACAAGGATTATGAACTGAAGGTCAAGCACGGGCTAAGCCGCAGGCGGGTCGCGATCCTGCTGGCCGGCGGCCTGCGCAACTACGTGGCCGGCTGACGCTTATTTCACGGCCAGCCCGCGGCGCTCTTTACGTAAGCGCCCGGTTTTGGGATCTTTCGACCAGCGCACAAGGAACACGCGCCCGACGAGATCGGCGCGCCTGAAAACACTTGTCTTGACGGCCCCTTCCTCCAGGCGGTTGTCGCCCAGCAGCAGGATCTGGTCCGGGCCCAACTTCCAGGCGCCAGCCTGGCGCTTTTGCGGATCGGGGTCGACCAAAGCCGTGAATTCGTGGCCGTCGAGAGTTTGCTCGACCTTCACGGCGTGGCGCTCGATCCACTCGCCCGCTGGCGATTTGTGCGTGTAGATGTCTTCTCCGGACAGACTGCGCTCGATCGATCGTCCGCTTATTTTCAGCCCGTCGGCCGTAAGCTCGACGACTTCTCCCCCCAGCCCGGTCAGGCGCAGGAAACGCACCGTGCCCTCTCCCCTGGGATCCCTGACGGCCGCGACCTCGCCGCGTCCTAAGTCGGCAAGCGCTTTAGCGCGCCTGTCGACCATCACACCGTCTCCGGGCAGCAGGCTGGGGCGCATGTTGTCCGAGGCCAACACGTAGGTCGCCAGCAGGTTGTGGCGCACGTAGCGGATCAGGCCCCAGTTGGGGAGCGACATGCCTACGATCCACAGCAGCAGGTAGAGGTACCAGATGTTATAGGCGCGCAGGTGATAGCCCGAGCGCGCCCGGAGTGCCAGGCGACCGGCGTCGACGGCGGCCACGATCCAAACCAGCAGGCAGGTGATGGTGAAAGCCGGGTAGACGACAGCAAGCGTAAGCCCGCCCGAACCCCAGCCCAGCAGGAAGACGGCCCAGCCCAGGAAGACCAGCGGCCAAAACACAAGAGCCCGAACCAGCCGCCCGCAGTAGAGCTGACCCAACCCGGGCATGAAAACACTCAACAGCACGGCCCAAACCACCGAGCGGCGCTTTTCCATGCAAGCCTCCTGTACTACTGGGCACAAGCTAATGGAGCTCGGCTCGAAAGTCAAACAGGCCAGGGGTTATCTTGCCAATGCCGTGATGGTTTGTTACACTGCCTTCCCGCGGAATATTCTCGCCGGGCGGCGGGATGAACAAGAGGGAAGGGTTTTGAACGGACAAAAAAAATCCCAGATGATGGTGGGATTCAACCACAACATCAAGCACAAGGACCGCATTTTCCATGTGCAGACCGAGGACAGCGGCACCCAGAACCCGCACATCATCACCCACCTCTTCGTCGGGGGCAACATTCTGGCCACCAAGAAGACCAGCTACGCCGATATCGTCAAGGCCGAGAATCTGAGCGAAATAGTCAAGGAGTTGATGGAAGAGCAGCACAAGGCCATGCTGCGCAACCTGATCAACGGTGTCTACGACGAGATCGACAGCGCGGAGGCTGATGCCGGCGAACCGGTCCAGGATCCTAAACCGGCGCCGGCACGGGCGCCCATGCAGGTGCCCGCAGCGGCGAAAGTCGCGAAGCAGATACCGCCCGGCGCTGGTAAGTTTCCGTCTCCGGCCCGGCCGGCGCGAACACAGACGGCCATACCGCGTCATGAGGCCCAGACCCAGCCGGTCATGCCGGCGGCCGGCGCCGGTTTTAGCGCCGGTGCCGATTCTGGTGCCGGCGCCGGTTTTAGCGCCGGTGCCGATTCTGGTGCCGGCGTCCTTGGAACCCAGATCCACAAGCCTCCCCCGGATGAGATCGTCCCCCGTGTGAAAGCGCCACAGGCTCGCGTGACTATTCGTCCCGCGGCCGGACCGCCGACCAATCGGGCCGCTGCACCCGCTGGAGAGCGCGCCAGGCCAGCTGTCATGCCGCCCGCGGCAAAGGGGCGCCCGTTGCCTCCCGAAGTGCTGGCGGCACGGCGCCTGGCGGAACACCCGGTTCCCAGGAACGCCCCGGGGCCCACAATCTTCGGAGAGGATCTCATTTCTGAGAAAAGCCTGGACGAGGTCATTCTCGGCTACCTCTCGGGAGAAGGAGACGAAGGTGTCTGAGCGCCGGGTCCGCCGATGATTCAGATGTACCATGTTCATATGTCTTATGGGCAAGACAGCCCGGCGCTTACCGATGTCACCATGCGCGTGGACAAGGCCGAGTTTGCTTTCGTGATGGGCCCCTCGGGCGCCGGCAAGACCAGCCTACTGCGACTGCTTTTTTTGGCCGAACGCTGCGATTCCGGGCAGGTTCTTCTTTTCGGGAAAAACGTGGCGCGCGTCCGCGAGTCCGAGGTGCCGCACCTGCGCCGGCGTATCGGAATTGTCTTCCAGGACTTCAAGCTGCTTTCGTCACGCACCGTAAGGGAAAACGTCGGCATGGTCTTCGAGGTAATGGGCAAGTCGCGCCGCGAAGCGACTCACAAGACAAATGACGCGCTCAGGTTGGTCGGTCTGGAGCACAAGGCTTCGTCTTACCCCTTGAAGCTCTCTGGAGGCGAACAGCAGCGGGTGGCCATCGCCAGGGCGATTGTCAACGATCCGCCAATCCTGCTGGCCGACGAGCCTACCGGGAACCTGGATCCGGACTTGAGTCGCGATATCTTCGACCTGCTCTGTGAAGTCAACGCGCGGGGCGTGACGGTCTTGGTGGCTACCCACGACAGCGACATGGTGGGACGCAGCCAGAAAAGGGTCATCCAACTGGAGCACGGCCGGATCGCCGCTGGCGGTCTGCGGGAATACTGACGGCGGGGGACGATGTCCAGAATTGCATATTTTCCTAAACGAGCGTTGCTTCATTTGGCGCGCAGCCTGTCCGTGACCGGCGTGACGATTGGCACTGTGGCCGTGGTCTTTCTTTTGCTGGGAGTCTTCGCGCTGGTCGGTTACAACATGTCCTTGCTTGCCGACAGGCTGGGTGAGGGTTTGCGCCTGAACGTTTTCCTGGCAGACGACTGCAGCCTGGGCCAACGCGAGGAAATTCGTAAGCGGCTGGATGAATCGAACAAGGTAAGCTCGGTGATATATCTGAGCCGCGCGGAGGCGCTCGAGATATTCACAAGACGTCTTGGCGCCCGGGCCGCCGTTCTCGATGGAGTGCAAAACCCGGTTCCGGCCTCCCTGCAGGCGACATTCGTCCCCGCTGCGCGTAACCCTGCGGAAATCGGAGAACTGGCTCAGAAAGTCGTGAACCTTCCCGGCGTCGAAGACGTTCAATACGGGCAGGCCTGGCTGGAAAGGTTTTTCCAATTCGTCGGAACGTCCAGGATGCTGGGGCTGGTGATCGGAATACTCGTCGTTCTGGCAGCCGGAGTGATCATCTCCAACACCATCCGGCTCTCGGTTTATGCCCGGCGCGAGGAGATTCAGATTCTCAAGCTTGTGGGCGCCACCGACGGATTCATCAAGACTCCCTTTTACATTGAGGGAATCTTGCTCGGACTGCTGGGGGCGGCGCTTGGCACGCTGATCGCCTGGGCCGCTTTTGTCTTTCTGGTTCCCGGTGTGATCATGCCGGCGGGTTTGGCGACGGCGCGGGTGGGGGTTTCTTTTCTGCCGCTCCCGGTCGTCGGCGCAATAGTGCTGACGGGCGGGTTCCTCGGAACGCTGGGGACGATGAGCAGCCTATGGAGGCACCTGAAGGTATGAGAAGATCTGGCGTCAAGTTCGCATTAGCGGTGCTTGCCTGCCTGGCGATACAAACCGTCCTGCATGCCGGGGACGACTCCTCCCATCCGGTACTGAAAGACCTCGAGGGCGTCGGGCACAACCTGAAGCGCGAGAAGAAGTTGCTCGAAAGGCTGCAAAGGCGATCGACCTCGTTGCTGCAAACGGTGGCGGAGATAGACGGAAAGATACAGGCGGCCGAGGAACAACATCGCCGGACGGGCAGGCATCTCGAGAAGTTGCGGGCGACTCTGGCCGAGCAGCAGGGGATCCACACGCAGGCCGAGAAGTCGCTCGGAGAATGCCGGGCTCGCTTAGGCAAGCGACTGCGGGAGATCTACAAACTGGGCGACTACGGGTGGATGAACGTGGTCTTCGGATCCGCAGGCGTCGCCGATGCCCTGCAGGGTATATATTGGACGCAGCGCCGTGCGCGGGTCGACAGCGAACTGCTGTCCGAGGCTGCCCGTCTGCGCGATACGATGGATGTTTCGCGCAGGCGGATAGAGAGACAAACGGCCCGTGAGAAGGCGCTCATCGCGCAGGTCGAAAAAAGACGGATGATGGCGGAGGCGGCCCGGGTAGAAAAATCCCGGGCGCTCGGTCTGCTGCAAAGAAAAGAGACCCTGCGCCGGCGCACTATCCGCGAACTGGAAAACGCGCGCCGGCAACTAAGCCTGGTCATTTCCAGCATCGAGGGCAAGCAGTCTGTGGCCCGTGGTTTTGAAAGCTGGCGCGGAAGGCTCGCCCCGCCGGTTGCCGGCGCCAGGATAGACGTGCCATTCGGCAAGCGGGTCGATCCGCGCTTCAAGACGGCGACCCGGCACCAGGGGGTCGATCTGCGGGCGCCGCGGGGAAAAAGGGTCGCCTGCATCTACCCGGGAAAAGTGGTCTTTGCGCGATCGTTCAGGGGATACGGCCTGATGGCGATTGTTGATCACGGCGGCGGGTACTACAGCCTCTATGCGCACCTGGGAAGCCTGGCCGTCAAGAAGGGTGAGCGTATTGGGCAAGGCGGCGCGATCGGGACGCTTGGGGATACGGGCTCGTTGAAGGGCTCTTATCTCTACTTCGAGGTGCGCAAGGGCGGCCGGGCGGTCGACCCCGAAAAATGGGTACGCTTCAGGTGAAGGCTAAGACCTCGTTTTAGGAGGCGAGATGACGCGGTCTTTCGACCGTTACGAGTTCAAGTATGTCATTCCGGTGGAGAAAGCGGAGCGGATCATCTCCGAGCTGGATCACGCCACCCGACCGGATGAACACTGTTTGGATAGCGGTTACCGAGTGGTGAGCCTCTACTACGACAGCCCGGATCTCACCTGTTTCTGGGACAAGGTCGACGGGGTTCGCCTGCGACGCAAGCTCAGGATTCGCATCTATCCCGCAGCCGGAGAAGCCGTGCACGAGGCGATGGTCGAGATCAAGCAGCGCACAAATCGAATGGTTTGCAAGCGGCGCGTCCGTCTGCCCGTGCGGGAGGCCGAGGACCTGTGCGACGGCCCGCGCCGGCCCGCAGGCCTCGACACTCTGGACGAACAGGTGGCGGCGGAGGTTGAGTATATGGCGCGCGCGATGCGACTGCGCCCGAGCTGTATTACGTCCTATCTCAGGCGAGCCTTCATCGGCGGGCGCTACGATGCCGGCCTGCGCATGACATTTGACACGGATCTGCGTTGCCGGGTGCGCTTGTTGAAGATAGGGGTGGATGCCGTCAACCACCTCTTTGCCCCCCCGGACCGGTGTATCATGGAAGTCAAAGTGAACGAGAGCGTGCCCGGCTGGGTCACCGGGCTGCTGTCCCGGCACGGCTGCCTCTTGCAGCGGGTAAGTAAGTACTGCACCGGGCTGGCCAGTGGCCGCGGGATTGCTGTGCGGCCAGTGGTGTTGTGGCCGCCGGAGACAGAAAAATCGAACTAGCTGCACAACGACAAGGAGCATGTACATGGATAACCTGATCAAAGAATGGGAACGGCTCGGAGATCTGTCCGCTGCCTTTTCCGTGTTGGACATCGCACTGGTTTTGTGCCTGGGCTTCGGACTGTCATTATTGATCGCCGCCGTCTACCGCGGCACACACAAGGGCGCCTCGTATTCCCAGGCCTATGTGCATACCCTGGTGATCATGGGTACCACGGTAGCTTTAATCATGCTGATCATCGGCTCCAACATCGCCCGGGCCTTTGCCCTGGTGGGGGCGCTGTCCATTATCCGTTTCAGAAACGCCATGAAGGAGACCCGCGACGTGGGCTTCGTCTTCCTGGTCATGGCCATCGGCATGGCGGTGGGGACGCGCTTCTACCTGCTGGCCATATTCTCGGCCGTCGTCATATCGGCCATGATCCTTTTGCTGCACCGCTTCGACATGTTCAAGAAGATCGTGCGCGAGCGCATCCTGCGTATCCAGCTGCCCGTGGACAAAGATCACGAAAAAGTCGTCGAGGAGGTCTTTCCCGAGTTTCTCGATCAGCATCGCCTGCTCTCGCTCGAAACGGTTCGGGCCGGCGTATTGCAGGAGGCGGCCTATATGGTGGTGCTGAAGAAAAAAATCCACCCGAAAGACCTGCTGCAGGCCCTCCGTCGGCGTAACGATAACCATAAGGTGAGCCTGATCCTCGGTCAGCGGGAGATTGACATCTAGCGCTTCTGTCTGACCTTTACCTCGACCGCCGGCGGTGGCTATGTTATTGTCTATTCCGAAAGGAGAACGGCAAATGAGGCATGCATTGCGCGCAAGATGTATCCTTGCGGTAGGGCTTGGCTTGTTTCTGGTGGGAGCCGCGTCACGGACTGCCGCTTCCGACGAGACCTACAAGAAGATTGATGTCTTTGCCCAGGTGCTGCACTACATCCAGGGAAGCTACGTGGAAAAGGTGGACGCGCAGAAGCTTCTTTACGGGGCTATCCGCGGCATGCTCAAGACCCTCGACCCGCATACGGCCTTCATGACTCCCCGGGAGTTCAAGGCGATGCAGGAGGATACCTCCGGCCATTTCGGCGGCGTGGGTATCGAATTGGCCATGCGTGACGGCGGGCTGGTTGTTGTGGCTCCCATCGACGGCACTCCGGCTGCCGGCGCCGGAATCCTGGCCGGTGACCGGATTGTCAAGATCGACGGGTCGTCAACCGAGAACATGGACGTAGACCAGGCCTCGCGGCTGATCCGCGGCGTGCCCGGGACCAAGATCGTCCTGACCATTGATCGTGATGAGTTCGAGAAACCCAGGGACTTTATCCTGATAAGATTGCGAATCCGCCTCAACCCGGTCGAGAAGAGCATGCCCCTGCCGGGATATGGCGTGATCAAGATCCGGGCCTTCCAGGAACGCACCGAACGAAATATGATGCAGGCCCTCGCTGAGCTTCGGAAACTCAGCGGCGGCCGGCTGCGGGGCCTGGTACTCGACCTGCGCAACAACCCCGGGGGCCTGCTGGAGCAGGCGGTGCGGGTGGTGGACCGCTTCGTCACTTCGGGAACCATTGTCGAGACCAAGGGTCGCGGCAAGAAAGTAGACAAGGAGTTCGCCCATAAGATCGGCACCCAACCATTCTACCCGATGATCTGCCTGGTGAACGGCGGCAGCGCCTCGGCTTCCGAGATTGTGGCAGGCGCCCTTCAGGATCAGGGCCGCGCGGTGATCATGGGCACCCGCTCGTTCGGCAAGGGCTCGGTTCAGACGGTGGTCGGGCTCAAGGACGGCTCGGGACTCAAGATGACGATCGCCCGTTACTACACCCCCAATCATCGCTCGATCCAGGAGAAGGGCATCGTGCCCGACGTGGAAGTCCCGCGCAAGGAGCCCGAGCATCCCGGCGAGATCCAGATCACCCGCGAGGCCGACCTGGCCGGTCACCTGCACAAGGAGGGGATGCCGGATCCCGCCCGCCTGTTGCTGGACAGGATGGAGGACTTCCAACTGCGTACCGCTCTGAACTACCTCAAGGTGTGGGAACGCTTTGCGCACGGCGATAGTGCGGCGCAACTCCCCGGGAGCCTGACGCATGGAGGTCAGGCCGCCAAACCATGAGCGCGGGTGTCTCCAGGCCTTCTGTGTTGTTGCACTCCTGTTGTGCGCCTTGCTCTACCGTCGCCCTGCAGCGCCTGGGCGACGGTGCCGGCCGGCACCGCTACTCCGTGACCGTCTTCTTCTATGGCCCCAATATTCATCCCCGCGCCGAGTTCCTGCTGCGCCTCGATGACCAACGCCGCCTTTGCCGGCGCCTCGGATTCGAGCTGATCGAGGGCGACTACCGTCCGGCCGACTGGGGCCGGGCCGTTCTCGCCCAGCGTGATTCACCCGAGGGCGGCTTGCGCTGCGAGTCTTGCTTTCGCCAGCGGATGCAGGAAACCGCCCGGGTGGCTCGCTCGCTGGAATGCGATTTCTTCGGCGTTACCTTGACCGTCAGCCGGCACAAGAATTCGAAGGTGCTTCTCAGGATCGGCCGTGAAGTTGCGGCGTCGACCGGCGTGCCCTACTTGGAAGTGGACCTGAAGAAAAAGGACGGCTTCAACATCTCGGCAGGTCTTTCCCGGGAATTCGGTCTCAGAAGGCAAGACTACTGCGGCTGCGCGATCAGTCTTTCCGAGGCCAGAGCCAGGCGCAAGCGGCGTGAGGCCTCCCAATGAGCCTGCCCGATCCCCGCGAGCAGTTGCTCCTCTTGCGCCACATTCTCGGCCCGCTGGTCGATAATTTTGAACTGGACGACCCCGGGAGGGGCGTGGTGGGTCTGGTAAAGGTTTCCGGCGGCGTTTTTGTACACCCGCTCAGCCGGGAGGCTGTGCCCGGCATCAGGGTTTACGGCGCCGGGAGTGACCGGGTAAAAATTATCGAGCCGCTCTTCCTGCGCTCGTTGGGGCGGATCACAGTTTCCGGGCTGACGCATCCATCGCAGTTTTGCGCCCGGGTGGCCGAAAGACTGAGCGCGGCACTCATAGTGCTGGGGGAGATACGTGATTCCGTGGCCGCGCTCGGGATTCATCTCTATCTCGATCACGACTTCCTCAGGTTGAGCGGCAGCCTCGACCTCGATCGACTCAGCCTCCGGCTGTCCGCCTGGGAGCCGCGCAAGCTGGTCGTTTGCGGGTTGGGCGAGCATGACCTGACCGGCTGGCTGCCGCGCGGCGAGAGGACCATCGAACTGAGCGGCAACGCCCCTGCAGACCTTGATGAACTGGCCAGGCTGACGAGGGGTGTCGACGAGCGCATTCGGCGCGAAACGGTCGAGGCAGTCGAGCGCAGCCTGGGCGAGATGGGAGCAAACGAAGAGGCACAAGAGGTCACGGACGAACCTGCCCCGCCAGAACCCGCGTCGGAGACGGCGGCGCCGGAAGCGCCGGCAGCCGGCAGTCACGGGGCAGATGGGTTCGCCGCCGGCAAGTCGGATGTTCTCGAGTTGACCGAAACGGTGGATGAAGCGCACGCGCTGCAGCCGGAGCCGTCGCTGGGTCCTGTTTGTGCCGCGGAGATCATCGACAAGCTGGGTTCGGAGGCCAGCATATCGGCCTTCGGGGGCAAGCTGCGGATAGAGGTTCCGCTGAAGGTGATCCAGGGAACCTACCGCTTCTATTTGGAACAGCGCGGCCCCACGTTACTTCGGGGCTATATGATAACTCCCGGCGACCGGCGCTACGACGTCGAGTTCGATCTGCGGAAGATATTGGATCTGAAGGAAGTGCTCGACCGCGTGCTGATGAATAAGTGAGTCAGGGTTTGCCTGGAAGCTGCATGGAGGACAAATGAAACAGGGGAGCGGGCGGGGATTTTTTCTGGCGTTTGTCTTGAGCAGCATTTTGCCGCTGCCAGCGGTTCCGGCTGCCGAGGCGGTCGAGATGCGTTTCAAGTTTCAATCGGGGCAGACGCATGCCTATCGCATGCGGGCAGAACAGGAAACAGAGGTCAGCAGCGACCTTTCTCCGGGAACGATTCAAAAAACTTCTATCAGCACCAGCGCTGTCTTGAGGGAGAAGGTTGCCTCCGTCTCCGCCGGCAGCGCCTCGATGGAATTCGGCTTCGATTCTTTTTCGGCCCGGCAACTGGTCGCCGGCAAGGCCTATCCCGTCGATGGCGGCGAAGCGTTGGGCAAGATTCGCATTGGCCTGAACATGTCGCCGCTGGGGGAACTGTCTGCGGTCCATGTGCTGAACCCGGACGAGATCGACAGAGCGGCTCGCCGGGTGGCGGAATCGATGTGCCTGTCATTGTCCCGGCAGGCGCTGATGCTTCCCGAGCGACCCGTTTCCCCAGGAGACAGTTGGCAGGTCGAGAAAGAGATACCATCGATTTTACCCGGAACACATGGCCTGAATATGCGTCTTAGCAGCACCTATAAATTCGCCGGCACCCAAAAGGTGCGCGGCATGAATTGCGCGCGGATCGAGGTGCGTGTTTCGCTTTCGCTGCGTGGTAAGGCCGAGAGGGCCGGAGTACCGATCGGGGCCGAACTGACGGGTGAGGGTCGGGGCGAAAGCCTGCTGGCGATAGAAGCAGGCCTATTGTTGTCGAGTCAATCGCAGATGGAAATATCCGGCGACCTGACGGCTGGGACGAAGGGGCAAATGGTGAAAACAAATATCAAGCTGGCTTTGAAGACGGGGCTTATTCTCAAATGAATCCGAGCGTGAGAGTTGCTGTGAAAAGCTCCGCCGGAGGCCCGCTGCGCAGGGTATGGCTGGCGGCGTCCGAGATGGGACTCTTTAGAGTCGCGTTGAACAAGAGCCGGGGCGAGTTTCTGTCTTCACTGGGCGGAGATATCCGGATTGCCAAAGATGACAGCGCCTGGGTCCTGCCCGCCGCGCGGCAGATCGATGAATACCTGAAAGGCACCCGGCGGAGTTTTTCTCTCCGGCTGGCTATCGACGGCCTGCCGCCATTCAGCCGAGCGGTGATCGAGGAGTTGCGCAAGGTTCCCTGCGGGAACACAATCACCTACGGAGAACTGGCCTGCCGGGCGGGAAGCCCCGGGGCAAGCCGGGCGGTGGGGAACATCATGGCAGCCAACCCGTTGCCGCTGGTCATCCCCTGCCACCGTGTGGTGGCGAAATCGGGGCTGGGGGGCTTCGGAGGCGGTCTTGATTTGAAGCGCCGTCTCCTGCGCCACGAGGGCGCTGTGTTTTTGGATACCGAACCTGGACTATGACACGCACGCATCCGTCGCGGTCGGATGGAGGAGGTTTCTCGGGCAGGCCATTATTGTCCCGGATGCGGCCGATGCTCGCGCGAAAGGCGTTCCAGGAGCGGGGCGGGATGCAAAGATCCAGTTCAGAAAATCCGCCCAGCGGACTGCCGGCCGGCACATCGTGACCCAGTGAGTGTACCCGGCCCCCGGCATCCCAGGCCGCGCGGGCCATCTGGTTGACTTCGAGTACGCTCTCGGCCAGCAGCACGGTGGGCTCACGCTGGACGACTAGCGTTTGCAGCCGGTCATGAAGCAGAAGCAGGGTGAAGACCAGCGCGCCGATCGTGGCCAGCAGCACGACCAGCGTGGATTCAAAAGGAACCATCGTGCGCTGAAGCTGCCGGCCGCGGCGCGAGTTGAACAGGCCGGCCTTGCGGGCGCGCCGCCTGACCCGGACGGAAAAGTCGGCCGGCGCCTCGACCGGCGCAAGCTGCCTGACCAGCGCAAGCGAACTCCTGAGAAGATCGAGATCGCGCCTGCATTGCAAACAGGTGGACAGGTGAGCCTCGAACTCGTTCCCGGCCTCGGCCGTGAGTTCTCCTTCCATGTAGTCTGAAAGCAAGGTTTGTGCCTGTTCGTGTTCCATGCCGCTAACCACCATTCTCACAAAGAAAAGGAGCCATCAGGCAAGCCAGTTCCATCCTGGCACGGTGCAGGCGGCTCTTTATAGTCCCGGAAGCCAGGCCGGTGATCTGCTGGATCTCTTCGTAGCTGAGTTGCTCGATGTCCCTGAGCACGACAAGTTCACGGTGATCGGCAGACAGCTTGCCAATCTGTTCCTGGATGATCGTCTCCATCTGCCGGCCCTCGGCCAGATGATCGGGGCGAGACATCCGGCTGCCCAGGGACGAGTGCAGGCTGTCGCCCGAAAGATCGGCCTCACGCAGATCCTCGATCGGCCGTTTCTTGTCGTGGGCCCGGCGCTTGAGGAACTTGATGCGGTTCAGGCAGTGGTTGCGCGTGATGCGGTAGATCCAGGTCGACAACAGGCTATCTCCCCGGAAACGGCCGATGGCGTTGAAGACCGTCAGGAAGACCTCCTGGGCCAGGTCTTCGGCTTCGGCCGGGTTGCCCAGCATGCGCAGGCACAATCCGTAGACGCGGTCCTGATGCAGGCGCACCATCCGCTCGAAGGCGCCGGAATCGCCCTTTTGCAAGGCGCTAACCAGGCGTTTCTCGAGATGCGATGCCGTGGGGCTCACTTTATCCTGCAGCATATGCGTCCCCGCCGCGAGCGTCAAACCGCCCGGCACGTCTTGAGACCACCGGTGGACAGGGAACGTCCCCCTCTGCCTCTCTCAGGTTTCAGGAACCCACACCGTCTCGCAACCGAACTGCACCTCGATAGTAGCCCCCGGCTTGCCCTGGATCCAATCGCAGGTCTGCGGGCAGATGCGGATAAAGCTGGGATCGTCCGGGTCGTCATAGTACCAGGCGTGCTCCACCTGATTGCATTTGTCGGCCGAGGTGATGCGTCCGATCAAGAAGGTGTTGCCGGCCCCGTCGGAGTACTTCACGTTGACTAGCGCCGGATTCAGCTCCTGGTCCTCTGGAGGATCGGGGATGGCCCACTCGCAGCTGAGTCGGGCGCTTTCGATCACCGCCGTAGCCAGCTCGTTGAACACCGGGTCGAAGTCTTGCAGGCACATATCGCCGGAGACGCCCGTGGTCATCTGCACCAGTTCCTTGTACACCACGCCCTCGCCGTCTGGAGCGGCATAAATGCAGCATGGCTCTTCTTCGCTGATAGCGCAGGCATCATCCTTGTTCTGGTAGGCGAAGATGCCGTGGAACTGGTAGCCTTCGAACCGGTTGTCTAGGGCCAAGAACGCCGTGTTGAACTGCTCGGCGCTCCAGTCGTCGTTGTCGTCGGAGACGATCACTACGTGCTTGGCCGCGTTGTCGCGGATCATGTGGCCCCAGTCGCCGTGGGTATCAATGATGCTCTCGAGGCCCTTGGTGCTCTCCACGCTGGAGTCGACGTGCAGGTACTCAGGCGGGTGGGAGTCATCCAGGTGGTCCCCGCTTTCCCGGCAGGCGTCGGCTGCGCCTACCGGCGGGTCGATGCAGATGGTGTGCCAGTTGTCCTGGCGCAGGCAGTCCAAGGTATAGCAGGAGATGAGCACGATGTGCAGGTCCAGGCCCTCCTCTGCGACCATCTGTGAAAGCCGGTTCATGTTGGCCCGCACCTCCTCGATCTCGTTGTACATACTGGGCGTGTTGTCTATGGCTATGATCAGGTCGGCGGGTCCCCGCGTGTTGCGGGCGGTCTCAAACAGACCCGTGCATTCTTCGAACTCGTCGGAAAAAGAGCCCCCGTCGGTACGCTGGATGGAATCTCCCGCGTCGTTGTTGGCACTTCCGTCAGAATCGCCGTCGCTAGAGCCGTTGGCTAAGTCGTCGGAGCAACCCGTTGTCAATAACCCCATTAGCAACAGGACCAATAGCCGTATAGAACAGACTCGCATTCATGCCTCCTTTCAGGCGTTGTTTTAGACCAACCTCTTTTGTGCAGCAAGGTCCATGCCATTCCGTCTTCAGAAACAAACGTATTATAAACAAACAGATGCAGTCAGAGCCGAGTCGACTCGGCCGGCAGGTCCCTACGCTTTGGTCGAGGAAGGCGACGTTATGGTCGAACGAAGCAATGGGCGGTCGGCAACATCATGGCCGCCAACCTGGAGAGAAGGGCCTTTATGGGGTTCCCCGCTTGACATCGGAGTGTGGTCAACCTAGCATCCCGTGGAGTCATTTTGGGGTAATTGCCAGGAGAGCGGAATGAGACATGTCGGTTTTTTCAACCGTATCGTGGGGCTATGTGCGCTGGTGATGCTGGTTTATTTTCCGGCGGTTCGGGCCGAGATGCAGCCCGAGAAGCCGGTGCGCGAGCTGGCCAAGATGCAGCCCGAGACGCCGGCATACGATCTGGGCAAGATGGAGGGCCTGAGCTGGGTGCTGATCCAGGTCAAGCAGGACTACGTCGATCCCGCCCGGGTTCACCCGGCCGCTATGTTGAAGCGCGCCTTGGAGTACGTCGAGCGGCGTCTGCCCGAGGTGGAGATCAAGATGGCGGGCGGCGAGGCCACGGTTCAGGTCGGCGCCCGTGAGAAGAAATTCGCCGTCGGCACACCGGCCACCGTCTGGGAAATGAACTACAACCTGCAGCCGATTTTCGAATTCATCGGCCAGAACCTCGAAAGCAGCTCGGACCCCAAGAAGGTCGAGTTCGCCGCTATCGACGGCGTGCTCTCGACACTCGATCCCCACTCCAACCTGCTCCCGCCGGAGCTTTTCAGGGAGATGCGACTCAAGACCACGGGGGAGTTCGGCGGACTGGGGATCCGGATCACCATTCGCAAGGGAGTGCTGACCATTATCTCGCCCCTGCCCGACACGCCGGCCGCACGCCTGGGCCTGAAAGCCCTGGATCAGATTGTGCGCATCGGAGATCAGTCAACGGTCAATATGCCGCTCGACGAGGCAGTCAGTATGCTTCGGGGAAAACCCAAGTCCAGGGTCGCCATCTGGGTCTTGCGTGACGGCTGGAGCGAGCCGCACAAGTACATGATCACCCGGGAGACAATACGTGTGCACTCGATCGAGTCGCACATGCTCGAAAAGCGCATCGGCTACATACAGATCCAGGATTTCGGACGCCATACCGACGGAGATCTCTTGCGCCACCTGTCGCGCCTGAAGCGCGAGGCCAAGGGCCTCAAGGGGTTGATCCTCGATCTGCGCAACAACGCCGGCGGCTTGATGAGCGCCGCGGTGAAAATCGCCGACCTGTTCCTGGACAAGGGTGTCATTGTGGCCACCGTCTCCTACAGCGAGGACAGCACCGCAGACAACAAGGAGCAAAAGAGTCGCGAAGAGAAACGCGCAACGGAGGAAGGCACAGACAAGGATCTGCCGATTGTCGTGCTGACCAACAGCGGCAGTGCCTCGGCCTCGGAGATCCTGGCAGGCGCTTTTAAGAACCTCGATCGAGCGGTGCTGATGGGGGATCAGACCTTCGGGAAGGGAACCGTGCAGATCCTCAACCCGCGGGTGCCCGAATCCATCAGCGACGCTTGTCTCAAGTTGACAGTGGCCGAGTACCTTACCCCCGGGGACGTTTCGATCCAGGAGATAGGTGTCACGCCGGACGTCCGTCTGGTGCCCATGGTGCTCGAGCGGGAGAACGTGCAGGCCTTTGCCCAGCGCCTGTCCTTCAGGGAAGAGGACATTCCGGCTCATTTGAAGAAACACGTTGCCCAGGCACTCAAGCCCGCCGAGGTCATTCGTTACGTTTACGACACGGAGAAGAAAGACAAGAATGACGAGGCCGGAGCCGATGACGATTTCCAGATCCAGATCGAAGAGCCGGTCTTCAAGGAAGACTTCGAGATCCGCCTGGCGCGGGATTTCCTGCTACAGGTGCACAGCCCCCGCGGCTCGGCCATGCTCGACGAGGCCGGCGCCTTTTTGAAACAGGTTCGGGAGGGTGAACAGAAGAAGTTGGTGCGCAGAATGGACAAACTCGGCGTTGACTGGTCGGCAGGATCGGCGGGAGAAACCGTCGGCCAGGCTTCTTTCGAGATCTCGGGCGAGGGCGCCGACGGCCAGGGTCACGCCAGGGCCGACTCGAAGATCAGCATGCATCTGCAGGTGAAAAATACAGGCAGCCTGCCCTTTTTCCGCTTGAGGGCTGAATCGGAGAGCAAGTTCAGCCTGTATGATCGCAGGGAGTTTCTTCTGGGCCGGGTGGATCCGGGACAGACCAAGTCATGGGACGTGCCGGTCAAGGTGCCGCGGGGTGTCTTGGGCAGGGCGGATGACGTGCGCTTTTCTTTTCACTGCGAGGGCTGCAAGCCGCCGCCGGCTTTGGAGAAAATTATTACGACCCAGGGACTCGATCGCCCGGCCTTCGGGTTCAGCTGGCAGGTCGAGGATCCGGCCGGTAACGGGGACGGCCTGATCCAGCCGGGTGAGGATGTCGAACTCGGGATAACCCTTTACAACAAGGGAAGCGGAAAAGCCTTCAGTGCCAAGGCGCTTTTAGGAAACAAGGCCGGCAAGGATTTGTTTCTCAAGGCCGGCAAGGGTCGCCTGGTATTCGGCGAGCTGGCGCCCGGGGCAAGCGCGCACAAGACGTTTCAGTTCCATGTGCGTAAGGATACGCGGCTGGACAAGTTGCCGGTCGAATTGACCATCTGGGACTCGGATCTGGGATCTACCCAGGTCGCCATGTTCGAGTTGCCCGTCTATCGAAAAAAAGGCAAGCGGCCCGCGAAAACGAAAGTACGTTTGCAAGTCACTGCCCGGCGCGCCAGTGTCTACTCGGGGGCGGACAAGAAAGCACCCATTGTCGCATTTGTCCCCAAGGGCAGCCTTCTCAGGGCCGATCTCCGACTCGGTAAGTGGTATCGTCTGGCCGGGCGCAAGGGCGCACCGGGATGGGTCTTTGCCGATTCAGTAAAGAGATCGTCTGCGGGGCAGGTGAAAAAGAAAGATCCACTGCTGCCTTACTGCCAGTACACGCCGCCCGTAATAAGCCTCGACAAAGTGCCGGTCTACTCGAAGGATGACGATCGGGTCACAATCTCGGGCGTAGCCAGCGACGTCGATGCCGATCTGCGCGACGTGACGGTCTGGGCTCTCGACGACAAGGTTTATCTCAAGTCGGGTGCGGCCGGGTCCAGTCTGCGCTCGTTGGCTTTCTCGGTGGACGTCAAGCTCAAGCCGGGTCCGAACGTGTTGACCGTTATGGCACGCGAGGGCCCAAGGTTTTCGATCCAGAAAACCCTGATCATCACCCGGCCCGGCGGGCTGGACTGGAAAGAAGACAAGACCAAGGTGGCCGACGGCCGCGGTGGGGCATTGATTCTGGAATAAACTAAACGCCGAACTCGTCCATCACCTGCTTGAATATCGGCAGGGCCTGCTCTATCACCTGCCGCGCGACACAGAAACTCAGGCGTATGTGCCCCGAGCGGCCGAACCCGGATCCGGGCACGGCCAGCAGGTTGTGTTTTTGCAAAGCACGCACGAAGGCCAGGTCGTCGGAGGTGGGAGTTTCGGGGAACAGGTAGAAGGCGCCCTGCGGGCGTATGTAGCGTATGCCGGCCTCGGAAAGCCCGGCGCAGAAGATGTCTCTTAACTCCTGGTATATCTCGATCGGTACCGACATGCGCTGCGCCTCGGCCACGCTGAGTTGGAACAGGGCCGGAGCGTTGACAAACCCCAGTGTGCGATTGGCGAAAGTCAAAGCGCCCCTGAGAGCGTTGCGGTCGGCATGCGCGGGAGAGATAGCCGCGAAGCCGATGCGCTCACCGGCCAGTCCGAGATCCTTGGAGTGGGAGGCGATCAGTATCGTGTTTGGGTAGGTCTCAAAGA
Source organism: Myxococcota bacterium (assembly GCA_035528415.1). GTDB lineage: Bacteria > Myxococcota > B64-G9 > B64-G9 > B64-G9 > DATKYQ01. The sequence goes on along the minus strand of DATKYQ010000022.1, from coordinate 191,416 downwards.
TGGAAGGCGCTTTTTTTCCGTCGAAGACTATCTTGCGGTAAGGCTCGTCGCTGAGTATGGAAATTACGCGGCCCGTATGTTTGCTCTTGCGTAATAACAATTCACCAAGTTCGCTGAGCCTCTCGGATGAGTACATCCTGCCGGTTGGATTGTTGGGCGAGTTCAGGATGACAGCCTTGGTGTGCTCGCCGATCGTCCGATCGAGACTGTCGAGATCGAGATCGAAATCCGCGCCCGACTCGGAGACGGCAAGCCTGCCGCCGTGGTTGTCCACGTAAAAGCGGTACTCGGGAAAGAAAGGCGCCACGACGACGACCTCGTCCCCTGGATCCAGAAGAGCATTGAGCGCCACGTTCAGCGCCCCTCCCGCCCCGCAGGTCATGATCACGTCGGCGGCATCGACGGGGGCGCCGGTGTCCTCGGCCAGGTAGGCGGCCACCTTGGCACGCACCTCGGGATAGCCGGCGTTTGGCATGTAGCGGTGCAGACCCCGGGGCGGTTTGTTGACCAGGGCACGCAGGATTTCGAGATAAGCCTCGGGCGGCTCAAGGACCGGGTTGCCCAGGCTGAAGTCGAAAACCCTGTCGGCACCCAGCTCGTTTTTCAAGCGCTCGCCTTCCTCGAACATCTTGCGGATCCAGGAGGCCTTGGTCATGAAGTGTTCGATTTTCCTCGAAATGGCCATCGGGCGATCCTCCGCTCCCCCGCAGGATGTGGGCCACGAGATGTTACACGCGAGGAGTATAATTGCCCCTGAGCGCTGGGAAGTCAATCGATCTTGCATGGGCGGTTTTGTGGAGTTATCATGTCGGCATGTCTATCAAACGCTCCAAACATGTTTCCCGTGGTCCCAGATCCCGAGACGCCGAAGCCAGGCCTTTTTCCCTTTCGGCTTCCGAGCCCGTCGAACCTCCCAAGAGTTGGGATGAGTCCGTCAGCGGCCAGCCCGAAGACGAGTTCGTCAGTTACTCGTTCAAGGCGACTCTGACAGAAGGTGCACTCATCCGGCACGCGAAGTTCGGTAAGGGCGTTGTTAGGAAAATCGAGGGAAAACGTGCCGTGGTGCTTTTCGAGGACGGGGAAAAGAAACTGGGTCACGCGGGCTGAAGACCGGGCGGGCCCGACTCATTCGGTGTGCCCGAAGGTCGCGCCCGGCATTTGGTCTGAGAAACTCAAGGGAATGGCGGGCAGCCGTTCGAGCGGATCGACGGGTTGGCCGGTAACGTAGAGGCCGAAGTGCAGGTGGTAGCCGGTCGTGCGCCCCGAGCGGCCGAGCAGGCCGATGACCTCGCCCAGGGTTACCAGTTGATCTTCCTTTACCAGGATGGTTGCCAGGTGAGCGTAGAGCGTCTCTGTACCTTCGCCGTGTTGAATACGCACAACCCGTCCCCAGTTGCCGGATCGGCGCGCCTCTGAGACTACTCCGCCCAGGGTAGCGTGAACAGGCTCGTTGGGTGCGGCCGCCAGGTCGAGCCCGGCGTGAAACCTGATTCTGGATCTATCGATGGGATCTTTTCGCTCTCCGAATTCCGAGGTTATCATTCCGTAAGCCAGCGGCCAGCAGGGACCGTCTTCCTCGGGTGCGGGATCGTACTCCCGGACCTGCTGCAAGGCGTGGATTTCTCTCATTCTCGAATCGATCGCTGCCAGCAGGAGCTTGACGGTCTTTTTCAGTTCGGGATCCGCCCCGCCGGCGGCACGCTGTTCCGCGTCCAGTTCGAACTCGGCCGCCACCCGCGCCCGGATCAAGGGAGAGAATGCTGTTTTTCCGGCCGGCATGTCGAGATAGGCGAACAGGGTTTCGAAGAAGGGATACCAGGCGGTATCTCGGGCCGGGCCCTGCCTGCCGCGATTGAGCTGGAAGATCCGGATGGCCTGCTCGACTTCAGCGGGGCGGGGCGCTTTGAAAACTCCGATTATGCCGTCAGTCCCGGCGCCGGGTCGCTTTCCGGGAGCCTTTTCATCTTTCGGGGCGACAACTGCAGGTGGTCTGCGGTGCAGCCGAGGCACGGGCCCGTTGTCGACCTTGAAAGCCGGCCTGCAGCCACTAAGGAGAAGCGCTGCTGCAAACAGGTGATATGCGCTATTGATTTTCATGACGCAACGGTCGATTGTAAAGAACTTGGGTCTAAACGACAAGTTTACTCTCCCTCGACAACACCGAGACAGGTTGTCACGCCTGTTTTTACTTGCAGAATCTAGGTTGGGCGTGCTAGAAAAAAATGAACTCGAACATCTGTGCAAAACTGTCTCATCATCTTGTGGCAAAAAAGTGGTTGTCATGAATCCAAGGAGATATCGATGAGTCGGATGAGGAACAATTTTGTCCTTGTTATGCTTTTCGGGTTGCTGCCCGTGGCCCTTTCTTGCGAGTGCGATCAAGGGCCGACGGTGACCCCCGACCAGGCTCTTGTCGACCACTACTACGTTGGGAACAGCGACAGTTCACCGGGGCTTGATTCGTATGCCCCCTCACAGCCGGGGGCCAATCCCGAACAGGCCGAGATCAACGTCGATTTCGGGATGGTCGATGTGTCCACCGTTGCCGATCGCTACTTGTTCATTCGCAACACCGGCACGGCCCAGCTGAACGTCGCCGGGGTCGACTGGGTGCAGGAGAACGGCTCTTTCGTCCTGGCCTGTTTCGACTCCGGCATCTTCAAGGCCGGCTGCGTCTACACCGACGGAAAATACCTGGTCGTCGGCTCAGGCGACGACTTGATCATGCGGATATCATTCGCGCCCACCGTGGTTGGATCTGAAACGGGATCTTTCACGATAACATCCAACGCCAGCGACTTCCCGACGATTCTGGTCAACCTCGCGGGCCAGGGCGTCACTCCGGAAATACAGGTGTGCATCAGCGACTGCGAGGGAGATCAATCCCTGCCCGCCTGTCAGGCCGCCGAGTTGATCTGTAACGATGATATTGCACCGGGCAAGCTGACGGTCTTGTTCGGGGATACCACCACCGACCAGGTGATCAGCCGACAAGTGATCATCAACAACCTGGGCAGCCAAGACCTGGCCGTCTCCGGCATCCAGTTACAGACCGGGGACACCTTGCAGTTCCAGTTCCAGGTCAGCGAGGGGACGCTACCCGGGGTGATTGCCGCGGGTTCCCAGGCCAAACTGGCGGTCAGCTACAAGCCGATCGTCGGCGGAGAGCACGCCACCGATCTGCAGATCCTTTCCGATGACGTCAACGAAGGAGAGCTGAGCGTGCGCCTGCAGGGCCGCGGCCTGGCTCCCCGGGTGTGTCCCGATCCGCTCAGCGTCGATTTCGGCAGCGTGGCCGTGGGAGAACCGGAAGAAAAATTCTTCACCATAACCAATTGCGGCCTGCTCGATCTGCATATCGCCAACCTGGCCATCAACCCAGACTCGAGCGCAGATTTTTCGCTGGTCAACCTGCCGGCCCTGCCCGCGACGCTTACGCCCGACGAAAGCATCGAGGTCCACGTGCAGTACGCTCCGTCCGACCGCGGATCGGATGCCGGTGGAGTGGACATCTTCTCGGACGATCCGTCCTCCGACCCGAACACCGGCCTGACCGGCACGGTGGCCCTGGCCGGCAACGGAATCGTGCGCGAGTGCGATATTCAATCGATTCCTTTCGCGCTCTCTTTTGGCGGGGTGGTACAGAACACGACCGAGAGCATGATCCTGACGCTCAGCAACCAGGGCAACGACACCTGCCGTATCGATGCGGTCGAGATCAGCCAGAACTCGGCCGGCAACGAGTTCTCGATTGTCTCGGCTCCGCCCGCGGGCACTACCTTCGAGCCGGGGGACGTGATCATGCCCGAGGTCGAGATCCAGTACGCGCCCGATGGCTTGGGCGCGGACAGCGGCAAGTTGAAGATCACCTGCAACGACAAGGACGGCGCGGAGATGTTCGTCGACTTGCTCGGTGAGGGCGTCGAGACGGCCGTTTGCGACCTGTCGGTCCAGCCGACCTCGCTGCGTTTCGGGACGGTCAAGCTGAACAATACGCTCAGCCAGATCATCACGCTCGTCAATAATGGCAATGCCCCCTGCAACATCGGCGCCCCGGAGTTCATACCCAGCTCGCTGTTCCCCAGCGATTTCGCCATAACCCAAGGGCCGCTGGCGCCCTTCACGCTGGCCAAGAAAGGTCAGCCCGGCGACCGGCAGGAGATCGAGGTGACTTTCTCTCCCTCGAAGCTCGATCTGCACGCAGGCCGGATCTGGTTCCACACGGACGACGATCCCGATTTCATCGTCGGGGAGGGCACCTGCTTCAAGCCCGGCCTGCCGCCGCAATACCCGGCCGCGGGCGACGCCTGTATCAACCTGAGCGGCATGTCGGCCGAGTCGGATATAGAAGTGGTGCCGGCCGAGTTGGATTTCGGCGTGGTGACAGTGGGCTGCAACTCGCCCGAGTTGCACGTCAGGGTCTACAACCTGGGCACCATCGGCCTGAACATCACCGCCATCTACCTGGAGGATCCGGCCGATTTGAACTTCGAGATCATGTCCGCTCCGGGGTTGCCCTATACGCTCTCGGGCGGCGGCAGCTTCGAGATCCGGCTGCGTTTCCACCCCCAGGACACCAATCCTCATCGCGCAACCCTGTACATAGAGTCGGACGCTTCCAACGTCGATCTGTTGGCGGTGCCCCTGTTCGGTCGGGGCACCAACATCTCCGACCAGACCGACGTTTTCCACCAGCCGGACCAGGTCAAGTCGGATGTCCTTTTCGTGGTGGACAACTCCGGCTCGATGGGCTGGGTGCAGAGCGCGCTGGCGACGAACTTCTCGTCTTTCATAAACTGGGCCGAGACGCTGGACGTCGATTTTCATATCGGCGTGATTGCCACCGAGGTGAACGATCCCGAGACGGGCCAGGGCAATCCCCCGCGCGACATAATCCCCGGAGTGCTGATCCAGACCGACCAGAGCCCCAAGATCATCACCAACACCACGCCAGACACGAGCGGCGCCTTCGATAAGAACGTCAAGATCGGCACCTGCTGTTCGGACGAGCAGGAGTCCGGGCTGCAGGCGGCCTGGATGGCGCTCAGCCCGCCGCTGGTCGACGATCCGGGCGCCAACCTCGGCTTCATGCGCGAGGACGCCAAGCTCTACATTATCTGTGTCAGCGACGAACAGGACCAGTCCAAGGGCAACCCTGACTTCTATATCGATTTTTTCTCGGCCATCAAGGGCTACCGCAACACCGAGATGATGAAGGTCAGCGCCGTCGTCATGCCCGATCCCATTCCGTCCGGTTGCGGTGCCGACTCGTCCACGCCCGGCACGCGCTATGTCGAGGTGGCCAACCAGACCGGCGGCATCTTCGAGTCGCTGTGCGCCGGGAATTGGGCTGCCGCGCTCGGCAACCTGGGCATCGACGCCTTTGCGGCCATCAGGGAGTTCCCCCTATCGCGACCGGCCGATCCGGGCACGATCGTTGTGACCCTGAACGACCAGCCGGTTCCCAAGGCCTCCTGCAATGACTGCGATGCCTGTACCGACGGCTGGGTCTACTACCCCGACACCAACAGCGTCTGTTTCGGAGCGGACTACGTGCCTGACAAGGGGGACAAGATCGAGGTTTCCTATACCGCCGCTTGCCTGTAGAATAAGAGGCGTAAGCAAGGAGGACAATCCCATGAATACGAAGCGGGCGATACTATTTCTCGGGGCACTGGCGGTTTTCATCGTGGCCGCCAACTGCGAGTGCGACAGCGGCGGCGGGCTGACCACCGCGGCGCCCCTGGCCGACCGGATATTCATAGGCGACAGTGACGGTCCCGTCCCCGATGATCAGTTCTCTCAGACCCCGGAGTCGGGCGAGATCCCGATCGACTTCGGGCTGGTCGACGTGGATATCGTAAAGCACCAATATCTCTTCGTGCACAACGGCGGCAAGTCGCTGCTGCAGGTCAGCAAGGTGCTCCTCGATCCCGCTTCCAGCCAGGAACTCTCGGTGGCCTGCCGTTCGGGCGGGATCTTCGTCGAGTGCCCGTCCTCGGGCGGCTCACTGGCGATTGACTCTGGAGACAGCCTGGTGCTGCAGGTGTCTTACGCGCCGGTCGACGTCGGCAAGGACACCGGCAGCTTCACCATCGAGACCAACGCCTCCGACTACAAGCTACTCACCGTGACGCTCGCCGGCGAGGGCGTGACGCCAGAGATCAAGGTTTGTATCTCCGACTGCCAGGGAGACCAGGACGGGGCCGACTGTGCCGCGGCCGCTGTGATTTGCAACGACGAGGTGGCGCCGGCCGACTTCGAGATTCCTTTCGGCGAGGTCGACATGCAGACATCGCTGCGGCGCCGGGTGACAATCTACAACCAGGGTGATCGCCAGTTGCAGATCTCCGGGCTGAAATTCGGCACCGGCGATTTCAACCAGTTCGTGCTGCACGAGAACGGCAGCGGCCTGCCAGGCGTGCTGGAGGCGGGGAGCCAGGCGGAGATCTTCGTGGAATACGATCCCGGCACGGGCGGAGAGCACCACAGCAGCCTGCAGATCGACACCAACGACGTCAACGAGCGGCAGATCCTGGTGCTGCTCTCCGGCAAGGCGCTGGCGCCGCGGGTGTGTCCCGACCCCCTCTTTCTGGATTTTGGCAACGTGCCATCCGGCGAGAGCCTGACCAAGAGCTTCAAGATCACCAACTGCGGGCTGCTCGATCTGAACCTGATCAACGTGGCCATGAACGTCGACTCGAGCGCGGACTTTTCGCTGGTCAATCCGGCCGGGTACCCCATGACGCTCACGCCCGGCCAGGCGATCGACGTCGAGGTGAAGTACTCGCCCCCGGCGGACGGCTCGGATGCCGGAGGAGTCGACATCTTCTCCGACGATCCGGCCTCCAACCCGACCAACCACCTGACCGGCACGGTGGCCTTGCAGGGAAGGTCGATCCCCCGGGCCTGCGACATTCAGGCCACGCCATTCGCGGTTTCCTTCGGCGGAGTGGTCGTCGGCGGCAGCCAGACAGTCGACCTGATCGTTTCCAACCAGGGCACCGACACCTGCACTCTCAACGACGTCGCCATAACCCGCAACTCGTCAGGCAACGAGTTCACGCTCGACCAAAAGCCAGCGGCCAACACAAACTTCGATCCCGGCGACACGCTGCTTGTCAAGTTGAGCTACTCGCCCACAGACATGGGCGCCGATACCGGAACCCTGACCCTCTACGGAAACGACAAGGACGCTAACGAGATCCCGGTCGACCTGAACGGCCAGGGCGTCGATGCCGTCGTTTGCGACCTGAGCATCACCCCCACCAGCCAGAACTACGGTATGGTCAAGGTGAACAACACCCAGACCGCCAACATAGTCCTGCAAAACCGGGGCCAGGAGGTCTGCACCGTCAACCACCTGGAACTCAAGCAGAGCTTCACAACGCCCGGAGACCTGTCTATCACCTCGAACCCGCCGGTTCCCTTCACCGTCAACAGGGCGGGCCAGGCCGGCTCGCAGGTAGACGTTGAAATAACCTTCGCACCCGGCCACCCGGGTCAGCACAAGAGCTACCTGTGGCTGAACGCCGACGATCCCGATCTGCAACTTGGCGGCTGGGATTGCGTGATGAGCAACGGCGGACAGCCGATAGCCCTCGGACAGGCCTGCATTCCGGTCAAGGGCAGCGCCGACGAGGGGACCATCGCCGCGGTCCCGGCCGAGCTCGATTTCGGGGTGGTTACGATCGGCTGCGCCTCGCCCGAACTGCACATCACGATCTACAACCTGGGCGGCATCGCCTTGATCATTGGCGACATCTACCTCGAGACTCCCGGCGGGCCGTTCCAGATCCGCTCGGCTCCCGGTACTCCTCACACGCTCAACGCCGGCGCCTCGGTTGAGATCCGTCTGCGTTACATCCCCACCGGCAACAACACCGATCGTTCCACTCTGTACATCGAGTCGGATGCCTCGAACACGCAGCTTCTGGCGATACCCTTGTACGGCCGCGGCACCAACATCACCGATCAGACCGACGTATTTCACCAGCCCGACCAGGTTCGCTCAGACGTGTTGTTCGTGATCGACAATTCGGGTTCGATGAGCGAAGAGCAAAACGCGCTGGCCACCAACTTCGACTCTTTCATCAACTATGCCATCACCCTGAACGTCGATTTTCACATCGGCGTGACATCCACCGAGGTCAACGACCCGGAGACGGGCCAGGGCAGCCCGGCGCGGGACATCCTCCCCGGCGTTTTGGTGCAGGCTCCCGGGCGGCCCAAGATCATCACCAACTCGACGCCAAACCTGACCGATGCTTTCCGCGACAACGTCAAGATTGGCACCTGTTGCTCCGACGAGCAGGAGTCGGGCCTGGAGGCGGCCTGGACCGCTTTAAGCCCCGGCTACATCGACGACCCGACGAGAAACGGCGGCTTCCTGCGCGAAGACGCCAAGCTGTACATCATCTGCCTCAGCGACGAGCAGGACCAGTCGGCCGGCGACCCCGATTTCTACGTGGATTTCTTCTCCTCGATCAAGGGCTACCGCAACACCGAGCGCATGGCCGTCAGCGCCATCGTCGGTGACGATCCCAACGGCTGCGCCACCGCCGATAACGGCAGCCGCTATATCGAGGTGGCCAATCAGACCGGCGGCCTGTTCGTCTCCATTTGCACCAGCAACTGGGCCCAGGCGCTGCAAAGTCTCGGCATCGACGCCTTCGCCGCCATCCGCGAATTCCCCCTCAGTCGCCCGGCCGATTCGACCTCGATAGGCGTGACGGTAAACGGCAACCCGGTACCCAAGGCATCCTGCAACGACTGCGACGCCTGTTCCGACGGCTGGGTATACTATCCCGACACCAACAGCATCTGCTTCGGCGCGGGTTACGTGCCCGAGATGGGCGATGTGATAGAGGTGAGCTATACCGCCGAGTGCATCACGCCCTGACCGACGGCAGGAGATAGAAAATCAGAAGCCCATGGGTATCACCGGACTTTGCCGGGAGATACGCCGGTGCAGCCTCTGCCGGCTGCAGCGGACCAGGACACGAATGTCGGTTCAAAATGTTTCGTGGACACATTTTCGCTCGGGTGGTAATTTCGCATGCCTGCAGGAACATGCGGGAGGGGCATTTAATGCACACGGTACGAATTGTTTTAGCAGCCTTCCTTTCGTGTGCCGCGGCATCGGCGGCAGGAGCCGGGAGTGCCGCTGGTTGTAAAGTTCATGAATCCATGAGCGCCTGGCGCTTTTTGGAGGGGGGCTGCAAGGGCGGGCTGGCCGAGGGCAAGGGAAAGGCGGCCGGGCCCGATGGGGCCGTCTACGAGGGCGAGTTCAAATTCGGATTGCCCAACGGACAGGGACGCATCAGCGGAGGGGACGGGTCGAAATATTCCGGCCAGTGGAAAAACGGCGTTCGGGAAGGTGTGGGAAACTCGGTTTCCGCGACGGGCACCAGTTACCAGGGCGACTGGAAGGCCGACCTGCGTAACGGCCGGGGGACGATGAAGACCTCCTACGGCCTTTCATACACGGGTGACTGGAAGGCCGACCTGCGCGACGGCCATGGCACGGAGACGCTCCCGAACGGCAGCCGTTACGAGGGCGAGTGGAAGCAGGGCAAGCGGCAAGGGCAGGGGAGCGAGACGCTCAAGGACGGCAGCAGTTACAGTGGCCAGTGGGAGAACGGAAAAAGATCAGGGCAGGGTGTCGAGAAACTGCCCGATGGCGGCAACTTCGAGGGAATCTGGAAAGACGGTCGGCGAATCGGCTGGGGCACAACGAAATTCGCAGACGGCAGCCGCTACGAAGGTTCATACCAGAACGGCCTGCCGAACGGCAAGGGCACCTTGATCCTGCCTGACGGCGGAAAATACATCGGCAGCTTCAAGGCCGGCAAGCGCGACGGGCGCGGGACCGAGACGCTCGCTGACGGCACCATCTACACAGGTGGTTGGAAAAACGGCCAGCGTAATGGCCGCGGCAAGGAAGTCCGCAAGGGCAAGTTCGGCTATGAGGGAGGCTGGAAAAACGGACAGCGAGACGGTCAGGGAAGCTTGAAGGTCACCGATGGCACCAGCTACACGGGGCAGTGGAAGGCCGGCAAGGCCCATGGCCGGGGGACGCTCGAGAACTCCAAGATGAAATACTCAGGCGGCTGGAAGGCGGGCAAGTTCGACGGTCGGGGAACGTTGATAGACAAGAAAAACGGCGCGAAATACTCTGGCCAGTTCAAGAACGGGCAGAAAGAAGGGCAAGGGATCGAAACGCGCAGGGACGGCTACCGCTACGAGGGCGGCTTCAGCCGAGGCAAGCGCCACGGCCGGGGAAGTTGCCGTTTTCCAAAGGGCGCAAAATACAAAGGTGAGTGGAAATACGGGCTGGCGCATGGACAAGGAGAGATGATCCTGCCCCACGGTAAGCGCTACAAGGGAGAATTCCGCGGCGGCAAGTATCAGCGAAAAGGCGCGGGTGAGCCCGAGTCACCGGATGTCGACTGGCAGGCCCTGGACGGTCCGGGTGAAGCGCCTTGAGCGGCGCGAGCAGGAGTGCACGAAATGAATATTAAACCTATGCGATTCAATTTATCCGGAAGGTTGGCTCTGGCCGGAGCAGTCATGGCCTGTACCGGCCTGCTGATGGCGGCAAGTTGCCAGGAGCAGAAAACAACGGCAGCACCGGCCGCGGGCGGTAAGGCGGTGACCGTAGAAGATCATAAACCGGGCAAGGTCTTCGAACCGCAGGTGGCCGGCTCGTTCTATCCCGCCGACGCGAAGAGCCTGCGTGCCATGATCGACGAGTTTCTGGGCAAGGCGCAAAAGGGAAAAACAATCGACGGCGATATCCTGGGAGTTATAGTTCCACACGCGGGATATCCGTATTCCGGTCCGGTGGCCGCCTTTGCCTTCCAGGCGGTTCGCGGCCGCGACTACAAGCGGGTGGTGGTGCTCGGGCCGGCCCACCATCGCTGGTACCCGACTCCGGCGCTGCTTGACGCGGACGCTTACCGGACGCCGCTGGGCGACGTGCCAATCGATCGCCGGGCCGTAAAAGAGTTGGCCGCGACCGGAATCGCCCGCCTGGACGAAGAGAAGTTCATCGGCGAACACGCCCTCGAGGTGGAACTTCCTTTCCTGCAGGTGGTTGTGCCGGGCTTCAAACTGGTGCCGCTGATGATCTCGCAATCCGATCCGCAACCGATGAAAAAGCTCGCGGCCGCGCTCAAGAAAACTTTTCCCGGTAACGATACCCTGTTCGTGGCCAGCACCGACATGTCGCACGATTTCTCCTACGACGTCGCGCAGGCCATGGACAAGAACGCCCTGCGCTACGTTACGGTGCTGGACACGGCCGGGCTGTTTGCGGCCTACCAGGCCTTTCGAGGGGCGCACATGAACGTCAAGCTGTCGCCCGACGAACGCCCGCAGCCCGACTGCGCCCAGTTTTGCGGCATGGGTCCGGTGTTGACTTTAATGGAGCTTGCTCGACTTTATGGCGACGCCAAAGCGACGGTTTTAGATCGGCGCAACTCCGGCGACGTGGTCGGAGACAAAAACAGCCGCATCGTGGGCTACAGCGCCGTGGCGGTCAGTTTGGCGCAAGCGCGCAAACCGCCAGCGAAGCCCGGCGGTTCGACGGGCGACTACCTGAACGACCGGGAGAAGCAGGCGCTTTTGAAGATCGCCCGCGAGGCTCTCGATGCCTATGTGCGCGACGGAAAGACGAAGGACTTCGAGCCGAAGCTGGAGGGGCTAATAAAGCCCGGAGCCGCCTTCGTCACTCTGAAGAAACAAGGCCAGCTTCGAGGCTGCATCGGCTACATGGAGCCCGTGGATCCCCTCTGGAAGATGGTTCGCGATCGGGCTATAGACGCCGCCGTACACGACACGCGCTTCCGGCCGGTTGTCTTGGCAGAGCTTGCCGACATAGAAATAGAGATTTCGGTCTTGACGCCAAGAGTTCCGGTGAAGGACCCGCTGGCTGAGATTGAAATCGGGCGCGACGGTGTCTGGCTGCAGTTGGGTTTCAACCGCGGTGTTTTCCTGCCCCAGGTGCCGGTGGAACAGCACTGGGACACGGTCGAGGAGTACCTTGACAACCTGTGCCGCAAGGCCCACGTCTTCGAGAAGGGTTGCTGGAAATCCCCAAAGGCGCAAATTTCGCGCTTCAGCGCCCTGGTTTTCGGCGAGAGTAAGTAGGGTACTAGAACTGCGCCCCGAGTGACAGTGCAATCAGGTGGGCGATAGTCCTATAGTCGCCGTTGGCCTTGCCGTTGGGGGCGCCGGTGGCGTCCCCGTCGCCGATGTCGTTGTCTTTGGTCCCACCCCACATGGCCAGCATATAGCCGAAATCGATCTTCCACCAGTCCATGGCGTAGCCGGCCCCGAAGCAGATCAGATCGCGGCGCCCGTCGGGCAGGGAAGGATCGAAGGTCTCCGGGGGAACCGGGTTCGACACCATGCCGTATCCGGCCCGGACCATGAAGCCGTCGAACACCTCGTACTCGGCCCCCAGTGAAAGCTCCCACGAGCTGTGCCAGTCTTTCCTGATCGGGTCCGACACGGCATTGCAGGGCGGATCGTCATCGGCGCAGTCGAAGTGCAAGTCGATTTCCTTGAACGACGAGAAGAAGGCGATGTAGAAATCCAGGGCGATTTTCAGGTGGTCTATGCCCAGGAAGGCTACTCCGAAGTTCATGTTCATGGGCAGGTCAATATCAACATGACCGTTCGTCTCGTCCGGCAGGATGATCGACAGCGCATCCACGGCCTCCCGCCCGGCCTCGTTGAACCAGAATTTGGCCGTGCCGCTGAAGGGCAGATTGACGTGGCCGCGGATGGAGGCGCCGACCGAGAACCAGCCCGGCAACTCCGCGTGCAGGGCCACGTTCCAGCCGTGGCCGGTGGCCGAGCCGGTCATCGTCATCACGCCCCAAGGGTCGCGGATCGGATCGGCGGTGGGCAGTATCTCGGCCAGGCGCAGGTCGATGTGTTTGGAGAGCCTGGCCGTGCCGTATACGAAATTATAACCGACGGCGACGGACAGCTTCAGAATATCCTTGATGCCGATCAGCTCGGCCAGATCGAGCGCGACAACAGGCTGGGTGAAGAAGGTCTGCATCTCGCTCTCGGTGCCGATGAAGCGCCCGTCGAAGTCTCCGTGCCAGAAGGTGCCCATGCCGAAGGGGTTGAAAATCCCCAGTCCCACCGAGAGCCCGATGTCCGGGATCTTGTACGAGGCGTAAATATGGATCGGCGTGTAAGCCTTGATCTTGGCATCGGCGTCGTTCATCCCGTCGTTGATCGGAACCGGGTTCTCGCCATCCGGGTCGTAGTAACGATTGTAGGTTCGATCGGGCGTGTTCTTGGCTGCTTTGTAACTGGTGAAAGGAATCATGCCGGTAAGCCCCAGTTCGAGTTGTATGCCTGGCAGCTCGGTGATGGCGGCCGGGTTGAAAAACAGGGCGTCGACGTCGTCGGCCAGCGCGGTGCGCGCGTCGGCCATTCCCGTGGCCCGGGCGCCGTGCTCGTAGACCAAAAAACCTCCGGCCCGGGCGAGCGGTGCGCACAGCAGGAAAACACAAGCCACTGCAAGACACTGTCGTCTCATGAAAAGGCTCCTCGAAGAAGGTGCGGCATCGGGGATTGAAAAAACGGCGTGGAGCCTGAACGGCTCCACGCCAGTCATGTCATAAAATAGCCTTCGGTACTATTCGGCCTCGGGGAGCATCGCGAAGAAGCAGAACCCGCCGGTTGCCGCCACCATGGCGTCGTCGAAGGTCATGCCGTCCTTCTCGGCGTGGATGGTGGTGATCGAGACGAAGTTCGAAGCCGGCAGGACGTAGGAGCCGTTGGCCGAGGTGGCCGTGCCGCTCATGTCTGTGGAGCCTGTGATAGGATAGTAGACCTTGTCGAGATCCACCCAGGTTGCCCCGTTGTCCATGGTCTTCTTGATCACGGCGCCCTCGACGGGAGCCCCTTCGGCCGAGACCACTGTGCCCATCACGAATCCCTCTGTGGCCGAGTCGATGTCGGGAAGCTGGTCGAAATTGGCGACGATGGCGTTGGGAACGGCTATCGCCACGGCTGAGCTCACGCATACCTTCTCTGCGTTGGTGTTCCAGCCGATGACGCCGGTGCCGGTGGGGAAGTAGGTGCCGCCGGCGGCGTCCATCGGGTCGTCATCGGTCAGGATGACGGCGCCCAGGGCTACGTTGGTGACGTCGAAGCAGTCGAGGGCGAAGATGCCGTCGGCGGCCGAGACGGTCTGCACGAGCAGCTCCGGCGTGCTGGTGGTCAAGGCCTCGGTCGGCGAAATGGCAGCCACGGCGACGGCGGTGCCCAGCCCGGTGGAGGCGTCAATCACCTTGCCGGCGATATCGATGTGGTATTTGCCCTGCGGGGCGCTGGGGCAGCAGTCGGAAACCTCGCATTTTCCTTCGGCGCTACAGGTGCCCGTTGCACAGGCACAGGCTGCACAGCACTCGAGTCCCACACCGCACTTGGCGGGACAGGTTTCGCCGTTGTCGTCTCCCCCGCACTGGATGAAGACGATGCCGATCGCTAGAGCTGCCAGCATTACCACTGCCAATGTCAATACCTTTTTCATGTTCCCTCTCCTTTTCTGCCGATTAATTGGTCTACTCACAAATCGATGGCCCACTCTAGGGCAAATCTCTCGGGGCTGTCAAGCGTCAAACGGGTTGAAAGAAAGACCATGGTCTGTCAAGCTGTAGAGCGCTGTTAGCGTTCTCGAACCCTTTGGGGGTGTCCCATGAAGAAGATTGTTTGTATTCTGGCCGCGTTGTTCGCCGTGCCGCTCTTAGTCTACGGCGGGTGCCACCCGCGGGAGCAACCGCCGGCGAGCGCCTACGATCCTGCGTTGCTCAAGGCCGCCCGTGAGGTCGCCGCAGAGAGAAAGGCGGCCGATGAAGAATCCACGGATCAGGGATCCCGGAAAACGACGGTGGCCGAGTGCACCCGGCAGGAGGGCGGCTGCAAGCACGGCTACATCTGCTGGGATTCGTACTACTGCAAGCGCGGCTTTGCCGACCAGTGCAGCGCCGCCGGCGACAAGCGCTGTCATAAGCTGTGCAGCGACGACGCCGACTGCACGCAAGACATGCCTTACTGCCGGCTGAAGCCGATCTTTTCCGGCAGCGAGCGTGGCGTCGAGGAAAAGTTCTGTGTCCGCGAAAGAAACTGATACGACAAACGACGGCGGTGCGCGGCTGGCTGAGATCCCCACCGGGCTCGATGAGTTGCTGGGCTACTCGAGCCCCTGTAGCTGCGGCAAGATTCACAGTGTAGAGCTAAAGCAGGTGGCGATTCGCCCGGGTGCCGTCGATCAGGTTGTTGCCTTCGCGCGGGATGTCGGCCGCAGGTTGGTCGTGTGCGTAGCGGCCGATCGCGTTACCTGGCAGGTAGCCGGAGAACGGGTGTCTAAGCTGCTGGCAAGCGACGGGCATGCGACCAGCGCCTGCATCCTGCCCGACGGCGCGGGCGGCAGGCCGCATGCGGACGAGGAAAACCTGGCCCTGGTCGAGCGCGCCCTGGAAGGCTCGGATCTCGGCCTGGCCGTCGGCTCGGGCACGGTAAACGATCTGGTCAAGCTGGCTTCTTATCGCCGTGGGATTCCGTACATGGTCGTCGCCAGCGCGCCCTCGATGAACGGCTACACTTCGGCCATCGCCGCAATCATGCTGCGCGGAATCAAGCGCACGGTCGCCTGCCATCAGCCCCTGGCGGTGGTCGCAGATCTGGACATCCTGTGCGCCGCTCCTCATGAGCTTGCGGCCGCGGGGCTCGGAGACCTCGAGTCGAAGCCGACCGCCACGGCCGACTTTCGCCTGGCCGGAAAACTGCGCGGCGCCTACTATTGCCCGGCGCCCGAACGGGTTGTGCTGGGAGCCGAGGCCCGGGTGGCCGAGGCTGCCGCGGATATCGGACGCGGCGATCCGCAGGCGCTGGCTTTGCTTGCCGAGGCGTTGCTGCTGAGCGGGATCTCGATGAAGCTGGCCGGAACCTCAAGCCCGGCCTCGGGCGGCGAACACCTGATCAGCCACTTCTGGGACATGAGCGCACAGGACGAAGGTCGAGTCGAGGGCCTGCACGGCGCCCAGGTGGGCGTGGCCACGATTGTCAGCGCCGCACTCTACGAGGCGCTGCAAAAGATCGATCCCGCGCGGATCGACATAGAGCGCATCGCTGCCGCATGGCCCTCGAGCGCGGAGATTGCGGGCAAGCTCGGCCGGCGGCACGGGAAGCGCACGGATGAAGTGCGTGAAGAGTACCTGAAAAAGCACCTTGAACCCGACGAGCTACGCGGCGAGCTTTCGCGAATACGCGACAGCTGGGATGATTTATGGTCGTCTGTCGGGGAACCACTGCGCCGGGCAAAGAGGGTGCGTGAAATTCTTGCAGCGGGTGGGGCGCCCACGACGATCGCGCAGCTCGGCCTCAACGACGATCACCTTCGGCTCGCATTTCTTTCGGCGCGCGAGATCCGCGGCCGCTTCACTGTTCTAGATCTGGCGGCCGAGTTGGGAGTGCTCGAACACCTTCGGGACGAGATCCTCGACTCTTCGGGTTGCCTGTCGGGACTATGAAAATTCTGTTGCATTGCCACCGGGGAGATGTTAGCTTGCTTTTTCCTGAGACGCAGAAACTGAAACACACGACCTGTTAAGGTCTAATGAAAGGGGATTGAAATGGCTAAGAAGCAAGAGATTCTGGTAGTGGTGAGCAAGATTAAGGATTATATCAAATCCAAGAAGATGATGACCGCCGGCGATCTTCCCGCCGCCCTGAGCGTCGAGTTGCAGGTCATGTTGGACAGGGCCATGAAGCGATGCAAGGCCAACAAGCGCTCGACCGTTCGCGCCGACGACCTGTAGAGCGGTAAACTTTTTCAATACCGGCAATCCAGCCGGGCGGCCGAATGCAGGAACCGGGACTTGTTCAATCTGTTCTGGATTACGTGATCCAGAATGCGCATGGGCTGGGCGCCTTGGTCCTGTTCGGCTCGTCTCTGGTGGAGTACGTTTTTCCTCCCTTTCCGGGCGACGTGATTACTTTGCTCGGTGCCTGGCTGGTGGTGGTCGGCACCTGGAGCTTCGCCTATGCCATGCTGATCGTGACGGGGGGATCGCTCGTCGGGGCGGCCATCGACTACGGTATCGGGGTCTGGCTGGGCCGCAGGCTTACCAAGCTTCCATCTGAGAAAAACAAGCACGGATTTACGCCCCTGACGCGTGAGAAGTACGATCTGTTGCTTGCGCGCTTTTCACGCCATGGGGCGGCCTATATCCTGATCAACCGTTTCCTTCCCGGTATCCGCGCTTTTTTCTTCGTCGCCGCCGGCGCGGCGCGCATGTCGTTTACGAAAGTGCTCCTGTATGCGACCATCTCGGCCGTGGTCTGGAATGCCCTACTGCTGGGCGCGGGCTACGCCGTGGGGGCGAACTTCGAAAGGCTGAAATCGTTGTTCGCATCCTATACGCTTGTGGTCTGGTGTCTGCTGGGGGCGCTTGCCGTGGGCAGCCTGATGATATATCTTTTCGGGCGGCGCGGAGCGCGGGCTGAGCGAAATGGCAAGACGTGAAAAAAGGGGGAACAGCCATGGAAAACGATAACGAGGATGAGGCGAAAGAATCGCAAGTCAGACGCGACAAATCGCGCGCCGAGTTCATCGCCAACATAGGCCATGATCTGAAGACCTACCTGAACCCGATAGTAGGTTTCGCAAGCGTACTGCTCCAGGACGACGAGGGCCTGGAGCGTGAGCAGCGCAATCAGATCGAGCTGATTGCGGAAAGCGCCAGGCGCCTGCTTCACCGGCTGGACGCCTTGGTGGAGTTCCAGCGAATCCAGGCTGGCACGGTCAGCGCCTCTATGGACTGGTTTTCACCCCAGGCTCTCCTTTCCGAGCTGGTCGCTTCTTATGCCGATCGGGCAAAGGCCAGAAAAACAGAACTGCGGCACGCCCCGGGCGCCCCTCCGAAGAGAATCAGATCCGACTACCGCATGGTTCTGCGAGTAGTCGATGAGCTCCTCGCCAACGCGGTAAAGGCCGCGGGTCAGGGCGTGGTCTCGCTGGAGGTCAACCACCAGGCGGCGGGCAAAGAGGGGTTCGTGAAAGTGGAGTTTAAGGTGCAAGACAGCGGCGCAGGGCTGGACGCGGACGACCTGGCGCGCCTGAAAAAGTCGCTGGCCGGCCCGAGTGGCAAGAGCGCGGAAGGCTGGGAGGGCCTGGGGCTGGGCCTGGCGCTGTCACGCGAAGCGGTCCGCGAGTTGGGCGCAACGATCGAAGTACAAAGCTTTCCCGGAGTCGGATGCACCTTCAAGCTGCAGATGAAACTTGCCGCAAAGGACGCGGAACTGTGACAACTGGGCAAGAGCGCTATACCGATTCTTCCTCGTTGACTTCTTCTTCTTGCCCTGAGCGCCCGGAAGGCAGTCTGCGGCGGACGAAATGGAATAGTTCCTCGGCCGGGCCGAAGGCCGACATGGCGGCCACCAGCGCCAGGAACATGAAGGAAAAACCAGTCTTGACCAAAGCTACCAGAACCAGGACAGCCAGGCCTGCGACCACCAGGGCCGTCTGCTTGGCCTTGATGGCCTTGAATGTTCGGTAGCGCACGTTGCTTACCATCAGGGCCGATAGCAGCAGCATGACCACTATTATCAGCGGCTGATAGCCGAGTTGGACGCCCCCTGCGCGGAAGTGAACCAGTACCAGGGCGGCCAGATTGGCCGCTGCCAGGGGAATCGGCATGCCGAGAAAGTGTTTCGCAGAGCCGTTCTCTGTTGTGGCCCGGACATTGAAGCGGGCCAGCCTTATCGCGCCACAGGTGGCGTAGGCCACGGCCACGAAGAGACCCAGGATGCCGAACTGGAAAAGGGACCACTTGTAGATCAGGATGGCTGGGGCCACCCCGAACGAAATGACGTCGGCCAGCGAATCGAGCTGGACGCCAATATCGCTCTGGGTCTTGGTCATGCGGGCCACGCGACCGTCGGCCGAATCGAACAGGATGGCGAAGATGATCGCCACGGCCGCCTTGTAAAAACGATCGGCCGCCATTCCGTCGGTGGCCTGGATGACGGCGTATATGCCGCAAAAGATGCTGGAGACAGTGAACAGGTTGGGCAAGACGTAAAGAAGTGCGGGTCGCTTTTTCAACTATTTTCCTCCAACCGGAAGGGACAAGCAACCTTCATGCCATAAGAACGCCAGAACTGCCCGCTGAAAAACGGCGTAACTACAACGCGTTGCGTCACAAGAAAATCTCTCTAACGGCTCCTGCTGCGAATGAAATTGCGCACTTAGCATGAAAAGCGCGTAATCGATTCCACTTTCAGAAATGGTATTATGCACAGATTGCCATCCAAAGTAAAAGGCATGAAAGTATTTCCGTAAGCTATTACAAGGTTGGTTGACTTGGCCTGCACGGTTGGTCCAAGGTATACGGTAATTGAGATAATTTCCGGGAGCGTTGCGATGAAGACAGGGAAAGTATTCGTGCTTCTTCTGGGCGCCTGGCTGGTGTTAGTTGGTGCCTGCTCTCCGAAGAACCGCGCCGCGCCGTGCAGTTCTGAGACGCAGTGCGAATCGAACGAGGCCTGTATCGATGGCGCTTGCCAGGAGGTCGATTGCAAGGCGGATGGGCAGTGCGCCGAGGGACAGGAGTGCGATGATTACCATTGCATCATTGTCGACGGCTGTACCACCGATGGCCAGTGTGAGCTGGGCCATGTCTGCGAGGGCGGCTTGTGTGTGTCCGGTTGCCGTGCCGATCGTGATTGCAGCGCCGGCTTGATTTGTCTGCAAGAGGCCGGCGAGCACGGCGAGTGCGCCCAATGCTCAAAGGACGAAGACTGCGCCGCGGGCGAGAAGTGCATCGACAACTCCTGCGCCTCGCACTGCGATGCGGATCTCGACTGCCCCCTGGGCCACTGCGACACCGAGTTGCACGCCTGCGTCGAGTGCGTCACCGATTTCCATTGCTCCAAGGGATTCATCTGCGAGGATCACGCCTGCCTTAGCGGTTGCCGCGACGATGGCGATTGTCCCGCGGGCGAGATCTGCGAGCAGCAAAACTGCCGTCCCGGTTGCCGCAAGAACGAAGACTGCCTGTCCGGCCAGTGCGATCCATCGACTCGCGAGTGCATCGACTGCGCCACCAAGGACGATTGCCCGGTGGGCGAACTGTGCGTTGCGGGCCATTGCCTTTTGGGTTGCGAATCGAACCGAGACTGTCCCGACGAGAAATATTGCCTGCCCGGCGCGGGTGTCCACGGCCTGTGCGTCTCTTGCGGCAGCGATGCAGAGTGCATCGACCCCTTCAACTCGAAATGCGAAAACGGCGAGTGCGTGCCCGAGTGCATCAACGACATCGATTGCCCCGTGGCTTTGCAGAAATGCATCGACAACCGCTGCGTCATGCCGGGCTGCACTCCGGCAGACTGCCAGCAGGGATACTGGTGCGACGACTCCGACGGCGCCTGCAAGCCCGGTTGCGATTCTGACGACGACTGCGTCCCGCCGGAAAGCTGCAACTTCCTGGAGCACCAGTGCAGCGACACGGATTGTTGCGGCGGCTGCCCGGAGGGACAGTTCTGCGACGGCGTCTCGTGCAGTTGCGTGAACGGCTGCCAGAGTGTCGATGACTGCCCGGCCGGATTCGAATGCCGAGAAAGCGGCAAGTGCTGGTGCACGGCCGGAGCCTGTCCCGAATATACCAACTGTTCGGACCAGACGGGCGACTGCGAGCGCGATAGCTGTGTTTCGGACAACGACTGTCCTGCCGGCTGGATCTGCAACACGACCACCGACTCATGCGAATCGGGCGGCGGCATCGGCGAGGGCGGCATCTGCTTTTCAGATACAGACTGCGACCTGGATGCGGGCCTATTGTGCGACAGCTCTCTGTTTTGTCTTTACTGCCAGATGCTCGACCCCAATTTCAGCCCCACCTTCACCTGCCGCCTGGAGTGCTCGCTGCTGACCCCCGCTTGTCCCGTAAATTACACCTGCGGCTATCGCCATCTGGGACTGAAAGGTCTATGTATGCCCTAGCGGCAGTCCTGGCAGGTGTCGAAGAATGAACGTTCGACCTTGATCTGAGCGGCGAAGTGGTTGAGCTGGAAGGTGGGGGCGAAGGGGCGGCCGCAGACCTTGCACTTCTTCATCGGCAGGTCGCGGTGCCAGCGCTCTATCGAGCGAATGCCGTTTTCTTCTTTCATGCCGATGCAGTCGGTCGGGCAAACAACCACGCAGGCGCCGCAGCCGATGCAGGCCTCGTTGGCCTCGTCGTAAGGCGAGACCATCTGCTTGGCCAGGCCGCGGCCGGAAAAGGCGATCGCGTCGGCTTCGACTATCTCCTTACAGACCCGCGCGCACAACCCGCAGTCGATACACTTGTTATCCTCGTTGATCTCGAAGGGCGTGTCCATGACGCCGTAGTCGGCGGCCAACTCGCGAACGCTTTGGGCCTCGGGGGCCATGGCCAGAAGCAACTTGAGCACCATCTTGCGGTTGCTTACGACCTTTTCGGTGTCCAGGAAGACCTCGATGCCGTTGAGCAGCGGGTAGTTGCAGGATGTCGTCAGCTTGCGGCGCCGGCCCTCGGACACCTCCACCAGACACAGGCGGCATGCGCCGTAGGAGCTTACTGCTTCGTGGTAGCAAAGAGACGGAACCTCATAACCATATCGCCTGATCGCCGCCAACAGGCTCTCGCCCTTTACTCCCTCGTAGCTGCGGCCGTCTATCTTGAAGCTAACCTTGTTTTCGCTCGTCTCAGCCACGGCTCACTCCTTTTCAGTCCACGCGGACGGCATCGTAGGTGCACACATCCAGGCAGATACCGCAGCGGATGCACTTCGCTTGGTCCAGGACGTGGACTTCCTTCTTCTTGCCGGTAATGGCCTGCTCGGGGCATTTCTTGGCGCATATCAGGCACCCGGTGCAGTTTTCCGAAATTATCGAATAGGAGATCAGCGCCTTGCAAACCTTGGCCCGGCATTTATTGTCGTGGATGTGCTCCTGGTACTCTTCCTTGAAGTAACGCAAGGTGGACAGCAGCGGGTTGGG
The DNA here is from genome assembly GCA_035528415.1 of Myxococcota bacterium. GTDB lineage: Bacteria > Myxococcota > B64-G9 > B64-G9 > B64-G9 > DATKYQ01. Next base: position 169,365 of record DATKYQ010000022.1, on the reverse strand, counting down.
CGCCGTTTGGCCCAGCGCACACAACGAGGCTTCCGAGACCGTCTGGCTGAGATCGGCCAAGAGCTCGAGGTCGCCGTCTTTCCCCTTGCCCTCGCAAATGCGGTCCATGATCGATCCGAGTTGCTTCAGGCCCTCGCGGCAAGTAGTGCACTTGCCACACGACTCATCCGCCAGGAAGTGGATGAAATAACGGGCGACGTCGACCATGCAGGTCGTCTCGTCCATAACGATCATCCCGCCCGAGCCCATCATCGACCCGGCCTCGGAAAGCTGGTCGAAATCGACCTCCAGGTCGAGCTTGGATTCCGGCAGGCAGCCCCCGGAAGGCCCGCCCGTCTGCACCGCCTTGAATTTCTTGCCGTCGATGATCCCGCTGCCGATCTCGAAGACTATCTTCCTGAGCGTCGTGCCCATCGGTACTTCGACCAGGCCGGTATGCTTCACCTTGCCCACCAGCGCGAAGATCTTCGTCCCCTTGCTGCCGCCCCAGGGGTTCTTACTTACGTCGCCGGTGCCGATCGAGGTGTACCAGTCGACGCCCTGGTTGATTATCAGCGGCACGTTCGCCCAGGTCTCGACGTTGTTGAGGTTGGTGGGCTTGTCATACAGACCGGACTCGACTGTGTGAATGTGCTTGGCCCGCGGCTCGCCGACGTGGCCTTCGATCGAGGCCATCAGCGCGGTCGACTCCCCACAGACGAACGCCCCGCCTCCCTTGTTGATGCGGATGTCGAAATCCATCCCGGAGCCCATGATGTCCTTGCCTAAAAGGCCCCGCTCGCGAGCCTGCACCAGCGCGATGCCCAGTCTCTCGACCGCCAGCGGGTATTCGTTACGCACGTATACGAAGCCTGCGGGCCGGCCCGGATGCCCGATCGCCCAGGCGCCGATGATCATGCCCTCGATCACCGAGTGCGGATTGCCCTCGAGCAGGGCGCGATCCATGAACGCCCCCGGGTCGCCCTCGTCGGCGTTGCAGATGATGTAGCGCACGCCGTCTTGGCTGGGCGCCGCCCGGCATGTCTCCCACTTGACGCCGGTCGGGAAGCCGCCGCCGCCCCTTCCGCGCAGACCCGAGGCCTTGATTGTGCGGCAGACCTCCTCGGGCTTGGTCTTGCCGAGAACGTCGGCCAGCGCCGCATAGCCCCCGACACCGATGTAATCATCGATACTGGTCGGATCGATGTTGCTGTTATGCTTGAGCAGCAGGCGCATCTGGTTTTTGTAGAACGGAACCTCCTCTTCCTGCTCGAAGGCCCGCTCTTCGCCTTCTGTAAAGAGCAGCCGTTCGACAATCTCGCCCTTGGCCAGGGTTTGCTCGACCACCTCGTCGACGTCTTCTGTGCGCATCTGCTGGTAGAACAAACCGCGCGGCTGAATCACTACCAGCGGGCCGCGCTGGCAGAAGCCGTGACAGCCGGTCGCCTTTACCCGCACTTTCTCCGCAAGCCCACGATTGGCGATCGACTCGCGGAAAGCGGGTATCAACTTGTTTGCACCGTAAGCGCTGCAGCCCGAGGTGCAGACGGTTACCCACTGTTCGTCAGCGCTGCGCGAGGACAGTAGGCGCTGGCGATACGTCTTCAGGTCTTCGGCCGTACGAATCGAGATGCCCATGATCCTATTCCTTGGTAAACGGCTTCAGCAGCCGGTCGAGCTTGGAGACGGTCATGTTGCCGTGATACTCGTCATCCATGATCAGCAGCGGGCCCATGGCGCAGGCGCCGACGCAGTTGACCGTCTCGAGTGTGACTTGCATGTCCGCGGTGGTGGAGCCGGCCCGCACGTCAAGTTCCCGGCCTATGTGATCGACCAGCGAGGACGCGCCGCGCACGTGGCAGGCTGTTCCCAGGCACACGGTGCAGATGTGCTTGCCGCGCGGTTGAAGAGAGAATGAAGAAAAGAAGGTGGCCAGTGAGTAAACCCGCGACAAGGGCAGGTCGAGTTTCTTGGCCACGGTCTTGATGTCTTCCTTGGGCAGGTAGTTCTCCTCGGCCTGGATGTCCTGCAAGATGGCCAGAAGCGCCGCGGGATCCCGCTTATGTCTGTCGATGATTGATTCCAGCTTGACAGTGTCCATTGTCTCTCCTTACAGCACAAGCCCTTCGCGGCGCTCGAGTTTACGGTACTCTTCATGTACCCGGCTCTCGATCTCCGCGATGGTGCTATCGTCAAGATGGCGAAAGCGTCCCTGGGGCTTGAGATAGTCTTTAAGCGGGCGGAACTCGGGCGTCGGTACCGTGATTTTCAACTTGCCGCGCTCGACCTCGTATAGCGGAAACACGCCCGTCTGCACAGCCAGCCTGCCGGCCGAGACGGCCAACTCGGGCGCCAGGCGCCAGCCGGTGGGGCAGCAGGAGTAGACGTGCAGGTAGGCCGGCCCCTTGACCTTGGCGGCCCGCTCGACTTTCTTGGCCAGGTCGAAGGGATAGCTGGGGTTGGCCGTGGCCAGATACGGTATGTTGTGGGCCGCGGCGATCATCGGCAGGTTCTTTTTCCAGGTTTGTTGCCCGATGCTTTGCTTGCCGGCCGGGGAAGTCGTGGTTGCCGCTCCGTAAGGCGTGGAACTCGATCGCTGGATGCCGGTGTTCATGTAGGCTTCATTGTCGTAGCAGACGTAGATCATGTCGTGCCCGCGTTCGAGCGCCCCGCTGAGCGCCTGCAGGCCGATGTCGGCCGTGGCTCCGTCGCCGCCCATGCCGACCACTGTGATTTTTCTCTTGGGAATCCTGCCCTTCTTCATTAGCACCTTCAGGCCGACCTCGATGCCCGAGGCCACAGCCGCGGCGTTCTCGAAGGCTACGTGCAGCCAGGGGATCGACCAGGCGGTGTCCGGGTAGGATGATGAGATGATCTCCATGCAGCCGGTGGCCGAGCCGACCACGGTGTTGCGTCCCAGGATCTGGTGAACCATCCTGACGGCCAACGCCTCGCCGCAGCCCTGGCAGGCCCGGTGGCCCGAGACGAAACGGTTTTCGGTCGGATATAACCTGGCCGCGAATACGTTCGGTCCTTCCATGATCACTCCCTCAGTCCGACGATGACGGGCTCGCGTACGGCTGCGCCCTTGTGAATGGCGAATAACTCGTCGAAGATGGCGTCGAAATCCTCGATCGGCACGTCGCGGCCGCCCAGGCCCACAATGAACGAGGCAATTTGCGGCTGTTCTTGCCGGTCGTAAAAAGCGCTCTTGACCTCTGAGCAGACGGGTCCAGGCGGGCCGCCGACGCTGACCGCCCGGTCGGCTACCCCCAGCACCTTGACTTTGCCGATCGCCCGGAACAGATCTTCGAAAGGAAAAGGCCGCCACAGGCGCAGGCGCACCAGGCCGACCTTGTCGCCTTTCTTGCGGCGCATGTCGACTGCGGTCATGGCGGTTTCTCCGAGGGAGCCCATGGTAAGAAGCAGAACATCCGCGTCGTCGGCCCGGTAGCTCTCGACCGGCTTGTAGCTGCGCTTGAAGTGCTTGGCGAACTCCCCCAAAGTCTCGACGATTGGCTGGTAGGAGTTTGTCAGCACCTCCTGGTGGGCCTTCTTGGTCTCGGTGAAAATCGACGGGATGCCAACCGGGCCCATGGTGATAGGCGCATCGATGTCCAGGCGCAGTAGCGGCTCAAAAGGCGGCAGGAACTTTTGCACCATTTCCCGGTCGGGCATCATCATCGGCTCGATCATGTGGGTCAGTATGAAGCCGTCGAAATTGACGATCACCGGCAGCGACACCCGCCTGTCTTCGGCCAGCCGGAAGGCCCAGATGGAAAGATCCAGCGCCTCCTGGCCGTTCTCGGCGAAGATCTGCACCCAGCCGATGTCGCGCTCGGCCATGATGTCCGAGTGGTCGTTCCAGATGCTGATCGGGCCGGACAGCGTCCGGTTAGCCACCACCATGACGATCGGTAGACGCAGGGCGGGGACGATGAAGAGAATCTCGTGCATCAAGGCCAGGCCCTGGGAACTGGTGGCGGTGAAGGTCCTGGCGCCGGCCGCCGATGTGCCGCAGCAGACCGAGATGGCCGAGTGCTCGCTCTCGACCGGGACGAACTCGGCGTCTACTACGCCGTCTGCGACCAGTTCGCTGAGGTGCTCGACGATGTGCGTCTGCGGCGTGATCGGGTAGGCCGAGATGGCGTCCAGGTCGCACAAACCCACGGCCTCGGCGACCGCGATGGAGGCTTCCATGCCGACTCGTTTTTCCATCACTCCTCCTCGTCCACTACGGCGATGCAGGCGCTGGGGCATTCGTGCGCGCAGATGCCGCAACCCTTGCAGTACTCGAGGTCGGCATCGGGATAGCCATCTTTCACTTGTCCGAAATGAATGCAGCCCTCGGGGCAGAAGATCACGCACACGCCGCAGCGCAGGCATTTATCGTGATCCCATACCGGTCGCTGCGAGCGCCAGTCGCCGGTGCGGTTTTGGCGGGCGCTGCCCGGCTCGATGATGGCGGTTCCCGGGGCCAACTCGGTCCAGCCGGGTGTTGCGCTCTGTGCCATGGATGGCCTCCCTCAGACCGCTTCGCTGACCACGCACTCCGTGGTCGCGCGTCTGAAAGCGTTGATGTTCTTTTGGGCGATGCGTCCGAAACGATTCTCGAGCGCCTTTACGAGTCTTTCCGTGGGCACCATGGAAACCGCGGCCATGGCCGCGCCCAGCATAGTGGTGTTGGTGATAACGCGGCCGATCTCCTCACGGGCGATGTGATTGGCGTCGACAACCGCCAGGCGCGCCGTCAGTCCGAACTCACGGCGCAGCGTCTCGGGATCGTGACGCGAGTTGATCACCAGCGTGCCACCCGCTTCGAGGCCGCTGTCGACCTTGACCAGTCGCAAAAGCGAAGGATCGAGAACCAGAACCAGCGTCGGTTTCTGGATGGCCGTGCGCAGCCTGATAGGATCGTCGGACACCCGGGCGAAGGCTATAACCGGCGCCCCGCGCCGCTCGGGTCCGAAGCTGGGAAATGCCTGGGCGTACTTACCCTCGGCGATGGCGGCTTGGGCCAGCAGTTCGGCCGAGGTGACCGCCCCCTGTCCGCCGCGCCCGTGAAATCGAACCTCATGCATCTGAAACCTCCACGCGGATGGCTTGCGTCAGAACAACCAACGCCGTCCCAACCGGACAGCGGGTCACAATATCGGTCCAGTGCAATTGCCGTGTCAAGGATAAATCTGGATCGACCGGAGCACGCGGTTTGCTCGTGAAAATGGCCGATTAACTGCTTGACACCCAAACTTTTACGACGCTATAGTCGGCCGGCGTTGATAACTGGGGTGGCAAGCCGAATGCCGTGGCCGGAAAGTTTCTCCTCGGCCCGGGGTGTGATATAGTCCGTAATTCGCCGGGCGGCTCGCGGCTTGCTCTCTGTGAAGTGTGATGAAGGGCACCACCGAGCGCCAGGAGGGTTGAATGGTCAGTCCGCAGATCGTGATGTACGAGGAGGAATATCGCCAGATCAGCGCCGTCTGTGATCGCCTTTGCCTCGAATCGAATGCCAAGGTCGTTTTCGTGGTTGACAAGAACGGGCAGCTGATTGCCGCCGCCGGTCAGACAGAGAACCTGGACACCACCTCGCTGGCCTCGCTGACGGCGGGCAACATCGCCGCGACCGGGGGCCTGGCCAAGCTGATTGGCGAGAAGGAGTTTTCGATCCTGTTTCACGAGGGGGAGCGCGACAATCTGCACATCTCGATCGTCGGCGGCAGGGTGATCCTGGTTGTGATCTTCGACGCCCGGTCATCGCTTGGGCTGGTGCGTCTGCGGGTCAAGAGGGCCACGCAGGAGTTGGCCGTCATCTTCGACCAGCTCATGCGCAAGCTCGATGATCCCGCCATGGGCTCGCCCTTCGCCGAGATTACGGACGAGGACATCGACAGCCTCTTTAACGATTAATCCAGGCTTCCGAGGGTTACCACATGTCCTTCATCAACTACTCTTCACGCGAGATCAACTGCAAGATAGTCTACTACGGCCCCGGATTGTGCGGGAAGACGACCAACCTGCAGTACATCTACGCGAAGACGAACCCGGAAGCCAAGGGCAAGATGATTTCCCTGGCCACCGAAACCGAGCGAACCCTGTTCTTCGATTTTCTCCCGCTCAGCCTGGGAGAGATCCGCGGCTTCAAGACCCGCTTTCACCTGTACACCGTGCCCGGCCAGGTGTTCTACGACGCCAGCCGCAAGCTGATCCTCAAGGGAGTGGACGGCGTCGTCTATGTGGCGGACTCGCAGATAGAGCGTATGGAGGCCAACCTGGAGAGCATGGAGAACCTGCGGGTCAACCTTGCCGAGCAGGGTTACGACCTGAAGGCGATTCCATACGTGGTTCAGTACAACAAAAGAGATCTTCCCAACGCGGCCAGCATTGAAGAGTTGCGCCGTTTACTCAACCCGGAGAACGTGCCCGAGTACCAGTCCATCGCCGCCACGGGATGGGGCGTGTTCGACACGCTCAAGGCCATCGCCAAGCTGGTGCTGCAGGAGCTGAAAAAGGGGCGCTGATACAGCATCCGATCTCGCCTGGAATCGTCGTGGGAACTAAAGCGATGCGTCGTTAGATCCGAAACAGGGGTGGCTGGTACGATCCATAGAGCTATTAAAAGAGCCCATGTTGATCAGTATCACAGCGGATCGACGTTCGATCGGGTAGAAAAAGCGTTGACATGGTGAAGATATTTGGGCTAAAAAATATCTCCGGCTTTGGCCTGGCGTCTTTTACACAGACGGGGGCTGGAAGCGTACATTCTATCCTCGTGCGGGGAGGAACCCGATGAGATCGTTAGGTAAATTGACTTTTGGGGCGCTTGTAGCACTTGTCGGCCTGTCCTTCGCGGCGGCGGCCCAGGATGACACAAGTACCGACGCTTCGCCGGATAAGAGCGCCGGCACACAAGCGGCACCCGCGGCGGAGGAGAAAGCGCCCGCGGCCCCCTCGGCGGCCACAGCACCTCCTGCAGCCGCACCTCCTGCATCCGCACCTCCTGCATCCGCACCTCCTGCATCCGCAGATGACGGCGCTGCCGACGCCGGGGGCGAGGCGTACGAACTCAAGCTGCGCGGCCTTGAAGAGCGGGTCAACGAATTGAAAGAGAAGATCTTCCGCACCAAGGCCAGGATTCTGCAATTGCAGGAGACCGTGGTTACGGGCTCGATCGGAGCCGGGGCCCGGGCGGTGCTGGTTCACCGTAACGAGATGGGCGGCGCTTTCAAGCTCACCTCGGTACAGTACACCCTCGATTCGCAGCCGATCTTCAAGAAAATCGACGTGGACGGCGATCTGGACGGCATCGAAGAGAGGGAGATCTTCAGCGGCAACATCGTGCCGGGCAATCATAACATCGCCGTACAGATGGTTTTTCAGGGGCAAGGCTTCGGCTTTTTCTCCTACGTCAAGGGATACAAGTTCAAGGTCACCTCGAGCTACACATTCACCGCGGAAGAGGGCAAGATCATCAAGGTCAAGATCGTCGGCTTCGAACGTGGAGGAATCACCACCTCGCTCGAAGAACGCCCGGCCGTACGCTATGACATCCAGATCGAGAAGCTGACCCCGGAAAAAGCCAGGACGCTACAAGAGAAAACCGAGGAGGCTGGTTGATACGAGGGGACGCAGGTAGCAATTCGGCTTCGCGGCTGCTGAAGATTACCGTCGGTGCGCTGGCGCTGTTTGCGGCCCTGCCGGCCAGGGCGGATCTGTCCGCCGACATCGGCCGGTCTGCCCGCCAGCTCGAGCTTCTGGAGAACAAGTCAGAATTGATCCGCGGGCAGTACCTCGATTTCGAGGATAGCGGCTCGGCCGAGCGCCATTTCGAATCGCGCCTCAATGACGGGCAGGCGCTGATGCTGTTCAAGGACTACGTCCGCGCCGCGATCGTTTTTTACGACCTGGTCGAGAACAAGAAGTTCACCTCGCAGCCCGGCTACGCCGACGCATTGTTCAACCTCGGGGAGGCCCTGTTTTTCAACCGCAACTTCGTCGATGCTCGCAAATACTTCCAGCGCGTGCTGGATCACCCGCGGGGCCGGGCGTACTGTAAGGTGGCCCTGGTGAGGATGATGCAGATCGCGCTGAACACCGGGGACTTCGATAAGGTCGACCAGGCTCACGCTCGGTTGCAAAAAGAATCCTCGCGTCCATCCCCGGAGGCCGAGTATCTATGGGGTAAGACGCTCTTCGCCCGCGGCCGGATCGAGAAGGCCGCGCAGGCCTTCTCGACGCTCAGGCCGGGCGACCCGTTCTATTTCCAGGCCCGCTATTTCCTGGGGGTGGTCTTCATTCGCCAGGGGCGTGCACAAGACGCATTGCACTTGTATCTTGCTCTTTCCGGGCAACCCGCCAAGCACACGGGGGATGATGATCTGATCGAGCTTGCCAGCCTGGCGCGCGGTCGCCTGCTGCACGACCTGGGCAGGGAGGTCGATGCGCTGGACGCCTACCAGGCCATCAAGCACACCTCGCAGTATTTCGACGATGCGCTGTTCGAGATCTGCTGGACGCACCTGCAGCAGGCCGAGAAGGCCGAACAGCCCGGAGCAAGGAAAGCGGCTTTAACCGAGGCGCTCAGGACGCTCGAGATCCTGGAGGTTTCCACTCCCGACAGCACCCTGGTGCCGCAGGCCAATCTGCTCAAGGGACACATCTTAGAGAAGATGGGCGAGTTCGACAAGGCCGCTTCCGAGTTCGTGAAAGTCAGCCACGACTACGCCAACGTCAAGCAGCAGCTCGACGAACTGGTCGCCCGCCACGACGACCCGGTGCGCTACTTCAATGAGGTGGCCGGCAAGAACCTCGACTCTTTCGATCTCTCGTCGTACCTGCCCCCGGTGGCCGTCAAGTGGATGAGCGGCAGGGAAGAGATGGCAGCGGCCCTGGGAGTGATGAAGGACATCGAAGGAGGGCGGCGCTTCGTCAAGGAAAGCCGGGATCTCCTTTCCAAGCTCGATGCGCTGCTTGCCAGCAAGGACCGCATTAATCTCTTCCCCGCGCTCAGGGAAGGATCCAAGCGGTCGATAGAGGTTGAGAACGGGCGGATTCTGCTCGAGCGAAACTTGGCGCGGATCGAGGAACGCGTGGTGATGGAATACCTTTCGGCCGGTGAACGCAAGAAGATGGACGCAGCCAGGCTCGAACGCGAGCAGTTGGAGAAGCAGGTGGACAAGCTTCCGACAACAAAGAAGTCCTTCGACAACCGCGAGAAGAAGATTCGCGATCGAATAGAAGAGCTCGAGCGGTCGGTCTATGAGTCGGGGATCGCTTTAAAGGGAATGAAGGCCCAGCTGAGCGCCATGGAAGAGTGGATCCGCAACAACGAAAGGAAGCTCGAAGGAAGAGAAGAGGCTGTCCGGGACTTCAGGGAGGAAATTCGCCGCGGCTGGGCCACCGCCAACCAGCTACAGGCGGAACTCGACGGTCTGTCGAACCAGCTGGGTACCGAGAAGTCACGCGCCGGGCTGGATAGCGAGACGCTATCCAAGGAAGACCAGCTCAAGAAGCGCTACACCGACGCCTTGTCCAAGGAGCGGGCGCTCTCCGAGCAGATCCACGAGCGGCTGGGGCCCGAGGGTACCGCCCAGATCACGAGGATTAACGATCTCAGGCTGCGGGCCGACAAACTGCGCCGCAGGCTCAAGACCATTAACGAGGAGATCGATACCCGGGTAAAGAAGAAGGCGGCCGAGCTTCAGCAAAAGGCGCAGAAGGAAGAGCGAAACATCGAGGCTTTCGAGAAGGCGCTCGCGAAACTGGACGGCGAGTCGCAGAACCTCGCCGGAGAGGTCGCCTACAAGTCGCTCGAGCGCGTGCGCCAAAGGTTTTACAAGCTCGTTCTGGACGCCGAGATCGGCGTACTGGATGTTGCCTGGAGCCGCAAGCAGGAAAAGACGAAAGAAATAAAAGATCTGGGCAAAAAGCTGGGCGCCGAGCGCAAACGCCTGCACGAGGAGTTCAAGAGTGTTCTCCAAGAGGTCAACTAATACCCGGCTTCAGGCGATGATCGCCGTGTTGCTACTGGTTGCCCTGCCGGGCAGCGGCCGGGGTGATTCCGCAACGCCTGGGAACGCCGAGGCCGTCAAGAAGGAAAAACCCGCCCCACCCCGCGAGCTTACCGAGGAAGAGCGGGAAATGCAGGAGATGCTGGCGGCCGTTGAGGATTTCAGCGATCAGACCAAGGCTTACAAGCGCGAGGTACAGCAGATTGTCGAGCGCAAATACACCCAGCAGCGCCAGGCGGTGGTCGGCTCGTACAACCAGGCCATCTCCAAGCTGGAGCAGGAGGAGAACCGACGCAGGCTCAAGGCCATCGAGGTGTTCAAGAAATTCTTGGCCAAGTACCCCGATTCACCCGACTACACCCCCGGAGCGTTGTGGCGCCTGGCCGAACTGTACTACGAGAAATCCGAGGTCGACTTCAACGGCGAAGAGGATGCCTATGACAAGCAGCTTCAGGTGTACAACAAGGGAGAGATGACCAGCGAGCCCGTACCTCCGGTAAAGCATTTCGAATTCTCCATCGGCCTGCTGCAGCACCTGACCGAGACGTTTCCCGACTACAAGCTGTTGGACGGCGCCTACTACTTGATGGCCTATTGTCTCCAGGAGCAGGGGGAACAAGCGGAGGCCCAGACCGCCTACCAGACTTTCACCAGGCGCTTCCCCAAGAGCAAGCTGCTTCCCGAGGTCTGGACTCGCATGGGCGAGTCCTACTTCGGGGATCCCAATAAGCTCGATCAGGCCATCGTCGCCTACTCCAAGGTTCTCGATTACCCGGACAGCCGCATGTACGACAAGGCCTTGTACAAGCTGGCCTGGACATACTACAAGATCGACAAGTTCGATCAAGCCGTCGGGCGTTTCGATGAGCTGATAAAGTGGTCCGACAAGGGGAGCGAGGACGCCGGGGACGCCGGGGACGCCGGGGAAGTCTCGCGCACGGAGTTGCGTAAGGAGGCCATGGAGTACCTTGCCATTTCCTTTGCCGAACAGGAATGGCAGGGAAGCGGTGTAGAAAACGCCAAGGCTTTCCTCAAGGGGCGCGGCGGTCGAAAATACGACGGCGAGTTCTTCCGCAAGCTGGGGGAAGTGTTTTTCATAGACGGTGCCTTTGAAAAGTGCATCGCCGCTTATCGCGAAGCGATCAAACGCTACCCGCTCGATAAGGGCAACCCGAAGTTGATGTCGGCGATTGTCGACGCCTACTACCACCTGCAGAAGCCGCAGGAGGCCACCAAGGCCCAAGAGGAAGTAGTGGCGTCCTTCGGCCCCGGCTCCCGCTGGAGAGAGGCGAACAAGGACAACGCCGATGTCGTCGGCGAGGCGGACAAACTGGCCGAAAACGCCATGTACACCGCCGCAGTGCGCCACCACACCCTTGCCCAGAGAGCCAAGGAGCAGGAGAGGCCCGAGGAGGCCAGGCAGGAGTACGCCAAGGCCGCCACGGTGTACGCCGACTACATCACGCGCTTCCCGGACACGCGGGACAGCTACAAGCTGGGCTACTATCTGGCCGAGTGTTACTACTACTCGCTCGATTTCGAGAAGGCAGCCGTTGCCTATTCTAAGGTGCGCGATGATCCGGCTGGTAGCGAGTTTTTGACCGATTCGGCCAACGCCGTCGTCCTGGCCTATATCAACCTGGTAAAGTTAGCAGAGAAAGAGGGCCGGTTCGAGCCGCTCAAGCTCTACACCAGCAAGGATCGTCCCAAGGACCTGGATTTCAAGGAAAAGCCAATTGCGCCGCTCAGAAAGAAGTTGATCTCCGCCTGCGATGTCTACGTGGCCAAGATGCCGCACGACGAACAAGTCGGCAACATGATCTTCCGCACGGCAAAAATCTTTTATGCTTACGATCACCTGGATAAGGCCCGAGAACGTTTTGCGCGCATCGTGGCCGAATCGAAGGACAAAGATCTGGTCACCAGTTCGATCAACCTGATCGTCGAGAGCTACCTCGTCACCCAGGACTGGCCGCAAGTGGAAGCCTGGAGCCGCAAGCTGGCCGCCCTGTCCCGGGATCCGGTGCAGAAGAAAGCCCTCAAGGAGTTCGAACTGGGCGCGCGTTTCAACAAGGCCAACGAGTTCATGCAGGGGGGCAAGTCGCTGATAGACGAGAGCCGGCAGGAGGAGGCCAGGCAGAAGTTGGATGCCGCCGCATCCGAGTTCATCAAGTTGGTCGATGACGATCCTCGCGGTAAGACCTCGGACAAGGCCCTGAACAACGCGGCGCTCTGCTACACCTGGTCGAACCGTCCGCTGTCCGCCGGGAAGATTTACGAGCGTATCGTCAAGGAATATCCCAAGAGCGACTTCGCTGACCAGGCATTGTTCCTGATGGCCGGAAGCGCCGAGAGCAGCTACCAGTTCCAGCGGGCGATCGACAACTATCTCAAGCTGGTCGACGGCTACAAAGATTCAAAGTTCCGCGCCGACGCGTTATTCAACGCCGCGGTGGACCTCGAGGGTGACCAGCAGTACGGCCGGGCGGCCCAGGCATATGAGCGCTATGCCAAGCTTTTCCCCGATCGCCCGGATGCCGTGGACAATTTCTTTCGCGCCGGTGTGGTGCTCGAAAAGAAGAAGTCCCACCGGGAAGTGATTGCTCTTTGCGGGCGCTTTATCCGGACCTACCGCAGAGATCCGAGCCAACACGAGAAGATGGTCGTTGCCCAGGGGAAGATAGCCGCGGCCTGGGAGAGACTTGGTGACAGACGCCGTAGCAGACAGGCCTATACCGAGACGCTCAAGCTTTATAACAGCTACAAGTTGGGCGCCGGGGGGCAGGCGGCCAAGGCCGCGGCCCAGGCCAAGTTCGAGCTGGCGGAAATGACGCTCAAGGGCTACGAGGATGTCACCTTCAATGTGTCGCCGCGCATGCTTTCGAAGACGCTCAAGCGCAAGGCCGAGATGCTGAAGAAGGCGGAAGATCGTTACCGCTCGGTGTTCGTCTACAAGCGTGTCCAATGGACCTTGGCCGCCTATTACCGGCTGGGGTACCTGTACGAGAATTTCGCCGACGTGCTGGTCAAGTCGCCTTGCCCCAAGGGCCTCAACGAGGAGGAGTGCGACATCTACAAGGGCAAGCTGCAGGATCTGGCCGAGGCACCCATTCGCAAGGCCGTCTCGGCATACCAGGTGGCGATGGAGAAATCGAAGGAGTTCAAGGTGGTCAATACCTGGACCGAGAAGGCCTATGCCAGCCTGAACCGCTTCGAACCGTTGCAGTTCCCGCTGGAGAAAGAGCCGCAGGGCGCCATGGTGGTGGATCGATTCGGGCCCACCCCGATGCTGCGCGCGGCCGAAAGCGGGATCAAGCCGGCCGGCAAATAGAGCCTACGGTGAGGATTTGGAACTGGCGATGAAAAAGAATGTCGATATCTCGGTGCTGTTGCTCTGTCTGCTGGCGTTCCTCATGGCCGCCTGCGCCGGCGGGCCCCGGGCCAAGCCTGCGCCCGAGCCCGTTGCCCAGGGCGAGAGGGGGACCGGGGAAGGTGAGGAGATCGCGCCCCTGACCGAGGAGGACAAGCAACCGGCGGCCGAAGCGCCGGCAGAAGAGCTGGCCGACGCGGTCCAGCCCGCAAAGGCAGAGGATCAACCTAAGCCTGCTGCCAAGCTTCCCGAACTGGGCACCGAGACAACTGCGATCCTGGCTTCGGCCGTCCGGGCTGCCGCCGCCGATCCCGCAGGGGCTCTGAGGATGGTCGAGCAGGCGGCCAAAGACAATCCCCAGTGTTTCCAGTGCCACTTCGACATGGGCGTCTTGCTTGAAATGCAGGGCAAGTACCCCCGGGCGACCGAAGCTTACCGGCGGGCGCTCTCCATACACCCAACCCACCTGCAGTCGGTAATCAACCTGTCCAACCTTTACCTTCGACTGGGTGATTCGGCCAAGGCCCGCGGAGCGGTCTCGTCGGCGGTTCGCGCGGAACCCAGGGATTTGGCGTTGCGCAACCATCTGGCGGCCGTTTTGATCGCCACGGGCAAAACCAAGGACGCCGCGGTGCAGGCAAAAGGCGTCCTCTCGGTCGACGAGCGCAACGTGCCGGCGATGATCTGCCTGGGGCATGCCTATTACGCCTGGGGCAAGTTCGAACTGGCCGAGCGTATTTTGCAAAAGGCCAAGGAGATAGACGAGACCAACGCGTCCATCCACAACCGCCTGGGATTCGTCTATCTGGGCATGGACAACATCTCCTCGGCAATCGCCTCGTTCAAGAAAGCGGTCGAGCTGGATCCCGACCTTGCCGAGGCGCGTAACAATCTCGGAGTGTTGTACAGCAAGGCTCATGACTACAGCGCGGCCACCGAGCAGTTTCGCAAGGCGGTCGCTTTGGCGCCCGATTTCTTCGAGGGTTACCTGAACCTGGGCAACGCCTTGCGGGGAGACAAGCACTACAAGGAAGCGGAGGAGTCGTACCGCAAGGCGTTGGGTCTCAAGCCCAATGAGCCGCGGGTGGTCTTTAACCTGGGACTGCTCTATCTCGACGACGAGATTCCCGGCCTGAAAAAGCCCGAGAGGCTGGAGATGGCCATCAAGCAGTTGGAAGCGTACCGGGGCATGGGGGGCAAGCATCCGCAACTGGCCGACTATCTGAAAGAGGCCAGCAAGAAACACGAGTGGGCGATAAAAGAAGAGATTCGCAAGAAAAAGAATGAAGAGAAAAAGCGCCTCAAGGCCGAGGAGGAAGCCAAGGCCAAGGCCGAAGCCAAAGCCAAGGCGGAAGCCAAGGCCAGGGCGGAAGCCAATGCCAAGGCGGAAGCCAAAGCCAAGGCGGAAGCCAAAGCCAAGGCGGAGGCCAAGGCCAGGGCGGAAGCCAATGCCAAGGCGGAAGCCAAGGCCAGGGCGGAAGCTAATGCCAAGGCAGAAGCCAAAGCCAAGGCGAAAGTCGGCGGCAAGCTGGGGGGCGGCAAAGACGAGGAGGAGGCTGATCCTCCGGGCGGTAAATCAGGGGGCGGCAAGAAGGATAACGAGGGAGAAGAATCCGTGCCGGACGAGGGAAAGATTGGCGGAGGAGAGAAGTAGAACTGAAGAACCGCGACCATACAAAGCTTGACCGGTCGGGGCTCATCATTTATAAGGATAGTCGGTATGGCAATAATCAGGTGGTTGTGGCTGGTACTCGTGTTTGCGGGGTTGCTCGCCGGGGCGGGACGGGTCGATGCCAAGAAGAAGGGTGTCAAGCAGGTTGTCATCAAGGAAGTGACGCGTGTCGAGGGGAAGATCCAGAAGCCTGAAGTCTGGTACCTCTTGCCACGTTCCAACTTGAACTTTGAGGGGGTGCTGTTGCAGAAAAAGCTGGCACCCAAGATCGGACAGTCGACGACGAAGGTCCCTTTCTAGTCGGCGTCTCAGGAGGAGTAACGATGACATCTAAAAGGTCGCTCTCGATACAAACACTGCTCGGATTGATGCTGCTCTTCCCGGTCGCGGCCTGGGCTGCCGAAGAGGCCGCCAGCGAGGGCGGTATCATGGCCGCCATTGCCGGGTTCTTCGAGGCAGGGGGGCCTTTCATCTACGTCAACTGCATTACGTTGGCGTGGGGAGTCTCCATTATCATCGAGCGTATCATCTTTATTTTCTTCAAGTACAACGTCAATGCCGATGCGTTCATGGCCCAAGTGCAAAAACTGGTCATGGCCAACGACATCGAACGGGCCATCAAGCTGTGCAATGCCGCGCCGGCCGCCGCCCTGCCGAAAGTAGTCAAGGCGGGCTTGACCAGGGCCAATCGCGGTGAGATGGAGATCCGCAACGCCGTGGAAGAAGCCACGCTGGAAATCGTTCCCGTGTTGCAGAAGCGCACCGGCAACCTGGCCCAGATTGCCAACCTGGCGACCCTGCTCGGATTGCTGGGAACCATCACCGGTCTGATCACGGCCTTCGGCGCGGTGGGCGCTGTATCCGCCGAACTCAAGGCCAAGGTGCTCGCCCAGGGCGTCGCCGAGGCCATGTACACGACCGCCTTCGGTCTGGTCATCGCCGTCATCTGCATGGTGGGGCACATGTTCTTGACCAATATGACCAAAAAGATCATCGACGAGATCGACCAGTACTCCGTCAAGCTGGAAAACCTCCTGGTTACAAGGGGTAAGGGCAGCGTCAACGCCATGGATCGCATAAGCTAACGGACTGTGGCGAGATGCGGGGGAACAAACCTCGTGCCCGGGTGTCAATCGCAAGAGAGGAAAGAAAGGCGAAAAGATGGCTGCCAGGAAACCGTCTGAAAGATCCAAGTCGGCCACCGAACCGGTTGATCTGGACATCGTCCCCTACATGGACATTGTCTTCAGTCTGGTTGCGTTCATTCTTTTCACCTCCACCGGGCTGGCCCAGATCGGGGTGGTCAACGTGAACGCGCCACGTTACCAGGACCCCCTCGATCCCGGTTTGAGTAAGCCCGAGGACCAGGAGAACAAGAAACAGCTCAACCTGACCGTCGGCGTCACCTACAGGGGCCTTTTCATCGCCGGCGTGGGCGGGGTGCTCGGGCAGGTCGACGCCGAAACGCCGGAGGGCGCCGCCGAGCCCAAGGGTCCGACGATTCCCTTGCTGACAACCGACGCCGTCTGCCGGGATGCGCTGGCTAAGAACCAGCCGCCGCCGATGAGTTGCTACGACACGGACAGATTGACCAGGGAGATGGTCAAGATAAAGAACGAGTTTCCCCAGGAAACCAAGATTATCATCTATGCCCAGCCCGACGTGCCATACGAGGTTCTGGTTCAAGTGATGGACGCAACCCGTGATTTCGAAGGGCGCGCCCTGTTTTACGACGTGGTACTGAGCCCAGAGATCGCCTGAGAAAGCCGTGTCAAGGAGAGTCGAACAATGAACGCGCAGCAACCGCCAGCCGCAGGTCGGCCAGTTCAACCGGGGCAAGGCCCGGGGCAGGGCCCTGCCGGAAACGGCGAAGAGCGTGAAAGGATTCGCCCGAAGCGTGAAGGTTACCATCCGATTCACCTGAACATGCTGCCGATGATGGCACTTTTCACTGTCGTCCTGTGTGCCTTGCTTAAAGATTATTCGTCCGATCCTATGCAGATTCAGCCCTCGCCTGACACCCGCCTGCCTCATTCGTCGACCAAGCTGTCGCCGCAGAAGGCCGTTCAGTTGATCATCTCGGATCGGGTCATCCTGGTGGGTTCCAGGAAAGTGGCCGAGGTGAAGAACGGCAGGGTGTCGGCCGTGTACAAGAAGGACAACAACAAAGCCTCGATGTTCATCGTTCCGCTTTACGATGAGCTGAAAAAGGTGGCGGATCGGGAGAAACTGATCGCCCGTTACAACAAGAAAAAACGAGAAATGCAGTTCAAGGGCTTGGTGACGATTATCGCAGACAAGCGGGTACCTTTTCGCTTGTTGACAGAGGTGCTTTACACGGCGGGCCAGGCAGAATACGGCCAGTACAAGTTCGCGGTGATAAAGAAAGAGGAATAGGACCGCACCATTAACCGTTGAAAGGCGGCAGGTTTGGCCTGACGAACTGGAAGGACGCAGGGCCATGGCGGAAGCAAGAGAAGACATTTTACGCATTGGGGTGATCAGGGCCGGCAAGATTATCGAGGAAAAGCTCGTTCGCAAGCGGGCTGCGGTCAGTGTCGGAGCCGGCACGCGCAACACCATAATCCTGCCCGGGGTCGATGCGCCCAAGAGTTTCGAGCTGTTCGAGATGCGGGGCTCGGATTACTACCTGGCCTTCACCGACAAGATGACCGGTCGTATATCGGTGGGGGACAAGGCAGCCGACCTGCAGGCGCTCAAGGGCCAGGGCCAGGTGCGCAAGAGCGGCTCCACCTACTATATCAAGTTGGGCGCCGCTTCGCGGGGCCGAGTGGGCATCGGAGATTTCATTCTGCTTTTCCAGTTTGTCAAGCCGCCGCCCGAACCGGTCAGGCCGCAGTTGCCCCAGATCGTCCGGGGCTACTGGGTGCACAACATCGATTGGCCATATACGTCCACCTTCGGAATAACGATGGCCTGCATGCTGACGATCTGGATCTGGGCGGGGAACACGGTGCCCGCCGGCGAGATGACCATGAAGGACATCCCCGATCGTTTCGCCAGGATGATCATGCCGGACAAGGAGATAGCCAAGCCACAGGAGAAGGATAACGGGACCGGTGGCGAGGGTGTCGAAAAGCCGAAGAAGAAAATAAAAAAGAAGAAAGAGACAAAAGAAGCCGGCGACGGTGCGGGCAACAGCAAGGAAGCCAAGGCGGCCTCGGCGGCCGTCCGGCGCGCGAAGATGGAGAAGAAAGTATCCGGTCGCGGGTTGCTGAAGGTGCTGGGCGTGAGGGGAACCGGCGGAGTATCGGCCGGCGGCGCGGTGGCGGACGTGTTCGGCGACGGATCTGTCGAGGGCTCCGGCAACGGGGCTTTCGATGGAGTCGGGGGGCTCGACATCGCTACTGCGGCGGGCCAGCAGGGCCAGCGCGGCATGGGCGGCGCCGCGGCGGCTTCGATCGGCGACTTGAACACTCGCGGCGTCGTTGGGGCCGCCGGCTCGGGCGGACGCACGAAGTCCGAAGCCCGCGTGGTTGCCCGGGTGACATCGGCGGCCCTGGAAGACTTCGATTCCGATTCCCGTAGCCAACAGGACATCGTCAAGAAGATCAGGCAGCGAATCGGCGGTATAAAGCACTGCTACGAAAAACGCCTGAAGCGCGATCCGGATCTGAAGGGCAAGATCGTAATTCGTTTTGTCATTCATCCCGGGGGCAAGGTCATCTCAGTGGAGATCGTAGAGAACACGACAGGTGACAGCGAATTGGCGGCGTGTATCGCGGCCCGTTTCAGGGCCATCCGCTTTCCGAGTGCCGAGGGCAGCGAGACTTCCGTGACCTATCCATTCATTCTGGCTCCGGGCGGTTGAGGGGCGGCAGGCCGGCAGCTTGGATATAATCCTCGAAAAATTCTTGCTCGGGTTGTTCTAGGGGAAATATATGAAGTCCTTTTGGCTGCGTGAGGTTACTGCAATTCTGGATAAGGATGAGTTTCGTAAGTGGTGGAAGTCGCTCGTGGAACTCGAACAGAGACTTACGGCTGTGCGATTGCGCTACGACGAACTCTTGGTCCAGGTCAACCTGATGGAGTTCAGGGCCGAGTTCACACAGAAGGGCGCAATCGACGCACTTTACCTGGCCGGCGAATATGAAGACACCGCCGCCCGCCTGTTGGCCGATGCCGCCGAGATCGAGAACAAGTCGTACGAGGCGGTAGCCAATTTCGAGAGCCAACGCATCCACGTCAGCGATCTGTTTTCACAGATGGGCGCCGTGGAGCATCGCCTCCTGAGTGCCGAGGCGGAGATGCGCCCGCGGAAACTGGAGCTACAGGGCGCCGGTCAGAATGGTGAGCGCGAGGAACTCGAAAGACTGCTGCGACGCAGTGAGGCCGAGGTCAAGAAGCTTCAGAAAGACCAGCGCGAGGCCGCTGCCCTGTACGAGCGCGAGAACAGCCGCAAGATGAGTCTTTGGGAAGAAGTCGAGCACATGTGGACTCGCAGCCTGGATATCAATCTCGGGGTTTCCGAACGTCGGGTTAAGAGCAAGCACGCCAGGCGCGAGTCTGAGCGCCTCTTTAAAGAAGCCGAGCAGCACAAGCACAAGGCCAAGACGCTGAGGAGCGAATCGGAGGAGACAAAGAAGAAAACAGATGAGATAAAGCTTTCCATAGAGGATCTCAGGTCTTCCGCCAGGAAACTTTTCGGCTGCCTGGTGGGAGAGGAGTTTCTGTACTGGCCACGCAGGGAGAATATAAACGAAGTATACTGTGTGCCGGTCAATGATCACGCCGAGGGGTTTAATATCGAGTTACGGGCTAAGAACATCTACCTGATCCATCGCCAGCGCGGAGTTGAGTTCATCGAACCGCTTCCCCCCGAGGACGAGACGCAAGCGGACGAGGATAAGCGCATCGACGATTTCTTCTGGAGCGGGAGGCCCAGCAGGGCATCTGGTTAGGAAATCCCTCGATGATTCCGTCTGGGGATGATGATTTGAGAGGGGCAGAATCTTGCCTGATGGTCCGGGTCGTGGTAGGTTCCGAGAAACCGTCAATGCTGACGAGCCAGTGAGGTAGGCTGTGAACAAGGTTGAAGAACTACAGAAATCACGGCTGTTCGAGGGTCTGATTCCCGAGGAAATCGAGATGCTCGCGGAAGTGACCCAGCAGAGGAAGTTTGACCAGGATGAGGTGGTCTTCGAGCAGGGCGATGTCGGCGATTCCCTCTATCTCCTGGTGGAAGGGTCGGTCGAGGTTCTGCACAAGGGTTCCGACGGCAACGAGCACCTGATTACGGTCCTCAATGCTCCCGAGTTCTTCGGGGAGATGTCGCTGATTGATAAGGAGTATCGATCGGCCACCATCCGGGCAAAGACCGAGGCGATCTTGCTGTGCCTGACGAACGAGAACCTGCACTCGTTTGCCCGCGTGTACAAGAACGGATTCACACTGGTGGTGATCAACATCGCCCGAGTGATGAGCGCCCGCCTGCGGGAAACCAACCAGAAACTCATAGAGAAAATGTAAGCTCAAGCTTTCGGTAAAAAGTGCCGATTAACGCCTGTTGACGAGGGCGGGCTTTGGGATGGATGATGGTGATCCTTTTTTACGAGCGAGGTGACTAAATGGGGGCAAAAACTACGTCGGTACGAGCGGTATTGGCGGCGAGTGTCGGAATCTTGTTGGCGCTGTCCGCTCACCCCGCCGCGGCCTCCAAACTGAGGGGGTTTCCGGTACAACTTGAAGATAGCGTCGAGAGCGGCCCTCCCCTGGCGTTCGACATTGACGCCGATGGGCAACTCGAGTTGCTGATCGGTTCGCAGCATGCCCTGCATGTAATCGAGGCCGACGGTAACCCGGCCGAGGGATTCCCCGTCAAGATGGAACCGGGCGTATCGTTGGTGACGGGGTTGTCGGCGGCGAGACTTGGCCCCGCCGGCTCGGCCAGGCCTTTGGTGTTCTTCGGAACCAGCGACAAGCGGCTGCGCGCCCTTGACGGTGCCGCTAAACCCGTGGCTGGTTTTCCGGTGCTTCTTGACGATGTTCTTGCTGGACCGCCTACGCTCGTAGACATCAACGCTGACGGGCGGGCGGAGATCGTCTGCGCCACGCGAGGCGGCAAGGTGTACGCCATTACACCTGCCGGCCGAGTTCTGGCGGGATACCCGGCAGGCTGCGGTGCGCCCGTGTCCACCTCGGTTACGGTCGGCCGCTTCAAGCCCGGAGGACGGAATAACGCTGTCATGCTGTTTGGTGACGAGAAAGGTTTTCTGCATGCCTGGTCGGCTGCGGGCCGTGAACTGGCCGGTTTTCCTTTCAAGGCCAAGTACACAATTTCATCACAGCCCGTACTGGGCGATACAGATGATGACGGTGTTTTCGAGATCATTTTCGGCTCGAAGGACTACAAGATTTACGCGTTAAACGAGGATGGCTCGCAGGCGGACGGCTTTCCGGTTGCGACGGGATATCGTGTCTATTCAACGCCTGCCCTGGCGGATCTGGACGCTGACGGCGTTGTCGACGTGATCGTCGCCGGGGGCGACGGTCTGTTGCACGCAATCGGAAAGGGCGGACGGAAAATCAAGGGATTTCCAGTCAAGGTCGGCGGGCGCCTGCGCGCATCGGCGGTTGTGGGAGACATTGATCGGGACGGCCGGCCGGAGATTGCCGTGGGCACTGAGAAGAGCCGCTTGATCGTCTACCGTGACAACGGGCAACGCTACCCCGGCTTCCCGGTCAGGTTCCCCGAGCGTATCGATGTGGCTCCCACGTTGGCGGACTTGAACGGCGACGGCCTGGTGGAGATCATTGCGGTTAGTCGCAACGGGTCTCTTTCGGCCTACAGCATGATCAAAAAGGGTGGCAACCTGGAACCCCTGGTATGGCCCATGGAAGGGCGCGACACGACCAGAAGCGCCAGATCGCATCCCAACCCTCCGCGTTACGCGAATCTGGCGATCTCGCCGGCCGAGCCTTTCAGCACTGATACTATTCGCCTGTCCTACAGGTTCTTCGACCTGGACGGCGATCCCGAGCCGCAGACAATCATTCGTTGGGAAATGAATGGAAAGACGGTGCA
Organism: Myxococcota bacterium; assembly: GCA_035528415.1. GTDB lineage: Bacteria > Myxococcota > B64-G9 > B64-G9 > B64-G9 > DATKYQ01. The sequence continues at coordinate 147,292 of DATKYQ010000022.1, read as the reverse complement.
GCGGCTGGACGGCGCCCGCGAGATCCCGGCGGACGCCACCCGTAAGCACCAACGCTGGCGATTCACGCTGCAGGCGACGGCCAAGGGGCCGGTGTTCAAAAGCGCGGTCGTGCGCGTGCGCAATACCCCGCCCGAGTCCCCCGATGTCGTCATTCAGCCGGATACCGCCAGGTGCTCAGACGACTTGAAGCTGAAGATTGTCCGTGGCTCCCGGGACGCAGACGGCGACAAGATCCGCTATGGAGTGGCCTGGCTGAAGGACCGCCTGCCGGTCAAGAAGTTGCACAGGAACGCGGTGCCGTCCGCGCGCACTCTGGCCGGGCAACGATGGACGGTGGTAGTGACACCCGACGACGGCGAAGAAAAAGGAATGCCGGCGAGATCCACGATCTTGGTTTCCAATACCGCTCCCTCCGCTGCCGTGGTGCACCTCGATCCGGCGCGACCGACAGTGAGCCAGGCCGTGAAAGTAGTCGTCGACAAGCCCGGGCGCGACCCCGACCATGACAAGGTGTCATACCGTTATCTGTGGACAGCCGGAGGAAAACCCCTGAACTTGCCGCTCGACACGGCTGTGTTGCCGCCCGGCATGGCCGCCAAGCACGATAAAATTGGTCTGGAAGTAATATCGTTTGACGGCCGGGAAGAAGGAGCCAAGACGCGGGCCGAAGTCGAAGTCGCGAATTCCGTCCCCTCAGCTTTGGAAATTCGCATCTTGCCCGGCTCACCGACTACGCTCGATGACCTTACAGTCGAAGTAAAGAGCCCGGCGGTCGATGACGACCGTGACCGGCTAACATATGATGTCGCCTGGCGAAGGGCCCAGAAACCCTATCGCGGCCCGCATGCGCGGCATTTCTCGCTGCCGGCCGGCGAGACGCACAAGGGCGAAGATTGGAGCGTTTCGGTCACGCCCACTGACGGCGAGGGCAAGGGAAAGCCTGCCCGGGCCAAGGTGACAATCGGCAACGCTCCTCCGCATCCGGCGGTCTTCGCCGCCGCCGATCCCAGGCCGAAGACCACTTCGGATCTGGCGCTGAAAATCGTCAAGCCGGCCCGCGATCCCGATGGTGACAAAATCAGCCAGGAAGTGATCTGGTACCGGGTAGACGCGAAAGGTGTAAAACGCGAGATTCAAAGGGGCCCGGGATTGTTCAGCTTGCCTTCGGACAAGACACGCAAGAACACCCGCTACCTGTCCAGGGTGATTCCATCAGACGGTACGACAACAGGATCCGAGACGAGCCAGTGGTTCGAGGTGCAGAACTCTCTCCCCACGGGCTGTCGGATTGCGATCAAGCCGGACAAGCCCAAAAGCGGCCAGGCGTTATTCACCGAGCTTACGGGCCAATCGAGTGATGCGGACGGTGACCGCCTGGAGATGCGCTACCGCTGGTACAAAGACGACCAGGCCATGACAATGAATCCGGCGTCCGAGAAGGTCGCCGGCAGTCTGGTGAAGCGAGGCCAGCGCTGGATGGTTGTGGCTACTCCCGGCGATGGCGAATCGAATGGTCCCGCTTGTCGAGCCGAGATCGAGATCGGCAATCGGCCTCCGCCGGCCCCGGCCATCGTTCTCAAACCAGATCGGCCACGCGTCACGGATTCCCTTGCCTGTCGGGTGACTCGGGCGACGCAGGATCCCGACGGAGACGAGGTCAAGTTGCGCAACGTATGGACCGTTGACGGCCGGAAGTTTGTCTCAGCCGGGACAAGCGGCACGATCCCGGCCGGGTTGCTCAAAAAGGGTCAGAAGTGGCGGGTCGAGGTGACAGCCTCTGACGGTGAGCTTTCGAGCAAGCCTAACTATGCCACGGTTGTCGTCGCCGACTCGCCGCCGGGGCTGCCCCGTGTGGAGATTCGGCCTCGCCTGCCGCTGTCATCCGATGATCTCTTCTGCCACCTTGCGGGTCCGACTCCCGACCCGGACGGAGACAGCCTGACGCATAGCTACGCCTGGTTCCAGCTTAAGGGCAAGGAGCGCCCTACGGGCAAGCCCAAGCAGGTAGGCCGCCTGTTGGCTGCTTCGCATACCAGAAAAGGACAACGCTGGTTGTGCCGCGCAGCTGCGTCCGACGGCGAGTTGAGCGGTGCGCCGGCCGAGGTGTCTGTCGACATCGCAAATGCCGAGCCGACTGCGCCGGGGGTGGGAGTCGTGCCGGCCGATCCCGGAGATAACGATGAATTGCGTTGCAAGATAGAGAGCCAGGCGCAGGATCCCGACGGCGATCGGGTCAGATACAATTTCGCCTGGTACAAAGACGGCCTGAAACAACCTTTCGCGCCACAGACGGACAGAGTGCCCGCTCGCCTGACCAGTGGCAACGACATCTGGCAATGCATGGTGTCGGCTAGCGACGGATCACGGTCGAGTACGCCTGTCCAAAGCGCCGAAGTGGTTATCAGGAAGTAGCAAGTGTTTGAAATAATAGTAAATTATATGTGATACAAGTCACTGCTATTGGTTCTCAAAAGAGTTGACAATGACGTTTGGGAGCCTATAATGTCACGGCACCTTGCGGGGAATAATAATCTGCTGTTTCGGGGTGTTGGATTGCTCTATGGAGGTGCGCGAATGATGAGGATAGTTTCGCTGACATTGGTGATCTTGTTGTCAACCACTGTATTTGCGCAAGACAAGCCGGCGAGCACCGCCGACACCGACTTTGCCAAGTCTGCCGGTCTCTCGGGCACCGAGAAGCAAGACCGGTCGAGATCGTACCTGGACGAGATGCGAGATGTCTTAGGTCACGTGCTGAAGCTGCTCAAGGAAGCGCGTGAGGAGAAGGACGTCATCAAGGTCAACTGCGTCAACGAGAAGCTCACCAGCATCAAGGGCCTGATTCGCATTTCCGAGCAAGCCGAGATGACGCTTCAGGAAGCGCTGGCCAAGGGGGAGAAGGACACCGCGGCCCACGAGTTCCACAAGATCTCCATTTCACATCAAAAGATAAAAGTGCTCCGGAGCGAGGCCGAGCAGTGCGTCGGTGAGTTGGCCTTCGCGGTGGGCAAAACAACGGTTGAGGTGGAGGTGGACAAGGACAAGGTCCCGGAGCAGGATCCGACTGACGTGAAACTGCCCGAGACACCCGTGATTAGACCGCCGGCGGCAAGCCCCTACCAGTAAGGGCGGGGATTTTTATACTGAATTGATTTTTTCTGGATTCCACGGAATCCGTGGGATTGTTGGCTAGACAACGCTAAAACAAGCGCAGGAACGAATCCTGGATGGGCACGACAACCATGAAACAGACCTGCATTAGGACCATACATAGCTTTCTGATCGTAATATTATTGATCGCGGGAGGCAGCCGGCTGTGCGCGGCTCGCGGATTGGGAATCAAGGCCGGCGAAGGCCGCTTGCACCCGGCACTCGACCTCGATCTGGTTTACGACTCCAACCCCAGCTATGCCACCAGCAACAGCTTCTTCGACCTGGCTCTCAGGATCAGGCCCGGCCTCACCTTGAGCTTTCCCTCAGAGAAGGTCTCCTTCGAACTGGACGCGCACGTGGGGTACGACTACTACTTCGGGGTGGACAAAAGCCGTTCCAGCGACCTGAGCACCTTCGCCGGCGAGGCCAGCATGCAGGTCGGCTTCAACCCCAAGGGGAAGGTTAGCTTCTTCGTCGAGGACAACTTCTCGAGGACCAGCGATCCGCGCTACAACTCGCTCACGGGCAAGTATGACCGCACCGACAACGAGGCCAAGGCACACCTGCAGATCAAACCCGGCGGCGGCGCCTTGATGTTCGATCTGGCCTATGGTTTCTTCATCGACTGGTTCGACGACTCGGGGACCGAATCAAGGGCTCTTTCCAGCTACGCGCACCGGGCCTACTTCTCGGGCAAGTGGAAGTTCCTTCCCAAGACCGCGCTGAGCGTCGATTTCGATTCAGACATCAGGCGCTATCCCAATAGCTATTCGGGCGGCGGCAAGAACATGGACGTCAACGCCATCCGCGCAACGGTCGGCCTGCTGGGTCAGATCACTCCCAGCATCGCGGTCGCCATAAAGGCCGGCTACGGCGATAGCCTGTTGCCCGAGCGAACGGGTTACAGCGGCTCGAACTACCGCTCGGCCATCGGGCAGGCCGAGATCACCTATCGCGCCGCCACGACCTTCATCCAGGCCGGCTACTCGCGCAACTTCCAGCCGGTGGTGCTATTCGCCTGGTTCGGGCAGGACCACGCCTACGCGCGCTTGCGGCAACAAATCGCCGGCAAGTTCAGCCTGTCTCTGGATGTCGCCTATGACTACCTGTCGTACGGAGACGGCGTGACAGCCGACCTGGCCAACCAGGGCGGCCGCTCGGATCACGTCCTGAGCGGAGGGCTGAACTTCGACTACCACATCCTCGACTGGTTCGAGCTGGGCCTGGCCTACGCGATCCAGGCCCGCTTCTCCGGTTGGACGCAGCCGCTGGCCGGCGCTGGAGGAGTGGACTACTACAAGCACATGGTCACCCTGCATATCGGGGTGGACTACTGAACCTATTGGCAGGATATTTGAACCAGGATTACTCATGAGACGTTTTTTGATCTCGAGTTTGGTGTTGTCTGTTGGGCTTTCGGCCTGCTGGTTTTCTCGAACGCCCGAGACTCCCAAGGTGTCGCTGACCGCCGTGAGGCCCGCTTCTACGCTGGGGCCCGGCGACGTCTTCGAGGTCAAGGTCTACGACGAAAAGGATCTCAGCGGCATCTACCGGGTTTCATCAAACGGCTCGATCAGCTTCCCGTTGATCGGTAAGGTTCAGGTGGACGGCCTGGCCAGTTCCGACGCGGCCGATCTGATCCAGTCCCGGCTTGGGGAGAAGTACCTCAGGAATCCCCAGGTGAGTATTTTAGTAAAAGAGTACAACTCCAAGAAGGTATCCGTGTTCGGCCAGGTCAATAAACCCGGCACCTTCAGGTACGAAGACCGCATGACGGTAATCCAGGCGGTCAGCATGGCCGGCGGCTTCACCAAGCTGGCGGCCAAGAACGACACCAGCATCACCCGCATAGTCGAAGGCGACGAGAAGAAGTTCCCGGTTCCGGTCGAAGCCATCGCCGAGGGCAAGGCCAAGAACTTCGCCCTGAGACCCGGCGATATCGTTTATGTCCCGGAAAGCATCTGGTGAGCACCCGCTCGCGCTCTGGCGGCCGTCGCTGGGCGAGGGTGAAGAGCGGGCTTGTGAGCGTGTTCTGCGCTCGGGCTGCCTTACGGCCGGACCCGAGGTAGAGTCGTTCGAGCGCGAGTTGTGCGTGGCGACGGGCTTCCGGCATGCGATTGCTGTCAGTTCGGGAAGTGCGGCCCTCTTGCTGGCCCTGTACACGAGCGGTGTGGGGCCGGGCGACGAGGTGATCGTTCCATCCTATACCTTTGTTGCCACCGCCAACGCAGTTGCCCTGCGGGGCGCGAGCGTGGTTCCCGCCGATGTCGAGCAGGACAGCTACAACATCTGCCCGCGCTCGGCAGGCGCCTTGCTCAGTGAGCGCACGGTGTTAATCGTGCCCGTGCACCAGTTCGGCCGACTTGCGAACACGGCGGCCTTGCGCGCACTGGCCGGACGGGCAGGCTTGCTGGAGGACGCCGCCTGTGCGCTCGGTGCGGTCGATGGATCGGTAGCTCAGACGGCCTGCTTTTCCTTCCACCCGCGCAAGGTCATCACCACGGGCGAAGGGGGGATGATCGCAACCGCTAAGGCCGGCTTGGCCGAGCGCCTCCGGCGCCTGCGGGCGCACGGCCTGAAGGACGGGTTGGCCCAAGAAGCCGGCTATAACTTTCGCATGAGCGAACAGGCTGCCGCCATGGGACGCGTGCAACTTCGCAAGTTGCCCGAGCTGATTGCAAAAAGAAGGCGGGTGGCCGAGTGGTACGCCAGCGGTCTTTCGGGCATCGACTGGCTTATCCTTCCGGAAATTGACGGCAAGACCGTTTTCCAGTCATACGTGGTTCGCCTGCGTGCAGAAGCGCCGTTGTCCCGCGAGCGCCTGCTTTCGCGCCTTACGTCCCGTGGAATAGGCTGTCAGGCCGGCGTAGTCCCCGTCCACCTGCATCCTGCCTATCGCGACTCGGCCCGCTGTGAGCTGCCGGTGGCGGAAATGCTGGGCCGCTCGTCGTTTTTCCTGCCGATGCACACACAGCTGACGAAGGCCGATATTGACCGAGTCTGCCGCGCCCTGCGCGAGCTTTCTTGACCGGACTGCATTGCTCTGAGTAAGTTTGTATCCATGAGCCAAATCGAGAAAGAAATCTACTCGCAGCCGGCCGTGTTGGAGAGGTTGCTTGCCAGGGAGAGTAAACGCACACGAAAAATTGGCGCGTCGATCAAGCGTTCTGCCAAGCGCTCTGCCGTAAGAACGGTATTCATGGTGGCCCGCGGGTCCTCGGACAACGCCGGCCTGTACGGCAAGTATCTTTTCGGTGCCCGCAACAGCCTGGTGACGGCCATGGCCGCGCCCTCGCTGTTCACCCTCTACAAGCAACCCCCTGACCTTTCCGGATGCCTGGTGCTGGCAATATCCCAGTCAGGTGCTTCCAAAGACCTGGGTCGGGTGCTCGAGGAGGCGCGCCGCCAGGGAAGCCGAACACTGGTCATCACCAATACACCTGGTAGCCCGCTTGCCGATCTGGCCGACGACGTCATTCCTCTTCATGCCGGGGTCGAGCGCAGCGTGGCCGCGACCAAGTCGTACACGGCTCAGTTGCTTTCGCTTGCCATGTTGAGCGTCGCGCTGCGCGGCAGCGAAAAAGATATCGAGAAACTCGCGCGAGTGCCGCAAGCGCTGCAGGCGGTACTGGATGGGGCCGAACCAATCGCCGCGGCGGCGGAACGCTATCGCTACATGCAGCGCCTGGCAGTCATCGGTCGCGGCTACAACTATTCCACTGCCTTCGAGCTGTCTTTGAAGCTCAAGGAGCTTGCCTACCTGAATGCCGAGCCGTCCTCCAGCGCGGATTTTCGCCACGGGCCGATAGCCGTGGTCGAGGAGGGTTTTCCCGTCATGTTGATCGCGCCGAGCGGCAAGACGCTGGCCGACATGCTGGCGCTGGCGGGGGCGCTTTCGAAACGCCGGGCCGAGCTGATCGTCATCTCCGATAACAAAAGGTTGCGAGCCCAAGCCACAACGCCCCTGGCCTACGGATCCGGCTTGCCCGAATGGCTGAGCCCCCTGCTGGCAGTGGTTCCGGGACAGTTGTTCGCCATGCACTTAGCGGCCGCCCGTGGTTGCCCGCTGGACAAGCCGCGCGGCCTGACCAAGGTGACCGTCACCTACTGACAACCGAACCCGTTAATGGGCCAGGAGCTTCTCGATCTCGATAAGTAACTGTTCGAGGCCCTCGCCGCTGACGGCCGATATGGGCACGACCGTGAGACCACGCTCTTTCAGTCGCCGGGTGACCGGCTCGACCAGCTCACGCACCTCGCCGAGATCGATCTTTGATATGGCGGCCAGGCGGGGCTTTTCGCTGAGGGCAACATTGAACAGGCGCATCTCGCGCTCGATGGATTCGAAACGTTCCAGCAACGAATCGACCGTTGGCGCTTCGCCGGGTTCCCAGGTTACCAGGTGCACCAGGATCTTGCAGCGCTCGACGTGCCTGAGGAAGCGCTGGCCCAGGCCCGCCCCGTCGTGGGCGCCTTCGATCAGGCCGGGCACGTCGGCCATTACAAAGCTCTGGTGATCGTGAAGTTCGACAACGCCCAGGGTGGGCACCAGCGTGGTGAAGGGATAGTCGGCTACCTTGGGCCGCGCGCGCGAGAGACGCGCGACCAGGGTCGACTTTCCCGCGTTGGGAAAGCCTACCACTCCGACGTCCGCCAGTAGCTTTAGTTCGAGACGCAGCCCGCGGCTCTCGCCGGACTCGCCCAGTTCGGCCTTGTGCGGGGCGCGGTTGGTCGAGCTCTTGAAGTGAATATTGCCTCGGCCGCCCCGTCCGCCCTGGGCAACGGTTAGCAGGGCGCCGTCTGTGTCCAGGTCGCCCAGCAGTTCGCCGCTTTTGGCGTCGAAGACGACGGTGCCCGCGGGCACGCTAATGATCAGATCCTCGGCGGCCGCGCCGTAACGGTCCCTGCCCATTCCCGGTCTTCCGTTGCGGGCCTTGTAGTTCCGGGTGTAGCGCTGGTCGAGCAGGGTGGTCAACTGCCCGTTGGCCAGCAGCACCACACTGCCGCCGCGGCCACCGTCTCCCCCGTCGGGCCCACCCTTAGGCACGTAGCGTTCCCGCCTGAACGAAACACAGCCAGCGCCGCCATTACCGGAAATTACCTCGATCTCGACTTCATCTACGAAGTTCATGGTCGACTCGACCTAAAAAGCCACGGTGTCGACACCGTGGCCCGGAAAAAACGATATAAAAAGAGACTACGACGTGGCCGGTTCGACCCAGGCTTGCTTGCGGTCGCGCCCCTTGCGGCCGTACTGCACGATGCCGTCGATCTTGGCGAAGAGGGTATAATCGCGGCCCATGCCCACGTTGCGGCCCGGGTATATCTTGGTGCCCAACTGGCGAACCAGGATGTTGCCGGACCGGACCTTCTGCCCGCTATAGATCTTCACGCCGCGTCGCTGCCCGGGGCTGTCGCGGCCGTTGCGTGTTGCTCCCTGTCCCTTTTTGTGTGCCATCAGTTTGTCTCCTCAAGCGCTGGGCTGGATGCCGGTGATCTCGACCCGCGTGTAGAACTGCCGGTGCCCTTGGGTGCGCTTGTAACCCTTGCGCCGCTTGAACTTGAAGACGATGATCTTCTTGGAACGATCTTGCTCCAGGATGCGCGCCGAGACCGTAGCCCCGTCGATTCGCGGAGTTCCCACCTTTACGTCCTCGCCGCCGCCGATCATCAGGATGTCGTCGAAGTTTACGTCTTCACCCGCCTGGCCGGGAATCTTCTCGATCTTCAGCTTGTCGCCCTTCGAAACCCGGTACTGCTTTCCACCAGTTCTTACCACGGCATACATGACTCGATCGCTCCTTAGTGACCTGAAGGCCTTGATATTGCTCCAGGAACGCCGAACACTATTGGCTTTTCTGGTGGATGTCAAGATTTTTTAGTGGCTTGCCGCACCATATTCGAGAGCTTGTTAGCTAGCTCGGGGTGATCGGCAACGCCAAGCTCTGTGATGATTGCTGTAATCAGCTCGGCTGGTGTGACGTCGAAGGCCGGGTTGAAAACCGCAACGTTTTCAGGGGTAAAGCGGGTTCCACGGGGCGTCGTGACCTCGGCCGGATCGCGCTGCTCGATGGGAATCTCGTCGCCGCAGGCTACAGACAGGTCGACGGTGGAGGTCGGTGCGGCCACGTAGAAGGGTATTCCATGGTATTTCGCGAGCACGGCCACTTGGTAGGTCCCGATTTTGTTGGCGGCGTCGCCGTTTTTCGCGATGCGATCGGCACCGACGACGCAGGCGTCGATTTGGCCGCTTTTCATCAGCGTCCCTGCCATGTCGTCGCAGATCAAGCGTACGTCAATCCCGTCGCGCAAAAGCTCCCAGGTGGTCAGGCGGGCCCCCTGAAGCAGCGGCCGCGTCTCGTCGGCGATCACCCTGATGTTCTTGCCCGCCTCCAGGGCGGCGCGGATCACACCCAGGGCGGTGCCGTAGCCGCCGGTGGCCAGTGCCCCGGCGTTGCAGTGGGTGAGAACGGTGGCCGTCTCGGGCAGCAGGGCGGCTCCGTGACGGCCGATGGCGCGGCAGTAGTCGATGTCCTCGGCGCGGATCTTCTCGGCTTCGGCAAGCAATCCGGCGCGGATCTTCCCGGCCTCTTCGCCGGACAGCGAAGCAAGTTTGGTCCGCATGCGTTCGATGGCCCAGAAGAGGTTGACCGCGGTCGGCCGGGTGGCGGCCAGGGTCTCGGCGGCCCGCTCGACGGCTGTGGCCACTGCGCCCGCGTCGGCGCCGGGCTGATTCTTGGCCGCCAAGGCCATGCCGAAGGCGGCGGCGATGCCGATGGCCGGCGCCCCGCGCACATCCAGCACCTTGATGGCCCGGGCAACCTGCTCGACGGTGTTCAGATCGACCCAGATCTCCTGGCCGGGAAGCCGGGTCTGCTCGATGATATGCACGCCATTTTCATTCCAAGATACCGGCGACAGCAATTTTTTCTCCTGCTGGTCTGCCTTGACCGCAAGCGGGCCGTGCAGTATGTTTTTCCGGTCTCAAGCCGGGAGCATGCCATGAGCCGTGTCCGCCTGTCCATAGCGCTGTTTGTATTCCTGGCCGCCGCGGGAGCCGCCGCCGGCCAGACGCCGATGAAGAATACCTGGTTGCATCGGGAGGGAATCTAAGTGTCAAGTGCCGGTGTCTGACCCCTAGGCTCGCACCATGTGGTACCAGTGCTCGGCGGTCTCCATCATACGGCGGGTGTTGCAGGATGGGCAGAGGCCGCGGGTCTTGCAGGAGAACGGCACCAGAAAGTCGTAGCCGCAGGATGCGCGACGGGCCGATGGCCGCGCCCGGCTGCTACGGGCTGCACTGTCCCGCAGGTTGCCCTCTCTGCATGTGAGCTGTTACAGGTATCCCAGTTTTTCGAGTCGTTCTCGAACCAGTCGTTCTTGCTCCGGCGTATAGACGACAGTCTGCGGTTGTGCCCCCGGGTTTGCTTTCGCGGGCCGGATGATGTTGGAAGGTGCAATCTCGGGCAAGCAGCGGCCGTCCAACCCGGCGGGCAGAGGTAGGCCCAACAAGGTCATCGCCGTGGGACAGATGTCCACGAGCTTTACGGCGCTGCCGGCAGGCGCCGAGTTGCCTTTCCCGTGACTCGCCGCGACCAACATGCCGTACGAGCGATGGCATCCACTTGTGCCGCTGCCCTTGGAACCGATCAGCTGATCATTGTTAAGGCTGCCAAGCAGCCTGCCTGCCCGCCCCCGGCTGGGAGCCGCGACCAGGCGATAGCCGTCCCATTCTGCCAACTCCACCAGCAAGTCGGGTGCCCGGTTTAAGTAGGGTCCAGGATTGATGTCGCCGGGACGATGGACGCTGCGGACTACCGGCCGGCCGCGCGTATCGCGCCAGGCGAGCAACCCGGCGGCGATTCGATCTACCAGGCGGCGGTCAGTGGCGCTTGCATTCGGTGTGTCCCTGCGAACCGGAGGATCATTGATCCAGATGCCCGGGTTCTGGGGTAACTCGTTCGAAAACGCCCGGGTGGCCTTCCAGTCGATGGCGCCGAAACGTCCCAGCCCTTCGATGCGAAAGATCGCTTTTTGTAGCGGGCCTCGCAGCAAAGACTCTTTAACGGTGGCCGGCAAGATGCGCGCTGCGCGTGTCGTCAGTGCCGAAGCCATATCGCTTGCGATCCTGTTGAGCGGGCTGAAGCGCAAGAGACCCTCGGCGGCCAGCCAGCGATTGACGAAGACGATCTGATCCGAACTTCCGCCGAAGCCGTGATCGGACAGCACCAGCACCGCTGTCTGCGGGCCGCAGGCCGAAAGCAGCCTGCCGAGCGCCCGGTCCAGGGCGGCATACGTCTTTTCGATCGTATCGCCGAGGTCCTTTACGGCGAATCCCGGTGCCCGCCGGCGCGGCGAGTGCGCGTCGTGGTGGGCCCAGAAATGATGACCGGCGGTATCGCTCTCGGAAAAGACAATGGCGAACAGGTCGAAAGATCTCTGATCGAGGATGGCTTCGGCCACTCGGGTCTTGGTTTCGATGGTTTGCATGAGAATGCGGCGTGTTTTCGAGTGCCAGCCTGCGCCCACCGCAAGCTCGTCCGCGCCGCCGTAAGGCCAGGCCAGTCCCCCGGCATTCAATTCGTCGAACAACTCCGGGGGTTGGAAGGCGCGTCTTTCCGCCCGCGTGGCGACCGGTGAGTCGAAGCCCGCGATGCACACACCGGCATCCGGTGTGGGCGGCCAGCTTCCGGGCATTCCCAGGCAGGCGACCGACAGGCCGGCCCGGCCGGCTAGTTCGAACAGCGTAGGCACCTCGCGTTCGGAGGCCGTAACAAGCCTGAGCCTGCGCCGACCGGGATCGAGCCTGACGAAATCGACCAGCCCGTGACGACCCGGATTGACGCCCGTCATGGCGCTGGTCCAGGCGGGAAGCGAACTGGGCGGGACGGTCGATGCGACAGGTGTAAAGAAACCTCTAGCGGCCAGTGAGGCCAACTGTGGCAGCCGGCCGTCTTTCAGCATCCCGGCGACGATCGTCGGTTCGGCGCCGTCCCAGCCGACGATCAGTAACTTGCGTATGGGAGCTTTACTCGCCATGGAGATCAACAGCGGCTTTCTGGTCCTTGCGCTTGATCCAGGCCGCGGCCCGGCCGGCTACTTCCAGCAGGCCGTGCTCGTCGTCGGGCCTGACCGCCGGGCTCAATGCCCAGATCGCACCCCCCGCCAGGCTATAGATCTCCCCGGCCAGGAAGCCCAGGAATCCGAGCAGGACGGCTTGTTCGGTGGGCAAACCCACGCGGGTGAGGAAAAAGACGAAGACTCCCTCGCGCACGCCGATGCCGGCTATGGAGACCGGCACAAGGGTTGCCAGGATCATCAACGGTCCCACGAACAGGATCTCGCCGGCCACGACCTCGGCGCCGACCGCCTGCGCCGTGGCCAGGTACATGGCCGAGGTTGCCCCGTGAATGATCAGGCCGAGCCCGACGGCGGTGAAAAGGCGTCCGCGCTGCATGCCCAGGCCGGCCACGGCACCGGTCAGGCGGGACAGTCCGGCGGACACCATTCCGCCGCGCCTGCCCAGCCAGTCGGACATGCGCCTGAAAAGGCCGGGTCCGAAGAGCAGGCCAAAGGCGACGGCGAAGGGCGCGCTGATGGCCAGACCCAACACCCATAGCGCCCGGGTGTCCAGTAAGCGCGCCCCGAAGGGCATGACCACGATGGCTAAAGCGCTGAGCGCCACCAGGCCGATGATCTTCTCGATCATCGTAACGGCGACCGTCTCCGCCACCCGGCGAGAGCGGACGGCGGCATAGTAAGTGCGGTAGGCGTCCAGACCGATGGTGCTCGGCAAAAACGAGCCGAAGAAGCGCCCCACCAGGTAGGCCCCGCCGAGGTTCGCGAATCGCAATTCTATCTTCTGGGCGTGCAGTAAAAGCCGCCAGCGGATAACCCCGGCCAAAATGCCGATGCCCTTGATGGCCACCGCCAGCAAGAACCAGCCGATGCCAATCTCTGCGAAACTCTCGACGACCCGATGCAAGTTGGTGTGCCAAAGCAGCAAGACGATCAAACTAATGCTGACTGCGGCACGCAGGAGCCATTTTACGACCTGGGTTACGGTTTTGTTCATCTGAAAAACATCTCAAAAAAGTGTCAGATTTGACCACAACGGCCGAACATCCTATAACATTCCAGGTCGGTGGTCGCAACTTGGCGGCCGCCGCGTATTTTGCGGCCCTCGTCGTTTGATGGCTTGCGGAAAGGTCTTTTTGGTGACAGCGGGCAGATTCACGCGCAGGGACTTTTTGGCGGCCTCGCTGGGAGCGGGTCTTGCGGCCTCCTGGCCGCTGAGTTCGCTCTCTGCTGCAGGGGTGACGCCCAGGCTGGTGATACTCGGCTTCGACGGGGTCGACCCACGTTTGGTGGAAAGATGGATCGCCTCGGGCCACTTGCCCAACCTGGCCCGTATGAGAAAAAAGGGCACGCTATGTCCGCTGGGAACGACCAGCCCGCCCAACTCGCCGGTCGCCTGGTCAAGCTTCGCCACCGGCTCGGGGCCCGAGAAACACGGCGTCTTCGGCTTTCTGCGCCGGGATCCACAAAGCTACCTGCCGGCCCTGGCGCCGATTACCATTGTGCCCCCGCGATTCGTCTCCGGAGGAGCAAGCCCTGCGCGGGCGGTATCGCACCGCAGGGGCCGGGCCTTCTGGCAGACTCTTGACCAGCGCGGCGTTCCAGTGACGCTGCTCTTCGTTCCCTTTGCCTATCCCCCTCCCAAGTTATCCCACGGGAGAGTTCTGGCCGGCCTGGGTGCGCCCGATCTGCGATTCACCAACAGCTCGTTCACCCTTTACACTTCCGAGCCGGCCGAAAAGATGGTCGCCGGGGGACGCGTGGTACAGCTGGCTGTTGAAGGCGGTTCTATAGACACCAGGCTGGAAGGCCCGAGGGGGCCGGGCGGAAAACCGCTTTCGGTTCCGCTCGAGCTGCGGCTCGATCGTCGGGCCAAGACCCTGACGGTCGGCATGTCGGGCAAGCGGGAGAAGTTGCGTGTCGGCGGGCGGAGCGGCTGGTTCCCGGTTGTCTTCGAGGCTGCCGGGCTGGTGTTGCGGGGCCGAGTGCGTTTTCATCTGCTGTCGGTCACCCGGGAACTAAAGCTTTACGCCTCTCCCATTCAGATCGATCCCCACGCCCCGGCCCTGCCGCTGGGAGCGCCTCCCGGCTGGCTGGAGAAGGCGGTTGGAGTGCACGGCGGCCTGCCGACCGTGGGCTGGGCGCACGACACCTCGGCGGTCAATGCCGGGGCCTTGCCGAAAGAGGTTTTTCTGGCCGACCTGCTCGATACCATGCAGGGCCGGGCCGAACTTCTCTACAGGGAGATCGGAAGCCGCACGGCCGGGCTGATTGTCTCGGTTTTCACTGGCACCGACCAGGCGGCGCACATATTCTACCGCGACCTCGAGCGCAAAGACGGAGGACCGTTGCGCAAGGTCTACGGCCTGATGGATCGTATCGTCGGGCGGGTCTCCCGCCTGCTGCCCCCGAAGACTCGGTTGGTTGTCCTTTCGGATCACGGTTTTCATCCCTTCGACCGCATGCTGCATGTCAATAGCTGGCTCGAATCACAGGGCTGGTTCACCCGCAACCGGCCGCAGTCCGAGGTTCGTTTCTTGCGGGGTGTTTCCTGGAAAGACAGCCTTGCTTACTCCATGGGCAACGGGCAGGTTTTCGTAAATCTCCGGGGTCGTGAGTCGCTCGGTGTTGTCGAGCCGGGCGGCGACAGACGCAAGCTTCTGGACGATATCCGCAAGCGGCTTCTTGGGTTACGCGATCCGGTCGGCGGCGGACGCCCGCTGCGGGCGGTCTACGACGTCTACGATGGCGCCGCGGCCAACGTGCGCGATCGTGCGCCCGACCTGCAGTTGGCCTTCGCGCCCGGGTATCGCAGTTCGTGGGAGACGTCGCTGGGCGGTGCCCCTCTGGGTGATGCCCTGGTTGCCAATCCCAAGGCCTGGTGTGGCGACCATGCCGCCTCGGATTTCAACCAGACTCCAGGCTTCATTGCCTCGGCACAGGCTCTGGGCCACGATGATCCGCACCTGGTCGATCTGGCCAACAGCGTGCTGCACATCTTCGACGCGCCGCTGTCCGGCAGCGGGAGGCCGTTGCTGTGAGCTTGTCGAAAGCAGTGCGCATTGTGCTTCCGGCCCACAACGAGGAAGACATACTGGAAGCCTCGTTTCGCAGACTGCATGCCTTTTGCGGGGACGCTCTCGATTTCTATGCCTGGGAGATCTTGATAGCCAGCAACGGATCTTGCGATCGGACGGCGGCGATCGCCTCAGAACTGGCCGGGAGACATGAACGGGCCCGTGCGCTTTCGCTGCCGTTGGCCGGACGCGGCGGAACCTTGCGGCGGGCGGCCGAGATGAACGGTGCCGACTATCTGCTTTACATGGACGTCGATCTTTCCACAGATCTGGCGGCTCTGCCGGACTTGCTTTCGGCCCTGGATGCCGGCGCCGACGTGGCCATCGGTTCGAGACACCACCCCGGCTCGCGGGTTGTCCGCAGCCTGCACCGGGAATTGCTCTCGCGTGGATACAACCTGTTGCTGAGTAACCTTCTGGGTGTCAGGTCGTTCAGCGACGCCCAGTGCGGATTCAAGGCTTTCCGCCTCTCGCGCCTGCGCCCGCTGTTGTCGATGGTTCGCGATCGCAACTGGTTTTTCGACACCGAGGTGTTGGTGCTGGCCGAGTATAGAGGCCTGCGAATAGTCGAGATACCTGTGTGCTGGACGGAAGATCCCGACTCGCGGGTGCATATTCCCTCGACGGTGGCCCGAAAACTGTTGGGCCTGGCCCGCCTACGCCTAACCGCTAAAAGGCACAGGGGATGTTGTTAACAACGTCCCCTGTCACGTTGGCGGAGCAGTGCCACTGTCAGATAGGCGGCTATTGCTAATAGCACCAGCGCCCTCAGCCCCAGCGCCATAGAAAAAAACTCCAGTAATCCACCCGCCACCGCACCCAGCAAGTTCCATCCAAAGGCAAGATCTGCGCGCGCACGATTTCTGAAGCGCAAGGCGAAGCAGGCCGAGGCGAAGAAAACCGGCCCGCCTACGAACAGGAAGGAAAAAACGAGTTTGACGACTGTCTGGTGATCGAGCAGCGCCGCCACGGGCACAAAATAGGTGGCCAGCAGCGATGCCAGCAACCCCGCCAACGCTACCCACCAAGGCAGGGGCTTTAGCTTCATGACTACGGTAGCCAGCAGAATCATGCTCAGGATAGAGCCGAACACCACTGCGCTGGTGAGCCAGGTTGCGCCCCACACCAGGTTCATGCCGGTCACGTATTTGGTCTCCAGCAACAAGAAAGCCAGTCCGAAAAAAAACATCTCGAGATCTATCCGCCCGCTCCGCATCATGCTCGCGCGCATGCTGCGCGATACGAGGAATACACCGGCAACCGCCAGTAGCGCGAAGACAGCCATCAGTGAGAAGTAGAACCAGCTCATACCCCGTGTGCGCAAGTACAGGTAGGGCCAGTCGTCCGTGGGAACCTGGATATCCGGCAGCACTTTGCTGAAAAAAAGCTTCGCATCATTTTCTTTGCCTTGCTTGAGGTGAGCGAAGGCCGGACCGACCATGAAGACGCGGGTGAACAGGATAAAGCGCCCCTTGTACATCACCGGCAGTTCGTCGAAGGCGCTGGCCAGCATGCCGATGATATGCTCCTCGATGTAGCGTTTGGCCACGCTGAAGTACAAGACCATGCCCCCTTCATGATTCAGGCAGCGGCGGGCCGCATGCATACCCTCCAGCGTGTAAACAAAGTTGTCCAGACGAACGCTTGAGAGTGCCGAGAGACGCGTCATGGAATCGAGTGTTCCGAAAACGATCAGGTCGTACTTGCTCTTGCAGTTGTTCAAAAACGAGCGAGCGTCATCATTGATCACGTGTACGCGCGGCGAATCATAGGGGTTGTCGGGATGGTATCGTCGGCCAATCTCCAGAATGAGTGGGTCAATCTCTACCGCGTCAACAGAAACGGCTCCTTCATCCAGCGCCACCGCCACGTCATTGCCCGTTCCCGCGCCGAGTACCAGGACACGTTTGGCCTTCTTGAGCAATTTCTGATAAGGCAGGCGATAGCTAGACTTCAGGGTCTGGTGCCAGGATTGGGCGATCTGGTCGGTTCGCCGCAGACCCACGGCCCGCTGGTGGTAGGAGCCGTTGGTCGTCACGAAGAATCCGGCGGTGCCGGCGGAGGCCGGGTCGCGGTCGGTGCCCAGAGCGTAGTAGGGGCTGTAGTAACCGGCCCGTTCGGCCAGCCCAACCAGGCCAAGTCCGACCAGAACGATGGGGAGGTAGATCAACAAGAGTCTGCGGCGCGGAAGGAAGAAGACAAGTCCCACACCGGCGATGAGCGCGAACCACCACAGCGGGAATATACCCAGAAAGCTCGCAAGCGCGAACGCGATGACCCCTAGCAGAGAACCGCTGATGTCCCAGGCGTAGCCCCACAGGGCGCCGGAACGCTTGGCGAAAGAATTGATGCGCTCGGCCACAAGTTGTCCCAGGGAAACGAAGCTTGATGTGCTCAGCACGAAAGCCAGGATTATGGGCAATCGCACGCCATGGACGATGGGGGAACCCTTGGGCATGTCCAGATACAGCAGCCAAAGATATTCTGAGATCGGATTCTGGGTGAAAATCACATGGCTCAGCGCGTAGAAGCTGCCGAACAAGATCGTCAGGCTGACGGGCCAGAGCCACAATATAGAGCGCCGGCCCGCCAACAGGCAGCCCATGCCCAGCCCTAAAAACGCACTGACTAAAATCAGATTGGGAAAGTACGCCAGCACCCGCACCTGGCCGGGAAGCCAGCGGATCAGTGCCAGTTCCTGGAAAAGAACGATGAAAGAAGCCGAAACCAACTCCAGGGCTGTGCGCCTCATGTCAAGTGCCTAGTCGCGCAGAAGTACATCGCAGTAATACCTGACCCGGCGCAGTGCTCCCTTTAGGCGATTATCGTTCAGCCGACTACGCAGGGCGAGGAAGACCTTGCGCTTTAGACGGTAGGAATCCAGGGTCCAGGCGGGGTTTGGGCGCTGTGGGCGCGCAGCGGCGAGACCGACAGGGTCGAACAACGACGCCTTATCGTATCCCCAGGCGGCGATGTCTTCGGGATCCAGCGGCTCGATCGCCCGGCGGGCGATTTCCAGCTTGCGCGCATCCGCGGCCAGGTCGGCTGCCCAGTTGTGCAGCGATTGGCCGTCGGGGCGATCGCGGTGCTTTACCTTGGGATCGCCGTAGCTCCCTTGGGTGTGACGCTGCGCGCCGTAGTTGACGGCGCCCGGCTCGTCGGGCAGATCGAGATAGGCGAATATCCCGGCCAGGCGGGTTCGCGGCTCGGAGACCAGGTCTTCGTAACGCACATGGAAGCAGGGCGTCTTCTTGCGGCGTATGAAAGCGGCCATGGCCGGGACGTAGCGGCCCAGGATGTCGTTGAACTCCTGCGCCGCCTGGTAGTCTCCCTCGAAGAACGAGTTGGCGTATGAGCTGAGCACGGCCAGCGGGTGCCGGGTGAGCACGATGTACTTGGCCCGCGGGTAGAGCCTGGCCAAAAAAGGAAGCACCAGCGCATAGGCCGGGGTCTTGTCGACAAAAATGCGCCGCCCGCTCTTTGCCAGCATCTTTCCGTATAGCTCGTTGGTGTAGGCCCGGCAGGCGTTCAGATAGTCTTCCTCACCGCCGGGCAACTCCTCGACGTACTCCCGAATGGCCTCGGCGGCATTGATGTGATCGTACGGCGCCCGCTCGACGTTGGCGAAGTATCCCAAGTGAGCCAGGGGAGTGACGATGTGCGGCTCGGGGCGTGTATAGATATCCGGGTGCGAGCCGAGCATGCGCTGGAGCATGGTCGAGCCGCTTCGCGGCGGGCCGATCACGAAAACCAGTTTGTCCTCCACGATGCACCTCCAGCACCGACCTTACACCCGCTTGGACCCGTTGAGAAAGAAGTTACGTTGACAATTTCACAAAACGTAGAATATAGAGGGAAAATTATGAATGGGCTTGATCCGTTTTAACAAGTCCCGTTGATCAGTTCACGATGAATGCGTGGGCTCCCGTAGGTTCCACGGCTCTGCGAAAATGACTGCTTCACTTTCATTGTCAATCGACGATCGTCCTGCGCATGCTTGGACTCCGGGCGGTGCAGCCAGGCGTAGTAGCCAGAGCGCGTGACACCAAGCGCCTTGCACAAATAATCGATTGTCCCAAGCTTGTTGACAGGATTGAAAATTACTGATTGATCCTAACATGTCCTTTGCCGGAAGGGAGTTCGGGGTTTGGGCTTCAGGGGCTATCTATCGACGGGCAGGGTTCTGGCCAGCGGAGCGATCTGTGCGGCGCTGCCGCTGGGCCTGCTGGGTGTCGCCGAATCCCAGTACTACGCTTTCGGAGATTTCCGGGCGCTTGCTTATGGCTTCTGTCTCTACGCTCTCGTCGGCTGCCTTCTCGGATTCGTCTATGCCTTTCTGTTCGGGGGCAAGGGAAGGCGTGGTCGGCGCGAGTTTGTTAGATTCGCCGGGCGGGCGGCCGTGATGCCCGCGCTCTTACTGTTCATCGCGGCCGGCGCCTTCTTGATTTACCGCGATCTCTGGCGGGAGTCTCCAGGCAGGGCCGGATTCTGGGAGTGGGCGGCGCTCATGCTCCTGCCTGCCGGCGCCCTGCTGGTCTGGATTGTGGCCCGGGTATTGGCGCGCGCCCTGTCCGACAGATCTCCGGCCACCGCGCTGGTTGTGCTGATTGTCTCGCTGGCCGGCGTGTTGTTCGTGCCCGGCGGCGATACAGTTCCGCCGCTGCCTCCAGGGCCGCAGGCGGGCGCAAAGGCCGATCTCGGCCGCCCCCCGGTAATCATCGTGGTCGCGGATGCCCTGCGCGCCGATGTCCTCGGGGCCTACGGGGCGGGTCCGGAAGTATCCCCCAACGTCGACGCCTTCGCGCGTGAATCCGTGATCTTCGCGGAAGCATGGTCTGCGGCCTCTTGGACTCGTCCCTCGGTGGCCAGCATAATGACCGGGCTTCTTGCCAGAACCCACCGGATCGTGCACAAGTCCGATCGCCTGCCGGAAGGCATTCCCACCCTGGCGGGTCAACTGCAAAAAAGCGGATACCTGACGCTGGCCTCGGTTACCAACGTCAACCTGGCGCCGGTGTTCGGGTTGGGCCGCGGGTTCGACACCTACGCCTACCACGGTCCGCGACCCTTTTTGGGAGCGCCGGTGTCCGCCAGCAGGCTCTTTCTTGTCGAGCTGTACCGCCTGCTGCGTCTGCGTTTCATGCCCGGCCGGCACGAGGTGTGGCGCTACTATGCTCCCGGGGAGATAGTCTCGGAGACGGCCATGGGCTACATCGAACAACTGGCCGGTGGCGGCAACCATTTTTTCGCCTATATTCATTTCATGGAAACACACGATCCGTACTTCGCCCACCCCTACGACGGCCGGGCGGTGGCCCGGGTGGAAAACGCTCACCCGCCGGTGGCCAAGGCGCCTGAATTCCGCGCCCTCTATCGCGGCGAGGTGCGCCACTTCGACGGGCTGTTTGGAAAGCTGGTTGCCTTCTTGAAAGAAAAGGGCGTCTATGATCGCGCCTGCATCATCTTGACCGCCGATCATGGCGAAGAGTTCGCGGATCACGGGGGCTTCTGGCACGGAACGTCTCTCTACCAAGAGCTGATCCACGTACCACTGATCGTTCATTTTCCGCGGGCGGAAGGCGCCGGCAGCACGCGTTCCGATCCGGTTTCGCTGGTCGACCTGGTGCCCACCGTGCTGGACTTGGCTGGTGTCAAGCCGGACGAAGAACTTCCCGGCCGATCGTTGCGCAAGCCCCAGCCAGAAGACCAACGACCCGTTTTCGCCGACGAGGATCACCAGGGTGCGCTGCTGCACGCCGTACGCCTGGGTCGCTACAAGCTCGTTGGCGCGGGGCATGACGATCCCCGGAGCCAGCCCGAATGGCAACTATTCGACCTGCGGGCCGATTCCAAAGAGATCAGTAACCTTGCGACAACAGACACGGCCAGGCTCGATGCCATGCGCAAACTGTTGCAGTCCGGGCCAAAGGGCGCGGCCGGCCGACCCGTTGCATCGCCCGAGAATGTCGAGATCGATCCCGAGACCGAGGAGCAGCTTCGCTCCCTGGGTTATACCCAGTAATATGGATGAAGATATGAGGGTCAGACGCCTGCCGGTAGCCATGCTGGCCGCCATGCCTTACCCAAGCGGTCAGGGTACCCAGGCCCTGGTGGGCGAGATGTCCCGTGGTCTGGCCCGGCGCGGGCACGAAGTGCACCTGGTTTGTTACGGGCACGCGGCCTTCGAGCGAGACGAGCCCTTCGAGATCCACAGGCTGAGAATGATTCCCGGATACAGGCGCTTGCGCTCCGGACCGGACGCGCTCAAGCCATTTCTCGACGCCATGCTGGTAATGCGCGCGGTCGGAGTGATTAGAAGATTCCAGTGCCGGCTGATTCACGCCCACAACTACGAGGGGGCGCTGGCCGGCTGGGCCGCCGGCGTGATTTGCGGTGTGCCGCTCGTCTACCACGCGCACAACCTGATGACCGACGAGTTGCCTCGTTACTTCAACTCACGGGCCGCGCGCGTGCTGGCCGCGATACTGGGCCGTGGGCTCGACTCGTCCGTCCCGCGCCTGGCAGGGCGAGTGATAGTTCTGCACCGGCGGTTGGGAGAGGCGCTGGCGGCACGCGGTATGCCACCCGGGAGGATCCATGTCGTCGAGCCCGGGATCGACACGGATTACCTCGGCGACGGCCGGTCCGCGGATGACCGGGATTCCCCCCGGGGGCCGATCGTCGCTTACACCGGTAATCTGGACGCTTACCAGGACCTGCCGGTGTTGTTCGCCGCCATGCGCCGGGTCGTGCGCGAGGTGCCCGGGGCACGTCTTCTGCTGGCGACGCCCAACGACCCTCGCGCTGCAAAACGCATGGCTGAGCGCCATGGAGCCGGCGATCTGACCGACGTCGAAGTCGCCCAGAATGCACGGGCGACGCGAGACGTGTTGCGTCGCTGCCGCGTGGCGGCCACGCCCCGCTCGTCGTGGTCGGGCTTTCCCATAAAGAACCTGAACGCCGCCGCCGCCGGCGTGCCGCTGGTGGTATGTCGCGGCGCGGCCTTCGGCATCGAGCCGGGCCGGACGGGCCTGGTGGTGCCCGATCGCGATCCCGTGGCCTTCGCCAGGGCGCTTTGCGATCTTCTTGCGCATCCCGAAGGGGCCCGGGCAATGGGCGCCGAGGGCCGGCGCCTGGTCGAGAAGCGCTACTTGCAGGCGCGCATGCTGGACGAGATCGAGCAAGTATGGGCGGCGGTGACTTGAACGGTTTTTTTCGCGGCGTTAGACTCGGGTCATGTTGATCGGGTTGCTCAGGCAAATGATCTTGATAGCCGCTGCTGTGGTCTGTCTGGCGGCGAACGCTCTGGCCGCGGACAACGGCGGGCCCGGGTTGAAGCTTGCGCCCAATGCCGTGCTGCGGGGAGTGACCCGCCACGAGGTTACGACACTTGTCGCCGGCCGGGTGACGGCCTCGCCGGCCGTCACCGTGACCCCCGGGGGAGAAGTGCTGACCGCCGCCGTGGTGGTTGGCGGGGGCCGCGAGCGAATTTTCATACAAAGCGCCGGCGCACCGGGAAAGACATTGGGCAAGCCCGTGCCCATGACGAGGGGCTTTCGGGCCTGGCACCCGCGCTTGGCCGCGGGGCCTGACGGCGCCGTCTGGCTGACATGGTGCGGGCTCGATACGCGTCCCGAAGCGGGGTCCCATGCGCGCAGGATATTTCTGCGAAGGCTGCGCCCCGGAGAGCCGGGAGCGCGGATAACTGTTTCACAAACGGACGGACGCGCCGGCAATCCCGAGTTGGCTGTTGGTCCCGACGGCGCGCCGCATGTCGCCTGGGAGGAGTCACCGGCCGGAAAGCCCGCACTGGAGCGCATCGCCTACCGCGCACTCGACCGCGACGGACAGCCGCTCGCTGACGCGATCACCATCTCGGAGGGTCCCTTCGATCGCCGGCCGGCGGTGGCTGTCGACGGCGGCTCCATCTTTATCTCCTGGGACAGCCTGGTGGACGTGCAGCGCACCGGGGCTGTCGATCCCGACTACGATGTCTTCGTGCGCGAGATAAGGAGGGGCCTTCTTCTGGAAACGGTTCCGGTCGACGAGCGCGACGGCATCCAGGCGGCGCCCTGCCTGGCAGCGGCACAAGGAGGCGGAGTTCTTGTTGCCTATCACGCGAGCCAGCCTTGGGGGCTTGCCAAGTGGTGGTCGTTGCGCCGCGTGCGCAGCGGAAAAGTAGAGCGCCTGGCCGCCGTGGATGCCGCCTCGCTTCGAGAGCCTTCCAGCGTCATGCAGGGCGCCGAGTTTCCGTCTTTGGGCCTTCTCGCGGACGGGCGGGCCGTTGTGGCCAGCCGGCCGTCACAAGGCGCCTACCTCGAGGTGGTCACCGGGGGGAAGATCTCGCCGGTTCTGGATTTAACTCGCCATGGCTGGGGAGCGCGCGGGATGCGGGCCGTGCTGGCCGTGGCTCCCGACGGATCGCTGCTGCTGGCCAGAAGAGCACGCCGGTCTGCGGTGCTGGAAAGATTCACGATTGAACAGGCGGAGTCAACCAGTCTCGAGTTCGAGCCGCTCGACGATCCACCCAAGACGACAAGGGCCGCAGTTGCGGTATTGCGATGCGACGCCTCCGGTTTGCCGGGAGGCTTTCCGGCCGGCGGCGGCATTTTCTTCGGTGATCTGCACATGCACTCGGCAGCCAGCGACGGGGCCGCATGCCAGGACGAGGTGCTCGCCCGAGCCTGGTTGCGAGGTTACACTTTTGCAGCGCTGAGCGATCACGATTACATCGTCGGCAGCCCCATGTTTCCGTCCAAGTTCGATGAGATGGCCTGGGTAACGGACGCCTTCAACGCACGTCACAATTTTTCCACCCTGCACGCCTTCGAATGGACCACGCCGCCGCCGCCGCGCGGCTCGGGGCATCGCAATGTCTATTTCCGCGGCTCGGCGCCGGTCGTTTTGCCGGGCTACAAGAACGGTTGCCCGGACACAAAGACTCTCTTCGCCGCGTTGCGGGGCAAACAGGCCATCGCCATTCCGCACCACACGAGCTGGACCGGGACCGACTGGAACAACTTCGATTCCGTACTCCAGCCGCAGTTCGAGATCGTCTCGCTTCACGGTGTTTCTGAGCATCCCGGCAATCTGCCCGTTCCCCCGCGCCCGGCGGCCACAGGCAGCGGCACCTTCGCGATCGATGGCCTCGATCGCGGGCTGATTTTCGGCTTCGTGGGAGGGACCGACGCGCACGGTTTGATTTGGCACCACGGCGTCGCCCGCCATCGTGACCCCTGGACATGCGGGCTGACCGCTGTATTGGCTTCGAAGAATACCCGCACAGAGATATTCGACTCGATCCGTGCCCGGCGAACGTTTGCAACATCCGGTAAGCCGCTGGTGGCGCTGATGACTGCGGGCGGTGTGGCCATGGGGCAGGCGGGCCGGGCCAAGGCTCCGCTCGATATAATGTTCTACGCTCGTGGAACGAAGAAACTCGTGAGCGTGTCGATTGTAAGAGATGCTAAGGTTGTTCACAGGGTACGTCCGGGATTAAAAGAATACAGGGCCGCCTGGGTGGATCGGCATGCCGCCCCCGGACGTCACTATTACTACCTGCGGGCGCAACAGGGCCGTGGCAAGGCCGGGGCCGACCTGGCCTGGAGCAGTCCGGTCTTTGTAACGATCGAACACGGGAAGTAAAACAAGGAAAACGTGAAAATGAGACAGATGAAATCCGGGACTTTGATCGTATTGGCTGTTATCTGTCTTGCAGGCATGGCGAAGGCATCCGCGCCGGGGAAAAACCCGTTCAACGTGATAATTATCACCTCGGATGCCATGCGCGGCGACATGTTGGGTGTCTCCGGGAACCGCCAGGTGAAAACACCAAACCTTGACACCTTGGCGGCGGCCGGGGCCTACTTCGAACGGGCCTACTGCAACATCACGACAACGACCCCCTCGCACGCAACACTCTTCAGTTCGCTCTATCCATTCGATCACAAGTCCTACAGCAATACCGGGAGGATCAGCGACAAGATTGTCACCCTCTTTGAGGTGCTGCGCGACGCCGGCTGGCACACGGCGGCCATCGTCAACTTCGCCTGGTTGAACCCGGAGGTATCGAACATCGTCCAGGGGGTCGACGAGTTGGCCCGCTGTGTACACGTGCGCAAGGCCGATAAAACCAATGAGTGGGTGTTTTCCTATCTCGATTCACGCAAGAGCGCGCCAGAGCCGTTTTTTCTCTGGATTCACTTCGGCGACACCCATACACCTTACCATGCTCCCGGAAAATACGAGCGCATGTACTACCCCGAAGGCAAGAACCCGCGCGCCGGCAAATCGGGCTCGCTGCAAAAGATCTGGCACTTGTTTCCAGAGCACCTGCGCGACAACAAATACACCAAGCGCTGGTTGGGCGGTATAACGGATGCCGACTACGTGCTTGCCACAAACAAGGGCTCGGTCTCGTGGATTGACGAACAGGTCGGCCGATTGATCGAGCACTTGAAGGCCAACGGGCAGTGGAAGAGCACCCTGTTCATGTTCACCTCGGATCACGGCGAGTCGCTGGGCGAGCACGGGTTATGGTTCGTACATGGCGGCCTCTTCGAGCCGACCGCCCGCATTCCGCTGATCATCCGGGTACCCGGCGGCCCCACCGGGCGTAAAGTCGATGTCCCGGTCAGCCTGGTGGACATGATGCCGACGCTGCTCGCCCGCCTGGGCGTGCAATCACCAGCCGGGGTACGCGGCGAAGACGTATGGGAACTGCTCGACGGGAAAGAACATCCCGGCCGGGTGGTATTTCTGGAGCACGCCGGCGGTTACCTGAACGCGATTGTGACTTCGCGCTACAAGTACATCAAGCACCGCAAGACCAAGAACATCTATCCGTCCTATCCCATGCGCAAGGGCACCGAAGAACTCTACGATCTTGCGGCCGATCCGGGCGAGAAAACCAACATCGCCGCCAAGAATCCTGAATTGCTTGCCAAGATGCGCAAATTACTGGCTGCCATGCGCTCAGGCAAGCACCGGCGCTTCGAGGCCGGCCAGGCCGAGATAAACCCCCAGACCCGCGAGATGCTCCAGTCACTGGGCTACACCAACTGATTCTCGATACCGAAGAATGAGAGGATGAAGGCGTCTACGTCCGTCAAGGTGTGGACTGCGGGGAGGCTGACCCTGCCGTCCGGGCCGTTGTAAATGAAGATGCCCTGTGTAGCGTGGTTGGCGTCATCGGCGCCGCTGTCGTTTCCGGTCAAGTGTACGCGCCCGACTCCCACTTTTCCCAGGGCGCGCCATGAGAGATCGCCGAGGTAGGCTATCAGGTCGGGCGGTATGCCGCGAAGTGCGCGGTAAACCCGTTCGGGGTAGAAGACCCTGGTTCCCAGCGGCTTGCCTTCTTCATCTCGGGTATCGGCCAGGCGCGCGGCCAGGCCGGCCCGGTAGTCTTCGAAATCTTCAGGTGCGATGATTCCCTGCGGCTCGCGGCCGGCGGCATTGATGTAGATCTTGGCGCTGTAGCCGCCGGCGCTCCAGGCGCGGGTACGCCGCCAGTCAATCATGTCGCTCGAAAGTTGCCGCGCTTCCAGCGGAGTCTCTTTTAATATCAGGTCTCCCTGGGCGATTAGCCATTCGTTAATCGCGAAACCGCCGCGCATCGGCTGTGCCCCGTGGTCGCTGACCACCAGTACGGCCGTGCGCTTGCCTGCCGCGTCGACCAGGGCCGCGATTTGCCGGTCGAGAAACTCGAGGTAGACACGGGTTTTTACAACCAGTGGATGGCCGGGATCGTGCAGCGGATGGCCGGGATCGAGGTGGCGCAAGAAGCCGTGATTGAGCCGATCGCTGCCGATCTCGACCAGGACGAAAAGATCCCAGTCGGGCTCTGCCGCCCATTCTCTCGCCAACTTGAAACGCCGCTCGGTCATCGTGCCTATCCGTTCGAGCAGCTGTGTTCGTTCGAGGTCGCGAAAGCCTTCCACGTCGAGCATGTAACCGCCGGAGATGCGCTCGACTTCATCCTTTAGATCCGCCGGGAAGGTGAAGCATGAATCGGTGTCCGGGGTCATCAATGAACTCACCATGCGGCCCCTGATTGGCCAGGGCGGGTAGGTGCCGGGCACGCCTATCAGGTAAGAGACCAGCCCGGCGTCCGAAAGCCTGTCCCAGATGCGCGGGGCATCTGCCATGCGCGAGGAGAAGAGTGTTCCCTGTTGGTAGGTGTTATCGCGGCGATCGCGGAAACCGTATACTCCCAGTTGGCCGGGATCGCGCCCGGTAAACATCGAGACCCAGGCCGGGATGGTGGTCGGCGGCACGCAGCTTTCGAGTCGGCCGGCAAGCCCCCGCTTTGCCAGCCTGTCGAGGTTAGGCATGCTCTCGCGCAGGGGGCCGAAGATCATGCGCGGATCGGCGCAGTCGAGGCCGATCACCAGCAGCCGTGAGCACTCGGCGGCCGTCAGCGCGCGACCCACGGATTGGGCATGGCCGGATCGCCCAGCAGGTTGTAAGTTGCAAGAAGATCGTCCTTGGCCCGTGATATCCCGGCCAGGTCGCGTTTCATTTGCATAAGCGCCCACTTGTAGGAATTTCAAAAGCCCTCTCTCCGGTCACGACCACGATCTCTGAATACCAATGTGGCATGCTAGCACAGGCCTAGCACAGGCGTTTTTTTTATCAAGGCTGCCGATCGTCGTCCGGGCAGGCTTCGCGGGGGTCGGCCAGGAAGGTCTCAAGGTTGTCTTGGACCAGGCGGTATAGAGGGGTTTCCTGGGGCCGCCTGGGTTTGTAGATGGCGGTGAGGGACGGGTCGAGGTATTCCGCCGGGGCGGGTGCGAGCGCCGCTTCCATGTAAGTTTAGTGTCTATTTGCCGGATGGCGGCCAAAGCCATTGGCCGGGAAGCCGGGTCTGCTCGATGATATGCACGCCATTTTCGTTCCAAGATACCGGCGACAGCAATTTTTTCTCTTGCTGGTCTGCCTTGACCGCAAGCGGGCCGTGCAGTATGTTTTTCCGGTCTCAAGCCGGGAGCATGCCATGAGTTATGTCCGCCTGTCCATAGCGCTGTTCGTATTCCTTGCCGCCGCGGGGGCCGCCGTTGCAGCGGCCGCCGAGCAGGGCGACTACATCGAGCAGTCGGTGATTATCGAGGCCGACGGCGGACAGCCGCCGATGAAGGGTGTCCAGAAAATCTGGTTCACCCCCGACCGGCTGCGCTCCGAGACGACCTACGGCGACAAGACCAGCGTCACCATCATCGACCTGCGACGCGAGCGGATCATCCTGATGCCATCAGCCGAAAAGCAGTACATCGAAATGAAGCTCGCCGATTACCAGCGCCTGGTCGCCATGCGCCTGGCCCACACTGACCTCGGCAAAGGGCCTGCGCCGCGGCTCGAAAAGACCGAAGAGCAAAAAAAGATCGCAGGCTTCAGCTGTACAAAGTTTATCTTCGAGCAATCGGGTAAGATGCCGGTCCACGGTGAGCTGTGGGTGTCGGCTGAGCCGGGCATAGACTTTGTGACCTTCCTGGGCTTGATGAAGAAGATGGGCATGCAGGTGATGCTGGGTAGGCTGTCAGACTTAGTCGACTCGCTCGAAGGCTATCCTGTCGAGTTGAAAATCGAACAGGGTCTACCGGGTCAGAAGGTGACCACCACCCAGCGCCTGATAAAGGCCGCCCGGGGGCCGGTGGATCCCAAGTTGTTCACCGTTCCCGCAGGCTACCGGCCCATCGAGGACGAAAAGCTGCCCGGCGCGGAAAAGAAAAAAGGAGACAAGTGATGGATTTCGAAAACATCCTGCTGGAAAAGTCGCCCCCGCTGGCAACTGTCACGGTAAACCGTCCCAAGGTGCTAAACGCCTTGAACCGTAAGACGATAGAAGAACTCGAGTGCGCCTTTTTCGATATCAAGTGCGACGATTCGATCGCGGCGGTGATCGTCACCGGGGGCGGGCCAAAGGCCTTCATCGCCGGGGCGGACATCAGCGAGGTAGCCGCCTACGACGCTACTTCCGGCACGGCCTTCGCCCGCCGGGGGCAGGCGGTACTCGATCTGATCGAGAACCTGGGTAAGCCGGTCATCGCAGCAATCAACGGCTATGCCCTGGGCGGCGGGCTGGAGATCTCGATGGCCTGTCATCTGCGTGTCGCGTCCGAGAGCGCCAAGATGGGCCAGCCCGAGATCAACCTGGGCATCATCCCGGGCTTCGGGGGCACCCAGCGCCTGGCGCGCCTGGTCGGAGAGGGACGCGCCATGGAGCTTGTTCTTCTCGGCGATCAGATCACGGCCGAGGAGGCCTTGCGGATCGGCCTGGTCAACAAGGTGGTGCCGGCCGATCAGTTGATGGAGGTCGCCCGGGGGTCGGCTATGAAAATTGCAGCCAAGGGCGGCCTGGCGGTGAGCTATGCCATGCAGGCCGTACACGGCGGGCTGCAAGTGCCCCTGGCCGAGGGCCTGCGCCTGGAGGCCAACCTGTTCGGACTGTGCTGCGCAACCGCAGACAAGACCGAGGGCACGCAGGCGTTTTTAGAAAAACGTAAACCCGAGTTCAAGAATCGCTGAATAGGTCTTCCAGGTGTTTGATTCCCGGACGGATAGGGGCTAGACTTCTTCCATCATGGCCGAGATCACGCGCGAGTT
Organism: Myxococcota bacterium; assembly: GCA_035528415.1. Taxonomy (GTDB): domain Bacteria; phylum Myxococcota; class B64-G9; order B64-G9; family B64-G9; genus DATKYQ01. Next base: position 117,382 of record DATKYQ010000022.1, on the reverse strand, counting down.
CATCGAGAAACTTCCAAAGACCGACCTGCATGTTCATCTGGACGGGTCAATTCGCATCCCGACCTTGATCGAGCTGGCCCGTGAGGCCGGCGTCGAGCTGCCTTCGTACACCGAAGAGGGGTTGCGCCAGACGGTCTTCAAGGACAACTATGCCAACCTCGAGGAATACCTGGCCGGCTTCGGCCTGACCACCGCCGTGATGCAAAAGCGCGAGCAGCTCGAGCGCATCGCCTACGAACTGGGTTGCGATAACCAGGCGGAAGGCGTGCGCTACGTCGAGGTACGTTTCGCACCGCAGCTCCACACTCACAAGAACTTTGACGCCATCGACGTCATGCGCGCCGTTTGCGACGGACTCAGGCGGGCCAAGGACGAGTTCAACCGGCGTCCCGAGGTTGTCTCGGGCGAAGAGCCGCCCTTTGAGTTCGGTATCATCGCCTGCGCGCTGCGATTTTTCAACGAGCACTTCTCGGTGTTTCACCGCTCTTTCCTGGATCTGCACCGCTACTCGAAGCCCGAAAAGGTCTACGCGCTGGCCTCGCTCGAACTGGCCCAGGCGGCCGCCCGGGCCAGGCATGTCGAGGGACTGCCCGTGGTCGGGTTCGATCTGGCCGGCCCCGAGGAAGGCTACCCGCCGCATCATCACTGGGAAGCCTACGAGTACGCTCATCGCCACTTTTTGCAGAAGACCGTCCATGCCGGCGAGGCCTACGGGCCCGAGAGTATCTTCAAGGCCATCACCGAGTTGCACGCGGACAGGATCGGCCACGGGACCTCGCTGCTCAACCCCAAGGCCATCCGCGATCCCGATATCGACGACCATGAAAGTTACGTGCGCGACCTGGCGCAATTCATAGCCGACAGGCGCATAACGCTCGAGATCTGCCTGACTTCCAACCAGCAGACACGCCCGGCCTACCGCGATCTGACCAAGCATCCTTTCGGCCAGATGATGAAGCACAGGTTGTCGGTGACTCTTTGCACCGACAACCGCACCGTCTCGAACACCACAGTGACCGACGAGTACTACAAGGCCGTGACCACCTTCGGCCTGACCATGAAAGAAATCAAGAACCTGGTGGTCTACGGCTTCAAGCGCGGCTTTTTTCCAGAGTCTTACCCCCAAAAGCGCGCCTACGTGCGACGCTGCATGGAATACTTCGAGAAGTTGGCAACAAGCCGGGGCCTCGAACGCCAGCTAGACCTGCCGGCGATCGGAAAAAAGGGCTAAGTACTATTCGTCGCTGATCGTACCGCTCTTACTGACATAGAATGAGTAACTTATCCTGCCGCTGGTGATTGTCACCTTGATGGTGTCCTCGTCCCGGCGTTCGAAGGACAGGCTCGCGCTCTTGCCGTTGAACGGGGTTGCCAGGCTGTAGCTTCCGGCCTGGGGCACGGGATCTATCCAGCGCAACTCGACGTTGTCGATATCGAGCGTCCACTCGCCCAGATCGGAGGTCCAGGCGCGGCCGCCCTGTATGCCGATCCCGGTTGCGATTCCGGCCGGCAGCGCCGTCTGGGTGCGGTCGCCGCTGCCGGTGGCCTGCTTGTTGTCCCCAAGGCGCGTCCAGTCGAGCTGGTGGACCACGTGGCGGCTGCTGTCCGCCGCGCTCCAGGTGACGTCGGCCGTCCCGCTGACCGACACCTTGGTGTTGGAGAGGTCGGTCCACTGGTGATGTACCTCGAGACTGCCGGCCGCGGCGGAGGAGATCTCGATAGAGTGGCTGCCCGAGAATGTCAGGCCGTGGTAGGTGCAGTTGCCCGAGTTGGCGCCGTACTCGATGGTCAACCTGGCGCCCGCGACGCTGACGGCGGCGCAAGGGAGCTGTGACTCGATGAACTGGCGCAGCTCCTCGGCGGCGGCCTCGACCGCCTGGCCGATGGTGAAGTTGGTGCAGATCTCGACCGAGCCCGCGGCCACGGTCAGCGCCTGGTTGGACAAGGCCGCCTCGTCAAGCGCCTGGCGGGTTTCGGCATAAGTGAGCGTATCCTGGCAGCCGCCCGCAAGCAGCGCCAAGGGCATAGCGAGAACAAGATATCTGTAGTGCATTTTTCTCTCCTCCCTGAAAGCAACGTCATTTCGAAGCGATCGAGATTCTAGTCCAAGATGGACGTCCTGGTACAGCCAGAAATTCTCCCTACGCTTTTCCAGATCGTGATATTTTGATATGAAACATCAAAAAAGGGTGCCAGCCAATGGAGTACAGAACTGTATACATAACCACCGCCGACGAGGAAGAAGCGCGCAAGATAGGCAGCCAGCTGGTCAGCCTGCGCCTTGCGGCCTGCGTGAACATCATCCCCGGCATGAGTTCGATCTACCGCTGGCAGGGCGAGATTCACGAAGACAGCGAATGCGTGCTGCTGGCCAAGACGAAGCAGCCCCTGATGAAAGAGCTGATAGCCAAGGTGCGCGAGCTTCACTCCTACGACGTCCCCTGCATCACCTCCTGGCCCATCCGCGAGGCCGACGCCGACTACTTGGCTTGGATAGACGAGGAAACAGGTTAGAGTAGGCCGACAAGCGCACATTTCTATACCCAAGTCACAAATTGTAAAAAAATTCTCCGCCGGTTGTGTTACAATAAGCGAATTGCGAATCGAACAGGCGAGACTCAGAGTCTCAAAACCACTTGCGCGGGAGGGCGATCATGAAGAGCGTGTTCTTCGGTCGGCAGGGCGTGGTTAGCAGCTCATTTTTACAGGGGGGGGGGCATACACCTTGCCGCCGTCTCGCTCGCGTTGATCTTCTGTTCAAGCCCGGCCGGGGCCGTCTTGCCCTGTGAAGTGCCGTTGCACGAGGTCGAATATGACGGCTGCCTGCTTCCGGACGATCCCGGCAACCAGTTCCAGTGGACGGTGGATCCCGGTAGCCACGGCGATCCATTCATTCAGGACTGCCAGCTCATAATCCCGGTTGACGATCCTCTCGGTTACTACGGCTACCGCCGGTACGACGCAGCCTTCGAGACGGCCGAGTCGTACTCCATGGAAGTCATGGTCAGGGTCGATGAGTTCTTCCTGCCAGGCAATTTCACGAATGCGAGCTTTGCCGTGAGCGACGGGCAGAAGGTTGCGTACATCAGCCTGAATCACAATCCCCAGAATGGACACATGACCGTCGACGCTTGTGACCAGAGTCCCATTTGCACGTCGATTGAATTGGACTGGTCCGCCTATCACGAGTACCGGCTGGAAGTGAACAAAACGGGCAGCGCGAAGTTCTTCGTGGACGGCATCAAGTTTCACGAGGTCGAGTACGACATGCTCAGAAACTCCAGCATCCCGGCCAACCTGTCTGTCTTCGGCGGCGGTGAATCAATCTCGTACTGGGACTGGGTAAGATATGCAACCTGTGCCCAGGCACCCTCGGAAAACCGCCCGCCGGTTGCCGACGCGGGAGTCTCCCAGGAAGCCAACGTCGGCGACTGGGTGCAACTCGACGGAAGCGCGAGCAGTGACCCGGATGGCGACGAGATAACGTATACCTGGTACCAGGTCGAGGGCCCGGCGGTGATGCTCGACGATCCGACCTCGGCGACGCCGGGATTCATCGTGCCGCCGAACGTAGACCTGGGGTCGATGGTATTCGAACTAGTTGTCAACGACGGCGAACTTTTCAGCGAGCCGGATCAGGTCGCGTTGCTGGTTCACGCGCCCTCGCCGGATGAAGGCACGGGTGATCTTCTCGGTTCGGTTCAGGGCGCTGACCTGAATCCAGGCCACGGAAAGAAGCTCGAGGATCTGCTGGCGGCTGCGCTCGCGACGAACGACTGCGCCGAGAAGCTGGGCCTGCTCGATGATTTCATTTCCCAGGTGGAGCAGGGCCAAGGCCACTGGCTGGACGACGCCACGGCAGCCGCCTGGCTTGACCAGGCGCAGACGCTGGCCGACGAGATCGGCCCATGCACCACGAGCTGCCGCGAGGACGGAGGCATCGAGGGCAGCAACCTGGCGCTTGGCGGAGCCGTATCCTATGTGAGCGGAGATGTTCAGGTAGAGCCCCCCCAAACCTGGATGATGCCCGGGGGAAGCGCATTCCGGGCCATCGATGGTGATGAATCCAGCGCCTGGATGGCGCCCGGGGCGGGCAACGAACTGATAATCGACCTGGGTGCCAAGCAAAAGGTGAACGGCATTCGAGTTGTATCGCCGGTGCCCTCGAGCTACCTGCTGTATGCCTGGGACAATCTTACCAGCCAGTGGGTGGAGGTGGCCCAGCGAAGCGCGGCAACCGACGCCACGGAAGACATCTGCGACACAGCGACAAGGTTCGTGCGCTACCTGAACGAGGAGACCCAGGGAGAATACACCCAGGTTGCCGAGATCGAGGTGTTCGGCCACAGATCGAGGCAGCCGCGCACCGAGTGGCTGGGCAATGACCCGGATCTCGAGCATGCCGCCGGGCATGTCGAGGGGACATCGTGGGTTATCGAGCCTTCCGATGGACAGAACGCCATCATGAGCACGGGCCCGCACGGGCGGGTGACGCCCGGCAAGCGCTGGGTCGAGTTCTGGCTGCGCTCGGAGGGTGAACCCGTGGATGAAGAACCGTTGGGCAGCGTCTACGTCGTTCGGGAGTACCAGGGGCAGGCTCTGCTCGAATCCCGGCGGGAATTGCGGCCTGGTATGCTGGCTGGGCCGTTGACGCTCGGGTTTTCCGCCCAGGTCGGCAGCCGCTACTCGTTCGAGGTGCAGTATGCGGGCGGCGTCAAGCTAATGTTGGACAAGATAGTCCTAAAGGATTATCCCGGCCAGTATTCAACCGAGCCGCTCGAGTTCCTGGTGGAAGGCGGCGGAAGAAGAATAGCCATCGAGGACGAGAATAATGCGCTGTATGGTTATGTGCTCCATTTCATGCCGGGCAGCCTTCCGGGAGACAGGTTAGTCAGGGTAGGCATTACAAAGACGCTGCCTGTTGTGGGCGGTGGATCTCCTATTTCCACGGCGGTAAAAATCGCAGTGGCCAGCCAGGAGGCGACGCCGCTTACCGGCCCGCTTCACGTGAGAATACCGCTGAATCATCAGGCGCTCCAGGCGGCCGGGATCGGGCCGCAGGACGTGCACCTGAAAGTGCAGACGGCTGGAGGGGAGATCTTCGATCTAGGTTCCAACTTCGGAGGCAACTGGCAGATCACTCCCTACGACCTTGGCGACATGGGTGTCGGGGGAGTCACGGTCAACGGCAACGGCATAGACATTCAGGCGGGAAATGTGCACACCCAGCCGGACCCTGGTTGGGTGTTTCCCGAGGCCGGTCCGACGCCGCCCGAACCATCGGGCTTTACGGCGGACTATACCGACTACAACCTGTTTCATTTCGCGATGGACGACCAGCAAGGAGCGGGTGGAGACGCTGGTTGGGATCTCGAAGATTCGAGCGGTCATGCAAATCACGGCCATCTCTCGGACGACGGCAACTGCCAACTGGGCCAGAGCGGATATTTCGGAGCGGCGCTCGGCTTCGACCATTGCGATGCCACGGTCGACATCGGTTACGCACCGAGGGCCTTCGCCTTCGAGGCGTGGGTGAAGTTCGATAACGCAGAGGCGGGCGTCGAGCAGACCCTTGCCGCTCAGGACGGCAACTTCTCTATTCGTGCATACATGAAGATGGTTGCCGGAGTTAGATTGATATTTCTCAGTCTGCATGTTTTCGATACGGCGAGCGTTTACAACGATAGGCTAGTCGCTGCAACAGAATATTTTTCAGGCGGAAAAGAAATCTTGGAAAACCGTCTGATCCAAGAAGGTCAATGGTACCACATTGCGGTAATATACGATGGTCACTTCAAGGGCCGGATATACGTAGACGGCTTCGTGAACGCGAATTTCATAGATCATTTCGAGGGCCCCGACTTCATGAATACGCCGTACGATCCAATATCGGGCCCAGGCTGGCCTCGGACAGTATCCTCACTGCCCGGGCAAATCGTGCTTGGGTCTCAGTTTTGGGACCAGCAGCATCCGGATTACTTTCACGGGCTCCTGGACGAGGTTCGCTTTTCGGATATCACCAGATACCGTGTAAACGATGCGCCCGGCTGCCCGCCACGTTGTCGGCCGGGAGAAAATGGTGAAAATGCCTTTCTTTCCGGCCATGACCGCTACTCATGGCGTGACTGGCTTTGGACTCGGACGCTCTTTGATATTCGTATGCCATATATACAAGATCTTGACGATCATTCTGCAACAATAACATGGCGGGCCAATTGTGCTGACGCGCAAGCGGGTATAGCGGCATGTTGGTCACCGTATAAAATCTGTTATGGCGAAGCTGGAAAACCGATGAATTCATGTCAACCGGGTATGTTTTCAACGGAAGTGGAAGTTAGTCGTCCGAATTCCCCAGCCTATATGTTCAAGATCGACCTTGATAACTTGAGGCCATCGACCTGGTATCATTACAAGATACTAATTCTTCCTGAAGATGTGGCGGAAGAGGCAGCCATTGCCAAAGACGTATATTTCAGGACAGCCCCGCTGGCCATTGAAGATCCAGTAGAGTTCCTGGCATTCGGTGATTTTGGACCGACTACTGGTCTATGTTGCCACGGCGATTGCTTTTCGCCGTCTGGTAATCATACTTGTGGTTACGATGATTTCGCTGTTGGAAGAGAGGGAATTGTTTCGGCAAAGGCGCATTCTATTACACTTGATGGAGAATCTCCGACTTTTTGGCTGGCTGCTGGAGACCTGGCACAGACATATTACAACGGCCCGTTTTTCGAGGCATATCTATTTGCTGTTTTCAATCGTGTCTACATAAATGCACCGGATATAACGCCATCCAATCTTTTCAACGGCATGTTGGAAGGGGTAACTCTCTTCGGAGCATTGGGTAATCACAATTGGAGCGATGGAGGAGGAGGAGGCAACGCCAGCGAGTTTATAAACAACCTTTTCCAGCCGGTTCGAAGGTTCGAGCCGACAAGAAACCAGAAGTTTAAGTACCCGGAATCGTCATACTCATTCAACATCGGCAATATGCACATAGTGTCTATCAGTGCACCCAACAATCCTTACTGTAATAATAAATATGCCGCAGAACACCCATTCAAAGACCCTCGCGTCGACAAGGATTGTTACATTTCCGAATGGGAAGCGGGTAGCACCAATGCAAATGGAATCAGCGATGCCTGGATCGAGAGGTATGATCAGCGAGAGGGAGATTCCGAGCAGTTCATCTGGGTCAAGCGCGACCTGTGGAAGTACAAGGACGACAAGGACATCTGGAAGATAGTTTTTTTCCATGTGCCGCTATACGGAGACGATGACGTTGAAACCCCTCCCGGCTGGAGCTATCCCCATGATCACATGAGCGACGGCGCCCGCGGGCGGCTGGCGCGCTTCTTCGAACTGGCCGACGTGGATTTCATTATCACCGGGCACGATCATGCCTACAACAGGATGTCGACGGAACATATTGTCGACAAATTCAGCAGTGAAAATATTCCAAGCGATCAGCATGCGGTGCACCTTGTCTTGGGCACGGGCGGTTACAAGGATTACGATGAGCCCATCGGCTCTCGGCAGTTCGGCGTTACGCGATTTTTCGCCGACGGAAACATGATGTACCTGGTGTGGCGGGATCAGAAGCCGGGTACTATTTACGATTATCCACAAGATACTGTATTATGCGGTTCTATAATCGATGAATTCAGTGCTGTCTGTGAGCAAGGCTCAAACCGTGAAGTATGCCATACCTATTTTGAATGTACCGGTATCTTCAAGCCCCACGAGGAGAATTGCCTTTTTGTGAAGGGAGTGAGCGGCATAAACAAGAGTGATTGCCTCAGTTATACAAGGTTTGGATCTACAGATTGCAACAATAAGAATGAAGGCGACTATTGTTTTTATCATGACCCGCATATTAATAGGTGGCTATATGGCCGCTGCCTGAAGCCACACTCCGATAGCGATGAAGTCTTGTGGGATACGCTTCGATGTGTTCCGGTTCCCGATAGTTATCCGGTTCCGGATAACGATCGCGACGGTATCGGTGATGGAAATGACAACTGCCGTGAAATATACAACCCGGGCCAGGAAGACGCTGATGGAGACGGCGACGGGGACCCGTGCGACAACTGCCCCGAGATCTCCAATGAGTCACAGGCTGACGCGGACAACGACGACGTGGGGAACGAATGTGACAACTGCCCGCAGGATTCCAACCCCGGCCAGGAGGACTGCGATTCAGACGGCGACGGAGACGCGTGCGACCCGTACTACGATCTGCCCGATCTCCCCGTTGAAACGAATCCGCCGCACGTGACATTCCAGTGGGGAGGAGTCGGCGAGACCCAGAGACGGATTATAGACATCTGGAACCTGCGGCAGCGAGAGGTTGCGGTGGAGATCAGCCTGGATGGTTCGTCGGACTTCGACCTTTACGTGAATCCGGTAATCATCGGGACGCCTGGGGACATAAAGTGCCCGCCATGCCGCAGTAGTCAACCGGTGCTGCCATATGGCACACAGACAGATTGCTGTGCAGTGGCTGTCCATTATACCAGTTCGCAATTTCCAACTGACATACATGCCATACTAAACGTGATAACCGATGAACCCGCGCAGAATTGTGTGGAATACAAGGTGCAGCAGACCGGTATTGTTGGGCGTGGAGCTCCAGACTCATGGTTTTACAACATCACCGTCACCCCGGAGTCGATCGACTTCGGAGAAGTTCAAGTCGGCATCACATCAGTATTCATGTTTGTCACAGTGAGAAACAATGGCCAGAACGGCCAAGAATTCACTATCGAGACACAGCCGTCTACAATCTTCTTCTTGTCTCCGAGCCAGCCTCATCCTTGTGATAGCACAGAGTTCCTCGAACCTGGCTCGCAATGCCTGTACTTAGTATCTTTCAGACCATTTACCGTTGGAGAGTGGGAGGGAAACCTCACGGTATACTCGAGCGACCCCGACTCTCCGGACATAGTTCCACTCACAGGTATCGGTGTGCAATGAAAATCCGGTCTTATTTGTATTGGAGATGGGCATGAATGTCACTCCTATGTCCAAGGCTTGTTGTTCTAACATCCTGCGCAGGTATTTCTCTCTGCTATGCCTTGTCGTGGCCACCATTGTTGTTTGTTCATCTTGTAGCAACGAACCGTCCAGACTTTTGGAAATAAGCGGTTGGCCCAGGAGGGCAGCGTTTTCGGGAGACGGCAGAAACCTGATTGTTACGTATTGTAGAAGTTACGTCAAGGGAGAGGATACAGTTGTTGTGTATGATGTCGGGAGCTGGAAGAAAAGAATGAGCTACACATCCACCGGCCTGGTGTACCAGGGCTATGGTTGTGCAGACCCGGACGTGATCATGCACGCGGAACGCGATGATCAAGAGGTGGAATACCTTGTTTTCCGTTCCGTGCTGACAGGTGAAGAGATCGCAAGGGTCGATGTTGATTTTCTACCGTTCCTGAATTCCGACTCGAAGGGGCTCTACTGTGATGTCGAGGACAACATCGTCTACATGACGGCGTACAAGGACAAGGTGACCGCGTTCGACGGATCCACCGGGGAGATCATCCGAGAGTACGTCGCGCAGGATATCATTGGTAACTGGACTTTTACGGTACAAAAGGAGAAAGATCGCCTGGTTCTGATGGACGAGCACGAGGAAAGCGACCTGATCTGGATATATACACTGTCCACCGGCGAGTTGCAGGGGACGGTCGAAGCCTGGCCCCGGCCATGGTACAGGGGACAATGGGTTGTGTACACCGACTTCGTCGACGACGATACATTGGTGTACGGTTTGATGGGCACGAAAGACGGCGTGAGAGGCGCGTATCTTGTAGTTATCGATATTCCAAATCGATGTATACGCAAGGTGACATACCTGGGGTACTATACAATTGATGGAATGCACGTCATGGAGCCCGGGGACAGCAGGATACTGGTCGTGATGCATTACATGGCTGATTACTGCGCCAGTGTTTGGGTCGTTGATGTCGAGAAAGGCTACAAGCAGCTTGGTTATGATCTTTGCCAGTTCGGTGATGCAGGTAACATGGCCATTCCGGATCTCGACAGAGACCTGGTTGTTGATTGGACGGGAAGCGACAAGGAGGCTGGTCATCACTACCTGATGAGTTTTCCGGAATTCGAGCTTGTCGCAGAGCAGCCTATACAAACTGCTAGTAGCGAATCCAAGTATTCGAAATCATACAAGCTGATCGCTATTGAGTCGTCCTTCAACGATAGCTTCATGGTCTACGATCCCGTCGTGGGCAGGCAACTGGACGGTTTTCATGTGTGCACGAACGTATGGGATTCGAGGATGCAACTGGACCCGAGCGGGCGCTGGGCGGCCGAAATATGCCAGGGTAATGAAAGCAGCAGCAACAGTCACGGCTCCTTAGACAAGCCGCCGCCCAGCCGAGCCGGGGTGGCGGTGGTGGATCTTGGCCGCTACCGGGACGCCTCATTCGACGGCACCATCAGTTGCAAGAAAGACGGCGATTGCCTGCTTAACCAGGTGTGCGCGGGAGGAGTGTGCAAGAAGAAAGAGTGCCCGCCCAAGAGCTGCCAGTCCGAAGGAGTGCAGTGCGGCCCCCTGTGGGATGGTTGCGGGGAGTTTCTCGACTGCGGCGAATGCCCGGACGGGATCTGCATCGACGGAGTCTGCACCGAGAACACCTGGGTGCAGATGCCCGGCGGGAGCTTCATGATGGGATCCGAGACGGGCGAGAAGGACGAGTTGCCGGTGCACGAGGTCACGCTGCCGGCGTTCGAGTTGATGAGGACAGAGGCTACGGTATGGCTTTACAAGCAGTGCGTGAACGATGGGTACTGCAGCGAGCCGTTCGGCTGCAACTATTTCAAGACCGACGGGGACGACTACCCGGTTGACTGCATCAACTGGTATCAGGCGTCGCTGTTCTGCTGGTGGGCTGGAGGCCGGCTTCCGACCGAGGCCGAGTGGGAGTACGCCGCCAGGAGCGCGGGGCAGGACATCATCTATCCCTGGGGCGACGAGGCTGCCACCTGCCAGTACGCGGTGATGAACGACGGTGGCTCCGGCTGCGGGCGGAGCGAGAGTTGGCCGGTGTGCAGCAAGCCGGCGGGCAACACCGCCCAGGGACTTTGCGACATGGCGGGCAACGTGGCCGAGTGGCTGCAGGATTGCGCGCATCCCGACTACACCGGCGCGCCTTCCGACGGGAGCGCCTGGAAGAATGATCCTTGCGGCATCTCACGGATCATGCGCGGGGGCTTCTTCTCGGACGGCTCGGCCAATGTGCGGGCAGCGGATCGCCAAGGCGACGATGTTGTTGTCAATTGGGCTAATGTCAATGATGGAGTCCGCTGTGCACGTTGACATCAGCGAGTCAATAGTGTGTTGTTTTTAACTGAGAAATGGAAGGATCCTCGAGGAGAGGTAAATGATGTGCCGTGCGCGTTATAAATCTCTCGCGCTTTCCAGGTGGTCGTCGCTGTTGTTGCTTGCTGTGTTGCTACTCGAATCCGGCTGCCCCTATACGATCTTGAAAATGCAGCCTCCTCCATTGAAAGACCCGGGTATCGTTTGCCCGGTCAATGTCGTTGTCGCAATGAAAAGGCCATCCTCGGCGGATCAAACTTCCCCCGACCAGTGCAAATGCGAGCAACAGCCGGCCGAGAAATTCGCGGGAAAGATGGAGTCATGGCGGGACGGACAGATCAGGCTGAAGCTCGAAGAACGTGAGAGCATTGCCAAGTACTCCGGGACCGTATTGATTATGGTGGATCGGGTCGAATCGGTGGAAATCAAGAAATCATTCGGGTGGCCCTTCTGGGTGTCTGTCCTGGGAGGTGTTGTATTGGGTGGCGGCGTTTTTGCCTTCTCTTTCTACGCCTGGCTAAATTCGATCGATTGGTGAACAGTCATGCGTGTGGAAAAATCCTGCTTGCGATACGCATTTTGGCTGGCGCTGCCTTGGTTGCTTGGCCTCGCTGGTTGCTTTGTCGAAGCTGTTCGGTTTAGACCTCCGCCCGAAGAGAACCCGGGCCTCGAGTTGCCGTTGAAGATTAAAATAATTCCAAAGGAATGTTCTCCGGAGAAAAATGATAGAATTTGTAGGCCGATAACTACCAGGGTGTCCAGGTGGCATGCCGGGCAGTTGGAGATAATATTGAAAGGAAAGAAGCATAACCTGGCTGTAGAATCAGTCAAAGAAATGGTCGTATATGGTGACAGTAAGATTGAAGCCTTGGTGGGGTTTAGTGCGGGGGTCTTGACTGGAGCCTTGCTGCCCTGGGGGATACTTCTCTTTATGGGTCTAATGTCTTAGGTCGTACGCCATGTGAATTCAAGGCGGGCTTTATCATTTTTGCCCGTAGTGACTCTTGTCACAGACTCAGCCTCTGAGTGGTGCTGTGCTGTTGACGGTGTTTCTACTTTTATCCAGATTAGCCTGTGAATACATGAAGCTGGTCCGTCTATTGGATGGTCCAGGCTTGCCCTGATGAATGTTTGCCCATTGGAGGATGCGATGAAGAGATTCTCTTTCCTGATGATCGCGGCCGCTTTGTGGCTGCTGGCTCCGCATGTGCAGGCTGCTTCTATCGAGATGGAGATTGATGTCGGGGTTCCCGTGCTTTGGCTCGATGATCACGGCTTCACCCACGTTCAGATTGACGGCTACCAAAACCTCGGCAAGCCCGGACAGCCCGAGCTGCCGGGCCGGGCCTTGCGCTTGCTGGTGCCGCCCGGCCAGCGGGTGGAGTCGGTCAGCCTGCGCCACGGCGGGCTGGTATCTTTGGGCGCGGATCGGGTCGTCTTCCCGCGCCAGCGGCCCTGGCCCTTGAGCATGTCCGGGCCGATTCCTTTTACCGAACCGGATGCCTCTGTTTATTCGGGCGGCGGACAGTTTCCGGCTGAGATTGCCTCGGGTAGTACGTTGCAGTACCTGCGCGGCTTCGCTATCGAACGAGTTCTAATCCGGCCGGTCGTCTACCGGCCCGAGTCGGGCGAGATACTCTATGCGCCAAGCCTGCATGTAACCCTGACCACGGCGGCCGACCGCGATGTTTTGTCCACGGGTTCGGCTTACCGGGGACTGGCCCGTGATTTCGCTCGGGTGGCCGACGTGGTGGATAACCCCGCAGGGCTTAGTGCCTACAAAAGGCGCCTGCCCTCCGCGCGCGATCCCGAATATCGCTACGTGATCGTCACCAGCGGGACACTGGCCGCCTGTGGAGGCGTGAACAACTTGCAGGCTTTGCTTGCCGATAAGCAGGGCCGCGGGATCACCACGCGGATCGAAAATATGTCAGACATCCTTACGGGGTACAGCGGGGTAGACGACGCGGAGAAGGTTCGCAACTTCATCATCGACATGCACCAGAACCACGGCAGCGATTACGTGCTGCTGGCCGGGGACGCCGACCTGCAGCAGGTCGGCGGGGAGACGCAGGCGCCGATCGTGCCTGCCCGCGGCATGTTCGGAGACCTGGGCGACGGCTATATCGACTACAACATTCCCTCCGACCTGTACTACGCGGCCCTCGACGGAAACTTCGACGCCGACGGCGACGATGTTTATGGAGAAGACAACGACAACCCCGATCTCTACGCCGAGGTCTGGGTCGGCCGGGCGCCCGTTGATTCTTGCAGCGAGGTTGCGAACTTCGTGCGCAAAACGCTTCTCTACCAGAATGCAGGCGGCGCCTGGCTGCAGAACGTCTGGTTTCTGGGCGAGTACCTTTTTCCCGATTACTTCGGCAAGGACGACTTGCAGTACATCGAGAATTCCTCTAGCGCGCAGGGCATAGACACCAAGGGTTTTTCGGAGAACTCGTTTTTCCAAATCAACACGCTTTACGATCGAGACCTGGGCCAGGACGGCTGGGGCGCCAGTCAAGCGCTCTCGGTCTTCAACGGTGGAAGCCACCTGATAAATCACCTGGGCCATTCCTATACCAACTACGCCATGCGCACCGACACCGACCAGATCGACTCGGGGCTGAACAACAGCCTGCCCTTCTTCGCCTACTCCCAGGGATGCTACCCGGGCGCCTTCGACAACCGCTTCGACGACGGCTCGGTCTACTGGCAGGACTCCTACGCCGAGCACATGCTGCTCGGCGATCACGGCGCCTTCGCCCTGGTGATGAACACCCGCTACGGCCTGGGCGGGTCTTCGAACTATTTTCACCGCTTCTTCTGGGACGCGGTCTTCCGCAACGGCCAGACCCACCTGGGGGCCATGCTGGCCTGGTCGCGCGAGCAAAACGCGGGCTGGATCTCCGACGTGGGCATCCGCTGGGTCTACTACGAGACGACTCTCTTCGGCGATCCCGAGCTTTCCGTCCACACCAACTCCGGCTCGACGGATCCGATGATCGGATTATCTCCGTCCAGCCTGACCTTCAACGCACGCGTTGGCGGCGGCGCGCCGCCGGATCAGAGCGTCGGCTTGAGCAACCTGGGCGCCGGCAGTCTGAACTGGCAAGCCGCCTGGAGCGCAGGTTGGCTCAGTGTGACGCCTGGCACGGGAAGCGCCCCGAGCACCCTGACCTTCTCGATAGACGCCTCCGGCCTTGCGGTCGGCAGCTACCCGGAGGCGGTAAGCATTACCGCGCCGGGCGCTGTCAATTCGCCGCAGCAAGTTGCGGTCGAGCTGAACGTCTTCGAGGTGCCGGCGATCGTTGCGCCCTGGTCGGCGTCGATCCCGACGGTCAACGGAACGATCGGCCCCGGCGAGTACGACGACGCCGTGCGGGTGGATGTCAGCGGCGCGACGAACTGGATGAAACACACCGGCGACAAGCTTTTTATCGCCTGCGATATATCGTCGGATAGCGACGATGACGACTACGATCAGCTTGGGCTCTACCTGGACAACGACAACAACGACCTGTGGCCAACCGCCGCCGCACAAGAGGGATTGTACTATTTCTGGAAGACCGACAACTGGTTCGCGGCGCTTTTCAACAATGGAAGCGGCGTGCAAAACAACGACTGGGAAAACCCCGTCAGCGGCGTGCAAAAGGCCTTCGGCATGAGCGCCGGCCACCGGGTGATCGAGGTAAGCCTCGACCTTTCGGCCTCACACCTTCAGCTTGCCCCCGGCGATACCTTCGGCTTGCTTGAGACCTACGACGATTTCACCAGCAGCTGGGACTGGGCTCAGCTATGGAATTGGCCCGAGAATGTCACCGACATCGATGACTGCATCCTGTTCGCCAACGTAACGCTCGGCACCCAGGTGCCCGTGTTTTCGATCGATCCGGCTTTCCTGGCCTTCGAGGCGGTCCAACACGGCGCCCTGCCGGCAGGCCGGATCGTCGCCGTCGCCAATGCCGGCGGAGGCACGCTGGGGTGGACGGCCACCAAGTCGGGAAACTGGTTCGACATCTCTCCCGCCAGCGGCACGGCGCCATCGTCAGTGACCATCACCCCGAACAGCAGCGATCTGTCGGTTGGCTTTCACGCCGGGTCGGTCGAGTTCAGCGCCCCGGGCGCGCAGCCGGTGACTCTGGATCTGTCCTATACGCTCAGCGCGCCTCCCTCGCTCGACGTGTCTCCCGCGAGTCTCGAGCACGCCGATCAGCTCGGCGGCGGTCCGGTCGAGCTGCAGCTTCTTGTTATCAACGATCAGCTCGGCAGCATGCAGTGGACCATCGCCGAGAACAGCTCCTGGATCAGCGTAAATCCCGCAAGCGGCACAACGATGGCCGGAATTCCGACGCCGGTCAGCGTCGTGCTCGATCCTGCCGGACTTTCAGAGGGCTTGTACGAGGCCGACCTGACGGTCACAGCGCCTGAGGCCGACAACTCGCCGCGCCTGGTGCACCTGATCTGGACATTGACCTCGCAGCCCGTGCTTTCGGTCTCGCCCGAGAGCTTCATTTTCACCGCCAAGGAACAGGGCCAGGCGCCGGCCGCTCAAACGCTGCACATAGAAAACTCCGGCACCGGCAGCATGAACTTCGCCGTGACATGTTCTGCTGCTTGGCTCTCATGCGCTCCGCTCTCCGGCCAGGTCCCCACAGACGTGGTGGTGACCGTCGATCCGGCTGGTCTTGCAGCCGGCGAATACAGCGGCTCGATCGAAGTTGTCTCGGACGGCGCTCTCGGAAGCCCCGCACAAATTGGCGTGACCTTGCTGGTAACCAGCGAGCCGCTAATAGCGGCGAGTCCTTCCGAACTGTCTTTCACCGGCCAGGTCGGTGAAAGTGCTCCCCCGTCTCAGACGGTGCAGATCGATAATGCCGGCACGGGCACGCTCGAGTGGACCATCGCCTGTCCCGCGAGTTGGCTCGATTGTTCGCCCGCTTCCGGATCGGGCGCGGGCACGTTGACCGTCTCGGTGGATCCGCACGGTATCGGAGCGGGCACCTACCAGGGGGCGGTCATCGTCACGGCCGTAGGCGCTATAAACAGCCCCTTCGAACTGCCGGTCAGCCTGACTCTCGAACAGACGGCCCAGCCTGTCATCTCGGTCTCGCCGGCCTCGGTCAGCTTCACGGCCGCCGCGGGCGGTCCGGCGCCCGACCCGCAGGCTGTACAGGTTACAAACTCCGGCACCGGAGAGCTGGCTTTCACGGTCGAGTGCCCGGCGCCCTGGTTGAGTTGCACGCCGGCCTCGGGTGTGGCGGACGCCTCGCTGAGCCTGTCTGCGAACACATCCGGACTTGCTGGGGGAACCTATAACGCGCTGGCCAAGATCACCGCCGACGCCACAAACGAGCGAGTCGATGTCCCTGTCACGCTGGTGATAACCGACGACAACAGTCCGCCGCCGGTGCCCGAGCTCGTAAGCCCGGATGACGGCGCCGAGGTCGGCGAATTGCAGCCGGTGCTGACGCTGCGCGACGTCGTCGATCCCGATGGTGACAGTGTGAGCTACACCTTCGAGATATTCGAGGCGGGCTCCGCCCTGCCGCTTCTGACATTGAGCGATGTCACAGAGCAACCTGAAGTCACCTCGGTGACTGTCGGTGAGGGCCTGGTCGCCGGAAAGAGTTACAACTGGCGAGCCAGGGCCACGGACGGCAAGATGCTGGCCGGTCAGTGGAGCGAGCAACGCAGCTTCACGGTGACCTTGACGGCGGGCTGTGCCTGTTCTTCCTCGGGCAACCGGGGCACAGGGTTCGTGCTGCTCCTGGGCCTGTTGCTGGGCCTTACGCTGACGCGTCGGCGCGGCTCTTCTTAGTGGCTACGGTGCCGGCGCTCGACTTCGTTATCCAGATCGTCGAAGGCCGCATCTGCGCGGCCGCGGACCTTGTCCACCGCGGTCAGCAGCCGCTTGAAGGTGTAGGGGCGCGGGCGGATGCGGTAGTGCTTCTTGAAACGCAGAGGCTTGCGGCGGGGGGTCTGCTTGTAGGTCCGTCCCGCTTCGGTCGAGTTGTCTTCCACTGAGCGGCGCGGAGCGACCTCCTCGCCCTGCTGGTCGTCTACCGTGATCGTGCCCCCGGTCGCCTTACTGCCGTAGACCGTCTTGCCAGACGACTTCTCGACACTCTCGGGCGGCGGCGGGGTGGGGACGGTCGTCGGCGGCTGCTTGGCTCTTGAAGTATCTTTAGGAGCCGCGGCCACCGCCACGCGGGTGTCTTCGGCATTGAGGCTTTCCAAGCCATAGGCCAGAGCGACGCTGTGGCCGGCCGCGAATTTCCTGACCACGCTGGCCTTGAGCGCGAAGTTGACGCCGGTGATGGCCACGCCGCCCTGACCCTGGCGGGCTATGGCCGTGTTGACCCCGATCTGGTAGCCGCGCACGTCGAACAACGGCCCTCCGGAGTTGCCGCGGTTGAGGCTGGTTTCCATCTGGAAGACGTTCTTGCCGGTGATGCCCTTGAAGTTCTCGAACTGGGTGCCGATCACGCCGGTGGTGATGGTCCATAAGCCGCCCTGCTCCGGATGGCCGATGGCGATGGTCTCGTCGCCGGGACCGAGCTGGTCGGGGTCGCCCAGGCTGAGCACCGTAAGATTGCGCGGAGGATTAGTGAGCTTGAGCAGCGCCAGGTCGAGATCCTTGTCGAAGGCGACCAACTTGGCGGTGAAGTGCCGCGCAAGATCCTTGTTCATGTCGCCCGTCACCCGCGCAGGCTTTAGAAAGACGTTGATGGCCGGGTAAGGCTTCTTGGCCTCTTGGTCGTAGATCACGTGGCAGTTGGTGATGATCGTGCCGTCGGCCTCGATGATCGAACCGGTTCCGGCCGAGGCGGAAGAGGCGCCCTCCTCGGAGGCGACGATCAACACCACTCCGTCGGCCTTGGTCTTGTAGATTTGGCGCGGGCTCATCCGGGCCGTGGCAAGCGTGGCAAACGACAGCACCGTCATACAGACGGCAAGGCATGCGAGAAATTTGTATCTCTTCATGAAAGCTCCTCCTTAATTCACTTATTTCGTAAAGGCTTGGACGGAGACTATAGCACTCCTATTCTACCTGGGCATCCCTTTTTTCCGCTCCGGCGGTCCATTTGACCAGCAGCAGCACGCGGGTCGTCGGTGACTTGGCGCCAAGCAGACCGGCGCCGGCACCGAGAACGATCCCAAACTCGCCAATATCCAGCCTAACCCCAAGTAATGTCTCCATTATCTCAGCAGGCCGGGACGAGAAGGGAGAATTCAGCCGGGTTTCTCCAGTAAGTTCTGAAAAAAATCTCAGAGGTATTCCAAAGCCGGATATTTCCGCTCCCAGCCGGTAGTAGAGGCCGTCGTCTATCTCCAAATCACGAAAAACCGTGCGTTGCCTGGTGACAAGGCCCAGGTTGAGAATCACGCGTAGCCAGCCGATGTGCATTGCCAGAATCCCACCAAGTTTCACACCGGCGCCGCTGTCTCCCGTGAGCCCGGACGGCGGGGCCGTTCCCAGGCGCAGGCTGGTCTCGATGGCAGAGGAGAAAATACTTTCCCCCCCGCCGAGCGGAGCCCACAAGGCTGACAACCAGACATCGCCATCCGCGGCTTCCAGTGATGCCGCGGCGCCGGCCTCGTCCGTGCGCCGGCCGCGCTGGAAGGCGGCCCCGCCGAATGACAAACCCAGTCTCAAAGAAGAAAGCGGCGCATAAGCAAGGCTTGCAAAGCCGCCCAGCCGCTGTTCGACGACCCACTCAGTTGTTTCTCCGCGATCGATTCCCAGCAGGTGCCAGGCCCAACCCGTGCCCAGGACGGCCTCCACTCTCCCGGCCACAATCAGCCCAGAGCGGCAGGAGAAGAGATCTTCAGAGCCAGGCGCGAGGTCGAAGGTGTCTGCCGCGAACCCCGACTGGGCCGACGCCGCTGCCGGCAGCAAAATAAAAAACAAGAGTGGCAATGCTCGTCGCACGTCTTCCATGAGAACACAGCCGGCGGTCCCTTTTCAACTTGGCAGATCTGTCCTTTTGCAATAGACTGCCAACGATGAAGACTGCATGCGTGATTCTGGCGGCGGGTGACGGCAAGCGAATGCGCTCGGCCTTACCCAAGGTGATGCATCCTGTCTGCGGCCAGCCGATGATCTACTACCCGGTTGCGCAAGTCTTACGTTGCGGCTTCGGGCCGGTGGTGGTCGTTGTCTCCGGACGGGATTCGGAGACGACCGATTTCCTACGCGGACGTTTCGGAAACAAGCTCGTGTTCGCCACCCAAAAGAAGCAGCTTGGCACCGGACACGCGGTGCTCTCGGCCCGCCGGGCGCTCTCATCCCACAAGGGCAAGCTGGCAATCATCTACGGCGACGTTCCGCTGTTATCCTCTTCGGATCTTTCGGCCTTGTCGCGGGCCGGCAAGCGGGCCGCCGTGACTTTCCTGTCCTGCCGCCTGGATGATCCGGCCGGCTACGGTCGCGTGATCCGCGACGCCCGTGGAGAGGTGGAATGTATCGTCGAGCACCGCGACGCGAGCGCCGGCCAGCGGCGCATCGACGAGATCAACGCCGGGAGCTACCTTGTCGATACGCCCCTCGTCTTCGAGGCGCTCTCGCGAATCAAGAACGCAAACAACCAGGGCGAGTATTATCTGACCGACCTGGTGGCCGAGGCCCGGCGCCGCGGCTTACCGGTGCGCGCAGTAGTGCGACCGGGAGCGAGGGCGCTTCTGGGAGTCAACGATCGGCTGCAACTGGCGGCGGCAGAACGGCAAATGAACCTGCGATTTTGCGAGCGCCTGATGAAGAAAGGCGTGACCATCATCGCCCCCGAGCACACCTGGCTCGGGCCCGAAGTCGAGATCGGCTCCGACACGGTGCTCGAACCCGGCTGCTTTCTGCGCGGTCGCGTCAAGATCGGGCAGGGTTGCCGGATCGGACCGGGAGCGGTTATCACAGACGCTTCAATCGGCGCGGACGTCAACGTGCTTGCCTACTCCGTGCTTGCCGATTGCCGGGTAGACCGCGGCGCGCGCGTGGGGCCGTTCGCCCGCCTGCGCCCCGGCGCGCACCTTATGGACGGCGCCCGGGTGGGCAATTTCGTAGAGGTCAAGAAAAGTACGCTGGGCAAGGGCGCCAAGGCCGGTCATTTATCATACCTCGGCGACGCCGAGATAGGCGCGGATGTTAATGTCGGGGCGGGAACCATCACCTGTAACTACGACGGTGCGCACAAGTACCGCACCGAGATCGGTGAAGGCGCCTTCATCGGCTCGGACACACAACTGGTGGCGCCTGTTAAGGTCGGCAAGCGCGCGGTCGTGGGCGCCGGGACCACCGTGACGATCGACGTCCCCGACGACGCGCTGGCCGTCTCGCGCGTGCGCCAGAAAAACATCAAAGGCTACGCCAAGCGAAGACGCTCTTGACACCCAAGCCGGGGGCGGGATAAACTCTATAAAATCAAGCAGGTGTGTGGAAATGTGTGTCCGTGTGAGCGCAGTTCGAAGTGCTATTCATGTTGTGTAAAAACCTTATCTTGTACGGCCTTTGCCTCTCAGTTGTAGCGGCGCTGCCGGCCGCCGCCCAGGTTACGGTCAACGAGCAGACCTTCAATAGTTCGCTTGGCTGGGACGAGACACATTACGGAGACAACACCTATGAAGCCGACTGGTTGGTCACCTCGTCCGGGTCCAACCCGACTTGTGTGCCACAAGAAGGCGCCAAGATGGCCGAGCTGAATTCCTACACGGCCGACAGCGGGGCCGAGGCACGCTTGGCTTCTCCCGCGCTGAACATGACCGCGGCCGAGGTAGCCGAGTGCCGCATGTGGATGTTCCACGACACCGGTAGCTCGGGCAGCGATGATCGCATCTACCTGCAGGTCAGCACCGACGGCGGTTCGACCTACTTCAGCAAGTACGTCTTTCACCGCTACGACGGCACGAGCGGCTGGCGTGAAGAAGTTGCCCCGCTCGGCTATTACACCAACCAGTCGGCTTTGAAGATCGCCGTCAGGGGACGCAGCTCCAACGGCAACAACATCTTCATAGACGATCTCAGGATCATCAAGAATACGCTAGCGGCCGGCGCCGAGGGCAAGGCCTGCTCCGTGGTCGGAGACTGCAACTCGGGAATTTGCGGGGTCGATCCCGGTGACAACGGCCGCTGCCGAGATTCGGCGGCCGGGCACGACTGCATCGACGGCAACCGGGTGGCGGTTGCGGCCGGGACGGTCACTTGCTACGGGCCCGACCTGGCCACTTGCTCGGCCGCCGATTCCTGGAGCGTTGTGGACTGCTACGACGACTGCGGACCTTACAGCGACGCGCACGAGTGCGAAGTCGGGCAGTGCGTCGGCTGCGAGAGTTACTGCGATCCCTTCTTTGACAGCGGCTGTGACGCCGACGCCTATTGCGCCTTCGCGCCCTTTCCTTTTCCTCATTGTTTCTACAGGGGTGATGATGGAGACTCCTGCGATTCGAATGACCAGTGCCAGTCGAATAACTGCGTCGGCTCTCCGAGCGGCGGCAAGTTCTGCGAGCCGTCCGGCACGCCCTGCGCCGCCGATAACGGCAGCCCGGTAGCGGCCGGATCGAGCGTCTGTCTCAACAACGACCTCTGGACTTGCCAGGCCGGGGGCGGCTGGACCAGTGCCGACTGCTACACCAACTGCGGCTTCTATCTTGATGTCGATTCGTGCAGCGCCGGCGCCTGCGCCGCCTGCAAAACGAGTTGCAGCGGAGACGGCGATTGCAAACCGGGAATCCTGTGTGTCGGCAGCGAGTGCGTGGGCGATCTACCCAACGGCTCGACCTGCACTCTCGACACGCAGTGCGGCAGCAACCACTGCATCGACGGGGTTTGCTGCGCCGATGTTTGCACGCTGCCCTGCTACCGCTGCGATATCCAGGGTTCCAAGGGAACCTGTTCGCCGATTTCCACAGGGCAGGATCCGGATGGCGAGTGCCCAGGAAACGGCGTCTGCGACGGGGCCTGTAACGGCAGCGGCGCATGCAACTATCCGCAGAGCACGGTCGTCTGTGACACCTGCGCCCGCTGCAACGGAACGGGAACTTGCAACCTCTGGGTGCAGGCCGGAAGCGATCCGAACGACGAGTGTCCGCTGTGTCAGGTGTGCAGCGGTAGCGGCCCCGGCTGCGTGCCGGTCGGCGCCGGCGAAGATCCTCTCGGCGAGTGCGGGCAACAGGCGGCGGCTAGTTGCGGAACGGACGGCACCTGCGACGGCAACGGGGCCTGCCGATTGTACCCTCTGGGCACGGAGTGCGGACTTGGATCGTGTGCCAACGGGCAGGCTGTCTTTCCGGACAGCTGCGACGGTGTGGGCCAGTGCGCGGACGGCGGAAGCGGAAGCTGCGGCTTCTATCGCTGCGCCGACGCCAGCCGCTGCGCTGATTCGTGCACAACTCACGCAAGCTGCACCCAGCCGGCCTACTGCAACACCTCGGGCGAGTGCGCGCCCGACCTGGGCGAGGGCGCAAGCTGCGCGGGCGTCGTCTACCCGGGACAGATCGACGATGCCGCCTGCATGGGCGGCTACTGCTTCGACGACAATTTCGACGGGCAGGGGGCCTTCTGTACCTCCGACCCGGCCGCCTGCGTCCACGACGGGATGACGTTCGGTTCGGGCTATGTTCTCTGTGAGGGTAACGACTGGTTCCGCGCCTGCACCGGCGGCGCCCAGGGCTGGGGAGAGCAGACCAACTGTGCAGCCGGTCTGTGCGATGCGGGCGGCGGCGCCGGCTCGGGCTTTCGCTCTGCCGGCAACTGTTCGAGCGGACCGGGCGGCGGGTGCGTCTCGGGCTGCCAATCATGCGAGCCCTACATGGCTGAGTCGGCCTCAGCCTGCCGCTCGACATGCAGCCTGGCCGAGCACTGCTGGCCCGGGTACTCTTGCCAGGGAGGCGTGTGCAAGATCCCCGAGGGCATCGGGGATCCTTGCCAGACCCAGGCGGATTGCACGGCGGGCACCTGCACCGACGGTGTCTGCTGCAACGACGCTTGCGCGGGCCCTTGCAGGTCTTGCAATCTGCCGGGACATATTGGCTTTTGCACAATGGTCGTAGGCGACAGCGATCCAGACGGCGACTGCACGGCCCTGCCGGCGAACACCTGCTCGACCAGCGGCGACTGCAACGGGAGCGGCGAATGCCTGCGCTGGCCGGTCGGCACTTCCTGCGGGGACGCGCACTGCGAAAGTTACCTGCTCAAGGGCGGATCTACCTGCAACGGCGTGGGCAACTGCTTGCAAGACGCGGACATCGATTGCCGTCCCGGCCTGTGCCGGGATGCGAGCTGCACGCAGGCCTGCCTCACGCACAACGATTGCGATGCTTCCGGTTACTGCGCCGCGGACGGCACCTGTAAGCTGGACCTCGAAGATGGAGCGTCCTGCCTGGACGTAGTGCTTTCGGGACTCGAACGCGATCCTGCCTGTCGGGGCGGGTTTTGCCTGGATGACTCGTGGTCCGAGGAGGGGGCCTACTGCGCGGCCGACGAGACAGTCTGCGTTGCCGCGGGAGATGTCTATTCGCCAGGCTACAGGCTGTGTCAGGGCGACGACTGGTTTCGGGTTTGCCGCGGAGGCGCGCAGGGATGGGGCCCCGAGACGACCTGCAAGGCGGCCGACATTTGCGACGCCGGCGGGGGCCCCGACAGCGGTGTTCTGCCAGCCGAGAGCTGCACTTCCGGCATTCAGGGCGGCTGCGCCACGGCTTGTGTCTCCTGCTTCCCCTACCGGGCTGACCAGCCCGGAGTCTGCGCCACAGCCTGCGTCGAGGATGTCGACTGTTGGTCTGGTTATGTCTGCACGACCGGAGTGTGCACTCCCAAGCCCGGCCTGGGCGACGCCTGCAGCAACTCCGGAGAATGTCAGGGATTCGACTGCGTGGATTGGGTCTGTTGCAACTCGCTCTGCGAAGGTCCCTGCCGCATTTGCAACGAGCCGGCCACCCTGGGGGTGTGTCTTTTCACCGTCCAGGGCACCGACCCCGAGGACGATTGCGATGTCAGCCAGGATCCCTGCGGCACGACGGGGAGCTGCGGCGGGCTGGGCGCTTGCGCCCTCGCGCCGTCCGGAGTCGAATGCGCTCCAGCCTCATGCACGGATGGTGTTTACACGGCGGCCTCGAGTTGCGACGGCCAGGGCGCCTGCGTGCCGGGTGTAAGCCACGACTGTATCTCGGGCGCCTGCGAGGAAGATCACTGCGCACCTGAGACGGCAGACGGCTGGGACGGTGACGGCGGCCCGTCCGATGGAGGCGACGGCGGCGAAACCAGGCCGCTGGCCGAGGCCGGTCCCGACCAGGCGGTCAGGCCGGGCACGAAGGTTTCGCTGGACGGCAGCCACAGCCGCGATCCGGACGGGGATTCGCTGGCATTCGTCTGGGAGCAAAGCTCCGGTCCCTCGCAGGTGGCCCTGTCCGGGGCAACCACCTCCCAGCCGGGATTCACTCCGACCGCAGAGGGCGTCTACGTCTTCAGGTTGGTGGTCAATGACGGGCAGCAGGACAGCGCTCCCGACTTTACCCGGGTAAGCGTCGTCAGTTCTTCCGGGGGGTGTGGCTGTTCACAAAGGGGCGGCTCGTCCGGCTGGATGCTCGCCTGCCTGTTGGCACTGGCGCTCTGCTTTTGGCGGCGGCGAAAATGAGGTTTCTGCACTGGATGACGGCGGTGCTTATTGTTCTGCTCGCCGCCGGCTGTGGCGATGACATCCAGGGATCCGTGCGCCTGCTTTTGGTCCCTCCACACCAGGGGCGCAACCCGACCCAGGATCCTTTCCAGTTAGTCGAACTGGTCGAAATAGGCGTCATTGACGGCAATGGAGCCTTCAGCACTTTTGGCCAGGCTCATCCGACGGCGCGCTTCGGGCCCGGGTTGGTCGACGGGGACAAGCAAGGCGCGCCCTACGTGTTGGGATTGAACGACCGCGGTCGGCCGGTGTCATGGGGATTCGCCTCACCAGTCATGCTGCACAAGGGCATCGACGAAACGATCTCGCTGCCCTTCTCGCAGACCGGCCTGGCGGCGGCGTCGAGGATAACACTGCAGGATCGCACCTCGGCCGACCCTTTCGCCGAACGCCCGCCGTCTCTTTTCGTCGATCAGCGCAACCTGGAAAGCGGCGCCATCGACGGTCCCTCCGATCTGACCGCGCTGGTCACGGCGCTATGGCAGGGTGGCGACTTGCTGCTCAGGGTAGGCGTGCGTGACAATTGGATCAGCCCGGCCGGGTCCGGGGACGATATCAACAGCGGCGATGCGCTACGCATCTATTACGACGGCTTGGTGATCACGGCGGGGGCCGACGGGCGCTGCGAAGCGCCGCAGGAGGTGTCCGCTTGCACAGCCGAGCAGATCAGCGGCGGTTGGCGGGTCGAGATGACACTGCCGCTCGGCGACCCCGGAAAGAACCGCCTGGTTCCTTTCGATCTGCGTTTGTACGACAGCGATGACGGTGAGGCACCGGCCTTGGCCACCTGGCGCTTCGATCCACGCCGCCAGGGAGAAGAACCCTTGCCCGAGGACTACGGGAAGATCGTTCTCGAGACACCTTTGCTGCAGGCGCTGCCTGAGAGCGGACCGCTTTCCGGTTTTTCAGGGCCGGACGGGACGATCGAGGTCGGCGCCGGCTGGAATGACACGGATCTTGTCGTCTCGGTGCGGGTGCCGGACAATGACGTTCGCACCCAGGCAAGCGGCCAGGATCTACAGGGCGCCGATCGGGTCGAGCTGTGGCTCGATCTGGCTAATGCCTACCCACCGATTTCCGAGCCGGTTCGTTTTCTACGGGTGACCGGATCGGCCGGCGCCAGCGAAGTCCATGCCGGCGGACAGGATCCGGCGGACATGCGTACTGATCTTTTCGGGTTCACGGGTAGCGTGTCCGGCACGGCGGCGACGGGCGAATACGTGGTGAAGTTCGAGATCCCCTGGAGCGACCTTCAACTCGAGTCGGGCGGTGTGCAAAAAGGTTGGTTTCTGGGGATCGAGATCCGCGTGGTTGATGAAGACGACGGCAAGATTACGACAACGGCCTGGTCGAACGAAGAGAATCTCGACCCGAATCTGTGGCCGGAGTTGAGACTCTTCGACCTGAAGTGAGGCGAACACTGAGACGTGTATTTACATGGCTTGTGCTTTTAACGATCGCCTGGACAGGCGTCGCCCGGTCCGGCGCCAGAATTGCCGTCATCGAGTTGGTGCCGCGCACTGACACTGAATGGCGCGAGCAGGATCTGGATGTCATCGAGCAGTTGCGAAAAGAGTTGTCGTCCCACCCGGGTATCGAGGTCATGTCCGCGGACGAGGAAAAAGCGCCCTTCGCGGAGCCTGCGGAAGAAGCCTGGATACCCTTGGCCAAACGCGCCCTCGAACAACTTGCGCGCGGCGAAAAGTTCACAGCAAGCCTGAAACCCCGCAAGGCGATCAAACAGTTGTCAGGGGCGCTGCGTATTCTGAGGGCGATATTTCCCGGCCTTAAGAATCTTTCCAGCCTGGAGCGCGCGCACTTGATGCTGGGTATGACTTACCAGGCGCTGGGCAAGGGCCGCCAAGCCGAGCATGAATATCGCATGGTGCTGCTTCTGAATCCGTCCCGTAAGCTTGACGAGACGACGGTCAACCCGGTGGTTGTTGAAAAATTCGACAAGGTCAGGCAGCGGCTGGTCACCTCGATGAAGGGCTCAATATCGTTGATTTCAAAGCCGCAGGGTGCGCGGGTCTACATGGACGGCCGCGCGCTGGGTTACACGCCGGTCACCATCCCGGGCGTCTACCCGGGAGAACACTATTTCTCGATAGCAGCAGGAGGTTACAAGACCTGGTTCGGGGTGCTGCGCCTGAAGCCCGGCGGGCTCGAGAAGCGCGAGGTCTTCTTGCAGGAAGGCCAAAGCATCGGCTGGGTGCGCCTGCGCAACCAAATGGCGCGTGCCGGCATGGGCAAGATGCGCGTCAAGGATGCGCAAGAGCTGGCGTCGGCGCTTGGGGCCGACTGGCTGCTGTTCGTCTCGATTGCGCACATGGGCGGTGCGGCCACGCTGGATCTGGGAATTTTCGAATCGGGCGGCAGGGAGGTCGGCACGCTGGGGATCTTAACGGCGGAAGGCGACGGCATCCCGGCGGCGGCCGCAAGGGCGCGGCGCTGGATCGAAGGCGATCACAGTGTTCCCGAGCACAAGACCTTTGTAAAGCGCAGGAAAGACGCGATCATTGGAGACACGCACAAACCCCTGCCCCCTCCACCCCCACCGCCCGTGGAACAGGATAAGTGGTACACCAGTTGGTGGTTCTGGACCGCGGTAGGAGCCGTGGTCGCCGGGGCCGCGACCACAACCACGCTGCTTCTGATGCGCGGCGAGAGTGGGATCGACGTGCAAGTCTACCGCTGAAGTTATGGAGTCAAACATGATATCGAAGTCGAGCGACAGGGACATTCACCTCGGTGAGCCGGGTTTCTTGCACAAGCTACTCAGAAAGAGACGCTTGGAATCCGTCTTCTTGTTTGTCACCGCGCGCTGCAACTCCAAGTGTCGCACTTGTTTCTACGTCGGAGACAAGGCCCGCGGACGCGATCTTACCTTCTCCCAGATTCGTACCATATCGGAGACGGCACCGCGCTTTGATAAGCTCTGGCTGTCCGGCGGCGAGCCGACACTCAGGAAGGATCTGGCCGAGATCATCGAGATGTTCTATACGAACAACGGCGTTCGCACCATCAACCTGCCCAGCAACGGCCTGCTGACCTCTCGATTGGTTCGCCTGGTTGAAGGTCTTCTCGAACGCTGCCCGAAGCTGAACATGCACCTGACCCTTTCGGTCGATGGCCTGGCCGCCACCCACGACGGGGTGCGCGGGGTGGAGGGCGGTTTTCGCAAGGTCATGACTACACTGCAGCGGCTGGAAGATCGCTTCGCCGATCATCCCCGCCTGCACCGCAACGCAGCCAGCGTGGTCACTCCCGATGCCTACACAGAAATGTACGATCTGGGGGTGCTGCTGCTCAACAAGTTCTCGCTGGCCACCCATTTCTTCGAAACGGTCAGGGGAGATCCGCGCGATCCGGCCACCAAGGGTCTCGGTAAAGACGATCTGAAGTTGCTGCACGATCGCTTGTATCCCTTGCTCGATCCATATGCCGAAAGACTCTTCGCCAAATTCCCGGCGCCGGCCCGTTTTCTGGGCAAGTTGTATTTCATCGGCGTGATTCGTTTTCTCTACAGTCTGCAGGAGAGCAACGTGGATGGCCCCAGTCCCTGGCCGATGGACTGCACGGCCGGAAAGACAACCATAGTCATAGACCATAACGGTTCTTTCCGTTCCTGCGAGATGAGAGAGCCGGTGGGCCGGCTGCAGGAATTCAATTTCGACCTGACCGCCGCCCTGAATTCCGAGCGCATGCAAAAAGAAATCGAAGCCATCGGCGGAGGCCGGCGGGCCAACTGCTGGTGCACCCATACCTGCTGGATGCTGTCTTCCATGCAATTCAGCCCCTCGACCCTGCTGCTGCGCGTTCCCATACACTACCTGGCCCACATTTGGAAAAACGGCCGGGGCTTGTCGCCCGGACAGATCGAGGCGGCCGCCACCGAGTTGGACGTCCGACAAGCATGAAGGTGGCGTTGGCCTGCCGCGGCTCGCGCGGCGACGTCTGGCCGGTACTTGATCTGGCTCAAGAAATCAAGAGGAGGGGTGACTCCGTAACGTTATGCCTGCCGCGTAGCTTCGAGGCTCAGGCCGCCTCGCGCGATATAGGAGACTGCCTTTTTTTCACCGAAGACAGCCGCAAGTTGATGCGCTCGCTGCAGACCGGCTGGTTTTCCTGGCGCTCGGTCATCGGTTGGGTGAGACGTGTTTTACGCGAGCAGTTCGAGTTGCTCGAGATGGCCACGCGAGACGCCGACGTACTGCTGTGTACCGCCACCGAGTTGGCCGGACCGTCGCTGGCCGCCTATCGGGACATCCGTTACCTGCGCCTGGCATACGCCCCAATCCTGCCCGGCGATCAACCCCCGCCGGTTCAACCCTGGCAAGGCGCTCCCCGTATGGCCAATCGGCTGCTGTGGTGGGGTATAAACACGAGCGCCGCCTGGGTGGTCAAAAAGCCGCTGGAAGCCGAACGGCGCAGGCTCGGCTTGCCGCCGATTGACGACATTACTCGACACCTGGCCGGCTCGGGAACCACGCTCCTGGCGATAAGCCCCTGGTTGGCGCCGCCCTCGCCGGCCTGGTCTGTTCCCTTTCGTTACACCGGCAACATTCGGCCCCGGGTCGGCGAAGCGCTGGACGACGATCTGGCCGAATTCCTGGACGCAGGCCCGGCGCCGGTCTATGTCGGGTTCGGCAGCGTTCAGGTCAAGCGGCCGGCGCGGTTGGTCGATCTCACTATGCGGGCAGCCGAGATGGCCGGCTGCCGGGTCGTGCTGGGAAAGGGCTGGACGGGGCTCGATGCCGACAACCTGCCTTCCTTTGCCCGCCAGGCGGGATCCGCGCCACACGCAGAACTTTTCAAGAAGGTATGCGGGGTGGTGCACCACGGCGGTTCGGGAACGGTCCACACCGCTGCCAGGGCGGGAATTCCCCAGCAGATCGTGCCTCACATTGTCGACCAGTATTACTGGGGCAGACGGGCGTACGAGATGGGCATTGGCCCGCGACCGCTTTCGGCCGGCCGCCTGACCGCCCGCTCGCTGGCCGGAGTTTTCGAGCGTTTCCGCTCGGATTCTGAATTGCACTCGCGCTGCCGGGCGCTTTCGCGCGCTATCGGGCGTGAAAACGGACTTGAACGGGCGCTTGCGATCCTGTCTATTTCATCTTGACCACCAAGTCTACCGACTTGCCCTTCTTGATAATCACCCGCCTTTTCTGCACCAGCAGGACGCCGGTTCTACACCCTAACTGTCAAGGATTTCGGGAAGGGGAACACTGAGCGCCGGGCCGGTCAAGGTCAGGGTGCTGCGCGTGGTAACCGGTCACAAAACGGCCGAAGACGGGCCGCCCGAGGTGCACATACTTACCCGAGTGGTGCTATCTTCCGAGATCCCAGCCAGGCCGCAATAAAAGTATGGTTGACAGACTGGGAGAAGTTTTCGTCCTATGCAGAAAGTTCAGAGTGACGGTCTGAACGCCGGATCCTACCTGTGAGATATTCTCCTGTTTTTCTTGCAGTTCTAAACATCCACAACTGGTACACATATTGCACAATTGCCAGACTATTCAATGCCGACGATAGGGAGAGTACTAATGAAGCATGGCGCGCGACTGCTTTCGAGAGTGCTGGGAATTGCGATCCTGGGGATTGCCCTTGGCGCCTGCGGAGAATTCCAAGATCCGCGGGCCGATCTGCAGTCGTTGGCGCAGGCCGCCAAGGACGAAAAGGAATGGACCGTGCTTTTGTACTTCTCGGCCGACTCGGGTAACGAAGGAGGCGCGATTAGCGATATCAATGCTCTAGAGCGCGGGGTCGATGACAGCAACTACAACCTGGTCGCGCAGATCGACCGTATCCCGGGCAACGACAGCTCTAACGGCGATTGGACGGATTGCCGCAGGTTTTATATCGAGCCCGATCCCAACTCCGACCGGGTCATCCGCTCGACCGAACTTGAAAACCTGGGCGAAGTGAACATGGGTCACCCGCAGACCCTGGCGGATTTCATCGTCTGGGGTATCGAAGCCTACCCGGCCAAGCGCTACGCGGTCATGGTTTGGGGCGGGGCCATGCCGAACGGGATCGCGGCCGACTTTTCGGAAGCCTCACCCGATCCGATCCAAACCATTTACGGCGAGCTGACCGAGGCCTATGCCCTGGCGACTGCGGCGTCCGGTCGCCGGCTCGATCTGTGCGTGCTGTGGGGTTGCAACTACGGCATGTTCGAAAACGACTACGTCATCAGAGAGTACTGCGATGTCACCGCCCGCAGCGAGATCCCGACCAATTACATGCTCGACGCTGCGACCGCAATTCCGACCTGGCTGAATGCCAACCCGGCCGCCGACGCCCGCGAGTTCGGGTCCGCCTGGGTCGACGGCTACATCGACACGGCCGTGCTGATGGGCGCCTGGGCGGCGATCGACATGGGGCCGGGCTTCGTCGACCTGGGGCTGGCCGTGGACACTTTCGCCAGGGAATTGATCAAAGCCGGCGGGCGCGACCAAACCGAAATCGCGGCAGCCATGGCTGATACGGTGCACTGCTACGATGCCGAGTTCGATCTGGCCCATTTTGCCAAACTGATTGCCAACGAAGCCACGCTTCCCCAGGCTTTACAAAACGCGGGCCAGGCGGTCGTCGACGCCTATGGTTACCCGGCCCAGGCCGGCAAGCCGCTGGCCAACTTCCGGTTCGTAGGCGGCGGGATCACCGGCAACGAGACCTGGCCCAGCGGGGACACCGCCGAGCTACGCGGCACCAAGATCCGCCAGACCGCCTACCAGGACGGCGGCTACCTGCCGCTGATTACCAACAACGCCTGGAACTGGTTCTTAGACGGTGAGACCAGCCTTCCCTTAGAGGCACTGGTGACCTACGACTCGAACTCGCAAGGCGACACACTCGAAAGCGGCTCACTTCCCACCTTTAATATAAGCCTGCGCAACAGCGGCGGGGCGGCGGCCGCTGGTCTGAGCGGCACTTTGAGAACCGACGATGCCCTGGTAACGATAACCCAAGACGAAAGCAGCTATGCCGATCTGGCCTCGGAAGCCACAGCGACTTCGCAATCGAACTACAGCCTGAGTGTCGATGCCGGCGCCCTGAACGGCCGCCGAGTTTGGTTCTGGCTCGATCTGGTCGCCGATAACGGAGCCTACACCAATACGACTTCTTTCTGTTTAGAAGTCAGCGGATGCAGCGACGGCGCAACGCGCTCGTGCTACGACGGCTCGCCCGACACGCTCGGCGAGGGAATTTGCACAGCCGGAACCCAGGCCTGTAGTTCAGAGACCTGGGGCAGCTGTGACGGGCAGGTTCTGCCGGGCAGTGAAAACTGTACCGACACGTTGGACAACGATTGCGACAGCCTGACCGACGCCGACGATCCGGAATGCGCCGATTGCATTAGCGACGCCGACTGCGACGACGGCAATGTTTGCAACGGGGCTGAAGACTGCCAGGCCGGTTTGTGTCTGCCCGGTACGGCGTTAGACTGCGACGATGACAACATCTGCACGACCGATAGCTGTGATCCTTCGCAGGGTTGTCAAAACGTCGACAACAGCTTGGCTTGCGATGATGCCAACGCCTGTACAATTGGTGACAGCTGCGCTTCAGGCAGCTGCCAGCCCGGTACGCAAGCGGACTGTGACGACAACAACATCTGCACGACCGACAGCTGCGATCCGGCCCTGGGTTGTCAGAATAGCAACAATACTTTGGCCTGCGACGACGGCGAGGTCTGCACAATGGACGACATCTGCAGCCAGGGCAGCTGCAGCGGCGTGACTACCGACGAAGACGGCGACGGCTATGTTCCCGAAGCCTGCGGCGGGGACGATTGTGACGACGACAACGACCAGATCAATCCGGGTGCGTTCGAAGGCCCGGTCGGCACAACTGCCTGCAGCGACGGGCTCGACAACAACTGCAACGATCTGATCGACATCGACGAAGTCACCTGCCAAACATGCGACAGCGACGATGATTGCGACGACGACAATGCCTGCAACGGCAGCGAGTCTTGCCTGGCCGGCGCCTGCCAGCCCGGTACGCAGCTAGACTGCGACGACGCCAATATTTGCACGACCGACAGTTGCGATCCTGCCCTGGGTTGTCAGAATACCAACAACACATTGGCTTGTGACGACGGCGACGCTTGTACGATAAACGACATCTGCAGCCAGGGAACGTGTAGTGGCGAGGCCCTCGACGCAGACAACGACGGCTACCTGCCCGAAGCCTGTGGCGGGCTGGACTGCGATGATGACAACGATGCTGTTCACCCGGGCGCCGAAGACGTCTGCGACGATTCTATCGACCAAGACTGCAGCGGCGCGGACGAAGACTGCGGTTCGGTCGCCGGCGGCTGCGGCTGCGGCTCGACAAAGGCCGGGTCGTCGTTGGCTCTGCTCGGGCTCTTACTGGGTGCAGTCTTGTTGCGCAGGCGCTCACAGCGCAACTAGTGAATGGCATGAATTCTTTTACGTTGACAACGAGAATCGGGGACGGGGAACGGGACACGGGGAACAAATTGTTCGACTAAAACGAATGTATATGCAGAATAGTCTTGACTAAAACGCATAATTGTGTAGAATAGTCGCATGCGCAGGCTCCAGGAAGATCGAATCCGCCAGGATCTGGAAAAGAAGATTGTATTCATCGTCGGCCCGCGCCAGGTCGGAAAGACCTGGCTTGCGCTTCATATCGGCCGGACATTCACAAAGACGGTCTATCTCAATTATGACAGCATGCAGGATCGGCGCATCATCAGGGAGGAAACCTGGCTGGGAGACACCGAGTTGCTGATTCTCGACGAAATTCACAAGATGCCGGAATGGAAACGCTTCATCAAAGGCGTCTACGATACCCGTCCGGCCTCGATGCGCATCCTGGTTACCGGCAGCGCCCGGTTCGATACTTTCAGAGAAGGCGGCGACTCTTTGGCCGGTCGCTTCTTCGCACACCGCCTGATGCCCCTGTCCCTGTCCGAGCTGAAAGGAACCGATCACGCCGCGGAAATAGATCGGCTGATCGAGCGCGGGGGTTTTCCGGAACCTTTCCTCGCTGAAGATTCCGTCGAGGCCGACCGCTGGCGCATGCAGTACCATGACGGTCTGATCCGGGAAGACATTCTTGATTTCGAACGCATCCATGATCTGCGCGCCATGCGGCTGGTAATGGAACTGCTCCGCAACGGAGTCGGCTCCCCGCTGTCCTACGCATCAATCGCCCGCGACATCGGCGTCGCGCCGAACACGGTCAAGAAGTACATCCAGATCCTGGAGGCCCTGTTTATTATCTTCCGCGTTGTTCCTTTTTCGCGAAATATGGCCCGCTCGTTGCTGAAGGCGCCCAAGATCTATTTCTATGACACCGGCCTGGTCAAAGAGGATCCCGGGGCAAGATTTGAAAACATGGTCGCGGTGAGCCTGCAAAAACATGTCATGGGTCTCACGGATGTTCTGGGCAAACGGCATGAGCTACACTATTTACGCACCAAGGACGGACGTGAGGTCGATTTCTGCCTCGTCGAGGAGAACACACCGATACTGATGATCGAGGCCAAGTTCGCCGATGCTCACTTGTCCAACTCCTTGCTCGGCTTCCAGAAGAAGTACGCCATAAGGGCGGTTCAGCTTGTACGCCATCTCAGGCGCGAGAGCCAAAAGGCGGGCGTGGAAATCAGACAAGCCTGCGGGTTTCTGGAAAACCTGTAAACGGCGGCCATTTACTTCACTTACGCTGATTGATGGCTACCAACGGGTTTGAATCACACCCAACTACGCCCCCTGGGTCTGCCCCCAGGTCAAGGACAGAAACCGCTGAACCAGCTCCCGGCCGATATGGTCGTCCCTGACCGGATCCGACAGGGCCTTGGCGAAGACTTCGGCATGCTCGGGCCAGCGCTCGGCGCCTTTTTGCAAAAAGGCGCGCCCGGTCTCGGGGTCGATTTCCGGATGGGCCTGGATTCCAAAGACCGGCTTGCCTCGCAGACGAAAGGCGTGCACGGCGCAGTCGGGGGTGTCTGCCAATATTTCGATCTGCGGATGACAGTCGGGGACAATCTCGTCGAAGTGCGAGCAGAATGCATGAAAGCTTCCCGAGGGAAGAAGACCTGCCTGGTCGCGCACCTCGATCTCGTGCCAGCCAAGCTCGGGCCGCGAGCACCTTCTTACGGCCTTGGGCCCGGCGATGGCCACCGCCAGCAGTTGATGGCCCCAGCAGCTACCCAGCAGGTGCACTCCCCGGTCGATGGCATCGGAAAGCCAGTCTGCCTCGCTGCGTGCCCATGCGGGTAAAATGGTTATGGTGTCTTCCGAGCCGCTGACGATCACGTGGGAGTGTTTTCCGGGGCTGGGCAGTTTGCCGCTGGAGGGGAGATGCACGCTTTCGGGCTCGAAGCCGCACAGGGCCGCCCAGTGCTCGACCGGACGGTAGAAGTCGTGGTCGAGGGCATTATCGAGTATCAGCAACCCGGCCTTGCGCGGGCGTGCCCGGCGGATGCCTCCCATGGAATGCGAGCATAAGTCATGGAGATTTTTTTGACAACTCGCGCCCAGCAGAGACCGGCAGTAAATTGCAGGAGTGCAACCCGGGAGCATGACCCGATCTTGAAAGAGCGCTTGCGATCCTGTCTATTTCATCTTGACTACCAGGTCTACCGACTTGCCCTTCTTGATGATCACTTGTCTCTTCTGCACAAGTTTCAGCTTTGGATTTTCGAGACGGATCTCGTGCGGGCCGGGATTCAGCTTCAGGTTGTAGATAGGGGTCGGACGGGATTGCTTCTTTCCGTCAACATACACGTAGGCCCAGACTGGAACGGCGTTGATGTTCAGCGTGCCGAACTTCGGCTTGCGGGGCGGCGGGGGAGGGGGGGGCTTTTCAATTTTTTGTGTCAGGTGCGGCTCCAGGGCAATCAGTTGCAGCTTGCCGAAACGAACTTGCTTGAGCCATGGCTCGTAGCCTGTAAGCGACAGTCTTACCTGGTGGGTCTCGCTGCGATCCAGGTCATCGATGGTCGCGGGCGTTCGCTTTCCTGTGAGCATGCCGTCGATCTCGATTGTTGCTCCCTTGGGTCGTGAGTCGATCGTCAGGCTGCCGCCGGCGGGCACTGCAATCGTGAGACCTTTGGCGCCACCCGCGTCGGGCTGCTGCGACACGGTCTCCGTCCGGTTGAGCAGCCAGAAAAACACCACCACCAGGACGCCGGCCAGCAGGATGGCCCCCGTCCCGATGGCGCCGAGGGTAAGGGACGAGAGAGGCCGCCGAGCCGGGTGCGGAGTCGCGCCGGAGGGCAGATCCATTCGCGTTTGGGGCCCGGCCGGCGTGGGAGTGGGCGTCGCGCGGGCCTGCTCTTCGGCCATGGCCGCGAACTCCGGCAAAGAAAGATCCGGTCGGCTGCGCTCGCGCTCGAGTTCCTCCTCTACCTTGATCTCCTCGGCAAACAGCTTCTGCATGAAAGTCGCCAAGGTCTTCGAATCGACCCGCTCCCCGCTTTGGAAAAGCTGGTCGGCCAAGGCGTCGTGGAATTCGCCGGCGGTCTGGAAACGGTCATCGCAGGAAAGAGCCAGCGCCTTCATGGCGATGGCGTCGATTTGCACAGAGACCTTCTTGTTCAAGGACGACGGCGGCACCGGCACGGCGGCGGCACGGACCCTCTCCAGGGTTTCGAGATCGGTGGTGCCCTTGAAGAGACGCTTGGCCACCAGCGACTCGTAGAGCAACACCCCGGTGGCGAAGATGTCCGAGCGCTGGTCGATGGGCAGGCCCTGCACCTGCTCGGGAGACATGTAGCCGTACTTGCCCTTGAGTGTGCCGGTGGCCGTATTCTCGTCCTTGTGGGACGCCTTGGCGATGCCGAAGTCGGCTACCTTCACCTCGCCCTCCCAGGAGACCAGAATGTTCGAAGGGCTGACGTCGCGGTGGATGATGCCGGCCGGGCGGCCCTCGACCTTTACCCGGTGGGCGTAGTCGAGGCCTTTGCAGACCTGCGCCAGGATGTACAGGGCTATGGGAACCGGCGGGTGCCGCCGGTGTGCCCGGCAACGATTGATGATCTCCAAAAGATCCCGCCCGCGCACCAACTCCATGGCAATGAAGTAATGCTCGCCTATCCTGCCCAGGTCGAACACCTGCACGACGTTGGCGTGATGCAGGTTGACCGCCAGCTTGGCCTCCGAGATGAACATCTTGACGAAGGTTTCGTCCACCGTCAGGGTGGGCAGGATACGCTTGATGCAGATCTCCTTGGTGAACCCCTCGACCCCGAAGGCGGTGGCGCGGAAGATCTCGGCCATCCCGCCGGCGCCGATACGCTCGGTCAGCAGATACTTGCCGAACGGCACTGGCTTGTATTTGCCCGGCGGCATTGTCACCAAACCATGCGCTCAGAGCTTCGCAACCGCAGCCTCCCAGCGTGAGAGGTGAGCCGCTTTGTGTTCGTCGCTCATTTGCGGTGTGAAAGTGCGCTCACTTTGCCATTGGCTGCGGATCTCGTCCAGGTCCTTCCATACCCCGACCGCCAGGCCCGCAAGAAAAGCTGCGCCCATGGCCGTGGTCTCGAGAACCCTCGGCCGGTCGATCTCGACACCCAGGATGTCCGCTTCGAATTGCAGCAAGAGATCGTTGGCCGCCGCTCCTCCGTCCACCCTGATCAGTGCCACCTTGTCGGCCGTGTCGGCGCGCATCGCCTCGATCACGTCCCGTGCCTGGAAGGCGATACCCTCGATCGTGGCTCGGCAGATGTGGGCGACGCTGGTGCCGCGGGTTATGCCGCTTATTGTGCCCCGCGCCTCGGGGTTCCAGTGAGGTGCGCCCATCCCTACCAGCGCGGGCACGAAGACGACTCCCTCGCTCGATTCGACCTCGCGAGACAATCGCTCCACCTGGGAAGACTCGCTGATGATGCCCAGGCCGTCACGCAGCCACTGCACGGCAGCCCCGGCGATGAAGACGCTGCCCTCGAGCGCGTAGGTAACCCGGTCTCCAATCTTCCAACCCACGGTGGTTAGCAGACCGTGTTTGCTGTGCACGGCTCGCTGGCCGGTGTTCATCAGTACGAAAGCGCCTGTGCCGTAGGTGCACTTCACCTGGCCCGGATCGAAACATGCCTGGCCGAACAGCGCGGCCTGCTGGTCCCCGGCCATGCCGCTGACCGGGATGCCGTCCGGTAATCCGGCAAGTCCGCAAGTCGTGCCGTATGTCTCCGACGATGTCCTGATCTCGGGCAGCATGGCACGCGGCACATCCAGGATCTGAAGAAGCTCGTCATCCCAGGCCAGGTTTTCGAGGTTCATCATCAACGTGCGTGAGGCGTTGGAGACGTCGGTGACATGTACCTGGTTGCCCGTCAGGCGGTAGACCAGGAAGCTGTCGATGGTGCCGAAACACAGCTCGCCCTTGCCGGCGCGGGATCTCAGGCCGTCAACGTTGTCCAGCAGCCAGCGCAGCTTGGTGCCCGAAAAATAGGGATCGAGGACCAACCCCGTTCGCGCGCGAAATAGTGGCTCGTAGCCGGCCTGCTTGAGTTCCCGGCACACAGGCGTCGTGCGCCGGCACTGCCAAACGATTGCGTTGTGTGTCGGCCGGCCCCCGCGGCGCTCCCAGACGGCGGTGGTTTCGCGCTGGTTGGTTATACCGATCGCCCGAATGTCCGAGCCCACGGCGCCGCAGCTTTCAAGGGCCGCCGCAACGCTTTGCTCGACCGAGGCCCAGATGTCGTCTAGGTCGTGCTCAACCCAGCCGGGTTGCGGAAAAATCTGCCGAAACTCCCTGTTGACCTTGGCCTGCATACGGCCCGCGCCGTCGAAGACAGCAACTGTTGTCCCGGTGGTTCCCTGGTCGATCGCCAGGATCATTTCGCTCATTTGGAATTCTCCCCGCCGGGTGCCTTGCCCTCGATAGCTTCCCGCAACATGCGGATCGTGTCCTCGATCATGTCCACTGTCCGGGCCCAGATGGCCGCCGTCGGAACCTTGTTGCGCTTGTCCAGAAACGATTCGAGGAAAGAGATGGTATACAGCACCCGGTCGAGCAGCAGGGGGGAAGCGCTCTCCAACTGCCCGACGGCCGCGTCGCTTTTCTCCTTGCCGTCGATATCGTTGAGCCGCTCGCGCAGCTGCGAGGTTTCGACTCGCAGGTTGTTGACCTCCAGCGCGGCCCGGATGCGGTCCATGACGACATCCATATTATCGAAGGGCTTGGTCAGGTAGGAGAAGGCGCCGATCTCCATGGCCTTGACCGCCGAATCGAGCGAGGCGTAGCCGGTGATCATGATGAACTCAGTGTCCGGATGACGTTTCTTCTGCTCGTTGATCAGATCGAGGCCCGACATGTCGGGCAGGTTCTTGTCGACCAGGGCGACGGCGGGAGAGTAGCGCTCGAGTTGCTCGGCCCCCCGCCGGCCGTCCTCGGCAAGCAGCGGAGTGAAACCTTCTTCCTTCAGCAGGCTCTCGAAAAGAAACCTGACCACCTCCTCGTCATCGATCACTAAAATCGCCGGCCCACTGTTCTTGCTTGTGTTGTCGGGGCACATGCCTGGATGCCTCCAATTCGACTCGTAAGATGAAACCACAAGCCGGGGCGTTGATCAAACTTAGATGATATCTAGCCAGACAATCTCGCTGGTGACAGAGCCCAGGGGTCGGTTGGAGATTGCCTCGCTACCCGTGACACTGGCGCGGATGCCAACCGGGCCCGCCCGCGTGGCTCGGCCTTGCCTGTGAAAAAAACGACTGGCCCCGGCCGGGATGTCCAGCAGCGCGGGGAGATCCCCGCTCCAGACAACTTCCCCGCTGCCCTCGATCAGGGGATCCAGAAGCTCGACCGCCAGCGCAGGCGTTTGCCCGCTGTTTGTAACCAGGACCGCGAGGTCGACCGATTCGCCCAAGCCGGCCGAGCCGGGTGTTATTGAGACTTCGGCCTCCAACGCGGCCTGGGAGAGCACAAGAAACCTGGCTATCAGCGGCTCGCTCGTGCCGATCTGCACCACCCGGTTGGCCAGGGCATGCGCGGAAAGGAAGATATCGACCCGGCCCACGGCCTGGGTGACGAGATTAAAAGTCACACTCGTCTGTTGGCCGCCCGCGAGACCGAACGGGGTAAGCGCCTCGGGCAAGCTGCAACTGCCGTCGCCGGTACGAGACAGCTCCAGCTTTATCTCGGAGACGACTGCCGGTGAAAGGTTCTCGATGTCGACGAGCAGGCGCGTGCCTGAGCCTGACGGAACACGCGGCTCGCTCAGGGTCGCCGTCAGCTGCAGAGGATTCTCGATGCCGAAGGCGTTTGCCAAAATTGTTTGTTGCCCGGCTGGTGTGCGTAGCTCGACGGCGTGGCGCCCGACCGG
This sequence comes from Myxococcota bacterium, assembly GCA_035528415.1. Classification (GTDB taxonomy): domain Bacteria; phylum Myxococcota; class B64-G9; order B64-G9; family B64-G9; genus DATKYQ01. The sequence goes on along the minus strand of DATKYQ010000022.1, from coordinate 77,067 downwards.
GATTGTCCCGGGCAACTTTCCGAAAAGCACCTGCCAGCCCGCGATCTCGGCATCTTCCAGTTTCAGCTCACCCATCTCCACCCCGTCGATCGATGCGCTGAAACTACCCCGAGAGGGCACCTCGGTGCTCTGACCGAGATCGACGTCGAAGGCCGGCTGGAATCCTTCTCCCAGAAACATAAGGTCGGGTTCGCTTCCGGCCCAGGCGACATCGATGCACTCGATAACATTCTCGGTCAGGCAAACCTGGCGCAAGAAAGGTTCGGGTACACCTTGTGTGGCGCAACCGCCAAGCACGAGAGCCAGCATGGTAAACCCTGCAAATAATCGCGACTTGGCGTTCATCGGATCTCCATCCGTCCCTCAGAAAAACAGCCGGTAGCCGAAAGCGGCATCCAAACCGGCCACGTTGCCTCTCAGGTGCGAGCCTCCGCTCGCACCGGCCTGGGAGGCTTTGGCTTCCTCGTCCAGAAAAGCGTAACCGTATCGCAGCAGAACAAACAAGGCACCGCCGCCGAGCCGCAGCTCGCAGCCGACGAAGATCTGCGAGCCGGGCAGCAATGCATGACCTTGTACGCGGGACCCGCCCGCGGGTTTTACGAACCATTGGACGAACTCGGCTCCGCCGCCGATACCCGCCAGGGGAGAGAAGCGGGCCCTGGGAAACGGTTTGAAGATCAGCGCCAGGTGCAGGCTGGCCAGATCGACTCCCGTCTCGACAGCTATACCGTCCGCTGACGGTTTTTCCTGAGAGCCGAAACGAAAGCTGCCCTCGATAGCCAGATACAACATGCCCGCCGCGAAGGGCAGCCTGTACGCGCCGTCCAGGGCCAACAGTGTGCTTGTGTAACGACCGAAGTTGGTTGTCAGGCCGCCAAGGATGCCGACCGATACGACCGGCAGCGGCAAGACCGGTTCGGGCGGTGGCCTCAGGGTGATTACTACGCGGGCCGCAGGTGCCTGCGGCTGACTGCCTGCGCGAAAGTCGATGCGCACTTTCTTGCTTTTCTTGCCGCGCGGCGCCGTGAAGATCGCATGGTAGCGACCCTGCCCGTCGTCGAGAACCCGGCTGACGCTTCCGATGCTCGCGTGAGCCTCGATGCCCACCCCGGTCAGCGGGTTGCCGACTTTGTCTTTTGCCAACAAGCGAACAGTCGATTGGCTCTCACCGTCGGCAAGCATCTCGAAGCTGCCGGCCTCGACCTCTATGACGGCGGGCCGTGGCGGCAGTAGGTGCAGGATTATTTTTTTAGTCAGAGGTTTTTCCGGGCCCATGTCTATCACCGCCGTGCAACCGGTAGGGCCGGCGGTGTATGTCGGCGCGCTGAAGATCGCTCGATAGACGCCTTCACCTGCGTCTTCGAAGCCGGTGACCGTGCCCGTTTCACACGATATGTGCGCAGGCGTGCCGCTCAGGGGGTTACCGGCGTGATCGACGACGCGCGCGGTGATCGTGCTCGTGCTATGGCCATCGGCCGTCAGCGTGTCCGGTACAGCCCTGAGCGCGATCTGCTCTGGTTTTCCGGCACAAAGCTCGAAGACGAAAAGCTGGCGATTGATTTTCGGTTCGCGCTTGTCAATGATCGTCAGTCGGGTGCGCTTCGATGTCAGGCCGGCAGGCGCCGTGTATCTGAAGCGATACAGCCCGGGCCCGATGCTCTTTGCCGCCGAGAGCCGGCCCCCGGTCTTTTTGGCCATCAGGGCCGGATCGCGAACCAGCGAGCCGTCGGGATTCACCATGATCACGAACACGAAACAGCCGTCTCGCCCGTCGGCGGCCAGCCAACTTCTGTCGGCAAAGGCCAGCAGGCGGCGGTAGGCCGGTACGGGGATGGAGACGCTGCGCCGGGTGCTGTTGCCGAACTCGTCGAGCGCCACTGCCTGGGCTGTGGATTCCCCAGGGGCAACCTCGACCGGGATGCTGACTCGACCGCGGTGGTCGGTTCTCACCGGGCCGTAGGCGCGACTGCCGATAGTCAGCGTGACCATGACGTTCGGCTTGTTGGTATTGATCGGTAGGACCGTCTTGGCCCGCAGGCGCAGAATGGCGAAGCCGGGAGGCGCGCCGGGCAACTTGGCGGCCACGATCACCACCTGTGGATGCCGGTGCCGGGGCATGAAGTAGACGGCCCGGTATTTGCCGCCACCGAGATTCTCGATTTTTCCAAGCTTGCCGGAGGAGGCCGCCAGCACGGGAAGCGCTCCCTCCACGGCCTGGCCCTTTTTGTCAGTCACCCGGATTGCAATATCAACCTTGCCGTCCGGCACGAGCAGCGCCTGGGATGGATCGAGACGTACTTCGACCGGCGCGGGTGTGCCTTCACCGGCCAGCCCGGGCCCCGGCAGCCCGGCCACGGCCATAATGAAGAGAAAAGAGAAGGCATCGAGTCTCATGTGCAAATCATTTACCCAATTGTTGCAGCGGTTAAACACCGATGTATAACCCTGACAGGATAAGACGCGCCAGCCAGCAGGTCAAGGAAGCGGCCATAGACCAACATTGACTTCTTGTTTCGCATAACCTATTTATTTACGGGTACGATAAGAAGGAGGACTTCATGCATAGACAGCTGCTGCCCCTGCTGGCCATGGCCGCGGTTTGCTTTCAGAACTGCGGGAGCATCGAGACCCGCAAAGAGGAACCCGAAGGTCCAAGCGAGGGCGCCAGCGCGATACGTAATGCCTGCCTTGCTGATTCCGGCCGGGCGCGCATTGCCGCCTGCCGCAAGAGTTTACGCATGCATCCCGGAGACGGAGAGGTAGAGGGCCAGCTCGGCTGGCTCTTGTGTGTTGAGGGCAAGTTGCCGGAGGGCAGCGCTCACCTGCGCAAGTCATGTCAGCTCAAGCCCAAAGACGGGTTGGTTTTTTTTCACCTCGGCCAGGCGTTGGAAAAGAGGCAAGACAAGAACGGGGCCGCCGCGGCCTATCGCCAGTCGTTGCAACTGTTGCCGGGGCGGGCGGAGACAATGATCGCCATGGGTGTGGTGCTCAGGAAGCTCGGTCAGAAGGAAAATGCAGAGAAGATCCTGCGTGACGCCATCACGGCCGATCCCAAGTCGGCCCAGGCCCAGGCCCAGCTCTCTTTGACCCTGGCGCGGCTGGGGCGACAGGACGACGCCATAGCGGCCGGCCTCGAGGCCGTAAAGCTGCGCCCGGAAGATGCCAATGTGCGCAGCAACGTGGGCCTGTTTCTGGCAAACGCCGGCAGAACCGATGAGGCCGTCGAGCAACTGCGGCAGGCCACTCGCCTCGAACCAGCCAATGCCACGGCCTGGTACAATCTCGGCCTGGCCTACACCAAGGCGGAGGCTTACGAAGAAGCGGCCCGGGCCTATGATGCTGCAGTTCGCCTGCGCGAGAAATTTCCCCAGGCCCATCACAACCTGGCCGTGATCCTGGTAACCCTGGGGTTGTGCGGCGAGGCCAAGGTTCACCTGGATCGTTCGCACGAGCTGGGCGTCAAGAGTGCCCAGGTGGTACTCGACCAGTTCAAGAAAGTTTGCGAGCCGGAACCGGAGCCGGAGCAAGAGTCGCCTCCGGAAGCCGGCGATGAGCATAAGGGACAAGAGAAAAAGCAACCTTGATATTTTGTGATCTCCCCAATATCATGGAGACATCACGCCGGGGGGGGCGGAAGACTGCCGGATTGGATTTGTTCTCGTATCATGTGCCGACTCGTGTTCTTGGGGGGCAGGGTTGTGTCGATCGCCTGGCTGACGAGGTGTCCGGATTGCCTCGTACCTGCCTGGTGGTCGCGGGGCGACGCTCGGCGCGCCTATCCGGACTGCTTGATCGGGTGAGCCAGCTGTTGCAGGGCGCCAAGATCGAGACCACCCTCTTCGACCAAGTGGAGCCAAACCCGACCATCGAAACCATCCAGGACGGCGCCGAATTGGCCCGCTCTAGCCGGTCGCGCTGGGTTCTCGGTGTGGGCGGCGGCAGTTCGCTGGACGCGGCCAAGGCCATCGCCCTGATGACTGTCAACCAGGGAGACACGCGGCACTTCTTCGGCCAACTGCGTCCCGAAAACCCACCCCTGCCGGTAGTGGCGATCCCGACAACTTCGGGGACCGGTTCCGAGGTAACTCAGTACGCAGTGGTGACTGACGTGCAGGCCGGCGACAAGTTCGGCATCGGGCTTGTCGATCTGTTTCCGCGCCTGGCTTTTCTTGATCCGTCCTTGACGCTTTCCATGCCCGAAAACGTCACGCTGAACACCGGTCTGGACGCCCTCAGCCATGCGATTGAGGCGGTCTTTTCGCTCAGGCGCTCGGCCTGGACCGATGTCATGGTCGGCTACGCCATCCGCCGTGTGCGGGACAACCTGCCGCTGGTAAAAGAACAACCCGGCAACATCGCCGCCCGCGAGGAAATGCAACTTGCCGCGGCCATGGCCGGGATGGCCATTGCAAACACCGGCACTTTGGCACCCCATGCCATGGGCTACCCAGTCACGGTCGGCTGCGGCGTAGCCCACGGCCGGGTGACGGCGCTGCTGCTGCCCGCTTTTCTCGAGCGCATGAAAGAGTTGGAACCCGAACGCACGAGCTATATCGGCAACCTACTGGGAGGCGAAGACGCGGCGGAGACGTTGCGCGCTTTCATTGAGTCGCTCGGGGTGGCGCCGAGCCTGGGCGCGTATGGCATGCAAGAGAAGGACATCGAGAAGTACTCGCGCCTGGCACATGGGAAAAAGCACTTCAAGAGTTGCCCGGGCGAGTGGTCCAGGGAAGACATTGAGAAGATGTACATCAAGTGCATCTAGTGCCCGGGACTTGCTTCGACGCAGGCGGGGTCCAACCGTAGTGACAGGTGGGGAATCTGCCGGCCCTCCAGGAAAGAGTACCTGGCGAAGGCCGTTGTTACTCTTTTCATGTAACGACGGGTTTCGGTCCAGGGGGCCAGCTCTACGAACAGATCGAGAGGCAGGCGTCCGTTTTGGCGGTACCATTTTGTGATGGCATCTTCACCGCCGTTGTAAGCGCCCGCCGCCAGCGGCCACTGTCCGGCGAAGCGCTCGTAGAGACGGCCGATGGCCCAGGCGGCCAGGCGGATGTTGTAACCGGGTTCGAAGAGGCGCTCTTCGTCAAAGTCAAGATTCACTGCCCGGGCGGCCTCCCGGGCCGTCTGCGGTATCAGTTGTAATAAGCCGCGCGCATTGGCCGTGCTGAGGGCCTGGGGATCGAATCCGCTCTCGGTGCGCATGATGGCCTGCAGGAAGAGGGTGAAGCTGATGCCGCGCTGCGAGTGTTTCTCGATGGTTTCCCGTTCGCAAGCCGGGTAGGCGTGATCCCAGAAGAGGCGCGTTTTTACAGATGGCGGGTGCCGCAGGTAAGCGAGTCTCTTTCTGAGCACAAGCAACCAGGGTCGATTGAAGTCGCCCGCCGCGCGATAGGCGGCAAGCAACGCGGCCAGGCCGCGATCGCCCGGGTGGCGCGCAAGGAATGGACGCTCATTTTGTCTGAGGAGTAAAGAAGCCAGCGCTCCCAGCCCGGCCCGGGCAAGCTCGGCAGCTCGCACGAGCAGTTTATCGGCGACCGGCTTAGGACGCTGCGGCTTTAAAAGATGCCGGATGGGCGGCGCCGCATCTGCCAGGCGCGCCCTGGCCAGCAGCGAGTACCAGCTGAGCGGGAAGCGGCTAATGGTTGCCTTCCATGCGGCGTACGCGCTGGTCTTGTTACCTAACTCCCGCTGGGCGACGCCCGTCCAGTAAAGCGCTCTGCCTCCGCGTTCGGGCTCGGGGCGCCTGCGCTCCGCCGCCAGGGCGGCCAAGGCGTCTTTCCAGTGTTTCTTCCTGATCTGACACAGGGCCTGGAACCAGCGACCCTCCGGCACCCAGCGGCTTGCGGGATACTCCGCCATCAGCCGCATAAACAACGGCCGGGCCAGATCGCAGTGCCCGCGGTTGGCCTGCAGCCAGGCGGCGTAGAAAAGGGCCCGGGCGGCGTGCCGGCCGTGGGGATATCGCGCCAGCATGGCCAGGTGGCTGGCTATCGCCTCGGCGTCGCGATCGAGGCGTCCCAACGCGCGCGAGGCGAAGAACCAGTCTTCTTCGGCGGCGGCGGGAGAAGGCGCGTGGTCGCGGGCTGCAAGCAGCAGATTGTAAGCATCCTGGTAGCGACCCTGTTTTTCGAAGAGCACCCGTCCCGTCAGGTGGGCCAGTTGGTAGAGCCTCGTAGGCCGTCTTGGCTCGCGAACCTGGTCGAGAACAGCAAGCGCTTGTTCGAAGCGCCGGGCTTTCCTGAGTGCGCTGGCAAGCCGCATGCTCTCGTCGCAGGACAAAACCGGCTCTGCAAGGCCTGCCGGCGGAGAGGCTGCAAGCGGGTGGGTCGGGAAACGGGTGCGCAGCTCGACGAAGGCGCTACGGGCATACCAGTGTTCGTTGTGCGCCAGTTGGTAATCGACGAGGTGGCCCATGCCGACCGCCGGATCGACACGCGGATCAGGCGCCAGCTTTTGGGCAGCCTTGTAAGCGCGCAGTGCTTCGTCGGTGTCGCCCATCTCCCAGGCGCAGTCGGCCTCGCGGAAGACGGCCAGGGCATGGTGTATACTTTCGGGAAAACGACGGGCGAGTTCCGCAAAGGTCTTGCGAGCCTCGGTCAGGCGGCCCGCGTAGAATTGTTGCTGTCCGCGTATGAAGAGAACCGTATCCGGGTTGTGCCCAAGTTTTACCTGCAGGCAGGGCACGAGCAAGACGGGCAAGAGAGAAGCTATGTATGAAATTATCTTTATCACTTTGGATCCATGCTATGCGCCCGGGGCGCCGGTCGCAAGAAATGCTCTGCTTTCTGGACATAGGCGGCTATGACGTGATTAGTTTGTAGTATGGGTGGAAACTATCGGCAACCGGTTGGCAAGTCGGTCATCGAGGGAACCCTCACCGTGCGGGTCTCTGAAGAAGACTTCTTCGGAGACGATCCGGGAACCGCCGGGAGGGCGGTAGAGATGCGTTTTGCAGACGAGGGCAGGATCCCGGCGCGGCTTTGTCGATCCTCGGGCCGCGAAAAGCGCTTGAAGCTCATCTTTTCGGGAAAAGAAGGCAAGCCCCTGCGTAGCTGGCTGCGCGGGCGCTGCCCATCGCGCAAGGCCCGCCGCCCGCGGGGAGTGCTGGTGATCGAGCGCCGCGGAAAAGATAGCTTCGTTGCCTCGATCGAATCGCTTTCCGAGGCCGCAGTTCATCTGCTCGAGATTGGCGCCCAGCGTTTCTTCGCCGGGGCGCGGCCGATCTGCGTTTTGCATCCGGCGCTGATAGATATCAAAGACAGGCTGGCCACGGTGAGCCTGCCGCGTAAAGGATCGGTGCAAGGCATCGGGCGGGCGATCGAGAAGTCTCTGCTTTCGGCAGGCTGGCAAGAGGCGCCTTCGGTGGGTGGGGGGCTCTTGTTGTCCGGTGGCCTGCGCCGCTCCGGGGCCGAGTTGCATGTTGCGCTGGAGGCTCAAGATCTCTACCTGCCGCTTTTATCCCTGGGGGCCAGTTTCGAATCCCGGGCGATCGACCTGGGTGTGATCCTGGTCGCCGACGGATCCCTGTCGCGACTCTTGAAAAGAAATGGAGCGACTTCGCCCGCCGCTCTCGACCGCGCGGTCGACAACATCAGGACGCTGCACTTCATGGTCCGGGGCCCGCTGGGTGTATTTGCCCTGACTACCAGGAAGATGATTCGATAGTCAACCCGGAAGAGTTTAGCGCAGGATGAGTTGCATGGGCAGGCCGCTGGGGTTGGTCTGCTTCTCGCCCAGGTAGACTTCCTGGGGCACGGGGGGTGTGCCGTCGATATCGAGCAGCAGCGCCGCCCGGTGGGCGCCGGGGACGGCGATGTCCACCCCGTCTGTTTGCCCGGGCCGGACGGTGGCCGAGAAGAGCACGATCCGATCGCCGTAGGCCCTGGCCCAGCCGCCGGACTTTTCCCGCACCCGGGTGACGCCCTTGATCGCTTTATCGGTGTCGATGCGCCCGGTATACAGGCGCGGCTCGCGAATGGCGTTGAAGCGCAGATGCAACCCGTCGCGGTCGTACCAGATGTAATAACCCGAGGTCTTGTCGGCGGAGATAGTCGGCTTGCCCCGCAGCAGCTTGGCTCCGATATTGAAAATCTTGGGCCCGGCCAGCACTGGCAGGCAGAAGGCAATGACGAGAACAAAGGCGGTTCGCGGTCGTAGTAGTCGCATGCCAGAAACCTCCATCTGAAACTCAGCGAATGCTACTTCCCCGCGCGGGCAGCGTCAAGAACACTTTGTCGGCTATCGATAAACAAAAGCCCTTCTTTCTGTTATAATCACTCGTTATGCCTGTAGTCCCATTCGCCAGATACCTCGCCAACCGCGATCTCTCTTTCGGGCTGCGGCCCGGCTTGCTCGAGGAAATCGGCTCGCGCACCAGCCGCGGGGAGGGTGTGCGAGAGCTGTTGAACGATCAGAAGCTTGCGGCCTCCGGGATCGGGCCGCTGCACCTGTTGCCTATCCGCCGCGCCCTGCGGCGTTACCAGGTGCTGGCCGCCGAGTCTGGGCAACTTGCCGGTGAGGTTGGCGACGCGGTCACGGCCGCCGGTCTGCGTTGGGCCGCTCGCATTGCCGGACCAGATGCGCAAAACGAGCAGCTTGGCGCCTGCTTTGCTTGCGCCGCGCGGGTTACACTCGAGCGCGGGCGGCTACGGTTGCACCTTACGCATCCCGACGATCCGCGTTCGGTAGAGCTTGAATCGCTAGCCGAGCACAGCGAGGGCTGCGCGGACATCCCGCCTCACCGCTGGTTCACGGCCGCGCGCGGGGTTTCTCTGGGGCTTTTGTGGATCGAAGTCATCCCCCCGGACGACGAGATCGAGAGATGCCTTGCGCCCGCTGACAGGACAGATCTGCTCGCCGACCTGAGACGTGCGATCGAAAGATCCGTCCTTTCGGAAATCGGCGCAGGCGCAGAACGCTTGGCGATCTCCGCTGCGGCCGAGGCGTTGCGATCGTTGCTCTCGCGCCCGCCGGTGGCGGGACCCGTGGCCGGCCTGGCGGCCGACGGCAAGCGCATCTTCGCATGCCTCCTGCACCCGGGCGAAGACGCACAGCAGGCCGATTTCGGTCTTCGCGATCTCGCCGGAGCGGTTGTCTGGCTGGCAGCCCGTAAACCAAACCTGACAGGCCTGGCCTGTTTATCCGGCAGTCCTGACCTATCCCCGCTGTATGGACATCTTTCGGGTGCGGGGCTTTTAGCCGAGCCCGCCCGCGAGGCCGGCCTGATGAAACAGGCCCGCCGTCGGCCGGGATCGATCAAGCCGGCCGCGGCGCGAGTCGTGGCCGAGAGGCTCGCAGATCCGCTGGTTGGCTACGCGGATCTCGAGCCCGACCAACTTGGGTTGGGAGAATATCTCGATCGCGTCGATGCCGTACGGCTGCGCGAGGCGCTCGGCGATATTAGGGAAGCGGTGGTCTGGGAGCGCGAGAAAGGCGGGCCGGCTGCTCCCGAAGTGCGCGGCCTGCAGATCAACCCGATGGTCAAGTCTATCGCCGATCTCAAGCCGGGCATGGAGCTTTCGGGGGTGGTCGCCAACCTGGCCAGCTTCGGGGCCTTTGTCGAGTTGGGCCTCGGGACGCAGGGGCTTGTGCACCTGTCCGAACTTTCGGACGAGTTCGCAGCCAAGCCGGTCGAGGTGGTCGGGGTGGGGCAACGGGTCACGGTCAGGGTGGTCGAGGTGGATGCGGCCCGAGGCCGCATTTCGCTTTCTCTTCGCCGCGAGCGCCGCGGCGCGCCCGGAGGGAAACGCGGGCGCCGCTCAGCCGCTCTGCGCGACCTGGACAAGCTCTTCAAGTGACTGCCCGGCCTTTTCATCTGGTGCGGGCCGATTATCGTTGCCTTCTCGGGCAGTCCTGTTTTAGTCTCGGGCGCGACGAGGGCACAGAGACTAAGGAGGTAACCCATGGCCAGAATGCAAAGCGCAATTCCGGAATATGCCGTGGCGCTGTCGCCGAGCACGGAACGCTCGGCCTTTATCCGCAGGACGTACACCCACCTGGCGGGAGCGATTCTCGTATTTGCCTTGCTCGAGTACATTCTGCTGGTTCCGCTGCAGGAGGCGACATTACCGCTGATCAACAAAATGGTCTCCAGCGGCTACGGCTGGCTCGTCGTTCTGGGGCTGTTCATGGCGGTGGGCTACATCGCCGATCGCTGGGCCCGCTCCGAACGCTCGCGGGCAATGCAGTACGCCGGGCTCGGCCTGTACATCGTGGCCGAGGCGGTCATCTTTTTACCGCTGCTTTACGTCGCGGCCGTCTATACCTCACCCGATGTAATTCCCACCGCGGCCGTGCTGACCCTGTGTCTCTTCGCCGGCCTGACCGGGACGGTCTTCATCACCAAGAAAGACTTCTCGTTCATGCGCGGCATCCTGACCATCGGCGGCTTCGTGGCCATGGGACTGATCGTCTGCGCCATCGTCTTCGGCTTCAACCTGGGCACCATCTTCTCGGTGGTCATGATCGCCTTGGCCGGCGGTTACATCCTCTACTACACCTCGGCGGTGATGAAGCACTACCGCCCCGACCAGCACGTGGCCGCGGCTTTAGCCCTGTTCGCCGCCGTGGCGCTGATGTTCTGGTATGTCCTGCGCCTGTTGATGGCCTTGAACAGGCGCTAGCGCCTATAGAAGCACAAGACAGGGTTCGCGGGCGCATGGATCTTTTCTTCAATCCGCGCAGTGTGGCGGTGGTGGGTGTCTCCGAATCCGAGAAAAACCTTGGACGGCGCATCGTCCAGAACCTGCACGAGTTCAGCTACGACGGGATTATCTACCAGGTGGGACCCCGGGGAGGCACGGCCTTCGGGCGGCGCATCTACAAGTCGGTGGCCGATATCCCCGACCAGATCGACCTGGCAATTCTGCTGGTTCCGGCGCGCTACGTGCCCGAGACGATCGCGGAGTGCGGGCAGAAGGGCATTCGGCGCGCGATCATCGAGTCGTCCGGCTTCTCAGAACTGGGCGCTGACGGCCGCGAGATCGAGGAGCGGGTCGTCGAGATCGCCGCCGAACACGGCATGCGCTTCATCGGGCCGAATTGTATCGGCGTGATAAACAAGCTCTCCGGGCTGAGTGTCCCGTTCGCCGGGTTGAAGGACATCTTTACCAGCGGCAAGATATCGATCATCTCGCAGAGCGGCGGCGTGGGGTTGGATTACCTGAACGTGATGGCCTCGGAGAACCTGGGACTGTCCAAGTTCGCAAGCATCGGCAACAAGCTCAACGTCGACGAGTGTGACCTGCTCGAGTACATGGTCCAGGACGACGAGACCGACATTATCTGTATGTACTTGGAGAGCATTTCTGACGGACGGCGCCTGATGCGCATCGCCCGCGGCACATCGAAACCAATTTTACTGCACAAGTCGAACGTAGGAGAACTGGCCCGTGAAATTGCCCAGTCGCACACCGCGGCTTTAAGCGGCGATGACTCCGTAGTCTCGGCCGCACTCGAGCAGGCCGGCATCGCGCGCTTCGACGAGTCGGACACCCTGGTCAACTCTCTGAAGATCTTGCCCATGCCCCGGCTACGGGGCAACAACATCGCCGTCATCTCGCGCTCCGGCGGCCATGCGGTCATCGCCGCCGACGCCTGCGAGAAAGCCGATTTCAGTCTGACCGCTTTTCCCGAGCCCTTCCTGCGGCAGATCGAGAAGCACTTCAGGGCCAAGGTCATCCGCCTGACCAACCCGCTCGACCTGGGCGACTTGTTCGACTTCGACGTCTACACGCGCATAGTGGACGAGACACTGAAACTGCCCGGTGTCGACGCCGTAGTTTTCCTGCACACCTACATCTCGGCCCTCGAGCGCGAGCAGTCGCGGGCCTTCATCGTCAAACTCGAGGATTTCTCGTTCACCCACGGAAAGCCGCTGGCTACCTGCGTATCGACCGACGGCGAGGAGATGTCGATTCTGCGCCGCAGCCTGCACCACCCGGTGTTCACCGCGCCCGAGGACGCAGTCTCGGCGCTGGCAATGCTTCGCGACTACAAACACGATGCCGTCGGCCAACCGTGCCTGCCTCCGGGAGATCTCGACCGTGAAACCATCGCCGCCATAATCGAGCGCTGCCGTCGTGAAGAGCGGCCGGTGCTGCTCGACGAGGCGCTTTCGATCATGAAGGCAACGGGCCTCGACGTGCCCGATTTTTATTTGGCATCGAGCGCCGCCGAGGCCGCCGCGGCCGCCGAGAGTTGCGGCGGACCGGTGGTGCTGAAGTTGGTCGCGCCGCAAGTCTCGCACAAGACAGACATCGGCGGCGTACTGCTGGGGCTGGAAGGCGAGGCCCAGGCAGCGCGCGGATTCGAAGACTTGATGCAGGTCGCCCGGCGGGCGGGGGTTAGCGGCGAGCCGCGTGTGCTTGTCCAGCCGCAGGTTAAGTCAGGCATCGAGATGATCCTCGGCGCCAAACGCGATGCGACGTTCGGCCCGGCGGTTCTGGCCGGCGCGGGAGGCATCTTCGTCGAGGTGCTGAGTGACATCGCCCTGCGGGTGCTGCCCTTCGACGAGCGGGGCGCCGAGGCGATGTTGAAGTCGCTCAGGGCCTATCCGCTTTTGACCGGCGCCCGCGGCCGCAAGCCCCGCGACGTAGAGGCCGTGCGCAAGGGCGTGCTGGCCATCGCCCGGCTGGTGGATGCCTTCGAGGAGATAGTCGAGCTGGACGTCAACCCGCTGATGGTTTTGCAAAAAAGCCAGGGCGCGCAGGTGGTCGACGCGCGGATCGTGCTCGCCGGTCCGTGACGGCCGAGAGGCCCATCGGATTCGTTTGTCTTGCCACCTACATCCTGTACACCCCATAATGGATTATATTCACGTGTTATATGGGAGTCTTCTATGTGCAAGCCTGCCAACGTTACTTTGTGGATACTGCTTTTTATCTACGGATTGGTGTCATGGAGCTGCGGTGATACCACGAGCTCACAACCATGCGGCAACAACATCATCGACGAAGGCGAGACCTGCGATCCGCCGGCGAGTTGTCCCGAGTCCTGCAACGACGGCGATCTCTGCACCATCGATGAGATGACCGGCAGCGCGGACACCTGCGACGTGGAATGCAGCTACACGGATATCGTCGATTGCACGGACGGCGACGGTTGCTGCCCGGCCGGGTGCAACAACACCACCGATAACGACTGCTCGCCCAGCTGTGGCAACGACGTGATCGAGGCCGGCGAAACCTGCGATCCGCCGGCAAGTTGTCCCGTTAGCTGCGATGACCCGGATCCTTGCACAGTCGACGCCATGACAGGGGGTCCGGACGACTGCGACGTGGCCTGCAGCCATACAGACATTGTTGCGTGTATCGACGCCGACGGCTGCTGTCCGTTTGGATGCGACAGTTCCAGCGACAACGACTGCCCCCCCCCGTCATTCCCGCGGCTTTTCGTAGCGGATTCCGATGGTGTGAAGATATGGTACGGCGCCGATGCAATCTTCGCGGACCGGGTAGCGGATGCCACTCTCGGTGGACTCGCGGACCGGGGGTTGGGGTTGGCTCTCCATGAGGACAGGTTGTTCGTAGCCAGTGACAACAGCGATCACCCTGTCTATATCTACGACAACGCCGGATCGATCTCGGACGGTGCTCCCAACGACGACACTATTGACGTCGCCGCGTTCAACGGATCAGCGCTTTGGAGCGTCCACGAGATGTATGTCGACTCTTCAGCCAATCTGTGGATGGATTATGACTACATCCGTCTTTTCATGGACGCAGGGTCCCTGGGCAGCGCATCGAACTCTCAGGCACAGTACACCCATGTCTGGGGGCCTCAGATCTTTTCAATGGTGTTCGACGCCGCCGGCAACAAGCTTCTGGGCGGACAGGTCAGCGGCGCAGGTGTCATCGCCTGGGACGACCCGGCGTCCAAGTCGGGAGAGACAAACGACAACGACTGGCAGATCTTCGCGGGCCTGTCTCCGTCGTCCATGAACATTTACGGAGGAAGGCTGTACGTAGGCTGCTGGAATCCTCCCTACGTCAACATATGGGACAACATCTCTTCTCTCTCGGCGGGCGCGGCTCCCGATGCCACCATGGGAGCCGCTTCGAACCTGTCGGATGTCAAACATATATTCATGAGGGAAGATATCCTGGTGGTGACCGTGAGCCACTTCCCCGGACCTTACAAGGTCAACGTCTACAAGAACGCGGGAAGCCTGACCGGTGATGTTCTTCCCGACTTCGAGATCAGCGACGCTTCGATGAACATGCCTCAAAAATCCTATCTCGATGCCGATGACAACCTTTACGTTATGGACAACAGCGGCATCCTGATCTTCGGCGCCGCTACGAGTGCTCCGTTTTTCAAGACAAAATTGATCATGGATGTCTCCGCACCATCCGATTTCCTCCTGATGGAGTGTTCTCCGTTTCTTCCCTGCGCATTCGGAGAGGACTGTGTGGGAGGGATGTGCATACCGAGACCGTGGGACTCGGTGGGGAACAATCCCATCGACGGCCCGGGCGCCGACGGTGTGCTGTACCACGATATGGGGACAGACGGCTCGCGGCCGACGGTTTCTTTCGTCCACGACGAAGGTGCGACCAGGCAAGTCGATGTAGCAACTTACACCGGTGGTATGCCGTGGACACCGCTCGATCCTCCTCCCTGGACAGGAGCGACGGATCCCGTGGCCCTGGAGTTTGATGGCCAGACGCCCTACGTCATGTACTCCCGGGGCGGGTTCGCGGACAACGTGCAGGTGAAGTACCATGACGGCGGCGCCTGGCAGGAGGTGGGTCCCCCGGGATACACCTCGGCATGCATGAGTCACTTCTCAATTGCCCTGGCCATGGAGGGATCCACCCCCCACCTGCTCACCTACGGCGCCGGAGGCTGCGGTCTCGGTGTGGATTACTCGTGGTGGGACGGGGCGGCCTGGCAACAGCATCCCAGTAGTGCCGGGTTCCCGGGGCAGATCACGATGAACGGCGGCGGTAAGCCGGACATTGTATTCACCGACGATGCATACATCGCCTTGAATGACTCCGGGGTCCACACCGTCAAGTACTGGGACTCGATCGGAAGCGCCTGGGCCGACCTGGGCTCACCGCTGGACATGAACGCCGACACGGGATGGCCAGAGGATATCTCCATCACCGCCGATGGATTCGGGAACCTGTATGTAGCCTGGGTCGAAGACAACGGATTGGGGGTGACGGAGATCTACGTCAAGGAATACGAAGCCGACTGGAGCCTGGTGGGCGCGGGCAAGATCAGCGGTCCGGGCGGTGCCGAGTCACCGTCCATCGCTATCATAGGCGTTACCCCCTGGGTGGCCTACGTGGAGGATGTTGGAGGAATCGACAGGGTGTTCGTCCGTGTGTGGAACGGGACTGGCTGGCAGCAGGTGGGTTCGGCCCTCAACAACAACTTCGCCTCCCCGGCCTTCGATCCGGTTATCCTGGGCATCGGCGGCGTGCCCTACGTGGCATTCAGGGAGGAATCGGCAGGTGTTCAGCACCTCTACGTGAAGAGCCTACCCTAATCGAAGGCGCTTCGCCGCCACGGCATGCACAACGACATCGTGAAGCCCGACCGGCGCCGAATCCGTGTTTTGGGCGACCCCTTTTGTGGTCGCGGGGCATCGAAGCCGATTTTACTGCACAAGTCGAACGTGGGCGAACTGGCCCGCGAGATTGCCCAGTCGCACACAGCGGCTTTGGGCGGCGATGACGCCGTGGTCTCGGCCGCGCTCGATCAGGCCGGCATCGCGCGTTTCGACGAGTCGGACACCGCTTCCTGTTGAATGGTCTTGTCGGCTACCAGATGGTTTCGACGTGCGGATATTCGAGAATCTTTTGGTCGGCGGTGACAATCGGGCACTGGAGTCTGCGAGCGGTGGCGACTATGATGCGATCCGCCGGATCGCGGTGAAATGGGTCGGGCAACGAATAGGCTTCCTCGACGATCTGAAGATCGATATCGACCGTTTTCCATCCATTCAGCTCCAGGTAATGGCGAAACCAGAGCCTCCAGTGTCGGTCCAGTTCCAGGCGCTTTCGCTCGACCGCGCAGGCTACCTCGGCGCAACTGATAGGAGAGATACAGACTTCGGTGTCCGCCCGAGTCAGAACGTCTCTGGTTCTTGGTGTCAGTGAGTCGGGATCGGAAACCGCCCACAAGATAGCGCAGGTATCCAGTAGAACCTTCAACTGCGATTGCCTCCGAGCATTTCCCAGTCTTCCTCTGGTATCACAGGTTCAGTCGGATCGCCGATAATCCGGGCGCTTCCCCTGCCGCATCCCAGGGCCGTCCGGTTCTTTCCTTGAGACGTCACCGGAATGATCCTGGCCACCGGCACATTTCGCCTGCGGACCTCGACCTCTTCTCCTTCTTCGACGGAAGCGAGATAGCTGCTAAGGTTGTTCTTCAGTTCTGCAATATTGGCCACTTTCATGCCCATATTGTAGGCCATAAACATGGCCATGTCAACTCCGATCTCGCTGGGACGTGATTGCCGTATGGCCCTTTTTTAGCTGGGCTTGCATGTGTCTGGGATAGTGGTATGCTCGACCCTTCTACAATCACAGGGAGAGGAACAGACCATGAACCGAATGGTAATGATGATCAGCGTCGCCTGCATGTTCGTCGCCGGACTCTTTTTGGCCACCAGGTCAACGGCAAACCTAGCCAAACCGAACACACCGAAGATCGAAGCGCCGGCCACCAACCCGGCCGCGCCCGCCCGGACCCTGGTGGCGGCCAAGCGCTGCTCGACAAGTTCCGATTGCCCCAACAGCAAATGCAGCGGTGGCCAGTGTGGAAGCTGCAGCACAAGCTCTGACTGCAAGTTTGGCAAATGCAGCAGCGGCAAGTGCGGCAGCTGCTCGACGAGCTCCGACTGCGGCGGATGGGGCAAGTGCTCGAGCGGCCATTGCGGCCACTGCTCGACGAGCTCCGACTGCGGTTCCTTCGGCAGTTGCAGTAGCGGTCTCTGCGCGAAGACTCCCTACTGACGGCCTGGGCGCGCTTGGTCTAACACGGATTCATTCCGCGAACGGGTCAATCGTTCCTTCTGTGTCCAGTTGCTTGCCGGTTAGGCGTCTTCTCTTTTTGATTTTTCCAGTGCGTTTCTTCTTGGCTGGAATCTTCGGCGGCCCACGACCCTCACGAACCAGGGACACCCGGACGGTGTTGTCGGCCCGCAGGTTTACAAGCTTACGGACGGTCTTGTGGCCCGCCAGGCGGAATTCGAAGGATTCGTTTCGCTCGGCGCGGGTAATGCCCCGGCTGAAGGGAGTATTTCCCAGCGCTTGGCTGCTTACGTCCCCAAACACATCGGCGCCTTTTGGATCGGACTCGAAGACGATGGTCACCTCGGCTGGCAACGCGGTGTCGCCGGGGATTCCGGCGTCGAACCGCTTCTGTTGCGAGACTCCGTCTGCTTTCCTCGAGGGGGAGATTGACAGGGCCAGGGCGATGGCGCCGGCCGCAAGCGCGGTCACCGCCAGGATTCCGGACATGGCGCGTTTTTTCTTTTTACGCACTGGCGGGATATTCGGCGAGGAGATTTCGCAGGACACCGAGCCCGAGCGTCCGATTTGCTGGAGCCGGGCATTCACCTCGTCCATGCTCTGGGGCCTTTTCTCGGGATCTTTCTCCAGGCACTGCATGATCAACTCTTCTAGGTGGGCCGGCATGCTAACCACGATGTCGGTGCGCCGGCTCGGCCGGATGGGAATCGCGGTCATCTGGTTGTAGATGGTTTCCGAGAAGTTCTTGCCTCTGATCGGTTTTTCTCCCGTGAGCATCTCGTACAGGATCACTCCCAGGGAATAGATGTCGGAGCGGAAATCGACCGCGACACCATTGGCCTGTTCGGGGGACATGTACTCACAGGTCCCCAGGATGGTGCCGGCGGCGGTCTCATGAACCGGCAGGTCGTCCAGGTGCCGGATCAGCTTGGCGATGCCGAAGTCGAGCAGCTTGACGAAGTCACCCTGGCCCTCCCGCGGAACCAGGAACACGTTGTCGGGCTTGAGATCGCGGTGGACGATTCCGGCCTGGTGCACCGCCTCGAGGGCACAGGCGACTTGCATTGCGATGGTCAGCACCCGGGGTACCGGCAGGGGCCGGGTCTCGGCCAGCAGTTGCTTGAGCGTTCGCCCTCTCAGGAATTCCATGATGTAGAAGTTGTCCCCGTCCGGGTCTTCCACGAAGTCGGTGATATCGACGATGTTTTCGTGCTGGATCTCGTTGACCGCGCGGGCTTCCCGGAAGAAGCGCGAGATGGCCCTCTTGTTGCCCGCAAATTCGGGCCGCAGCATCTTCAAGGCCACCTTGCGTCCCAGCTTCTGGTGCTCGGCTAGAAACACCAGCCCCATGCCCCCTTCGGCGATAAGTTCCAAAAGGCGGTAGGAACCCACCACCCTGTTTTCCACCTTGATCGCCTTACAGGATGGGGATTCCTGCTGCGGCCCGGCGTCGATCAGCTTAGCCCCGTCATCCGGACAGTAGATGACGATGTCTGGTAACTTCCGCTGACATTTTGGACAAATACGCATGCGCTCGATTCCCGCCCAAATCCTATCACGCAAGGAAGCGATCGGAAACCACTCTGCCAAGCGGTTTTTCTCGTCGGTTGACACGAGTTATCGCACAATCCATATAATGAGTGCCAAGAACACTTCTTTCGTGTACAAGGCTCGATTGAAAAAGGAAATGCCATGAAACGTTCGGTGATTGCCGCGCTGTGCCTGTTCGTCCTTTGCTCAACCACACATGCCGTTGCCGGACAGAAGTCCATCGTGCTCGGCAAGAGCAAGACCAAGTGGGCCAAATCGCAGGCATGCAGTGGCTATGCGCCCAAATATGCAGACACAGTGGCGGCCGGTCTGGCCTCCAGGATCAAGAAAGCCGGCTTCTACAAGGTTTTGACAGGCGACCAGGCCAGGTCGGGTTCTCCCGCCGACTATGTCTTGGCGCTCAATGTTCTTTGCCAGCCTCATTCGGTCGAGTTGGCCGTAAATCTCGTAGACGTGGAATCGGCGGAAATAGTCTGGTCCAAGGTGGAGACGTACGACCGGGTAGCTGAAATAGTGCCTGCGCTCGGCAAGCTTGTCCGCTTGCTCGGCGAGTTTGCCCGCGCGGGTAAGATGCCGTCCGAGGTCGAAAACCAATCTACCAAGAACTCGCCGCTGAACAAGCAGACGCTGCTTCTGTTTCCGATCCGGGCGGTATCTGCAAGGATTCCCGCCAAGGCACTGCATGCGCTTACCGTCTTTCTCAAAGGCAACCTGACAAACGTAGCCGGGAGCAATGTCATGCCGTTAGGCGAGGTGGAGGCCGTGGTTGCCAAGAAGCCCGGAGCCTGCGGCGACAAGGACTGTCAACTGCTTGTTGCCGGAGACTATGGTGTGGAGAAGGCCATGGCCGTGAAGATCCGGGCTATGGGAAAAGATTGTATCCTCGACTACGTTCTGTACGACGTCAACTCCGAGTCTGTCGCCAAGGCCGCCTCCCTTCGGACAGGCTGCTCGATCAAGTCGCTTCGTTCAGGACTTGCCAAGATCGTCAGACAGTTGAGTCACTGATTTTCGGCTCCTGGTTTTTGCCCACCGGGCGGTGATTGCCGAAAGTCCCTTGCGGAAGATCCCCCGGCCAACCTGGGCGATGCGCTCAATGCGGGTAGAGGCCATGCCTTGCCCAGCGCGCAGCCTGTTGGCGACGAGTTTCATGGTTTCGGGGTGTATCAGAATACCCGAATGACCGGCACCACGTATGCAGGCGTCGTCGCCCTCTGAGTAAATTGAGTTCTCACGGGGCAAGACCATTAGATCCATCTCGGCCCATAGAGAGAAGAAGCGCACGCCGGGGGCGCGCCGGGCGGGGTCGTTCAGGCGGGCCAAGAAGTCCGAGCCGGGGCGCATCTGGCGCCCGACCGTGGTGGGCGCCCAGTAGGAACTGTAGGTGCCCTGATGCGGGGTGGAGATGGTCAAGCACTGGTCTACGCGCCGCGCCCCGCCGTATTCTTGCAGGTAGACCCGCGCCGCCAGGCCGCCAAGCGAGTGGGCTATCAGGTCGACCGTTCCCCGTCCGCCGCAGGCGTCAAAGACGCCCTCTGTGAAGTCGCGCAGGCGCATGGCCACCGGTTCGATGCCCTCGGCGGCGCCGCCCGACCCGAAGTTGAAGGGAAAGATGCGGTCGAAGCCCACGGCCCGCAGGTAGACCTCGAGCGGCAACATGCAAGAGCGGTTTGATCCGTAGCCGTGGATCAGAACCACGGGCCTGGTGCGCCCGACGCCCGCGGTCTTGATCTCGCGCGGCTTGATCCCGAACGGAAGCATCAGCGCTTGCAAGGCCACCGCGGTCGCCTCGAACAGGGCCGCGCTATTCGGCTGGTCACCGGATTTCATGAGCACCATGGTGACCGCCGGGAGTGGTTGTTGTCAACTCCAGGCAGCGGAAATGAGTATCAATAGACCAAACGCTGTTTTCGTGCTAGAAATAGGCTGGTTTCTTTGGAGGATGGGGATGAAAACCATGTGCTCTGGATGGAAACTGATGCTGGTTGCTGTCGGATTCTTGTCTGCTGCGGCCATGTCGGGATGCGCTGGATCTGCCAACCCGGTTGACAAGTGCGATGGAATTGCCGGGAAGTGCCAGACCAAGGACGAAGTGCGCTGCGCAAGCGAGGGTACTGCGGTCGAGAGCTGCCGGGCCAACCAGGATGGCTGCCTGGTCTGGACGCAGACGATCGACTGCTCAGCCGGCAGCCAGATCTGCCAGGACCCGGGAAGCGGGGCGGCCTGCGTCGATCCCTGCCAGGACCAATGCCCGGCTATCGACACCTCTCGCTGCAACGGACGGATGATCCAGCGCTGCCAACAGGTGGTCGCCGGCTGCCTGGACTGGGTCGATTCGGTCGACTGCGCCACGGAGGACAAGTACTGCGACGACTCGACCCAGCCGGCCGTCTGCACGCAGGGCTGCCCGCAGTCATGTGATCCGCTCGGACTTCTGCGCTGCAGCGCTGATATCCTGCAAACCTGCGCCATCGACGGCGATTGCCAGATTTGGACGGGCACGCAGGATTGTGCTGCGCTTGGGGGCAGCTGCCAGGAGCTTGGCGGCGGTGCCGTCTGCGTCGTACCCTGCACAGAGAACAAAGATTGCGATCAAGGCGCTTACTGCCTGCTGGATTCATGCGACGCGCAGTCGGGCACATGCGCCGAGCGCCCCAATCCGGGTCTGTGTCCGCGGTTGTATGATCCGGTTTGCGGTTGCGATGGGGCGTCATACGACAACGACTGCTTCGCTGCCGCCGCCGGGACCTCCGTGGACTATCGCGGCGAGTGCCTCCAGACCTGCACATCCAACAGCGATTGCGACAAGAGCCACTTCTGCGATCTGGGATCCTGTCAGGCCGCCTCCGGGACATGCCAGCCGCGCCCGAGTAGTTGTCCGGATATATGGGATCCGGTCTGCGGCTGCGACGGTCAGACCTACGGAAACGCGTGCGAGGCGGCCATGGCCGGCGAGTCGGTGGATTACACCGGAGAGTGCGCTTGATCGGAATATACGCCCTGCAGATAGTCCAGCAGTAACAAACAACTTGCAATCAGTGGGTTGACAGTACATACTTCCGGCTTCACGGCTCCATACGATATGTGGAGTATTTTCAAGAGGGATCGCTATATCTTTGTTAATTTGGAAAGGATCAAAAACATGGTTGCCAAGAAGACACGAACTGTGTTCAATGTCTGGTGTACGATTGGGGTCGCTTTTCTTGCCCTGCTGATGATCAGCGCAGTGGCAGTCAACTGCGGCGACAGTACAGATGGCGCATTCGGCAGCCAATCATCGGCCATCAAGGTCGGTCCGGACGGCGGCATCGACGGGGGCGGCGAGCCGGCGGAGGTGTTTCCTTCATGGAAGCAGCAGTCTTTCGTGCCCGAGACACGCCTGCCTAGCGCGGGCGCCAGGTTCGGGCACGCCATGGCCTTTGACATCGTCAACGATGTTACCGTTCTGTTCGGTGGCAATAACGGGGCCGTTGCTACCCAGGACACCTGGGAATGGGACGGCGCCGACTGGACCCCGGTAGCGCTTGTCGGCCCGCCCGCCAGGGAAGACCACGCCATGGCCTATGACAGTACGCCGGGTTCCGGGGGCGTTGTGCTCTATGGCGGTACGGATGGCTCCGGTAATCCTCTCGGGGACACCTGGGTATGGGACGGCCTGACCTGGGTGCAGCAAACCGTAGGCGGCACCGGTCTCAGGACGCGGCACGCAATGGTGTTCAACAGCGCCGAGGGTGTCACCGTGCTCTACGGCGGTTACGTCGGCGGATTGGACTGGCATACCTGGATCTGGAACAGGACGAGTTGGGCCGACGTGACCAATACGACATTCCCGCCTCCCCGCGAGAACCACGCCATGGCTTACGACAGCCTGCGTGGCGTGGTCGTGCTCTTCGGCGGCTATGACGGCACCAACGTGCGTCAGGACACCTGGGAACTTAGCTATAACATCGGCACGGCCAGTTGGGATTGGAACCCGAAGGCGCCCCTCACCACTATCCCTCCCGCCAGGATGGGACACGCCATGGACTTCGATTCCACCCGCGGCGTGGTTGTGCTCTATGGCGGCACCAACCTGGCCGGTGTTCCGTTGCCGTTGACCACCTGGGAGTGGAACGGGACGGATTGGAAAAATGTTGTTCCTTACGACGATCCAGGTCCACGCACCAATCATGCCATGGCATTCGACGACAATCGCGACGTGAGTGTGCTCTATGGCGGTGACAACGGCATCGGCACACCCTTGGCGGACACCTGGGAATATCCCTACCTGCTCGATGGCGAGCCTTGTTCCGACGGAGTGGAGTGCTACAGCGGGATCTGCACCGACGGCGTTTGCTGCGACATGGCTTGTGGCGATTCTGATAGCGCCGATTGCCAGGCATGCAGTATCGCGGCCGGATCGACCCACGACGGGGTCTGCGAAGTGATTGCGGCCAACCCGGCGCACGTCTGCAGGGCCTCCACCGGCGAATGCGACCCTGAAGAAACTTGTAACGGCGGCAATTCCAACTGTCCGGTCGAGCACTTCGAGCCGACCGGCACGCTCTGCGGTGATGGGCCGAGCGGCGTCTGCGACAATCAGGATACTTGCGACGGCAACGGCGCCTGTCTCGTCAACTACGAGTCTTCAAGCACCGAGTGCCGGCCGGACGCCGGCGACTGCGACGTGGCCGAATACTGCGACGGCAACGGCACTTGCCCGGACGATTCCTTCGAAAACAGCGGCCATGCCTGCGGTGACCAGACCGATACGGATTGCGACAACCCCAATACCTGCGATGGCAACGGCACTTGCCTCGATAACTACGAGAGCACGGGCTTCGATTGCGAAGATCACAACAACACAACCTGCACCGATCCGGACACCTGTGATGGGGCCGGAACTTGCCTGCCCAACCATGCCCTGCCCAGCGTAGTATGTCGCGACGATGCCGGCGATTGCGACGTGGCTGAGTACTGTGACGGCGCAGGAGGCTGCCCGGTCGATTCATTCGAATCATCAGGGACGGCCTGTGGCGATCATACGGAAGACACTTGCACCCATCCCGATACATGTGATGCAGGCGGCACCTGTCTTCCCAATAATGAGCCGTCGACCACCGAGTGCAGGCCGGTGGCCAGCGACTGCGATGTTGCCGAAAACTGTGACGGCAACGGAGTGTGCCCTGTCGATCTGGTGAAAACGCTGGGCACGCCTTGCGGCGATTCCACCAGCGGTGAGTGCGACAATGCCGACAGTTGTGATGCCACGGGTATCTGCCTGGCCAACCACGTGGCGGTAGACACGCCCTGCGGAAGCCCGTCCGGCACCGTATGTGACGATCCCGACAGCTGTGACGGCAACGGCGCTTGTCTCGTCAACAACGAACCGAACACGATCGAATGCCGGGCGGATGCCGGCGAATGCGACGTTGCGGAAAATTGCGACGGCGCAGGCAGCTGCCCTGCGGACGCTTTCGAGCCGGCGAACACAGCCTGCGGAGATTCGACCGACGACACCTGCACCGATCCGGACAGCTGCAACGGCAACGGAACTTGTCTGCGTCACGATGCCCCCGACACGACTGTATGTCATCCGGACGCCGGCGAGTGCGACGTGGAAGAGCGCTGTGACGGCAACGGCAGTTGTCCTGCGAATGCCTTCGAGCCGGCGGGCACAAGCTGCGGAAGTTCGTCCGACACGGTATGTGATAATCCCGACAGCTGTGACGGCAGCGGCGCTTGTCTCGTCAACAACGAACCGAACACGACCGAGTGCCGGGCGGATGCCGGCGCTTGCGACGTGGCGGAGAATTGCGACGGCGCGGGGGCTTGCCCCGCGGACGCCTTCGAACCAGCAAGCACGGCTTGCGGCGATCCGACCAACAACACCTGCACTGATCCGGATACATGCGACGGGACCGGGGCTTGCCTGCGTCATGATGCTCCTAACACGATCGTCTGTCGCGCGGACGCCGGAGCATGCGACATTGAGGAACGTTGTGACGGCAACGGCGCCTGCCCGGCCGACAGTTTCGAGGCTCCGGGAACCGCCTGCGGCAATTCGTTAGACGACACCTGTACCGATCCGGACGCTTGCAACGGCACTGGAGTATGTTTGCCCAACAATGCCCCCGGTACAACGCTATGCCGTGGTGCTGCCGGCGAGTGTGATTTCGAGGAGTATTGCAGCGCCGGAGTTTGCCCTCCGGACATTTTCAAATCCGCGGGTGCGGCCTGTGGAAGTCCGCTGGACGATGCCTGCACCAATCCGGACACCTGCGACGGTTTGGGGGCCTGCCTCGTTAACCATGAATCGACCAGCACCGTCTGCCGGCCGCCCGCCAGCGATTGCGACGTGGCCGATAACTGTAACGGCGCCGGGGCATGCACTGTTGACGTCGTCAAGACACTCGGCACTCCTTGCGGTAGTCCGCTGGATGACGCTTGTACCGACCCCGACACCTGCAATGGCGCCGGGGCCTGCCTGGCCAACGATGCGCTCGCAGCGACAGCCTGCGGTAGTCCCGCCAACACGGACTGCTCGTTTCCGGATTCTTGCAATGGATCGGGCACCTGTCTGCCGAATGACAAGCCGATTGCAACCGTTTGCAGAGTGGCCGTGGGCTTATGTGACATGGCCGAAAACTGTGATGGAGCCGGGAGCTGCCCGGGTGACTCTTTTCAACCCGCGGGCGCAGCCTGCGGCGACAGCAGTGAAAGTCTCTGTGACCACGCGGACAGCTGTAATGGTTCAGGCGCTTGCAACACCAACTATGAGCCTAGCTCCACGGTCTGCCGGGCGGACGCCGGTGATTGTGATGTGCCCGAGTATTGCAGTGGTACAGGCAGCTGCCCGTCGGACATGCACGACCCGATCGGGACCGCCTGCGGCAGCAACGCCGACACCACATGTACCAACCCCGACACCTGCAATGCGTCCGGTAATTGCCTCCCCAATGACGCGCCGACCACGGTTGTCTGTCGCGCGGCTCTAAACAATTGCGATCTGAGCGAGAATTGCGACGGTTCTGGCAACTGTCCGAACGACGGGTTCGAACCTTCCGGTACACCCTGCGGCAGCTCCGTGGACGGTCCCTGCACCGATCCCGACAGCTGTAACGGATCCGGCACCTGCCTGCCGAACAACGAGCCGACAACCACCGAGTGCCGGACATCGACCGATGTTTGCGATCCCGCCGAGCACTGCGATGGCCTGGGCGTCTGCCCGTTGAATTCCTTCTTGCCGGACGGCAATGGCTGTGACGATCAAAATGCTTGCTCTACGCTGGACACCTGCAACGGCGGTGTTTGCCAGAGCGGCACGACCAACAAGGACTCCGACAGCGATAGCTATTTTGATGATCAGTGCCCGGGCGGAACCGATTGCGACGACGGCAACGTAAACGTCAACCCGGGCGTTAACGAAACCCCCTTCGGGACTGCCATCTGTAACGATAACATCGATAACGACTGCGACGGGACGATCGACACCGACGGTGCCGGCGGAACCCCCGATACTGGTTGTTTGCAGTGCGCCGTTGACGCCGACTGCAATGACAACAATGCCTGCAACGGCGCGGAGACCTGCAACACCTCTGTCGGGCTTTGCGCGGCCGGTACGGCCCTGGTCTGTGACGATAGTAACATCTGCACGACTGATAGCTGCGACATTGCCACGGGTTGCGTGAATGCCAACAACACCGAGGCCTGCAACGATTCGAACGCCTGTACCACAAACGACACCTGCGCGGGCGGGGTTTGTGTTGGCGGAGCGGCCCCCATTTGCGACGACGGCAACGTCTGCACCACCGATAGCTGTGATGTGGCGAGTGGATGTATCAACACCAACAACACGGCGTCTTGCGACGACTCTGACGCTTGTACGACGGGCGATATGTGCGCAGGCGGAACTTGCATCAGCGGCTCGGCCACAGACTGCGACGATTCGAATATTTGCACCAGCGATTCCTGCAACACCTCAACGGGCTGTGTCAACGGCAACAACACGGATTCTTGTGACGACGGTAACGAGTGCACGGTAAACGACACCTGCTTCGAAGGTGCTTGCATAAGCGGCAGCGGAGCGGACTGCGAAGACAACAATCCATGCACCACCGACACCTGCGATACGGTCAACGGTTGCGCCAACACCAATAACACAGCCTCCTGTGATGACGGCGACGCCTGCACCACCGGCGATACCTGCGCGGCGGGTGCCTGTGTAGGAGGAGCGGTTCCGGATTGCGACGACGGCAACATCTGCACCACGGACACATGTGACAGCGGCAGCGGTTGCGTCAATACGAACAATACTCTGTCCTGCGACGACTCCGACGCCTGCACCACCGGCGACACCTGCGAGGCGGGCTCATGTGTGGGCGGCGCCGCGCTTGTCTGCGACGACAGCAACGTTTGCACGACGGATACCTGTGACACTTCCGACGGTTGTCACAATGTGAACAACACCGAGCCTTGCGATGACGTAGATCCCTGCAGCACGGTCGACGCATGCGCCGAAGGCGTCTGTGTCGGAGGCGCAATCGACAAGGACAGCGATCAGGATAGCTTCATCGACGCTCTTTGCGCCGGCGGCACCGACTGTGACGACGACGACGGGCTTGTCAATCCCGACGCCACCGAAGGGCCCGAGGGAGACGCCTCGTGCTCGGACAATGTCGACAACGACTGCGACGAGACGACAGATTTGTCCGATACGGGCTGCCTGCCGTGCAACACCGCTGCCGATTGTAACGACGACAACGTCTGCAACGGAGCTGAAACCTGCGTCGACAACCAGTGCCTGGCCGGTACGAACTTGGATTGCAACGACGACAACGTCTGCACCACCGACAGTTGCGATGCGGCCGATGGCTGCCTGAACGTCAACAATACCCTTGAGTGCGACGACAACAACGCCTGCACCTCGAATGATGTTTGCTCGGATGGGGTATGCAGCGGTACGGGCACCTGCACGGATGGCGGCACGGACGGTGGCGATGGCGGCGGAGAGACATCCGGCGGAGGTTGCGGTTGCGGCACCCACTCGCCGGGGGCCGGGTTGGCCGGCCTGTTTGCGATCTTCGGTCTGCTGGGCCTGGCAATTCGTCGGCGCAGAAAGTAGTAGCCTGAATTCATCCAAAACCCTGCGCTCAGCAGGTATCCGCGTGCCCTTTGGTTGACAAGGCTTTTGCACTCCGCATAGACTCTGCCGGCCGGGAGGTGTGGCGTGAAAATTGCGGTGGTCGGCGCGGGGTACGTCGGTTTAGTGGTCGGAACCTGCCTGTCCGAAACAGGACACGAGGTGACGCTGGTCGAAGTGGACGAGCGCAAGTTGGCAGCCCTGGAACGGGGCGAAGTGCCCTTCTACGAACCGGGGCTCGCCGATTTGCTGTCGCGCAACCTGCGCAAACAGCGCCTGTTTTTTTCAGACGATCTCAGCTCGGCAATTGTTGGGGCGCGGGCCGTCTTCATCGCCGTGGGTACGCCCCAGGGCGGTGACGGGCGGGTCGACATGACCTTCGTTCTGCGCGTGGCCACCGAGATCGGCCGAGCGATGCAGGGCCCGATGACGGTCGTTCTCAAGAGCACCGTTCCCGTCGGAACCTCGCGCAAGGTGTGCGAACTCATCGGCGGGCTGACTTCTCATGCGCTCAGCGTGGTCAGCAACCCGGAGTTTCTCAAGGAAGGCGCTGCGGTCGATGACTTCATGCGCCCCGATCGAGTGGTGATCGGCACCCGGGACGAGGGAGCCCGCAAGCTGATGGCCGACCTGTATGCTCCTTTCGTTCGCACCGGCAACCCGATTTTATTCATGGACAACGAGAGCGCCGAGATGACCAAGTACACGGCCAACGGGCTCTTGGCGGCGCGCATCTCGTTTATGAATGAGATAGCACTGCTGTGCGACGCGGTGGGGGCCGACGTCGATCAGGTCAGGCTGGGAGTCGGCTCTGACCAACGCATCGGTCATCCTTTCTTGTTTCCCGGGGTCGGTTACGGCGGAAGCTGCTTTCCCAAGGATGTGCGCGCCCTGGTGCAGACCGGGGCCGAGCACGGCATCGAGATGAAGATGCTGGCTGCCACGGACGAGGTCAACCAGCGACAGAAGATGATCATCCCGCAACGAATAAAAGAACGCTTCGGCGAGGATCTCTCCGGGAGCACTTTCGGCGTCTGGGGCTTGGCATTCAAGCCGCGCACCGACGACGTGCGCGAGGCCCCGGCGCTCACGATCATCGAAAACCTGCTCGAGGCCGGCGCGGCCGTCAGGGTGTACGATCCAGAGGCCGTGGAGACCACCCGGGCCGAACTGGGCGAGCGGGTAACCTACTGTCGTGAGAGCTACGCCTGTTGCCAGGGCGCCGACGCCTTGATCGTGGTTACCGAGTGGAATGAGTTTCGTCGCCCCGACTTCGGGCGCATCAAGGAGATGCTCGCCCGGCCGTTGATCTTTGACGGCCGCAATATCTTCGATCCCCACAGCATGAGCGAGATGGGCTTCGAATACATCGGCATGGGCAGGAAGCTTATTAAATGAAGGTACTGGTGACAGGCGCGGCGGGCTTCGTCGGCGCGCGCTTATGCGAGGTGCTGCTGCAGGGTGGCTACCGGGTAGCCGGCTTTGACATCCTGGATGGCTTGGATCCGCCCGGTTGGCAGGAGGGACGCATCGAGGAAGCCCGCGCCCATGAACGCTTCTCCTTCACCCGTGGCGACGTAACAGACGGGGAGGCGCTCGACAAGACCATGGCCGCCTTTCGGCCTGATGCGGTGATTCACCTGGTGTCGCGGCGCGACCTGGAGTGGGCCGAGCGCGAGCCCGAAGCCTGCATGCGGCTACACATTCAGGGATGCTCCTCGCTGCTTCTGGCCTGCCGACGCAACAACGTCAAGCAAGCTGTAATCGGCTCGTCAGCGCACGTCTATGGCGGCTCGCGCGTTTATCCCTTTTTGGAGAGCGATGCCGCCAACCTACCGCTATCGGTGTTCGGCGCGGCCCAACGGGCGGCGGAGCTTTTCGCCCATGCCTTCTCTTTACGTTCTCCAATCAGCATCACGCTGGTCAGGATTTTCTCGGTCTACGGTCCGCGGCAGTCGCCCGAGAGGCTTGTGCCCGCGCTGGCGGAGGCCGCCGAGCGCCGGGTGCCCATGGGGCTTTGCGGCGACGGAACCGCGGGCCGGGACATGATCCACATAGACGACCTTGTAGTGGGCATTTTGAGAATCCTGGATCGTCCGGTTCCCTGGCGGGTGCTAAACCTGGGCACGGGCCAGACCACCACGCTGGCCCAGGTGGCGGAGCAACTGGCCTGGCTGGCGGACGTCGAGTTTCAGCGCGAGTCGCGGCCGTTGCGCCCGGGCGAGATGCCCAACACCTTCGCCGATACGCATCAGGCGGAACAGAGCATCGGGTTCCAGCCGACGCTGGGACTCGAAGAGGGATTGCGGCGCTACTGGGAGTGGCATCGCGAGCGCCCCTTGCCATTCAGGCGGCGGCCCGAGCCGCGCCGTTGATAAAACACGGAGGTGAGATTTGAGCGGCATGAAAATAACCTTTTACGGCGCGGCCCTCATGGTTACCGGGTCATGCAGCCTGGTGGAGTGTGCCGGGAAGCGCATCCTGGTCGACTGCGGCATGATCCAGGGAGAAGACGACTCCGACGAACTTAACCGGGAGGCGTTTCCCTTCGATGCTGCCTCACTCGACGCGGTGCTTTTGACCCACGGCCATCTCGACCATGTCGGCCGCGTACCGCGCCTGGTAGCCGAGGGCTTCTCCGGCCCGATATTCGCCCACGTCGCCACGACGGCCCTGGCCGAGATCGTCATGCGCGACTCGGCCCGCCTGTCGGCTCACGATGGCAAACCGCTCTACGACGAGAAAACGGTCGAGCGCACCTGCAAGCTGATGCGCCCGCTGCGTTACAGGCAGGAGCAAGATCTCGATGGGATCAAGCTCAAGCTGTTCGACGCCGGGCACATCCTGGGTTCCTCGCACGCGCTTATTTCAGGCGGGGGTCGACGCCTGTTGATGTCCGGTGATATCGGCCAGCCCAATTCTCCAATTATTCGCGACCCGACGACCGACTGGGACGAGCCCGTGGATGCCGTGGTGATCGAGTCGACCTACGGCAATCGACTGCACAAGGGTCGCGCGGAAACGCTGCGCGAGTTCAAAGACATCGTCGAGCGGGCCGTGGCCCACAAGGGGATGGTGCTCATCCCGGCCTTCGCCATCGGCAGGACCCAGGAGCTTCTGTACCATTTCAACCACATGGTTGATTCAGGAGAGATCCCCAGGCTACCCGTGTTGCTTGACTCGCCCATGGCCGAGAGGGTCACGGCAGTCTACCGCGCCCACCGCGAATGCTACGACGATAAAACCTGGGAAGGTATTGAGCGCGGCGATCCCCCGATGAGTTTTCCGGGTCTGCGGGAGATTGCCTCAGCCCAGGAGTCCAAGACGCTCAAGCACACCAAGCCCCCGGCGGTGATCATCGCCGGTTCGGGGATGTGCACCGGCGGCCGCATCCTGCATCACCTGAAGGACTTTCTCGACAAGGAGAGCACCACCGTCATCTTCGTCGGCTGGCAGGGCTACGGCACGCTGGGGCGGCGCCTGGTTGACGGCGAGGAGAAGGTTCGCATCTACGGAGAGACAGTCGAGGTACGGGCGAAGATCGAGACTTTAAACGGATTCTCCGCACACGGGGATCGCGACGTCCTTCTGGCCTGGGCAAAGGAAATCCCCGGTCCGCCGCGCAGGTTCTTGGTAAACCACGGTGAGGAAGACACCGCCCGCGGGCTGGTCGAGGCCTTTTCCGGCGCGGGGCTTTCCGCCCAGGCCGTCAAATCCTGCGAGTCTTTCGAAATTTGACGCACACCTTCTACATGCTCAGCCTGGGTTGTCCCAAGAACCGGGTCGACTCCGAACTGATCTGGGCAGCGGCCGCCACGCGCGGACTGGTTGCGGTGGACGATCCCGCCCAGGCCGAAGTGATCGTGGTGAATACTTGCGCCTTCGTCCAATCGGCGGTCGAGGAATCTCTGGACGCCATAGTCGAGATGGGCCGCTTCAAGACCTCGGGTTGTTGCCGGCGTCTGATAGTCGCCGGCTGCCTGACAGCGCGTTACCGGGACAGCCTGGCGGCCGAGCTTCCCGAGGTGGATCTCTTCGTAGGTCCGGCCGAGGTGGGCAAGCTTGGCCAGTGGCTGGATGCCGCTCCCGGCGGGGAGAGCGTTCGCTGCCAGCACGGACAGAGTTATCTGGCGGATTCCTCGGTGCCGCGGGTCAACTCGCTGGCTAGTGGTGCTGCCTATCTCAAGGTCGCCGAGGGGTGCTCCCGGCACTGCTCGTTCTGTGTCATTCCCAGTCTGCGCGGACCACAGCAGAGCCGTCCCTTGGACGATTTGGTCATGGAGGCCGAGAACCTGATCGAGCTGGGTGTACGCGAGATCGTCCTGGTGGCGCAGGATCTTGCCGCCTGGGGCGGCGACTTGCCGGGACGCCCGGAGCTGGCCGAACTGGTCGCGGCCCTGGCCGCGGTCGGCGGGCTGCGCTGGCTGCGGCTGATGTACCTGTTTCCGACGGAGATCCCCGAGCGCCTGATCGAGGTGATCTCGGGCACACCGCACGTGTTGCCATATCTTGACATTCCAGTGCAGCATGCCGACCGAGGTGTGCTTGCCAGAATGCGCCGCGGGGGCGATCCCGCGACCATGGTCGCGCTGATAGAACGCTTGCGGCGCGATGTCGCCGGGGTGGTCTTGCGCACCACGCTGATGACCGGCTTTCCCGGCGAGGACGAGAGTGCCTACAGGCGGCTTGTTGAATTCGTAGAGCAATGTCGCATCGAACGGCTGGGCGTTTTCGCTTTTTCTGCGGAGGAAGGCAGCCCGGCGGCCGAAATGGACGGCAAGGTTCCGGCCGAGTTGGCCGAGGCCCGGCGCCAGGAGCTTCTGGATATCCAGCGCGGGATTGCCTCGGACTACCACGAATCGCTGATCGGGCGCGAGATCGAGGTACTGGTAGAAGACCTCGGGGTCGGACGGGCCTGGAACCAGGCGCCCGAGGTTGATGGTAAGACGGTAATCCACGGGCGGGCCGAGCCGGGCCGGATAGTCAGGGCCGTTGTGAAAAAGGCCGGAGTGTACGACCTGGAAGTCGATGTCTCTGAATGAACGCGGGACGAGGTACGTCTTTCAAACGGAGGGAGAGATGACAAGAACCTGCCGGATAGGATCTGTAATCATCGTAGCGATTACCCTGCTTGCCGCTCAGGCCTTGGGCAAGGGACTTTCTGCCATGCAGGTGGCCCGAAAGATCCAGGGTTTCTACGACAGCACCAATGATTTTCAGGCGGGCTTCAGGCAGGAGTATTTTTCGAAGGCCCTCGGTCGCAAGAGATCATCCACCGGCTTCGTCTACATTAAAAAACCCGGCATGATGCGCTGGGACTACAAGACCCCGCGGCCCAAGCATTTCGTGGTCGACGGCAAGGCCCTCTACGTCTACGACCCGGATCTCATGCAAGTAATGCGCGACAAGTCGTTTTCCGGTTCGCGCCTGACAGGCGCGGTGTCTTTCCTGTGGGGCAAGGGCAACCTGGGCAAGGAGTTCGAGATAACCTTTTCCAAAAGAAAAGATCTGGGTGGCTCTGGCCGTTACGTGCTGCAGTTGGTGCCCCGCAAGAAGGCCCGTTTCAAGAAACTGATCTTCGTCGTGGATGCAAAGAGCTTCAGTGTCTCGGAAACAATAGTAGAAGACCCGGGTGGCAACGTGAACCACGTTTTCTTCGACCACGTCTCGATCAACGTGGGCCTGAAAGACAGCGCCTTCCTTTTCGACATTCCCGCCGGAGTAGATGTAATTGAGATACCCCACGGCCAGGATGCGATCCAGTAGCCGTAGCGCATCAGCTAGCGTGATCGCGAATCAGCACCTCGCGGGGGCGGGAGCCGTCGGGGGGGCCTACTATGCCTTCGCGTTCCATGCGCTCTACCAGGCGCGCCGCCCGGTTGTAGCCTATGCGCAGCTTGCGCTGGACCATCGAGGTCGACGCCTGCCCGGCCTCGGCCACCACGGCCACCGCCAGGTCGTATAGCTCGTCGCGGTCTTCGTCGTCGAGCGCCAGATCGTCGCTGTCTTCTTCGGTCGAGGCCAGGATCGAGTCGTCGTAGACCGGCTGGGCCTGCTCCTTGAGGTGCTGCACCACGCGGGTTATCTCGTCCTCGGTTATCAGCGCCCCGTGAATGCGAATGATCTGCGAGCTGGTCGGCGGGTGGAAGAGCATGTCGCCGTTGCCCACCAGGGTTTCGGCGCCGTTGCAGTCGAGGATGGTGCGCGAGTCTATCTTGGAGGCCACCCGGAATGAGATGCGCGCCGGCAGGTTGGCCTTGATCAAGCCGGTGATCACGTTGACCGACGGGCGCTGGGTGGCGACGATCAGGTGGATGCCCGCCGCGCGCGCCTTCTGGGCGATGCGGGCGATGGAGGTCTCAACCTCGCGGCTGGCCGTCATCATCAGGTCGGCCAGCTCGTCGATTACGATTACGATGTGCGGCAGCTTCTCGAGCTTGGCATCGTTGTTGGGAGACTTCGACGACTCGCCTGCATCGGCCGCGTTGTCTTCCTCTGCGGGCGGCACGCTCATGCCGGCCGTGGCCGTCTTGTCGATGACAATTACCTTCTTGACCGCGCCGCCGCTTTGCTCCTCTGATTGCCCCGAGTTCAGACGCTCGGCCTTGAGATTGTAACTGTCCAGCGAGCGAACTCCGACGGCGTGCAGCAGCTGGATGCGGCGTTCCATCTCGCAAACCGCCCAGTTGAGAGCCGCCTGCGCCTTGCGCGGATCGATCACCACCGGCAGCAGCAGGTGGGGGATGTCCTCGTACAGGCTCAACTCGAGCATCTTTGGATCCACCATTATGAAACGCACGTCCTCCGGGGTGGCCCGGTAGAGAATGCTGGTGATCATCGCGTTTAGAGCCACGCTCTTACCGGTACCGGTAGCGCCGGCCACCAGCAGGTGGGGCATTTTATTCAGATCGGTCACGAACGGGGCGCCCTCGATGTTCTTGCCCAACGCCAGCGTCAGCTTGGAGTTGCTGCGCTGGAACGAGTGATGAGCGATGATCTCCTTGGCGAAAACCGTCTGGCGCTGCTTGTTGGCCACCTCGATGCCGACCACCGAGCGGCCGGGAATGGGGGCCACGATGCGTACGCTCAGTGCGCCCAGCGCCAGGGCCATGTCGTCGGACAGGCCGGCGATCTTGGAAACCTTGACTCCCGGGGCGGGGACGTACTCGTACATGGTGACAACCGGCCCGGGCATAATCTTCTTGACCTTGCCCTCCACCCCGTAGCTGGCAAGCTTCTCCTCCAGGCGGCGGGCGTACTCGTGGAGTTGCTCCTTCTCGATTTCGTTCTGGCCCTGGTCCTCAGAATCGAGAAAATCTATGTCAGGCAGTTTATATCCCTTGAGGTTGAAAGTCTGCTCGGGCTTGCGCGCGGCCGCCGCAGGTTGTTTCGTCTCCCGGCGCGGGATGACGATTTCCGGTTCCTGATCGTGCCGGCCTTCCGGCCTGCCCTTGTCATGGGTTGCGCCGGCGACGGCCGGCTCGGCGATCGATCCGGGGTCGCTGGTCACCACCACGGGCTCGCGGCGCCCCTGGTCGGGATCGATGACTTCCACACCGGTTGGCGATGCGAACCAGGGCTCCTTTTTCTCGCCCGGCTTCGCCTGTGCCGCCGCTGATACCGAGGCCCTGCTCTCGCGCAGGCCGGCCAGGAGCTCGCGGGTTTCCCTGACCAGGAGCGTAAACGAGCGCCGCGCCGCTGATGCCGCGGCCCGCCATGTCCGCCCAGCAGCCAATACCGTTGCCCGTCCGCAGGCAATGGCCGCAATGCGCAGGTAACGCCCGATGAACCTGATGCTGTTCACCGGGCTGAAGCCTGTGGCCGCTATCAGGCACAGGAGCATCCCGGCCGTAACCACCACCGCCGTGCCTGTAACCGACAACAGAGAGATGAAAAGCCCGCCCATGTACTCACCGACCACGCCTCCCGGCGGGTGTCCGAGAATCGGGTCCCCGGAGAACACCAGTTGACAGAAGACCGTGCCGAGAATGGTCAACAACAGGCCGCCGGTGACCTTTCGCGCCGATACCCTGACACCGCCCCTGCTGAAGGCGACCACTGCCCCGTAGACCAGTCCGCCCACGAGCAGAAAGGCGGCCAGTCCCAAGGCCGCGAACAGAAAGGCCCCCAGATAGGCGCCCACCAGGCCGAACAGGTTGGATGCCTTCTCGCCGATCCCGTCGAAAACCGGATCGCTGGGCGAGAATGACGAAAGCGACAGCAACACCAAAGCGGCGGCCAGGCAGAAGACCACTCCGACGATCTCGTTTTGCCTGCTTTCGGCCACCTGGGCTGCCCCCTGGGATTTTCGCGATCCATATCTTGTAGTCGAGCTCATGGCACCGTCCCTTGTAGCGGTTTTTTGGGCTGTCTTCATTGTAGGGCAGATGTAGGGATATGTCAAAAAAATGACTACATTATCCCACATCAAACCACATGCGAGGCGAAGCGTCAGTCTTGTTGAGATTTCCTTAGTCTTTCAATTCTTGCGGGCTCGACCCGGATGTCGATGGTTCGCTCTTTTGTAAGCGATACCAGGCCGGGCTGGCCCTTTACCGGACGCAGGTTCTTGACCCGGGTGTAGGCGACTTCCATCTCTTCACAGCCG
The DNA here is from genome assembly GCA_035528415.1 of Myxococcota bacterium. Lineage (GTDB taxonomy): Bacteria > Myxococcota > B64-G9 > B64-G9 > B64-G9 > DATKYQ01. Next base: position 40,796 of record DATKYQ010000022.1, on the reverse strand, counting down.
GCCAGAGACGCCGAGAGAGTGGCGGCGTCGAGGAGGGTCTGCTCGTCGATCTCCTCGTTCTTGCCCAGGCTCACCACCACGTGGGCGCCCGGGCGGTTGCGGGCGTGCAACCAGAGATCCGAGGCGCGGGCGACGTGGAAGGTCAACTGGTTATTGTCCTTGGCGCTGCGGCCCACCATGATCTTGCGCCCGGTTTTGGAAAGGTAGGTTTTATACGGCTGCCTGCGCGAGGCGACTCGCTTTTTCAGCCCGGCCGGCTTGACGAACGAGGCCTCGATGACTTCAATTTCTTCTACGTCCTTCGCTTGCTGCAGGCGCGCGAGAAGATCGGTGAGTTGATCCCGGCGCGCAAGAGTTTCACGCAGGCGCGGCTCGATCTGCGCCCGGCCGCGTTCAAGGCGTTGGCTGCGTGCAAAGAGTCGTTCCATGTTCTCGACCGGAGTAAGCGCCGCGGAAAGCTCGATGGCGATCAGGCCGGTCTGCGGATCGCAGTAGTCGGTCAGTTCGATGCGGCTCATTCCCTTGCGCACGCGGTGCAGGCCGGCCTTGAGTGCCTCGGCTTGCCGGGAGAGATCTTCAGCCTGCGCGGTACGCGAAAGATCGGCCCGCAGCTTTTCGACCAATCCGGACAGCTTGCGAAGTTGACGTTCGAGCGTGTGCGTGACCGAGCGGCGCCGCTCGGCAAGTGCCTGCTCCGCACCCAGTCGCGTGTAGTGCGCGTCCACCGCCCGGTTGGCGGCCAGCGTCGCGGGATCGGCCGCCGGGAAACGCGACGGCCCCGGAACGCCGCCCCCGTGCGCGCTCGGCGGACGATACTCCCCGCCGGTATCCGCGTCGCCGACAAGCGCATGCATGATTGCGCCGCGCTCGGTAAGCAGCAACAGGCGGCCCCGGAGGCCGAAAAGTTCGGCCACAAGCGTATGTTGACCGGCCCCTGTACTCTGCGCAAAATCAAGCCGTACGATCCTGTCATCGCCGATCAGGCCGATTTTCACAAGCCGCCGGCCGGCAAGTTCGGAGCGAGCCTTCATCACCCAGGCCGGGGGTGTGGCAGGTGAGCGCTTCCTTGAGTCGATAAGATGCAGGCGGGTCAGGCCGGGCGCGAGATCGATGTACAGGGTGCGCGTCGCGCCGCCGCCGCGCAAGGCGATCTGGCAGCTTCGGGGAGTAGGCGCCGACAGCTTGGACAACAGGCTTCCGGGCAGGCAAGCCGAGAGCTCCGAGACGACGTCGGCAAGCTCAATCAGAGTCAGACTCATCCAGAAAAGAAGCGGCCTACGCGCAGAACGGCCAGAAGAGATTGCACATCAGCCCCGAGCAGCAGCTACTGGTCGAGAAAGGATCGCATGTCTCGCCGGTCTCGTGGCAGCCGGATTCGCACACGTTCTGGGAGTTGCAGAACTCGCCCGCCCCGCAGGGTGGCTGGCAGTTCGAAACCCACGCGCACTGATTGTAGCTGGTGTTGCAGGTATAGCCGTTGGCGCAAACCGGATCCTGTGCGGTGCAGTTGAGATCCATCTCGCAACCGTAGCTCTCGCATGAGTATCCCGGGCAGCACTCGTCGCCGTCCGGGTAGGTGCATTCTTTAACCGGCCCGCAGTTGCCGCTCATGTAGTCGCAGTGGTAGCAGGCGTCGATCTGCCGGCAGGTGGCGTCGGGATCCTGGTAGCGGTAGCAGGGCTCGGGGGCGCAGGCGTCATCGCCCGGTTTGCAGTAGAAGAACTCGTCGCAGTGCTCGTCGGCGACGCATTCGACGCAGGCGTTGTTGGCGGGGCTAGAGGCCGTCTTGCAGTGCGGCAGGTCCGGGTCGGCTGCGACGCAGTCGGCGTCGGCCAGGCATTCGGCGTAGTAACAGTTCTTGGCGTCCAAGTCGCAGTGGTAGCCGGCCCCCTGCTTTTCCACGCACTCGGCATCATTTTGGCAGCCTGTGGCACAGGTGTAATCACGGCACCACTGGTAGGTGCCGCAGTGATCGTTAGACTTGCACTGCACGCAGTCGCCGCTGTCTGACTTGCAGTACGGGGTGCCGGGCGTGCTTACGCAATCAGAGTCGTTTACGCAGATCATGTCGGTGCACAGGTGGCCCAGGCTGCAACGCTCGGCGCCGGGGCAGTCGTTCTCGTCGCGGCACTCGACACAGCTGTACGAGTCAGTCAGGCAAAAGGGGTTGCCCGAGGTGCAGTGGGCGTTTTCATAGCAGGCTACGCACTGGCGCATGGTCGGCTCGCACACCTGGGGCGAACAGTGCGCGTCTTCGACGCAGGGGTAGCACTTACCCTGTGCCATGTCGCAGTGGGGCTTGCCGCTCTCGGTGCAGTCGATGTCGCCGGTGCAGTCGGGGCCCACGATCTCGCAGGCGTGGCTCTCGTTGCATAAGTAGCCCGACTCGCAATCGCCGTCCTGCTTGCAGGCCACGCACACTCCTCCGCCGGTCAGGCAGAATGGCGTCGGGGCGGCGCAGCCGTTGTCGTCCAGGCAAGGATTGTCGGGGACGCAGACTTCCTTGAGAATCAAGCAACTGTAACCGGAGGGACAATCGGCGCTCGACTTGCAGATGGTGCCCACCCGGCATACGCCGTCGAGGCACAGGTTGCTGATGGGACAGTCGCCGATGGTGCTGCAGGCGATGTCATGGTCACCGCCGTCGACACCGTCTTGCGCGTCGAGGCCGCCGTCGTTGGCGCCGCCCGAGCCTGAACAGGCGGCCAAGCCAAGTATTGCGAACAGGGACGCAATCGAGACAACCCGCATTGTGACCTTCATTGAAAACCTCCGGATTCAGAGTCGCTCGCTCAGGGGGGCATGCACAGGCCCTTCAGGCCGGTGTGGCGATAGAGACAATCTTGTCCGCCCGCGCACTGGGGAAAAATCAACGAGCACTCGAAGCGACAGGTGAAGGTCGGGTTGAAGTTGGGATCGGCCATGGCGCACCAGAGGCAGAACAGCGAGCTGTCGCACAAAAGCCCGGCCGCCTGATCGCAGTTGGTGTCCGTGAAGCAGGCGTCTCCCTCGCCCGAGCCGCCCGAGGACTCGCAGGCGTTGGTCGTCAGGTTGCAGGTCCAACCCGAGGGACAGTCTGTGTCGGAAGTGCACTCAACCGTGTCCTGGACGCACTGATGGGTGCCGGCGTCGCAGTGGCTTCCCGCCGGGCAGCCGCCGGACGTGCACCAGCACATCCCGTCCGCCTGGCAATCGAAGCCGGTGGGGCAGGGATGCGTAGCGTCGCACTTTTCGGCGCAGGAGCAACTCAGCGTGTCACAGTAGTGATCGCTGTCGCAGCCGCCGCAGCAGTCGGTCTGACCGCACTGGTGGCTGACGTAGTTGCAGGTCTGGGGCGGTACGCAGTCGTCGTTGGAGTCGCAGCCCGGCTTGCACTGCCCGTCGCCGGTGTCGCACCATTGGCCCTGGAGACAGGTCTCCGGGGAGCACCCCGGTGTTGTGCAGTGGTTGGCGACGCACACCTGCCCCGCCAGGGGGCAGTCGATGTCGTTGATGCATTGCTGCACACAATTGCCGTCGGCGTCGCAGCGGGGGAAATCGGGCTCCTCGCAGTCGGAGTCCGAGACGCACCCGATGTTCTCGGGCACACAGGTACCGAAGTTGCAGTAGAAGCCCACGCAGCAGTCGTCGGTTCCCTGGCAGACCGGCGGAGGCGTCGTACACTCGTTGTTCTTGCATACCAGGCATACCGCTCCCGCGCAGTCTTCGCGGCTCGAGCAGTTCTTGGGGACGCACTTGCCGTTCTTGCAGGTCTCGCCCTCTTCGCACTCGTCGTCGATGGTGCATGTGCGCTCGTCGCCGCCGATGGGTTTGCACTCTCCGCTGATGCAACTCTCGCCCGAGAAGCAGTCGCAGTCATCCTGACAGTTGACGGGCGGCGCGCCGTTCTCGCACTGGTGCGTCGCCCGGTTGCAGACTTCGTTCTTGGTCTTGTCGCAGTCGTAGTTGCAGTTGCAGGACGTTGCGCCCACGCAGACGCCGCCCTTGCACTCGGTTCCCGCCGGGCAACCCGCGTTGCCCTGGCAGAGGATTGGACCGTCGCCGCCGTTGTTCCCGTCTCCGTCCGTCAGGACCGGACGATCGGGAGATATCTGATCGCCTGTACAACCCGGAAACACGAACAGCAGCGCCGCGGCCACCAGAGACGTAAGCCAGAAGCCGCCTTTCATAACCAGTCTCCTTCCATCGTCGATCTCGTCCATCAGACAATGTCGCAACCGAAGTGCCACGACAGACACTCTAAGATACTAGGCGGCTCGACTGCGAGGCGTCAAGTACACAGCGTAAAAAACAGGGGCTTCGCCCCTAGGACTTGCGCATGTTTCAATACAGTGTGGGACATACAGCGGCTTGTCCGGCTTTCGAGTTCACGAGTGCAGCGTGCGCGCCAGCGTGATTCCCACGAGCGAAGCCGGCCGGGCGGCGAGCAATGCCCGGGCGCAGGCTTCCAGGGTGGCCCCGGTGGTGACGACATCGTCGACTATGCAGACACGCTTGCCCGCAATCCGAATTCCCGGGCGAAGCGCAAAGGCGCCGCGCAGGTTTTCGGCCCTTTGCCGCCGGCTTTGCATCCTCGACTGCGAGACGGTGGGGCGGGTGCGCACCAGGGCGTTCGGCGCCGTCGGAATATGCAGCACGGCACCTATCTCTCGGGCCAACAGTGCGGACTGGTTGAAGCCCCGCTCGGCGATCCGCTTACGGTGCAGGGGGACCGGAATAAGCAGATCGCAGGTCGCGAAATCCATGTCGGGCATCCCGGGGCATATGAGCATGCGGGCGAGGTACGGGGCCAGTTGCCGCTTATGCCCGTACTTGAGACGCAGGATCGCCTGTGACATGCTGCCGCCGAAAGCGAACCCGGAACGCAGCATGACAATCGCTGAATCATCCGCGCGGCAATCGGGACACAAACCCGCGCCAACAAAAGGTTGCCCGCAACGCGGGCACAACGGCGGCGGGATTTTCTCGAAACCCTCCCGGCAAATCGGGCAGACGGGTGTCTTGGGATGATCGACAAGCTCGCCGCAAAGCGCGCAGCTCGGCGGCAGCAGCAGATCGGCCACCCCGCCCAGGGCGCTGGTAATCATGTGGGTAATGGTATGGGTAATTATACTTCCTTGATCGGGATGTTTTTGGCGTCGATCCACAGGCCGTCGAGATCGTAGAAGTCGCGCACCGTCTCCTGGAAGATGTGTACCACAACCTCGCCGAAGTCGAGCAGGACCCACTGGCCGCCGTCGTACCCCTCGACCCCCAGCGGGATGACGCGTGCCTTTTTCAGGTCTTCCCGCAAGTGGTCCGCTAAAGAACGGGCATGGCGGTCGCTGGTGGCCGTCAAGATGATGATGAAATCGGTGTACGAACTCAGCTCACCTATCTCGAGCAGCCGCGGCCGGCGAGCCTTATTTTCAATCGCACACTCTGTCAATGCCGTGGCCAGTTTTAGTGCCTTGATGTCGAACCTCCCGTGGACTTCGTTTTTTGCGTGCGCTTCTCGGCGTCCCGAGCCACGCCAGCCGCGGCGCCCAGGGACGAGGTGAAACCCTTGCCGAAGTAGAAATCGATCGGATGGGTGTCGACCTTGATGCGCTCAGGCACGGGCCGTATCTCTTTCTCGTCCGGCGCGGCGATGGAAGGCGGATTGCCGAACCCGTCCGTGAGCAGGACCGTCTTGACCGTCAGGGCGATTTCGCCGCCATCCCCCGGGGAAGGCAGGCCGAGCTCGCCCGAGAAGTCGACGCCCAGCACGGCGCCACAGTCGGCGTCCACTAAAATCGTGCCCGATGCCGAGAGCGGTTTGACCTTGTCACGCCAGCGATCTCGCTCGCTGGGGGTGGGCTCGATCGGCAGGACGTATTTCGTAACTCCGGCGGGAACGGGCGCCGAGGCGGACGCGGGCGCGCCCGCCACCGGGCGCGGCTTCGCGTCACTCATGCCAATGGAAAACCGAACCGCGTCGCGGCCGTTGTGGCGAACCATACCCAGCTTGGTGAAGCCGAGACTCCCGCGGTACAACCGGTAGACGGCGGCCCAGCCCCCATAAGCGGCGGCGCGCCACTTGAGATGATCTCCGGCCAGGGTCTCGCGCTCGTGAAACGTCCCGTAGCGGTTGCGCATGTATAAATGCTTCGCCGAGTAAACAACCTCGTAGCCCTGACCGGACTCGTTTTCGACCTTCACCCTGAAATCGCCGTTGCGCGCCAAGACGATCATGTCTTCTTCGCGCAGCGAGGCGTGGACCTTGGGACCGGCGAAGGCGAAACGCGTGCGGGCCGTCGTGCGATGGGGGCCCAGGCGCCGGGCGACATCGTCGAAGTCCATGGTGTTGATGCGGTCGGCCGCCTTGCCGTCATTGGTAATGGCGAACGGGTCGAGCGACTCGGGCGGCGAAGCATTGCCGGCCGCGGCGGGATCGAGAAAGTGCTCGAGATGCGCCTCGGTCTTATCGCCGCAGCCGCAAGCGATCGCCAGGCAAAAGAGCGCAAAGATTTGGGTGCAAGATTTCACGGTGGAAGTAGCTTGCCCCATCCCTGCCCGCGGGTCAATCTCTTCGAAGCGAAGTTCGGCCGAAGTACGACCGATGATTGATCAGGCTGCCCGGGTGTGGTTTACTCCAAGGATTGTTATCGGGCGGCGATCCGTTGCCCGGCAGCGTGTCCTTTTTATGGATGGAGAGCCATGCAAGACTGGAGGGAGATCGCCGGCCTGCGCGTCATCGGGCGCCTGGCCGAGATAGTCAACAAGCGCTGGAACCTGGGGATAGGTTTCGCCGACGGCACGGGCAAGCTGATCGAGAGTCCTGAACTAGCCCGCTTCGCCACCCGCCGGCCGCTGTGCGACCTGGTCAAGTCGAGCGCGGCGGGATGCAAGTGCTGTAACGAGACGGCCGGCGGCATGCTCGATCACTTTCGATCGCACGGCGGCGGGCAGGGCGCCGCGGCCTTCACCTGCCATGCCGGCCTGACGGAGATCTACGTGCCGGTCACGCTGGACGGTCAGGAACAGGGGCTGATCTTAGCCGGCGGCATGTTTTTAGAACGCGGCCTCCCGACGCAGAAGAAGATCGTCAAGGCCCATGGCCTGGAACTCGACATCTCCGAGCAAGAGCTGACGCGGGCCATACGCAAGACGACGGTGATGTCCGCCGAGGCCGAGGGTTATCTCAAAGACCTGCTCGAGATAGTCGTCCGCGAGATGCTCGTCTACCGGGAAGAAATCGTCCGCAAGGAGCGCAGGCTCGATCGCCTGACCAGGGAGATGGCCCAGAGGTCGGCTTACGGGCAAATAATCGGCAAGAGTGCCCCGATGCGAGAGCTTTACCGGTTCCTGGATAAGGTGGCCGGGACCGATTCGACCGTGCTGATCGAAGGAGAGAACGGCACCGGCAAGGAACTGGTCGCCCGGGCGCTTCATTTCAACTCGCGGCGTCGACGAAAGCCCTTCGTGGTTCAGAATTGCTCGGCTCTGAACGACAACCTGTTGGAAAGCGAGCTGTTCGGCCACGCCCGGGGTGCATTCACGGGAGCGAGCGGAATCAAGAAGGGACTTTTCGAAGTGGCCGACGGCGGCACCTTTTTTCTTGACGAGATCGGCGACATGAGCCCCGCGCTGCAGGTCAAGTTGCTCAGGGTTCTCCAGGAAGGAACCTTCATCGCCGTGGGCAGCACGCAGACGAAGAAGGTCGGCGTGCGCGTCATCGCCGCCACCAACCGCGACCTGAGTGAAATGGTCGAGCGGGGCCAGTTCCGCGAGGATCTCTTCTATCGCATCAACGTCATCGGCGTGAAGCTGCCTCCGCTGCGGGAGCGCCGCGATGACATCCCTCTGCTGTTGGGACATTTCCTCGCAAAGCATGCCCTCAAGGGAAGCAAGGTGAGCCTGCGGCCCGCCTGCCTCGAGCGCCTGATGGACTACAACTGGCCGGGCAACGTCAGGGAGTTGGAGAACGAGATCGAGCGGCTGCTGGTTTTACAGGGCGAGGACGCCGAGATCGGCGAGGAATTCCTCTCGCCCCGCATTCGCTACGAGATCTACCGCGACGGGGCAAGCCCCCAGGCGCGGGGCCAGGATTCCCCCGGCTCCGGGATGCCCCAGGCGATAGAGCGTCTCGAGCGGACCATGATCCTCGATCATCTCAAGCAGGCCCGCTGGAACAAGACCAAGGCCGCAATCAGCCTGGGTATCTCGCGCCGCAACCTGATCCGCAAGGTAAAGACCTACGAACTAGAACGCCGCACCCAAGGGCACGGCAAAGAACGCCGCCGCAACCGGTAAAAGACGGGCCACTACAACTTGACTCCCTCGAGCCGCCCCAAAACCAGCGTCAGGTCGAGCCCCTTTGGAAAATAGGTATCCAATGAGCGAACAATGCCGGCCAGCACACCTTCGCGCCAGCCGCGATCCTTGATGAACCCGAGGCACTCTTCCAGGCAGTGGCGCCTGACAAGCGGCGATCTGATCAACCCCAGGCCGTTTTCGAAGTGAATGCTCACCGTGCGGGCCCGCGCGCGACATTCTATCAGCCCGGCCGCGGAGAGCATGCGGTTGGCAGCCGGCGGATCCGGCAACTTGCCGCAGAAACTGTCGAGGTTGTCCTGGGCTGCGACCAGATCTTCCTTCTCGAGCACTTCGCGGTAGATGTCCAGAAGTTCCTGGAAGCTGCCCGAAAGCAGCGCCCCAAGCAGCACGAAGCCGTCCTTGCCCAGCAGGCGCACGGCCTCGGCCAGGACGTCGGCCAGGTCGTAGACGGTCGGCAGCCCGGGAGAGAGGACTCCCTGGTAGGTTTCGTCGGCGAAGGTGAGCGCGTTCGGTTGCTCCTTCTTGAAGAACACGCGTTTGCGCATGTCCGCCGGGATCTTGGCCCGGGCCAGGTCCATCAGCTCGCGCACGTCCTCGACGGCGATCAGCCGGCCTCCCTCCGGCAGACGGGCGGCGATTTCGGCGGTAAGATCTCCCGTGGCGCAGCACATCTCGAGAAGCGTGGCTTTGCGTGGCAGTTCGGCCGGGAAGGACTCGAGCAGGAAAGGCACGAAATGACCTTCCCAGTGGGGCGCGACCTCTTTCTCGTACACCCGGGCGAGTTTATGGGCTTCCATCGAGGAGACTTTTATCACAGCTGCCTGCGGATGACTACTTTGTCTTTTTCTTGTAGACGCGCATGCGCGTAAGCAGGCCGTCGAGCAGGCGTGACAGAAAGCGAACTTGCCTATTTTGGGGCGAACGTTCTTCGGCTCTGCGAATATCGCCAATCGCCGTGCGGATCAACTCGGCGTTCCAGGAGAGGTAGCCCAGCACCATTAGGGTCCTGACACGGGCGATGCGTGCGCCGAGGTGATCGGGATAGAGTTCGATGGCCTGCCCGAGAGCCTTGGCCGCCTCCCGATAGCGCCCCCGCGACAGCAAGAGCGACCCACGGCCGAAGATCTCGCGAAAGCGCTTCATTGTTTTCGCATCGAGTTGCAAAAGTCGCCTGCCCAGGCCCTCGGTCGCAGGAACCGAAACGGAAGCCTTCCATGGCCGCCCGGCCTGCAGGCCGGGGGCCGCAAGGACAAGAGACAGCGCCAGGAAAACTTGTACCCGCACGTTAACCATGACCCGGGATACTATCCGTAGCCCGGCCTGTCGGCAAGAGGTTACCAATTGTTATCTATTTTTCTGTTGCCCCTTATAAGGTTTTTGAATCGACAAGGAGCGCGAAAACGGTTGACAACCCGTGTCAAGGGGGTATTTTGTCGCCAAGTCCACCCTAGACGGAGGAAAAGGCATGGAAACCGTGTTGATGCTGGTTGCACCCGTTGCCGGCGTTCTGGCGTTGCTGTTCGCCCTGATCAAGGCCATTGGTGTCAATAAGGCTGATGCCGGAACCGACAAGATGAAGGAGATCGGCGGCTACATCCGCGAGGGCGCCATGGCCTTTCTCGGCCGCGAGTACAGCGTGATAGCGATTTTCGTAGTGGTGGTCGCGGTGCTGCTCGCCTGGGCCAACGCGGGCATGGAAAACTCGTCTTGGCTGGTCGCAATAAGCTTCGTCGTCGGGGCGACCTGTTCGGCCACGGCGGGCTACTTCGGCATGCGCGTCGCCACGGCGGCCAACGTGCGCACCGCCGCGGCGGCCCGCACCGGGCTCAACCCCGCGCTGATGATCGCCTTCAGCGGCGGCGCAGTGATGGGCATGTGCGTTGTCGGACTGGCGACACTCGGGCTCGGGGTTCTCTTCATTATCTATACGTTTATCTGGGATTTCCAGGGAACCGACACTGTCATCGTGCTCAACACCATCACCGGATTCTCGCTGGGCGCCTCTTCCATCGCGCTCTTCGCCCGCGTGGGCGGCGGAATCTACACCAAGGCGGCAGACGTGGGCGCCGACTTGGTCGGTAAGGTCGAGGCCGGAATCCCCGAGGACGATCCGCGCAATCCGGCAACCATCGCCGACAACGTCGGTGACAACGTCGGCGACGTGGCCGGCATGGGCGCCGATCTCTTCGAGTCGTATGTCGGCGCCATCGTCGGCGCCATGGTACTGGGCGCTACCTGGATCCCGGCCATCAGGGCCCAGAACGCCGACATGGGCTACAACGCCATCTTCCTGCCGCTGGTCATCGCCGGGGTGGGCATCGTGCTCTCGATCATCGGCACCTTCTTCGTGCGCACCAAGGAAGGCGGCAACCCGCAGACGGCCCTGAACACGGGAACCTTCCTGACGGCCATCCTGACCGCCGGGGCGACCTTCGTGTTGGCCAAGTTCTTGCTGCCGGCCGAGTGGACCACGGACGGCGTGACCTTCTACTGGTGGGGCATCGCCACTTCGGCGGTGGTCGGGCTCGTGGCCGGTGTGGCCATCGGCCTGCTGACCGAGTACTACACCGGCGAGAACAAGAAGCCCACCAACCAGATCGCCGAAGCATCGCAGACGGGCGCGGCCACCAACATCATCAAGGGCCTGGCGGTGGGCATGCGCTCGACCACCTGGCCGCTTCTTGTGCTGGCTGTCGCCATCGTGGCGGCCTACTATTTCGCCGGCATGTACGGCATCGCGATAGGCGCTTTGGGCATGCTTTCCACCACCGGCATCCAGCTGGCGGTGGATGCCTACGGCCCGGTGGCCGACAACGCCGGAGGCATTGCCGAGATGGCCGAGTTGCCGCCCGAGGTGCGCGAACGCACCGATAAACTCGACGCGGTGGGTAACACAACAGCCGCCATAGGCAAGGGTTTTGCTATCGGTTCGGCGGCGCTGACCGCACTGGCGCTGTTTGCCGCCTTCCGTGCCCAGGTGGGCATGACCTCCATCGACGTGGCCGACCCGGTTATCATGGCCGGCCTGCTGATAGGCGGCATGATGCCTTTCCTGTTCTCGTCGTTCGCCCTGAACGCGGTCGGCCGCGCCGCCCAGGCGATGATCGAAGAGGTGCGCCGTCAGTTCCGCACCATCGAGGGCCTGATGGAAGGCAAGGCCAAGGCCGAATACGCCAAGTGCGTGGATATCTCCACTTCGGCCGCCATCAGGGAGATGATCGCCCCCGGGCTGATCGCCATACTGGTGCCGGTGATCATGGGCTTCATCAGCGTCAAGGCCCTGGGAGGGCTGCTGGCCGGCGTGACCGTAACCGGCGTGCTGATGGCCCTCTTCATGGCCAACGCCGGAGGCGCCTGGGATAACGCCAAGAAGCACATCGAAGGCGGCGCATTGGGCGGCAAGGGCTCCGAGACGCACAAGGCTGCGGTGGTAGGCGACACCGTCGGCGATCCCTTCAAGGACACCGCCGGCCCGGCGCTGAATATCCTGATCAAGCTGATGAGCGTGGTGTCGCTTGTTCTGGCGCCGATCTTCGCCAGGTGGGGAAGCTTGCTCTTCAAGTGATTGGTATAAGATTGACACCCGCGCCGGCGCTCCGTACGCTGGTTTCATGAAGGCCTACATTCTTCCCTCGGGTATCAGCATTCACCCCTTCGGCGACCCGGTCGCCGAAGCGATGATCGGCAATCGCCGGCTGTGCGACGCGCAGGATCGCGTGCTGCGCCGGGCCGGCCTGGATGTCGAGCGCATCGCCGGGCCCGAGGATATCCGCGAGAACAGTTTTTTGCTGACCTACGACGATGTCTACTTCACCCGCAGGGTGATCGACGACTTCGTGCGTCGCGGACGGCAGGCCGGCGAGTCGATTCGTTGCGGGCTGCCGGCCGACTCCTTGCTGGTCAGGCGCACACGCTCGCTGCAGGATCTCGAGACGGGCGAGGGGGACGGGGAGAAGTTGGTTCTTTACCGTCTCTACATGATTCATGCACAGCTTCCTCCGGACAGTCAGGCCGGCCTGGAGGAGTGTCTTTCCCGGGCGCGCCCGGTGCGGGCCCGCTTCCGGGAAAAGATCTTTGCCATGCCCGCCCCGCCGCACATCTCGGGTTTTTCACGCTACGAGCATCCGGTCACCTCGAGCGTGGTCATGCACGTCGTGCACTGGGTGCACGTGCTATGGGCCAACCAGCTTGCGGTTCAGATCGAGTGGGTCGAGAACGTGCTGGATCACAAGGCATGGAGCCTGGGCAAGGCGTTGTCGAGCGGTCTTGCCGCCCTGCTGCGCGGCCGCATCAGCAAGGCCGGCTACCTGTGGACGCTGATGGGCCGGGCCAACCGCAAGGGCAAGAACTGTTTCATCCACCCGACCGCCACCGTCGAGGGCTGCCTGCTGGGGGACAACGTCAAGATCGGCGCCTACACTTTGGTTCGCGGCTGCCTGGTCGGCGACGACGTCACCATCGAGGATCGGGCCAACGTCTACTTCTCGGTGGTGGGCCCGAAGTGTTTCATCAGCAAGAACTCGACCATGGTATTCTGCGCAGGTTACCCAGACTCTGACCTGTGCGTCAACGGCATCCAGGCCTGCCTGTTCGGCAGCCGCTGCGCGCTGACCTCGCGTGTCTGGGTGGTAGACCTGCGCGCCGCCGGCCAGACCCGTGTCATGCACCAGGGCAGCCTGCAGCCCATCGACAACAAGCTGCTGGGGGCCTGCTTCGGGCACGGCTGTTTCGCCGGCCTCGACGTCACCATCGGTCAGGGTCGCGAGATCCCCAACGGGGCGGTGCTGATCCGCCCGCCCGGCGACATCCTGCGCCGCATCCCTGCGGACCTGCCCCCGGGAGTGCCCGCCTGGTCGCAAGACGGCAAGGCTGTCTGGAAAAAGTAAAGCCTGTGCCGCAGCAACCTATTCGCACAGGTGCGAGGTGGTGTTGCATGTTTCGCCATTGCCCGTGTCGCAATTACCGTTGACATTGCAGCCGCAGTGGTCGGGCGAGTTACTGATACAGATCTTGTTGGTGGTCGGCCCGCAGGCGTCGGAGCAGGCGGAGCAGTCGCTCGAAGTGCCGAGCGGGGTCTCGCAACCGTCGGAATCTGTCGAGTTGCAGTCGTCGTAGCCCGAGTCGCAGCTTCCGATGTGGCAGCTGTCGCCCGAGCAAGAAGGCGTGGCGTTGGTTCGGTTGCAGGCCGTCCCGCACGAGCCGCAGTCCGAGAGGCTGTCGAGCGTGTTCTCGCAGCCGTTGCCGTCGCTGCCGTCGCAGTTGCCCCAGCCCGAGTTGCAGCTTCCGATGTGGCAGGAGTCGCCCGAGCAGGAGGCCGTGGCGTTGGCCCGGCTGCAGGTAGTGCCGCACGAGCCGCAGTTGCCCAGGCTGTCGAGCGAGTTCTCGCATCCGTTGGGGTCGTTGCCGTCGCAGTTGCCCCAGCCCCCATCGCAGCTTGTGACGTGGCAGGTGTCGCCCGAGCAGGATTCCGTGGCGTTGGCAAGGCTGCAAGATGTCCCGCACGAGCCGCAATCCGAGAGGCTGTCGAGGGTGTTCTCGCAACCATTGCCGTCGTTGCCGTCGCAGTTGCCCCAGCCCGAGTTGCAGCTTCCGATGTGGCAGCTGTCGCCCGAGCAGGAGGCCGTGGCATTGGCCCGGCTGCAAGACGTGCCGCACGAGCCGCAATCCGAGAGGCTGTCGAGCGAGTTCTCGCAGCCGTTGGGGTCGTTGCCGTCGCAATCGCCCCAGCCCGGGTCGCAGCCCGTGACGTGGCAGGTGTCGCCCGAGCAGGATTCCGTGGCGTTGGCGAGGCTGCAGGATGTCCCGCAGGAGCCGCAATCCGATAGGCTGTCGAGCGTGTTCTCGCAACCATTGCCGTCGTTGCCGTCGCAGTTGCCCCAGCCCGAGTTGCAGCCTGCGATATGGCAGCTGTCGCCCGAGCAGGAGGCCGTGGCGTTGGTTCGGTTGCAGGACGTGCCGCACGAGCCGCAATCCGTCAGGCTGTCGAGCGTGTTCTCGCAGCCGTTGGCATCGACGCCGTCGCAGTCGTCGAAGCCGCCGTTGCAGCTTACGATGTGGCACGAGTCGCCCGAGCAGGAGGCCGTGGCGTTGGCCCGGCTGCAGTTGGTGCCGCACGAGCCGCAGTTCGTCAGGTTGTCGAGCGAGTTCTCGCAGCCGTTCCCATCGTTGTTGTCGCAGTTGCCCCAGCCGGAGTCGCAGCTGGTGATGTGGCAGCTGTCGCCCGCGCAAGAGGCCGTGGCATGGGTTCTGCTGCAAGAAGTGCCGCACGAGCCGCAGTCTGAGAGACTGTCGAGCGGGTTTTCGCAGCCGTTCCCATCGTTGTTGTCACAGTTGCCCCAGCCCGAGTTGCAGCTTGCGATGTGGCAACTGTCGCCCGAGCAGGAGGCCATGGCATTGGACCGGCTGCAGGAAGTGCCGCACGAGCCGCAGTCTGAGAGACTGTCGAGCGAGTTCTCGCAGCCGTTCCCGTCGTTGCCGTCGCAGTCGTCCCAGCCCCCATCGCAGCTTACGATGTGGCAGGAATCGCCCGAGCAGGAAGCAGTGGCATGGGCCCGGCTGCAGTTGGTGCCGCACGAGCCGCAATCCGAGAGGCTGTCGAGCGGGTTCTCGCAGCCATTGGCGTCGTTGCCGTCGCAGTTGCCCCAGCCGGGGTCGCAACTCGCGATGTGACAGGAGCCGCCCGAGCAACTGGCACTGGCGTTGGTCCGGCTGCAGTTGGTGCCGCACGAGCCGCAGTCGCTGAGCGTCTCCAACGAGGTTTCGCAGCCGTCGGCTTCCTGACCGTTGCAATTGTCCCACAAGCCGATGCAGGCGCCGAGACGGCAGGTGAAGTTTTGGCAGTAGGCCCCGCCGTGGTTGAAGGAGCATTGGTTGTCGCAGGCACCGCAGTTGTCGACATTGTCGGTCAGATCAATCTCGCAGCCGTTGCTGGAGTCGGTCTCGCCGGGCAGGGGCACAGGCAGGCGGCGGTCGTTGTCGCAATCGTCGTAAGGAGCGGCGCACTCGAACTGACACTCGCCCGAGACGCAGGCCTCGGCCGGGCCGCCCGCTTCTCCTCCCCGGCCGGGAATCCTGGTGCCGTCACGGTAGGGACACAGGGCATCGACCGTGGCCAGGGGCTGATCGGCTGCATCGATCGGGCCGTTGCAATTGTTGTCGGCTCCATCGCAGCGCTCGACCAGGCCGGCGCTTTGGTAGCAGGGGTACTCGCAGCCGCCGCTCTGCATACAAAGGTTGTCGTCGTTGTCCCACCAGCCGTCGTTGCACACGCAGATACACTTGCCCAACGCGCAGCGATCTACGCGCGCGTTTTCCTGCTGGCCTACGATGTTTTCAAGGCAGTCGAGCCGCGCGGCCTCGGTCTGGTCGGTCGTGCCGTCGCAGTCGTTATCCAGGTTGTCGCACGACTCGCTGGGCTTGCCCTGGACACAGGTGCCGTCTATGACCAGTTGGCCGTCGACACAGATGAAAAGGCCCGGCACGCAAATGCCCTGGTTGCGGGTCTCGCACACTGTGGTGTCGCCGATCTTGCACTTACACAGGCGTTCGAGAGTGTTGGGATCGAAGACGTCGTCCGGGTCGCCGTCGCAGTCGTTGTCCAGCCCGTCGCAGTTGTCGGTGGTCTCATCGCCAACGTAGTACTCGTAATCATCTCCCAGCCTCGGGTCGTAGCAGGTGTCGTGCGCGAAACTCCGGTAGTCTTCGAGCGTGCAGTCGATCCAATGTCCGCCAACGCAATCTTTGACGGCGTCACGGCAGCAGCCTGCGCTCAGGTCGCAAGACTCGTGGATGGTGACGTTGTCGGTGATGCCGTCGCAGTCGTTGTCCAGGTTGTCACATTTGTCGAACTCGGCTGCCCCGTCCGGGGTTTCCTTCGACCAGCCCATCGGGAGGGACTCGCCCGGGCAATCGAGCGGCCAGGTGCCGTCATCCTTGCAATTCTGCCTTCCGTCGCGGCAGGTTCCAATGGTTCTTGTCTCGGAAGGGCCGGTGTAACAGTCCTTTCCCGTGCCAGGCTCGCAGCCGCCGCAGCCGGTATCCTTGAGATCGAGGAAACGATTGCAGTCGTTGTCAATCTCGTCCGTGCAGGTCGGGTAGCACAGGAACGAACCCAGGTCGTCGCAAGGCACGGGATTTCCGTTCTCGTCGAGCTTGCCTTCCGCGACCGGCATTACCAGCCCGTCGCATGCGCCCCAGACTCCGCCGGCGCACGACTGGCTGCCCTGTTTGCAGGCGCAGGGATCATTGTCTCCGGAGTTTAAGCAGATGGTCTCGAGCGCCGGCGCCCACTGCGGCCAGCAGTCGCGCTGTTGCCCGGATGAGCACGGGCAGCCTTCGTCGGTGGCCCGGTCGCAGTTGTTATCCTTATCGTCGCAGACCTCGGTAACGTCGGGGTTGACGGCCGCGTCCCCATCGTCGCAGTCCGACGGCGGGCAGAATCCGTCCTGGTCTTCATCCTTACAACCTTCCAGCACCAGGGTGAGCGGGTTTCCCTCTTCGTCCGCGTGATCGATGATCTTGCCGGGCGAGAAGACGATCTTGTCCAGGCCGGCGTTGGCCACCTCTCGACCGTCGCGCAGCCCGACGCCGACGATGCGGATGCTGTCGTTGACTTCGCTGCCGGCTAAAATCAGCACCCAGAGCTGGTTAGCTGGATCGTCCGAGGAGGGGTCGAAGGTGCGCGCCTCGGTCAGGGGCGGCTCGGGCACGTCGACCTGGCTGACCCACTGGGTGTCGAAGGAGGTGGCGTCGTAGACGTACAGGCGCACGTTGGTAATGGTGACCAAGGGGCTGACGATGCGGATCCAGACGCCGGTCTGGCTGTCTGCAGAGCAGCCGGGCATGAGCAGCCCGAGAAACAAGAGCCCGAGCAGCGCGCCCGGCGGGAAGCCGAACCGCTTGCCGGCAGTGATCAGCATTGGTGTCTCCGCGTGGTTGCCATCCGACAAGCCTAGCATGAGCGCATTTTTACGGTCAAGCCAGGTTGACACTCGGAGGGACGCTGTGATAAATGCTGTGCCACTCAGGGCCTAACGTGCCCGATGAAAAAGAAAAAAGGAGGCTGCATGCGATCTTGGCTGGTGACTATGGGGACAGCGATCTTCCTGCTTTCGTCTTCCGCACAGCTTTTCGCCCAAGACGAATCCAAGCCCGCCGTGGAGAATCAGAAAGAGGACGAGAACAAAACCGTGCCCGCGGCCAAGACGCCTGAGCAGAAAACGCCCGAGCTGCCCCCGGTCGGAGGCGGAGAACTCACTCCCCTCGAGCCGGCCGCGGGTGATGCCGCCCAGAGCGAACCGATGCCGTTGCCGGATGGATTCCGGGAGGTCACCATGGACGAGGCCGAGGCGGTCAAGCCGCCCTTGAACGTCCTCGACCTGCACGGCTACCTGCGCCTGAGAGGCGATCTGAACGCCGGGTTGAGCCTGGGGCTGCCGGAGCGGACCGAGGGCGGGGTCTCCTATCCCCAGTTTCCCCACTCGGCCACCAAACGTTCTGACACGCTGGCCGATGCCAACATGCGCTTCAGGCTCGAGCCGACTGTCAACATCTCGGAAGACGTGCGCATCATGGCCCAGATCGACATCCTCGATAACCTGATCCTGGGCTCCACCCCGGACGGCTATCCGCAGAACCAGTACTATCCGCTGGTGGTTTTCAGCCAGGGCCAGAATCCCCCGTCGGTGGGAATAAATTCGCTGCGCGACAGCATCGCGGTCAAGAGGGTCTGGGGCGAGGTGCGTACGCCGTTGGGTCTGCTGCGCTTCGGGCGCATGCCGTCGGAGTGGGGGCTCGGGCTTCTGGCCAACGACGGCGGGCCCTACCATGTCGACAACGGCCCGTTGGTCACCCGACCCGATCCCATGGGCCCCGTGGGACAGTGCTTCGACTGCGACTACGGCTCGACCGCCGACAGGATCATGTTCGCCACCAAGCTCTTCGGCCACTACGTCATTCCGATGATCGACTTCACCTCCGAGGGGCCTTACTCCTCGTACAAAAACGAGTACAACGGCCAGAGCATCGACATCGACCAACTCGACGACGTCAACTCGTATATTTTAGCGATCATGAAGCGCGACAAGCCCGAGGACATCCGCCATGCTTTAGCGCAAGACGACTGGGTGCTGAACTACGGGGTCTACTTCGTCTATCGCAACCAGGCCCTCGACGCCGCCGACTATAATACCGCGCAGCCGGCCGATCCTGGAAGTGGGGCGCTGCAGGATGTCGGCGACTACGCAGTGCGCAACGCCGAGGCCTACATCCCGGACATCTGGGTGCGCTTCATGTGGCGCAAGCTGCGCATCGAACTCGAACTGGTGATGATCAAGGGCAAGATCGGCTACACCAACATCAATCACAACCTGGATGCCGACGGCAACCTGATAAGCGGCGTCGCCGAGGGCAGTATCGACCTGCAGCAATTCGGCGGCGTGTTGCAGGCGGACTATACATTGCTGGACGACAAGCTCCGGTTGGGGCTTGAACTGGGGTTCGCAAGCGGTGACGACTCGCCCGGCATGGGTGTCAGGCCGTTTGCCGAGAAACAGTTCTCCTATGCCAACCATGACACCAACGTCAACAACTTCCGTTTCAATCTCGACTACCACGTCGATATGATCCTCTGGCGCCAGATAATCGGCACCGTGACCGACGCCATCTACGTCAAGCCCAGCGTGCAGTACAACATCGTCGCCGGCCTGGGCACCAAGCTGTCGGCCATCTACTCGTCGGCCATCTACAGGGACTCGACTCGCGGCAAGGCCAGCCCGTTGGGGCTAGAGTTCGATCTCGACTTCTTCTACTTTTCGGACGACAACTTCCACGCCGGTATTTCCTACGGCCTGCTGATTCCCATGAGCGGCATGAGCGATCTCGGAGAAGACATGGCGCCCGGCGGGATCGGCGACAACAACCAGGACGACGACGCCAACATCGCCCATCGCATACTGGCCCGGCTGGTGCTCTACTTCTGAGGTAACGGATGAAGGCAAGGACGCGGCGTGTCTCAGGCGGCCTGCCGCTGTTGATCCTGCTGCTTGCCCTGCTGGGGCAGGCTTGCGGCGTCAAGGGGGCTCCCCGGCCGCCGCTTGATTTGAAAAGCGTTCCCGATGCCGGGACGACCGTGACAGCCGATGGAGGTGGACAATGTTCAAAGGACCGCTGACGGCCCTGGTGACGCCTTTCAAGGACGGCGCCCTGGATATCGACTCTCTGCGCCGGCTGGTTGAGCGACAGATCGCAGGCGGTATCTCGGGCCTGGTGGCCTGCGGCACGACCGGCGAGGCCGCCGCCATGAGCATGGAAGAGAAGCTTTTGGTCATCAGGCAAGTTTCCGAGCAGACTGCCGGCCGGGTACCGGTCATCGCCGGCACCGGAAGCAACAACACCAAAGCGACAATCGAGATGACCCGCAAGGCCGCGGCGCTCAAGATCGACGGCGTATTGGTGGTGACGCCCTATTACGTCAAGCCCACCCAGGCGGGGCTGATCGACCACTTCGCGCGGGTAGCCAAGGTGGGGCCGCCGGTTGTGGCCTACAATGTTCCCGGCCGCACCGGGGTCAGCCTGACCCCGGCCAGCGTGGCCGAACTGGCCAGGCTCGAAAACGTCGTCGCCCTCAAAGAGGCCAGCGGCGATCTCAAGCTGGACGCCTTGATGATCCGCGCACAGCGCGAATCGGGCGGGGAGTTGGCCATCTTCTCGGGAGACGATTTTACGTTCCTGCCGCTGCTTGCGCTCGGCGGCCGCGGCTGCATCTCGGTCGTCAGCAACGTGGCGCCGGGCCGGATGGCCGAAATGTATTCGAAGTTCGAAAGCGGCGACCTTGAAGGCGCCCGGAAGATCCATTTCGATCTGCTGCCGTTGACCGAGGCCCTGTTTCTCGAATCGAATCCCATTCCGGTCAAGGCGGCCATGGCCATGCTGGGCGAGTGCGGCCCCGAGATTCGCCCGCCCTTGGCGCCGCTTTCGGAAAAGCACAACCCGCGCTTGCGCGGGGCCATGCAGGCATTGGGGTTGCTGGAGAAGCCGACGTGATCGGCGTCTGCATATGCGGGGCCCGCGGGCGCATGGGCCGAATGCTGGTAGAGCTGGTCGAGCAAGCCGGCGATCTGACGCTGGTCGCGGCGCTCGAGCGGCCCGGGCACCCTGAGTTGGATCTCGCTCTCGGGGACGGGGCGCGCTTGACCGACGATGCCCGTGGGGCCATCGAGTCGGCCGGGGTGGTTCTGGATTTCAGTCTACCGCTGTCCGTCTCAGAGCACGTTGCCCTGGCCGCCGAGGCCGGCAAGCCCTTCGTCAGCGGAACCACCGGCCTCGACCGGGAACAGCTCGATACCATCCGGCGCGCGGCTGAACGCATCCCCGTGGTGCAGGCTTTCAACATGAGCCGCGGGATACACCTGCTGGGCAGGCTGGTGGCCGAGGCCGCCCGATCCCTTGCGGGACACGACGCCGAGATTTTCGAGATTCACCACGCGGCCAAGGCCGACGCGCCCTCGGGCACGGCTTTGAAGCTGGCCGAGATAGTCACAACAGAGCGCGGAGGGCGCCGGGTGTACGCGCGCGCGGCGCGGCGGCTGCCTGGCGAGGTGGGCATATCCAGCGCGCGCGGCGGCGACGTGGTCGGCGAGCACCAGGTCATGTTTCTGGGGCCTGGCGAACAGCTTGTGCTTACCCACCGGGCGACCACGCGCGAGCATTTTTGCACGGGTGCGCTCGATGCGCTGCGCTTCGCGGCCCGGGCCGCGCCCGGGCTTTACGGCATGGACGAAGTATTCGGGGAGAGCTGATTTGCGCTTCGCTCGTTTCAGTATTGCCCGAGGCGCTCCGCGCCACGGCATCGTGGAAGGCGACGCCGTTGTCGAGATCGAGGGGGATATTTTCGGTCGCTTCGGCGCCACCAGCAAGATCCATGCGCTTACCGAGATCGACTTTCTGCCCCCGGTCGTGCCCAGTAAGATAGTCGCCGTGGGCGTCAACTTCGCCGAGCATGCCGCCGAGATGAAGAAATCCGCGGCTGACGAACCGAGGATTTTTCTAAAGCCGCCGTCGGCGCTTCTTGGGCACAAGGGCACTATTCTGTTGCCCGAGGTGCCCGGCCCAATAGAGCACGAGGCCGAAGTCGCGCTGGTAATCGGCAAGCCGGCCCGCGACGTCCCCGAACGGCGGGCGCTCGACTATGTTTTTGGTTTCACCTGTTTCAACGATGTCACCGCCCGGGCGCTGCAGCACAAGGACGTCGTCTACGCGCGCGCCAAGGGCTTCGATACTTTCGCGCCGGCCGGCCCGTGGATCGAGAGCGACGCCATCTGGGAGGACATGCTGCTGCGCTGCCTGGTCAACGGCCGGGAAAGGCAGCGCGGCGCGCTGGCCAAGATGATCTTCGGCGTGCCGCAGGTGGTGGCCTTCGTCTCGCGGGTGATGACTCTCTTGCCGGGCGACATGATCTCGCTGGGCACCCCGGCCGGTGTCGGCCCGCTGGTTGAAGGAGACAAGGTGCAGGTCGTCGTTGATGAAATTGGAGTTCTCGAGAACGAAGTGGGGGTAAGATGAAGATTCCCGTGGCCAGGCGAATGCAGAGCCTTGCTCCCTACCTGTTTGCCGACCTGGATCGCATAAAGCGCGAAGCTTTATCGCGCGGGGTGGATGTGATCTCGTTCACCATCGGGGATCCCGATCTGCCCACTCCGGACGCGATCGTGCGCGCCGGGCAGGCGGCCATGGCCGACCCGCGCAATCATCGTTACCCGGCATACGCGGGCTCGGATGAATTTCGTAGCCAGGCCGCCGCCTGGATGAAAAGACGCTTCGGGGTGGATCTCGACGCCGAATGCGAGATCGCCGCCTTGATCGGCACCAAGGAAGGCATTGCCCACCTGCCGTTGGCCTTCATCGACCCGGGTGACTTGGCCATGTGTCCCGAGCCTGGCTACCCTGTCTACGCCACGGCCACGCGCCTGGCCGGAGGCCGGGTTCACTATCTGCCCCTGGAAGCGAAAAACGGATTTCTGCCCGATCTCGACGCCGTAGCGCCCGAGTTGGCAGCACGGGCCAGGATGTTGTGGATCAACTATCCCAACAACCCGACCGGGGCGCCCGCCGGCCGCGAGTTTCTGGAGCGGGCGGTCGCATTCTGCCGGCGGCACGAGATCCTGCTGTGCTCGGATTGCGCCTACTCGGAGATCGTCTTCGACGGCCGAAGCACACAAAGCGTTCTGCAGATAGACGGCGCCCGTGATGTGGCGATCGAGTTCCACTCGCTTTCCAAAAGCTACAACATGACCGGCTGGCGAGTGGGCTTCGTAGCCGGCAACGCTACGGCTGTGGGCGCGCTTGCGACTTTGAAGAGCAACCTCGACTCGGGGGTCGCAGGCGCCATGCAGCAGGCCGGCATTGCCGCCATGCGCCAGTGGCCCGAAAACCTGGAAGGACTTCTTGCAAGCTACCGGCGCCGGCGCGATCTGCTGGTAGACGGCCTGATACGCCTTGGCTTCGAGCCTCCACGGCCGATTGCGACCTTTTACGTCTGGATGCCTGTGCCCGGCGGAGACGACATCGCCTTCGCCGCACGGCTGATCGAACGGGCCGGTGTGCTGGTCACGCCCGGATCGGGGTTCGGCCCCTCGGGCCGGGGCTACGTGCGCCTGACTTTAACGCTGCCCGAGGAGCGTATTACAAAAGCATTAGAGCGTCTGCGCGAGGCCGGTATCGGCGGAGGGGAACCAGGAGGTTCCCCGTGAGCCGCGCCTTTGTCGCCATCGGCTCCAATCTGGGTGAGAGGCTAAACAACTGCATCGAGGCCGCGCGCAGGTTGGAAGCGATCGATGGAATCGACAGCCTGAACCTGTCCAGCGCCTACGAAACCGAGCCGGTCGGCAAGACCGATCAGCCCGATTTCATCAACATGGTGGCCGTGATCGACTGCACTCTTTCGCCTTTCGAACTGCTCGATGCCTGCCTGGCCGTCGAGCGCCGGATGGGCCGCGAGCGCCGCGAGCGTTTTGGGCCAAGGGTAATCGACCTGGATGTGCTGCTTTTGGACGACCTGGTAGTGCACAACGAACGCCTGGCATTGCCGCACGCCAGGCTTCACCAGCGCCGCTTCGTGCTCGAGCCCCTGGCCGAGCTTGCGCCTGGAGCGCGCCACCCTTTGCTTGGAAAAACGGCCGCCCAGCTGCTTTCCGCCTTGCCCCCCGACGGGCAGGTCGTGCGAAGATTTGATGAGCAACGTGCGGGAATTGATATAAATGTCAATTCTGCTTGACACACTGCGTCCACTCCTACAAAATCCGCTCGGACCCAAGGAGGACTGCAAATGAAGATATTCCTGGATACCGCCAACGTAGACGAAATCCGCGAAGGAGCCGCGATGGGACTGGTGGACGGCGTGACCACCAACCCGAGCCTGGTGTCCCGCACCGGTCGACCTTTTATCGAGGTTATCAAGGAGATAACCACCATCGTCGACGGACCCATCTCGGCCGAGGTCATATCCGAGAACACGGAGGGCATGCTGTCCGAGGCCCGGGATCTGGCCAAGATCCACGAAAACATCACCGTCAAGATCCCGATGACGCTCGAGGGGCTCAAGGCGGTCAAGGTCTGCGCCGCCGAGGGTATCAAGACCAACGTCACCCTGGTGTTCCAGCCCCTGCAGGGATTGCTGGCCGCCAAGGCAGGCGCCGACTTCATCAGCCCCTTCGTCGGCCGGCTGGACGACGTGGGCAGCGACGGCATGGACATGGTCGCCGACATGCTGGCCATGCTGCACAACTACGGCTACAAGAGCGAGGTGATCGTGGCCAGCATCCGCAGCCCGGTGCACGTCTACCAGTCGGCGTTGATCGGCGCGCACATCGTGACCGTGCCCTTCAAGATCTTCGGCACTTTGGTCAAGCATCCCCTGACCGACAACGGCATCGCGGCTTTTTTGGCGGATTACAAGAAGATTCCTACTGATAATGCACAGCATAACGTGGCACTAACGAATCAAAAGACGATTCGTAAATGACACTAACAAGGCATAACCGAGACAAGGAGGCAAATCGTGAAAGTTCTGGTTACCGCGAAACGGGTCACCGACCCGGACGTCAAGATCAAGGTCAAGCCCGACGGCTCGGGCGTCGTGACCGAAGGAATCGACTTCAAGGTAAATCCCTTCGATGAGATCGCCGTCGAGGAGGGCATTCGCATCAAGGAGAAATTCGGCGGCGAGGTGGTGGTAGTGAGCATCGGGCCCAAGGAGTGCACCAAGGAGATTCGCTCCGGGTTAGCCATGGGAGCCGACAGCGGCGTGCAGGTAATCACCGACGATGCTCCCGACTCTGTCGTCGTGGCCAGGATCCTCGAGAAAATCGTGGCCGAGGAGCAGCCGGACCTGATCCTGATGGGCAAGCAGGCGGTCGACGGCGACAACAACCAGGCCGGGCAGATGCTGGCCGAGTTTTTGGGAGTCGGCCAGGCCTGCTTCGCCTCGAAGATCGAGATCGCCGAAGACGGCAAGACGGCCCAGGTGACCCGCGAAGTGGACGGCGGCTTCGATCACGTCGAGGTCGATCTGCCGGCCGTGATCACCGCCGACCTGCGCCTCAACGAACCGCGCTACGCCTCGCTGCCGGGCATCATGAAAGCCAAGCGCAAGCCGATCCGCGCGATAGAGCTGTCCTCGATGGGCCTGGACACCGGCGCCCGGATGGTTTGGCACACCTTCTTGGAGCCGCCCGTGCGCAAGGCGGGTATCAAGGTTCCCGACGTGCCCACCCTGGTGGCCAAGCTCAGGGACGAAGCCAAGCTAATCTGACGCGGGCAAGGAGACGAGACATGGGCAACGCACTTATCATAGCCGAGCACAAGGACGGGAAGCTCAAGAAGGCCAGCCTGGCCGCGTTCAGCTGTGCCAGGGATTACGTCGCCAAGACCGGCGGCGAATTTCACATTCTGGTAATTGGACACGACATCTCGGCCGTCGCCGACCAGGCCGCCTGCTACGGCGCGGCCAAGGTGCACATGGCCGACCACGAAAAGCTGGGCCCCTACCTGGCAGAGAGTCACGCGGCGATTGCCGCCAAGGTGGCCGGAGATATGGGAGCAGAGCTCGTAGGCGCCACCGCGACGGCCATGGCCAAGGACATGCTGCCGCGCCTGGCCGCCAAGCTCGGGGCCGGCATGGCCTCGGACATATTGGGGATCGACGACAACGGCCATTTCCTCAGGCCGGTCTGGGCGGGCAACGCCATAGTGGCCGTCGAGATCACCACAGCGGTGAAAGTAGTCACCATTCGCGGCACCGAGTTCGACCCGGCGCCCAAAGGCGAACCGGGCGGCGAGAAAGTTGCGGTCACGGTCAATATCGACTTCGACAAGCCCGGCAAGCGTTTCATCAGGTTCGAAGAAGTAAAAAGCGAGCGGCCCGAGCTGACCGAGGCGAACATGATCGTAAGCGGCGGGCGCGGCACCAAGGGAGAAGAGGGCTTCAAGCTGATCGAGGGCCTGGCCGACCTGCTGGGCGCCGCGGTCGGCGCCACGCGGGCCGCGGTTGACGCCGGCTGGGTGCCCAACGATCTGCAGGTTGGGCAGACCGGCAAGGTGGTTGCCCCCGACCTCTATGTGGCAATCGGTATCTCCGGCGCCATTCAGCACCTGGCCGGGATGAAAAGCTCGAAGACCATCGTGGCCATCAACAAGGACGAGGAGGCGCCGATTTTCTCGGTGGCCGACTACGGCCTGGTGGCCGACCTGTTCAAGGCGGTTCCCGAGTTGGTCGAGGAGATCAAGAAGGCGAAACAGTAGCGAGGTGCTGGATGCTGGATGCCGGCCTACTGAAAGAAATTGGCAGTATCGTCGGCTCAGAAAACCTGCTGACGGCGCCCGAAGAGCTTGTGCTCTACGGCTACGACGCCACGCCGGCGGCCGAGGTGGTCAGGCCCGACGCCGTGGTGCTGGCGGGCACGGCCGAGGAAATCGCCAAGATCGTGCTACTAGCCAACCGGACGCCCTTTTTCGTGATTCCGCGCGGTGCGGGGACCGGGTTGACCGGGGGCGCGCGGCCCATCCGCGGCGGGGTGGTGATAAGCACCCAGCGCATGAATCGTATCCTGCGCATCGACGCCGATAACCTCCAGGCCATAGTAGAGCCGGGAGTGGTGACAGAGCACTTGCAAAAGCAGGTCGAGGCGCAGGGATTCTTCTATGCGCCCGATCCACAGAGTATGGCGACCTGCACCATCGGCGGCAACCTGGCCGAGAACGCCGGCGGCCCGCGGGCGGTCAAGTACGGAGTCACCCGGCAGAGCGTGCTGGCGCTGCAGGCGGTGCTGCCCGAAGGGCAGCTGGTGCGCCTGGGAGCGCGCACCCTCAAGTCGGTGGCCGGCTACGACCTGCTGTCGCTGCTATTGGGCTCCGAGGGAACGCTGGGCATCATCACCGAGGCCACCCTGCGGCTGTTGCCCTTGCCTGAATCAAGGCGCACCTTACTTGCCGTTTTTGCCGAGGTCGAGCAGGCCGCGGCGGCGGTGGGCGCGACCTTCCGGGCCGGGGTGCTGCCCGCGGCCATCGAGTTCATGGACGGCAACGCCGTGCGCTGTGTCGAGGATTACGGCGAGAAATCGTCATCCGGGCTGCCTCGGGAAGCCGGGGCCGTGTTGATCATCGAGGTGGACGGGGGCGCAGGCGACGTCGAGCGCGCGGCCGCAATCGTCGAACGGGTAATGCGCGAAGGAAAAGCCGGTCTGGTCAAACTGGCTGCCGATGCGGCGGAGGCAGAAAGCATCTGGAAAGCCAGGCGAGCCGTCGGCCCGGCCTTGGCCAAGATAGCCCCGCTCAAGGTCAATGAGGATATAGTGGTGCCGCTTTCCAGCCTGCCCCGGGCGGTGGCCGGCATTCACTCGATTGCCGAAGAAAACGATATCAAGTGCGCCATATTCGGACACGCCGGCGACGGCAACCTGCACGTAAACTTTTTGGCAAATCCGCTCAACAGCGACGAGGTGTGCCGCGTGGAGCGGGCCGTTACCGAGATGTTCCGCCTGGTAATCTCGCTTCACGGCAGCATCACCGGTGAGCACGGCGTGGGCACTACTAAGCAGAAATACCTCTCGCTCGAGTTGTCCGAGGAGTCGATCGACGCCATGCGGGCGATCAAGGCCGCGCTCGATCCGCGGGGAATCATGAACCCGGCCAAGATCTTTCCCGAGCGCGCCGAAGATGGCTCCTGAGAAGAAAAAACCGAGCCTGCGCTCCGAGATCGATCGCTGCGTGCGCTGCGGCGCCTGCATGGCGCAGTGTCCGGTCTACGGGGCGACTCAAAGAGAAGGCGGCGTCGCCCGCGGCAAGATCGCCTTGACCCGGGCGGGGCAGGACGGACGGCTCGCAGCCGGGCAGGTGTTCCGCTTTCACCTTTCGGCCTGTCTGTTGTGCGGCTCCTGCACGGCGGTTTGTCCCAACCAGGTGGATACTCCCTTTATCGTCCAGGCCGAGCGGGCCAGGCTGGCCGCGGCCAAGAAGACCGGGCGCCTAAAAAGCTATGTGCTGCGCAAGATATTGCCATCCCGGCGGCTGTTGCCGGCGCTGCTTTCCGGCGCGCGCTTCTCGCGGCTCCTGTGGGCCTCCAAGGTGCCCAAGGAAAGCGGCCTGCATATCCGCTTCCTGCGCGGGCCGGGAGGCGAGCGCCACCGCATTCCAAAGATATCCAGGCCGTTCTTTATCGAGCGCGGTAAGAAGAAAGCCGTTGGCACAGAGGAGGTCGATGTGGCTCTCTTTGCGGGCTGCGTTTCGAACTACTTGCGGCCGCAGGCGGCGGGTGCGGCCCTGGCCGGCCTGGCCGGCCTGGGAGCCTCGGTAATTGTTCCCGCCGACCAGGGCTGCTGCGGATTGCCGGCCTTCGGCGCCGGTGAGACACAGGCGGCCCGCAAACTCGCGCTACGCAATCTGGATGCCTTCTTGCCGGCGGACGGGCACTGGCCGCGATACATCACCTCGCCTTGCGCCTCGTGCGTCTACATGCTTTCGAAGCATATGGTCGAGCTGCTTTCCGATGATGTCGAGGTTGCCGGGCGGGCACGGGAGTTCGAAGAGCGGGTGGTGCCGTTTTCTGCATTGTGGCTGAAATTGCGCGGAGATAGCCCGCCTAAAACCGCCCTGGGCGAAAAACGGGGCCCACTGTTGACGTATCACGATCCCTGCCACCTGGCCAAGGGTCTCAAAGAGAGGGATGCTCCCCGCAAGTTGCTGACATCGTTGCCGAATGCCAGATTTACCGAGATGGAGGACGCCGATCGTTGCTGCGGCCAGGGGGGCTCGTTTTGCGTCTCGCACTACGATCTGTCACTGGCGATCGCCGAGCGCAAGTTGGACAGCGTGTTGCGCTCGGGGGCCGACATCCTGGTGACCGAGTGTTCCGGGTGCCTGTTGCAGCTTACAGAGGCGCTGGGCAGGGTAAAGCCCGGTAGCGAGGTGATCCTGACATCTGAGGCCCTTCTACGCTTTGGCGAGGCAGACCCCGAGACAGATTGATTTTTTAGGAAATATAGGATTGACAAGGGGGTAAGGTATCCGTAGACTCTGTCCTATCCAAAAGCAATAAACCGGAACGTAGGGGGTTCCATGGCGACAAAGAAGAAAGTGTCCAAGAGCAAGAAAAAGCAGGCGAAAAAGGCGTCGGCCGGCAAGCGGACGACTGCGAGCCGGGCGAATGTGAAAAAGAAAGCCGCCAAGAAGAAAGTCGTAAAAAAGACGTCCAAGAAAAAAGCGGTCAAGAAGAAGGTCGTAAAAAAGGTGCCCAAGAAGAAGGTCGTCAAGAAAAAGGCAGCTAAGAAGGCGCCGATCAAGAAGAAAGGCGGGGCCTCCAAAAAGCCACCGGCCAAGAGGGTTCGCAGGATTTCTCAGGGAGTGCAAGGCCCCTTCGCCCTCGAAAGCCGGGTGCAGCGCCAGAAGGAAGTCGCCTGGAGGATGATCGACGGCGAGGCGGTGATCATCACTCCGGCCGACAGCACCATGCACACTCTCAATGACGTGGGTACCCGCATCTGGGAGTTGATGACGGGCGATCGCTCGCTGGCAGAGATGGCCGAATTGCTATGCGCCGAGTTCGACGTCGACAAGGGGCGTGCCGAGAAGGACACCATCTGGTTCGTCGAGTGCCTGTCCAAGAAGGGCCTGGTTGAAAGCGCCTAGAACTGCAGGAACCTGTTTTTCGGCCGAATGGCTCAGCTCGTGGGGGATCCCGCCGATAGTAATCCGTGAGTTCTTGGTGCCCGTTTAAATGTTGATCCCGGTCATTGATCTTGTGCTTGACTTTAGGCTAGTATGTGAAGCCCTGGAAAGGGTTGAATATCGATCTCAGCAGCGGGGAGGTAGCCCATGAAGTTGTTTCGCCTGTCGCTGGCGGCGTGCCTGGCGTTGATAGTGACGAGTGCCTGTGATTGCGGCAGTAAGAAGGATCCGTGCGATTGTGTGCCGTCGGTTGAAATCACCCAGCCCGGCGCCACAGTGCTGACCGAGTTCCACGACACGCAGCCCGCTGAGCTAGGGGTGCAGTACCCGGCCGCGGCCCGCACGACCTGCGTGCCCGCGGGCACGATCCTGACCTTCGTAAACGATCGCCGGCCGGGCGAGACGGTTCATGGCACGGTAGCGCTGGACGATGTCGAGAGCCAGACCGGCCACGTAGAGTTCGCCGATCAGACCTTCGAGGACGGCGCCAACCACATCTGCGTTCGGGGTGCAACGACCATAGACAGGATGAGCGACGGCACGCTTATTTGCGAGCCGCAATTGGGAAATGTCGAAGACTGCGCCGACGTCTCGGTTCAGCTCGGCGTGCCCGCCTGCCGCTTCGATGATCCCCAGGACGGCGCCTGGCTGGTGGCCGGCGACGACTCGCTGCCCGCCCGCGAGGGCATGCAGCACGACGTTGCGGTGTCCTGCAAGGGCGTAGGCGACGGGACGGACGTCGCGTTGTTGGTAAACTCGTCTGCGCGCGTGCCGGCCGGCCAGTTGGCCAATGGCCAGGCAGCCTTCGATGACGTCGACCTGGCCGAGGGCGTAGACCTGCTCAGGGTCGAGACAACAGATGCACAGGGCGGTCAGGTCGCCTCCGAGATCTCGGTAACGATCGACACCGGCCGCTGCGCGGTGCGCCTTACACCAGCCAACGGGACGACCTTCCGCGCCGCGGACGACACAGACCCGAACACGGACGGCCTGCAGGTGACATTGACGGCAGAGACCGACTCGGCCGGGACTTTCTCGTGCGCCGACGGCAGCACGGTGACTCTGAATGTCGCGGGCCAGGACATCGCAAGCGCTACGCTGACCAATCACGCGGCCGCTTTCGTAGCCACTTTCGCCGACGGAAATATTCCGGTTTACGCGATCGTCACGGGCACGAGCAATGGTCGTTCGTTGACAAACGACTACCTGGTGTGCGCCACCGCTCTCGATGTTGCCTTGAGTTCGCCGGGCGACGGGGTGACGATCACCGACGCGGCCGATCGCGATCCCGGCACGGCCGGTATCCAGGTGGCGGTCACGGGCACCTCGTCCGGCGTGCCGGACGGCGCGCACCTTACCTTGCTGGTGGACGGCCAGGTGCTGATGGACGGGGCCGATCCGCTGCAGCCCGTTGTCTTCTTTACGGGCGGCGATTTCGAATTCGACTATGCGAGCTTCTCCCTGCAGCAGGATTACACGCTCAAGGTCAAGGGTCAGAACGCCTGCGGCGAAGAGGCCGAAAGCGCGTTGAACACCGTCAGCGTGCTCACCCAGCAGCGCACCTGCCTGGTCACCAGCCCGGCCAATACTGCCGTGCTGCTTGCGGCCGACGACAAGGATAGTAACCAGGCCAACGACCTGCAGTACGATGTCCAGGTCAACACGGCCAACGTGGCCGACGGGGCCACCTTCACGCTCTTCATCAGCGGCCAGTCGCCGGTGGCGGGTCTTTCCGTACAGGACAACCTGTCTGTCAACGAGGTGACTTTCGCAGACGGCCCCAAGACGCTCAAGTGCGTACTGGGAACGGGCGAGTCTTCCCCTGACGTATTTATCACGGTAGACGGGCACTCGCCGACGATAGCCATCAGCAATCCCGCAGACGGCGCCGTGTTCGACACGACCGATGCGACTGTCGACGTTACAACGACCGGGGTCGAGGACGGCCAACTGGCCACCGTCACGGTAGCCTGGACGGACGCCGGCGGGACGCCCCATCAAACAGACTACAGCGCTACTGTGACCGGCAACGTGGCCGGCATCGATCTCGTGCTGGGCTCGATCACCGGCGCGGCCACGTCCAACACGCTGACGGCCAATGTGGCAGACCAAGCCGGCAACCCGGCCCAGCCGGACAGCATCACGGTCTCGGCCCAGGTGTTCAGCGATCCGCCCGTGCTGACCTTCGTGGATCCCGACGGGTCGAGCGGGCCCGTGACAATCGCCGAAGGCGACAGGCTGTATACGGTAATAGTCCAGGTACAGAACGTGGCAGCCGGCGCAAAGGTCAGCCTGGTCGTAAATGACAACGGCCACGATCGCGCGCCGATTACAATAGGCGCATCCGGCTCGGGTTTCGCAACCTTCATAGGCGTCCTGTTGCCGCGCGGCGACGTTACGCTGAGTGCCTCTGCCACCAACGCGGCCGGCACCGGCCAGGCGACGGTAACGCTGGTGGTGGGCGATACGAGCCTGCCGCTGGTGATAATCACCGATCCCGCGGACGGCGCCTACACGCAGCAGGAGACTTTCGACGTAACCGTAGACAGCGACGTGGAGCAGGGCCAAAGCTGCTACATCTGTTCGCGCGCCCCGGCAGGCACGCTGCCCGCCGACTGCGACGCAGGCGCGGCCATAGGCACCGGCACGGCCGACGCCTCGGGCGATGCGATTATAAGTGTAACCCGCCCCGAGGGCGAGTACCAGTTGTGGGCCTCGTGTGTGAACTTGGCGGCCGCCGTGGGCACCTCTGTGCCCAACCGGGTGGTAATAGATCACACCGCGCCGACGGTACAGTTCACCCTGCCGGCCGACGCGGCGGTATTCAACGCGGCCAGCGTGGATCAGTCGGGCCAGGCCGGCTTCCAGATCAAGGTACAGGCCTCAGCCGATGTGGAAGACGGCCAGGCCGCCGACCTGACGGTGGACGGCCAGCCGGCCGAGTTGATAGGCGCAGCGCCGAAATTCGCTGGCAACCAGATAACCTACAACGCCGTGACTCTTCTCGACCAGGCCGGCCACGCGCTAGGCATCCAGGCCTGTGACAAGGCCGGCAACTGCACGGACGCCACTCCTGTGAACGTAACGGTAGACCGCATAGCGCCCGACGTAATGATAACCAGCCCAATCGACCTGGCTCAACTGGGCAGCTCGGCAGACCAGAGTGCCGCGGTCGGATTCCAGCTGGACGTGGCCTGTGCCCTCTCGGGCGCGGCCGCGGGCGATACGATAACGTTAGAGCGCAAGGTAGGCGGGGGAGCTTTCGAGCAGGTAGCCACTCACCAGCTAACCGCCGCTGAAGCAGCCTCGGGCTACACCTTCGACAATGCCACGCTGATAACCTCTGACGACACCTCGGCCGACCCGTTGACAATCCAGATCCAGGCCACGGTGACCGACGCCGCGGCCAACAGCGATCTCGACAATGTATCGATATCGGTAAACCGAGTGCTGCCCGAGGTATTGATTACCAGGCCCAACCCAGACCAAAGCTTCAACCTCTTTGCGGACATGAGTTCCGATTTCGGCTTCCAGACCCAGGTAAACGTCGAGACGCATTACACCCAATCTGGCGACCTGCTGGTGTTGTGCGCCTCGCCCGGCACGGGCTATCCCGTGGGTCACTGCACGGGACACGGCAACGAAGTTTGGGTCGGCACGGTGACGGGTGTGACCACCTATCTCACAGGCGTCAATCTCGACCAGGGCGACAACACGCTGGTGGCTTTCTCGGAGAACCTGCCCGGGCAGGGCAACTACTCGGCGCCGATCACGGTACACGTGGACAGCCTGCCGCCGACGGTAGAGAGCGTGGTTATAAGTTCCGACGCCGACGGCAACGGTTGTATCAAGCAGAGCGAGGCGGTGTTCCAGGCGACGGTAGTGGTAAGCGGCGCGGAAGACGGGCGGAACCTGTGTCTGCTCAACGGCTGGCCTCCGGGAGTAAGCGTGGGCTGTGCAACGGTAACCAGCGGCCAGGCGGTCTTCGGCATGTCGCTGGCCGACGGCGACTATGATCTGACGGCCAGGGTAACCGACGCCGCCGGCAACCCCAACATCAACCAGGCCAGTCCGGCCATAGCCGACCCGGAGGCGCAGTTCGCCATCGCGGTCGACAGCGTCCCGCCGGCGGTGGCCATCTCGAGCCCATCCAAGGCCACATTGATTTACGCAGACGATCTCAACCAATCCACGCAGGATCTGGATTTCAACTTCGCGGCCACGACCGACGCCGAGGACGGGCAGTTAGTGAGTTTCTTGATAGACAGCAACTCGGCCGGCACCGGAGTGGTGGCCGGAGGCACGGCGGCGTTACAGACCAGCATGGGCCAGAGCAACCACGCCCTGAGCGTCTCGGTAAGGGACGCCTGCGGCAACTCGACCACCTCGTTACCCTTCAACGTCCTGGTAGACACCGTGAGGCCGACGATAACCTGCAGCCAGCCCACTGACGGCAGCACTTTCAACGACCAGCAGGTGCCCTTCGTCTGCCAGACAACGGGCACCGACGCCACCCAGCAGATAACGGTAAGCTCGTCGGTAGGCGGGGTGGCCTGCACACCCAGCGTAGATGGCTCGGGCACGACATCGTTCAACTGCGGCCTGCAAGAGGCCGCCAACCAGACGCTGACGGTGACGGTCAGGGATCCCTCGGGCAACGTCTCCGATCCTTACATCATCAACAACGTGACGGTGGACGTGACCGGCTGCACGATAGCTTTCAGGGACTACTCGGACCAGGTGCGCTTCAACGCCTCTGACGACACCGTTCCCGGCGGCAACTTGCAGGTGGACCTGGTAGCCTGTTCCTCGGGCTGCAGCAGTTCCAACTGCCCGGCCTGCACGGTAACGCTGACGGTAGCGGGCAGCCAGGTAGGCAACCCCCAGGCTCCGGACGCCACGGGTTGCACCACGTTCATCGGGGTGACGTTCGTTCACCAGGAGATGGGCACGCTTGTGGCCGCGGCAATAGACGACGGCGCCGGCAATATCGGCAGCAATAGTTTCACGGTGCAAATGGTCGACCTGGTGCCGCCGCAACTAATGCGCAATGCACCCGGGGCCAACGACGTCCAGTGTGTGGCCAGCACCGGCAACCCGAACGCGAACGGGGTCGACATACTGGCCGACAAGGTAGCCGGAGGGGACTGCCAGATGGACCTGGGCTTCACGGTAACCGACGGCGACTTCAACCAGGCGCTGTATCCCGTGACGCTGACGGTAGAGGAGAGCAGCGCGCCGATAGTAACCCCGGTGGATCTCACCGCCTCGCCCCAGAGCCAGACGTTCACAAACACGACCATGGCCCACGACGCGACGCACACGCTGGATGTAATTGCCACGGATTATGCAGGCAACGCAACGCACCTTTCGATGACTGTGGAAGCGGACGTAATAGCCCCGGGGCAAATAATAGGAGCCACGGCAGCCCTGGACGGCGCCCTGGCAGCCAGCCGCCACGCCGACGTGGACCTGGGCTGGACAGCGGTAGGCGACGACGGCACCACAGGCACGGCCACGGCCTACGCAATCCGCTGGGCCCGCACCCCGATAACAAACGAGACCCAGTGGGCCGCGGCGGCAGAGATACCAAACGCAAAGAATCCCGCAGCCCCGACAACGCCGGAAACCTTCATGGCACAGTGGCTACCGCCGCTGAACACCTACCACATAGCCATTCGCTCCGTGGACGAACTGGGTAACCATGGGCCAATCCCGGCTGATTTGTCGGTGGATAATCTGTGGAACGAGGTCACTTGCACAACGCCAAGTGGCAACTTTGGTTACGACATGTGGAACGTTGGGGATCTCAACGGAGACAATCGTGACGACTTAATCGTCTCTGCAATATTTCTGGACGCTGGCGCGGGAGGCAACCAGGGAGCAGTCTTTGTTTTCTACGGAGATGCAGACTTGACGAACTGGTCCAACATCGCAAACGCTCAGCAACTCAACCGCAACAGGGCAGGCGAGTATTTCGGCTTCGATGTATCGAGCGGCGATCTGGACGGCGACATGATTCCGGATGTTGCCGTCACTGGATTCGGATTTGATGGATTCCGCGGAAGAGTGTCAATCTACTTCGGCCGCAGCCTAGCTCAGCTTCCCGGCCAGCCAGACGTGGAGATCCGCGCGACCAGCGCAACCGCTAACCAACTTGGCCGCTCAGTGGAAGTCATCGGAGACATCAACGGAGACGGCTTCGACGATCTCTTTATCGGTGCTCCTGTTGCCGACGGCAACGGCAGGGGATATATCTTCTTCGGAAGATCCAGGGCCAACTGGCAGGCGGCCGCAACCGACATCGACCCGGCGCCGCTCGATCAGAGCTACATCCCGCTTGCCTCAGCCGATCTGAATGTGCTCGGCTGTGATACCGACGACTGGTTCAGCTACCGGCATGGCACGACTTCGCTAGGCGATCTCGACGGCGACGGCAAGGATGATTTTGCCCTGATTGCCTCGGGAGTCAATGAGCTTTATACCTTCGATGGGGCTGCGGCGTCCGCCATTACGGGCCGGGATATCGGCACCTGCGCTGATTCCGTCGATATAATCTCCCAGGTAGTTGCCACTCCCGATAGCTTCAGGGCGGGCTTCGGCCACAGGACGGCAGCTGGCGTCGACTTCACCGGAGACGGTTTGCTCGACCTGTTGGTGACCGATGCCTTCTCAGACAGGATTTACCTGTTACCCGGCATCGACAACAGCCCGTCGACACCGAGTGTCGTCATCGATGGCAATTACATCAGGAGGATAAACTTTACCGAGAGCATCAACTTTGGTTGGGATGTTGATACTGGAGACATCAATCTAGATGGGTGGATCGATTTCATCACAGGCTCCAATTCATCCGCAGGACACCGGGCCTTTGTTTATCTGAATACGAAAATCTCGCCTTTCTTCGATGACTCTCCAGCGGCTGTGCTTAGCGGAGCAGGTGGAGATTATTTCGGAGGAGGCGTTGCCGTTGGTGACTTCAACGGCGATGGCCTTCCCGACATCGTATCCGGTGCTTTTGGTACAAATATGATTTACATTCTTTTCTGATAACAGGAGGCTAGTAATGTCTGATTCAATCTTGTCCGCGCGCCGACGCTATCGCCGGCCCAAGATGCAGTCAAAGAAGATTGCTTTTGCTATAAATACATTCAGCACAGCTCCACCAGCGGGTGTTGTATTTGGCCCCACAAGAGATGCTCCACGGAGAGAAAAGTAACCATCAGCAAATGGTAGATGACATACGGCAACAGAATACCAGAATAGGTGATGTCTGTCTTGGGCTTGAGTATAGCCCCAGCTTGTGTCAAACAATTTTTCAGCTAACAAAGGGCTTCTGCAAGTGTGTAGGAGCAGCATATAGGTTGAAGTTTTCGAGTAATTCGTTTCATGGGACAAAAAGAAAAGCCACACACAACAACTTTCGCGACATGAAACTTCTAAATCTGCCCAATGCCATTATAGGTATGCGCGAGGCATCTTTCGACCTGCTTTCTGACGAGCCTGCGGTAGTATCAGCAGCCCTTGGTTGTGGAATAAGCGTTGCGTTGGCATGGAACAAGGGACTTCTTTTTCATGCGGCCGGGTTGAAAGTTGCAGACAAGGCCATGATATTCCTCGCAAGGTCGGGTGGAGGGAAATCAACAATCGTGAAGCACTCCAGTAATAGTTTCTGTATTCACGATGACAAAATAGCGGTAATGAAAACAAGAACGGGCTGGATTGCATGTAGTGTTCCTTTACTTGACAATTCGGGTCGTCCAGGCAATGCATCTTTTGCAAGCCTTTCGGGTGTTTATCTTGTAGAAAAAAGCGATAAATTATTCCTGCACCGACTTACCCCGACTGAGGCATTTATCAAGGTTGCAAAGCTGGCATATGAACCAACCGCTGACAAAGAACTGCGAAAGCTAGTTTCTGAAAATCTCATGGAGTTGGTGACGGATGTTCCCATCTATTGCCTTGGGTACCTGAAAGGCTACGATGTCAGCAGACTCCTCGATGAATCGGGACATTCTTTCTCCTGAACCTCTTTTCAGGAATATTGTCCTTTCTGTTATTCCGAGTTGGCATTGCGATGCTCATTGCCTTCATTGCTTCATACCTGCCTCAAAAAGAAAAAGGGATTCAAGGAGCAGTTCTCACTTGCTGTCTGAATCGCTTTCAAAATTACCTGAGGATATTGGTGCCCTGGCCTTCACGGGCGGGGAACCTTTTCTACACCCAGAAAGACTAAGAAAACTAATACATCTCTGTTACAAGCAACATAGGTTTTCTACTGTTGTAACCAATGGCCTGTGGTTTCGAAAATCAAGAGACCCGCGTAAGCTCCTGAAGCGTTTGCATTGCGATGGGCTGCGAGGCATTTCAATTAGTATCGACGCCTATCACAGACCGCTCTTGGATGACGAAGAAGTCATCGAGCTTCTCCGGACTGCAAGATCACTCGGAATGGCAGTAAATATAAGGGGCGCAGGTAGTGAAGCGAAGCGAAGGGGAAGGCGCATCGCGAAAGCCAACATTCTAGATGGCCAAGAGAATACAACGCGATTTTTCAGTCTGGAAAACGTAGGACATGCATCAAGATTACCCACTGATAAAAAGAGCGAAAGAAGAACGCTAAATTTTTGCATGGCTGCGATGCAACCATTGGTGATGCCAGACGGGCGAGTTCTTGCATGTTGTTCTGCTCACATGTTCTTAATCAAGAACAAGGTTCTGGATCTCGGGCACCTTGCGAAAGAACCTCTTGAGGACATTCTCAACAGAGCCTGTCGCTCTTACCTGCTTGCAGCCTTGGCCGCTACGGGCCCGTTGGGTTTGGCGGGGATCCTGGGAAGAAAAGTTGTGATTGGCGACAAGACACGCTGTGAACTCTGCCTGGAGATATTGAACAACCCCGAAGATGTCGCCGAGCTTGAGCGGCGCATCTCGGATTCTCTGAAGCTTCGAAAGGAAATCACCGGCCGCATGATGATCTGGGAACAGTGCTACAGGCCGGATCTGCTGCCGCAATTTCAAAGTGGTGTGTAGTCAATGTTTTCCGCCATGCCCGCCTCTGCCAGACAAAGCCGTAACTTTATAGTCTTCCCGGGAGAGAACAGGTGCAACGTCCTTTCCTCGGAGGTACTAGGTGCTTCCGGTGACAAGGTGGTCAAGTACAGCGTCGCCGGGCGTTGTATGAGCCCTATCTTGTTGCCTGGCGACGAGCTAGTGCTGGACAATACCGAAGGACCGGTTCGAGCCGGCTGGATCATGAGCTTTCGCTGGGGAGAAGCCAACCTCACCCATCGCGCAATCAGATGCGACGGCGGACGGTTTTGGGCACGGGGGGACCTGAGCGATGGGGTTCAGGGACCGGTTGGACCAGAGGATACAATCGGTCGGGTGGTCGCGATTGTGCGCAACGGTAGGCGCATCGATCTCAATGGCGAACGCGAGCGGATTCTGGGTCTTTTGCGCAACTTCACCATGGCCGGCCTGCGGGCCGCTGCCACCAACATGCCCGGATTGAGGAGCTTCATCGAGACGAAGATCATGGCCTCACCCGCGCTCTCGGCGCTCGTGACGGGTGCCGTGGGCGCCATCGCTGGTTCCGTGGAACTTGCAGAAATCGA
This sequence comes from Myxococcota bacterium, assembly GCA_035528415.1. GTDB lineage: Bacteria > Myxococcota > B64-G9 > B64-G9 > B64-G9 > DATKYQ01. The sequence continues at coordinate 1,665 of DATKYQ010000022.1, read as the reverse complement.
TGACCCGCAGCAGAAGCTCTCCGGCCTGCTCACAGTATCACGAAGCCTGCGGGGCAGGCAGATATCCCGACTGGAAAAGGACATTGCCTCCGGTGCCATCCGACTGTTCTCGGCCGTGACTGGCCGGACAGGCCGGGCAATCGGTAGCGTGCTACTTTTCCAGGGGCGTTTCCGAGTCCTTGGCTTGACCTGGATTATTCACGACGTGCAGGCGGGTATGGGTTCGAAGCTGCTGGGAGGGGAGCGGTTGCTATTCGAAAGCATCGAGCGTAGGGCCCGCGAGGAAGAGATCGCTTTTCTAATAATCGAGCCCGGAAACAGCAGGCAGGCCGCGTTGCTCGAGTCTCTCGGATACCGGAGAATTTCTTCGAAGATTGAAGCCGCCTGGCCCAAGCGGTTGAGGGAACGACTTTCCGGCACTAGGCTCCGCTATGGCAAGGAAAACCAAAGTAAGACTGGCTAGCCCTGCCCACAACCGGTATCACTTGCGGGAACCAGTGTGGCATGGGGAAACGTGCCCGCGTACTTGCCGCCCGGCGCCCGCGCCAGGCGGTAACCGGCCCGGCTGGCCAGTTGTTCGAATTCCTTCAGTGTGAAAAAGTGTCCGAACCCGGCATTGCCGACAAAGAAGTCTCCCGGATCGACCACAGCATCATCGGGCCTTTTCCTGGTCAAGGCGTTACCCAACTTCCAGCCGAGCCGCCAGGCCCGGCTCTTGCGCATCTCACTACTCTCGGTGCGCATCCAGAAGCTGAGCAATACCGGCCCATGAGGACAAAGCTCCCGCAGGCGATCTAGAAGGGCGCGACGGGCCTCCACCGAGCTTACGTGCGTGAAGCTACCCCAGCCAAGCACCACGGCTTGATAGGGCGCGTGCCTTTCGATCTCGTTTTGCAGCTTGCGAACCCGCTCTCCCTTGCCGAATGCCAGGTCCTCGTAGCTTCCGCAGAGGAAAGCCCGGCACTCGGGACAGTCGATATGCTTTCGGGCATGGGCCACGAACGACTCGGCCGGGTCGAAGGCAACTATTTGGTAATCTTTCTCGGCCAGGTAGCGGACTTCGCGCCCGCTGCCGGCACCGCCGAGCAGGATCCGGGCCGGGGCAGCGGGGAGATCCTCGGCAAACCACTCTTCTTCCCAGGAGAACATCTCGTCCAGCTTGTATTCGCCACGGGCACCGTACACTTCTGCGGTCAGGCGCGTTCTCGCATTGGAGTCCAGGGTGGCCTCGGCCAGGCCGGCCAGCATATCCTCGATCCTGTGCACTTGCCGCGCCAGCAAAGACTGAGTAATCAGTCCACGCTTGATAAGTCGAAAGAGGATCTCGAGATCCGGTCTCATTTCTGTACCTCCAGAGTACCGTGAGAATCGACCGGAGCGGGCGGGATGTCAAGGCGGGCTTGGACGTCACTGACGGCACGGAAAAAGGGGGCTCGGGAGCGGGCACGGATGAAGCCACTTCGGGGCTGTTCTTTCCAACTTGGCCTTCATGCGACTATTTTATAACAGGTGGGGCGATCGGAGGAATAGAGGGGGACGGCAAGATGAAAACGCGGCGTCCTTCTTGGTAGGTTGTTGGTGTGTCTATCAACAACCACCTATCCAAGGAGGCGCCGCATGAAGAGGTACAATATCGGACTGGACGCGCACAGTCAAACCTGTTCT
>DATKYQ010000021.1:0-26696 GCA_035528415.1 Myxococcota bacterium | reverse complement strand
CGCGGAATATCCGCACAACGAATGCATCTCCGAGGTAGCCACTGCGGCTTCAATGGGGCCGCGGCACGAAGCCGCGGAATATACGGCCACTGGCGCAGTCGGCGTGCTGTAGTCATGCTTCAATGGGGCCGCGGCACGAAGCCGCGGAATATGAGTTTGACGACGAAGAACTGTTCGACCGCGCGGTGGCTTCAATGGGGCCGCGGCACGAAGCCGCGGAATATACAGCGGCAGAGAAGCGGGCCGACGCGCTACAGGAGCTTCAATGGGGCCGCGGCACGAAGCCGCGGAATATCACGAACTGCCGTCCGAACCCGGGCCCGCGTTGCATGCTTCATTGGGGCCGCGGCACGAAGCCGCGGAATATCTACCAATCGGCGCCGTCACGCATCCGCCAGTCCTCGCTTCAATGGGGCCGCGGCACGAAGCCGCGGAATATATACTCGACCTAGACGATCCCTGGGAAAAACACCTTGCGCTTCAATGGGGCCGCGGCACGAAGCCGCGGAATATCTGCCGGTAGCAAGATTCCATCTATCTGATTGACTGCTTCAATGGGGCCGCGGCACGAAGCCGCGGAATATCATCTGGTAGCGTTATCGCTCGCACGTCCGGTCACCGGCTTCAATGGGGCCGCGGCACGAAGCCGCGGAATATTCGGCGGAAACGGAGATCACGGACCCAGCGATATAGCTTCAATGGGGCCGCGGCACGAAGCCGCGGAATATTATCGCCATCATGCTCACCGGAGGCGATACCGCATAGCTTCAATGGGGCCGCGGCACGAAGCCGCGGAATATGCTGAAGTACGAAATTATGTAGTCGTCTGAGGGCGGCTTCAATGGGGCCGCGGCACGAAGCCGCGGAATATCCGCACAACGAATGCATCTCCGAGGTAGCCACTGCGGCTTCAATGGGGCCGCGGCACGAAGCCGCGGAATATCGATCGGATGCAGTGCATGGCGAAACGATTGTGATGTCGCTTCAATGGGGCCGCGGCACGAAGCCGCGGAATATCAAGGTGGATACTTTTTGTGTCTGGCACGCACCAAGCTTCAATGGGGCCGCGGCACGAAGCCGCGGAATATGGGGAAAGAATCTTTGCCAGGGCCGGAAAGCGATAGCGCTTCAATGGGGCCGCGGCACGAAGCCGCGGAATATCACCCTGGGCGGATCCAGCTTCTTGATGTTCAGATACGCTTCAATGGGGCCGCGGCACGAAGCCGCGGAATATCCTGCCCACGCAGCACGGATTCTATGCCATCGCATAGCTTCAATGGGGCCGCGGCACGAAGCCGCGGAATATAGTCGGGCGGTACGCATTCAAGAACAGGTACTCTCTGGCTTCAATGGGGCCGCGGCACGAAGCCGCGGAATATTATACCACTACCGCGCTCCCGGCGTGGCCGAATGCGCTTCAATGGGGCCGCGGCACGAAGCCGCGGAATATTCCGGACCTTCGTTCAGTGCCGTCTCAGGGTGCTCGTGGGCTTCAATGGGGCCGCGGCACGAAGCCGCGGAATATCGTAAGAACCACAACAGGGGGCGGCCTCCGGAAACTGGCTTCAATGGGGCCGCGGCACGAAGCCGCGGAATATCAGCTCTACGGCCAAGATGGCCCTTGCCCAATCCGCTTCAATGGGGCCGCGGCACGAAGCCGCGGAATATCGTGTTCTCCTCTCGCGAGGGAGATCAAACCAGTTACGCTTCAATGGGGCCGCGGCACGAAGCCGCGGAATATCATCACAACCTCCCTTCTACCACTTGGTTAGAAAATGCTTCAATGGGGCCGCGGCACGAAGCCGCGGAATATGACAAGGGCGCGGAGCCCACAGCAGGCGAGGCCAAGCTTCAATGGGGCCGCGGCACGAAGCCGCGGAATATCGGACAACACGGGGCCGGGTCTCGCGAAGATCCAACGCTTCAATGGGGCCGCGGCACGAAGCCGCGGAATATCATGGCGGCCTTTCGCTACCGGCCTACAGTCAGACGTGCTTCAATGGGGCCGCGGCACGAAGCCGCGGAATATGCAACAGCGGCCCGGTAGTCATGTCGGGCGCGTGGGCTTCAATGGGGCCGCGGCACGAAGCCGCGGAATATTCTCCGCGCTCACGTTGCTGACGACTCTGAACCTGTAGCTTCAATGGGGCCGCGGCACGAAGCCGCGGAATATGTCGAGTGGAAGAAGCGTAAGAAGGAGTGGAACAAGCTTCAATGGGGCCGCGGCACGAAGCCGCGGAATATCCGGGTCTTGAGGGCAAGCTGGTGATCGCCCTAATGCTTCAATGGGGCCGCGGCACGAAGCCGCGGAATATCGTGCCTGACAATGCAGGGAGTAGCGGCCATATGTGCAGCTTCAATGGGGCCGCGGCACGAAGCCGCGGAATATAATAACCGACAAACGTCTCAAGATGTGAGAATACATGCTTCAATGGGGCCGCGGCACGAAGCCGCGGAATATATCCTCAAGTCGCGGATTGGCCCGGCGCTTTTTATGCTTCAATGGGGCCGCGGCACGAAGCCGCGGAATATTGCCTGCATGGTGTTTGTGTCCGAGTCAATACCTGGCTTCAATGGGGCCGCGGCACGAAGCCGCGGAATATCGGCACATCGACAGCGGTCGTGTGTGACAATGTACTGCTTCAATGGGGCCGCGGCACGAAGCCGCGGAATATCAGATAAAAGCGGACTACTGGAAGGCGCGAAAAGAAGCTTCAATGGGGCCGCGGCACGAAGCCGCGGAATATAGCGGGCAGTATTTCATTTGTACTTTCGCACTGTTGCAGCCAGCTTTGCGAGTACATCTGTTTGTTTCTCGAATTCAACTGCATCACCTCCTCTCAACTCCTTGATTGTACTCGATCTGATTTCTTTTCATCTTTAACTTTATTATCGCTCCACGTCACCTCTCGCAACGGTTCGGCGGCTGTATCAAATTACCCTGGGATGCCTAGTCTCAATCGACATGGGAACACCAAGTGTCTCGATCTCCTTGATGGTGCGACCTTCGGATGGGCCTAGATCAACTATCATTACCTTGTCCTCGGCATGATCTATCAGATCATGGAGAGCCGAGCGCATTTTAACCCGTTCAGCAGGCGTTAGATCGCAGATGAAAACCGAGAGTTGCAGGTGCTGTCCGAAACCTTTCATTTTCCTGAACACTTTCCTCCAACGCTTGCCATCGCTGATGTCATACGTCACGATGTGCAGCCTCCTCATTTATCACCTCGTGATGAAGGCTGGGTAATCGGAAATCTCTCCCGCCAAAAATCTTCCAAGCAACCTCGCCTGTATACCCAAAACACGCCGGTAGCTGAGTACATACCCGAACACCGGGTGAGTGACTTCTTGGCTCATCCTTCGCTCGTACGTCTTGATGAACTTCCGCCTACCGGAAGCGGTGAGCGCAACGCCCCCCATTGTCTCGATGAAGTCACTGCCCTTGACCTCACCATTGTTAATCGAGGTCAAGACCACCGAGTCGGCTATCAACGGCCGGAACTCCTCCATCAGATCGAGCGCCAGCGCCGGCCGACCATAGCGAGGCTGATGAAAGAAGCCCAGCAACGGGTCGAACCCTACGGCAAGCAATGTCGCCGTCCATTCACGCGCCAGCATGGCATAGGCCAAGGAGAGCATGGCATTGACCGAGTCCTTTGGTGGACGGCGGTTACGATGTCGAAAATCGAAAGCGATATCATCCGCGGCGATCATTCCCGGAAAGCTTCCGAAGTAACGCTGAGCCGCCATCCCCTCGATACCAAGGAGTGACCCGAGATTCTCGGCCTCCTCCGCGCGCCGCGCATCCTCCCTGAGTAACCTAAGAACTTCCTTGTCGAGACTGCGAGTATTACGACGCAACATGGTTCGGCAGTTCGTGATTTTGGCGTGGACGAATCGCCGAGCCAATGCCAGGCATCGTCTGGGATCCCGCGAGGCATCGAACTGACGTAGCCGCAGTTCGACGTTCTTGTGAATCATTCCATGGGTGATGCCGTAGAACCAACCTCCCATCGAAAGATACGATATCGAGATCCCTCGCTTGCAGAGTTCCTGGATAGCGGGCGTGCTCACCTGTATGGCCCCGAAGAGCACGACATGTGAGATTTCCTGAAGACGTGCCTCGGCGAGGAGTTCTTCCCGGGCCATGATCTTAAGCGTGTCCCCGTCCTTGCCTATCCTGGCACCCTGGTGTTGAACGTGGAGCGGGAGCGCGTCGTCTCTGGCCGTGAAAAGCATACGCGGCGGCGCGCTATCGCCGTCGGACTCCACGAACCGGATCTCGTCCGGCAGGCAGATCGGCGCGAGTGCACAGCGCGGGCATTTAGGGCTATCCTCGAGCGGTGGCGGAATGACACCTTCCTCTGATGCGCGCCGAAACTCCTCAGTGAGCCGTATGGTCTGTGCCACAAGCGCATCGTCGAAAGACACGCGAACGCGCTCACGCGAACCCGCGAAGTAGATGACTCCCTCGCTGCACTCGAATCCGTTCTCGCGCAGGATGACCCCCTGGGCGCAGAGCTGGACTTTCTCCGGTTCCCATACCCCGCCCGCAACGTGCGGGCGCTTACCACGCTTATACTCAACTGGTGTCACGCAGGACCCCTGCCCTTCGACGAGATCGATCTTGGCCGTCAAACCGAGTTTCTCTGATGTCATCGACACCGCTCTTTCGCAAACGGGCTTATCTTCCCCGCCTTCATCGTCCCGGGCACGCTTCCTACGCGACCGCTGCCGGTCTACCCGCCGATGCTGAAATCTGCCGTCGAGCGTGTCGACGCTATCCTGAAACTCTCCCTGCACCCACATCAGGTATCCGAGCCGCGGGCAGTAAGCGTACTCGTTGAGCATCCGCACGGGGATCGGCGGATCGCCCCCGGGCCCACGAGGCCGGATATCACCGGCCTCCGGGCGCGAGGGCGTCTTGGCGGAGTCAGGCTGGTTGCCATTTTCTTCCATGATTTCCTTCTTGCCGGTTGTCAAAGAACCTTGCTGCAACTTCAACGGCTTTTCGTCCGTCACCCGTTCCTGGAACTCGCCGGCCCGGTCGGCGTCACGATATCGCGCTTGTTCTTGCCCCTGCCCTCGGTCCGCCGCGCCTTCGGCGTGTGGTCGTTCGAGAATGCCGACGCCGAATCGGCGAACAGAACGAGCACTGCCTCCTTGCCCGCCTCCTCCACGCCACCACCAAACATCGGTGTGACTACCCTAACGGTGAGATCCAGCTTCTCGTACCTCGCCCAGGGATCAGCATTTGATGGTGCTTTCGGACAATCCTTCAAACTTCGCGTCATGAGCAAACCCTCCTATTGCTCTTCCTTCAGCGGCACACGAGTATCATGGGCCTCTCTCCTTTCCATCTATGACGAACAGCCCGAGGCCGAAGAAACGCCCTCCTCCGATGCAGATCGGGCCCGGCACCTGCACCGGTTTTCCACCTTCGTCGCGCCACTTGAGCCTTACGTGATAGCGTGGGTACCGGCGCAGGTGGCTAGGCACGCCATAGCGATCGGCCAGGTCGACGCCGGGCCAGAAACCGCTCTTACGCCACTCTATCTCCGCGTGATCCGCAAGAACCTGGGAAAAACCTGCCTGTTTGATCGCCTTGCGGATCAAGCCGTCGATGCGATTGCTCAGGCCATCCAGCAGTCGCCTCTGTTCCTCGGTGCTTGTCCCATGATTTAAGCGCCTACGGTAGTGTCCTGGATCGTCATAGCCTGGTAGGACCATGGGCGTGACGGTAGACCAGGATGAGGCGGGTTGCGTGTACTGCCGGACGATCTTCTCATTTGTAGGAATGATGGAGAGAAGGGCAACCGGTTTCTTACTTCCCTCGTCAACCAGTTCCTGGCCGGACAAGCTGCGCCGCGCCCAGGCGATCTCGGCATCGCAGTTCTCTGCCAAGGCGGACAAGATTACCCGACGGACACTGCCAACAACGCAGGATTTACCGTCGCCTCGACCCTCGATGCTGGGCAAGGGCATGTATACGAAGCGCCGCGAACCGACCGCGACGTGTCCCTCGCGGCTCTTCGACTCACCATGTCCCAGAACAAAGGTGTTTATCCTGGCTTCGTCCCAGCCGGCGCGTTCGGCCGCGAGCCTTGTGGCGTGGCGCACCATACCAGCTATGGTGAGAGCCCGGCGGACGGTGTCGAAAGCGCGGAAGCCGCTGGCGTCCAGATTCAACAGGGAAAAGGAAGCCATCGGCCAGGGCTGTGGATCGGCCGCTCGCAGATATTGCCGGGTCGCGTAGATGGACAGCGGTGGTGGTGGGGTGAAACCGTCTGGGCCTAGACGGCCGAGAAACCGCTCGTGCCGGTGAATCAGGTCGTCGAGTGTGCCCGGCACAGGCACTCGCAAACCAACGCCTTCTGCCGCGCTGCCAGGCATCCATCGCTCACCGGGCAAAGCCGCGACCTCCTCGTCCGACAGTATCGCACCCTGACTAACGACCAGGTCAATGCCCCAGCCCAGGGCAACGACGGAACGGGCGATGTCGGCAAGACTCTCAACATGGCCGCGAACCTCGTCGGTGAGCGGATCGGCAAGCTGCCATAGGTAGTGCACGGTGTCACCGTCGAGTAACCGCGTGGGGCGGACGGTCTTCATCGTGCGATGGGTGGCGGGATTGGCGACGCCGGAATTGGAGTAGTTTCCTCTGCACCACGCACTCGCAACGATGTCCATGGCATTGTTTGGCACGGATAGGCGATAACCAAACGTAGTCGCACTAGCTGGCGCAAGCAGGATGGGGCTCCCGTGTCGTTCCAGCCACTGCAATGTCGGCGCCAGAACATCTGTGCGTCGGCGGGCCGCCGCGGCGGCTACAAGCGCTTGGAACGCCCGAAGCGGCGACGGCGGCCACTCCGGCCTGCGGCCATCCCGCCGGCCGTGGAAGGCTGGATCAAGGAATCGGACAGACAGGGTAAAGTGAAAAGGCATGGTGCTCTCCGATCACTCTGTTTTCTTGCTCCGCGTCTTCTTCGGCTTCTGGTTGCCGTCTGTCGCATCTCTACTGACATCCTTTATTGCCAGTTCCTTGTCGAAAGGCACTTCACGATCTGTGCCGATTCCAAACACTTCTGCGGCTGATTTGGCGTACTCGCGAGCATCATTGTGTGTCGGCGTAGCGTTCTCACGTTTTCCGTCGCTGTGAACAGTCGTGAACTCTTTCTTCTTGTCGGGATCCAGCACAAGGTTGCAGCCCTGTCGAAGGTAACCCGCAGAGGGGTAAGTGAACGCCACCATGGCAAGGCCGAAGATGTAACGGCGAAGAGTGAGCGTTTTCTTCGCGTCCTCGCCCGCGGAAAGCATACGCAGAGCAGCCAGGTGCAGAGAAACGTCACGGAGGATACTTCCGGTCGCGATCACTCCTCCGTGGGAGCCAGGGGCCGGGACATGGACGAACCCTCGTTCAGCATAGGCTTTCTTCGTCTTCTTATCGGCCGGCTCTTCGAGCAAGCCTTGTTCGACGTATGCCGTAGCCGGCACGTACTGTGCCGACCGCGTAAGCTTGCGGACATCGAAGGCGCGGATAGTCGAGGCGATCAGCCGAGGCAGCTTGGCCTGGGTGTCCCGTGAGTCCCAAGCGCCGAACACAAGAGAAGTAGGTGCGATCTTTGCAAGCGGCCAACAATCGCCATTCAGCACCGCTCTAAACGCATCCTGCAACTCCTTTTGTAACGACGAACAACGAACGATGGCATCTCCGGCGCGGTGCCCGGCTTCGAGCAGGTTCACTTTCTTGTTACCAGCCTTGATGATAATCTGCGGAACGAGGCCGGCGTAGTCCTTCTTCATGAACAGCGGCTCGATCCTGTTCGCCTGGGAACCAACGCTGTCGATTAGGCAGATGTTCTTGCCGTCAGGGAACTCGTCGATGTTGTAGCCGCCTTTGAAGGTCTTGTCTTCACTGGCGGCGAAAGTAGCCGGGAACAGAACGCCGTCGCGGCCCTCGACGGGCATCAGGTGTTCACGGATAACCAGCGCAGCTGGTCCGGTGTCCTCCAACCAACCGTCAAACTTCTTCAACAGATCGTTCATCGTCAACTCCTTTCAAAGGGGGTTGCAGGGGTGAAGGCCTTGTGCTTTCTTTGGTCCGAGCGGAACGCGTTTTCAAAACGAAATCCGCGCTTGCCAAACTGTGCCAGCAAGCCGCAGACAGCCGACGGCGCGAGACGGGCTTCCATTGGGACAGACCAAGTATAGTACTCGAACACCCGCGGTGCGGTGGTGGCCATGGGTCGATGGCGCTGAAGTCCGACCAGACAGAGGAACTCGACGGCTGGGTATGCGGCGGTTTTTAAATTCAGTTTGTCAGTTGAAAAGCCTACGTCCAGTGACAGAGCGTTCGAGCCTCGCCGGGCGTCGAAATAGAAGGGTTCAACCTTCTTTTCCGCTACCAGTGTGTCATATACGATCACCGCATGATCTAACATCGCCTCGTCTTGAAGTTCAGGCCGTTGCAACACGGCCTGCATTGCTCTCGCGATACGGGCGCACCGCATGCTTCCGGCCCACACTTTAAGTCGCTTGCCGCCTGCGCGCTCATCCGCCCACCAGTCGAGTCGAAGATTGAAAGGGGTTCCAAGAATAATGGGAGATGCGGTGTCATCATCCGGATCTACCTGATGCAGAGACGCTGAAGCGATCGCATTCAATAGATCTCCAAGGCACAAGTCAGTCGGACTTGCGTTTTTATCGGCGAGTGGGCGAGTAATAAATGCTCCAGGTTCGAACCAAGCCTCGGCACCGCCCCACAGGCGATCGGCCAGTTCTAGCAAACCACAACAGGCGAAGAATTGGCCCGGGTTGGTCGAGTCGATTCGGACACGGATATGCTTTTCTTGAGTCTTGCTCATTGATCGGCCTCCTGTGATGCAAGGGCGTCGGCGGCACGCACCAGCGATTCAAGGTAGGCGAGGCCCCAGCGGCCGTACTTTCTTTCCAGCCTTGCGAACCGACGGGGCACTTTCTGAGCGATCTTGCCGACGTCTTGCTCCGCGCGCTCGGGATCGAAAACCTCATCGGCTGGGAAGCAAGGCCGCGCCCGGCCGTGATGCGCGGCGATTACGTGTATAAGAAGATCCTGCACCTCGGGGCCAAGTTCTGCAAACTCGGGGATGCAAGTGATATCAATGATGGATCCGAACTCATGGCGGTAATGGTTTAGTTCGATCGGCCGCATTCTGCCCCCGGACTTCGCAAGAACTTTGTTTGGGTAATCGCGGTTGCCAATCGAGCGTTGCCAGATTGTCCGCTGCTTGCCGCGATCGTGATGCCTTGCGGCGAGCGTGATTGCCAAGGCTTCCGTATCCTCAAGCCCGAGCTTTGAAACGAGTGCCTTAGCGAAGCTCTCGGCCGATAGAAGGTGTGGATCCAACCCCTGCGATTTACTAGCGGTTCGTGATCCGCTGGGCCGGACGTACCAGTGCCAGAAATGCCGGCCATTTGCCTGCTCGCCCTCATCGGTCTCGCCTCCGGCATCAGGCGTGGTGTCGATTATCCTCACCGGCCTCATTCTTCTTGGCACCGGTTCATCATCCCACACCCGAATGCGTACTCGCTCCTTGTCCTGATTCACTAAAAGGTCCGCGATGTCGTACCGCTGGCATTCATCGAAGACGGCAGTTCCGTCAAGCATTCCCTCTTTTGTTAGCCCCCCGACCTTCGGCGGCAGCAGCAAGGTTACATTACTCAGCGCATCTTTTCCGGCATCCACCATCTTGCCCAATGTCGTCACGTCTAGCAGTTCGTCGTTTCCAACCACCCAGACAGGCGACATGACGTGCTGCTCGGCTAGCCTCTCCAAATGCTTGAACACCCGGTCGGTGCGGTCTCGGAGCATCTCGTGTGGCTTGAGTGGGTAGTCATCAAGAAGGTCCCGTGGCTTGTACTTTTCCCCCAGGTTGTCCGTGACGATCTCTACCTCCTCGCGCCAGGTGATGTGGGTCTCGGGAGGCTCCCACTCGGCTACGCCGTGCAACCAGTCGGCCACCGGAGGGCGGCCCGGCAGTCTCTGGCGGATAGAGGTCAGCGCCCAGGCATCGAAAAGCATGTCGCTCGCGGGCGGGATGACCGGCGCTGGCGTGAAGGCGGCTCTTCGTTCGGTTGCGGGAAGGTTGCCCAACGCCGCAGGGCTGGCGTCGAGTAAACCGTCCTCTCTTCGCGGAAGCTTGTTCAGCAAAGCAAGGGTCCTCTCGCATGCCTGGTCGAAGGGCGACGGCGGCTTTTCCTTTTTTATAGCCTCACGGGCGGTGGCAGCGTCCTGGTACACCAAGTCGATCTTCGCGTCTCCGTTGCCGAAGCGGTTCACCCGTCCGAAGCGCTGGGCCATGCTTTCGAAGGGGGTAAGATCGCAGACCAGGTGGTCGGCCGATATGTCGACACCCACCTCGCCAGCTGAGGTGCAGACGAGGTAGACGGTGTCCGGACGCTGCGCTGCCGACGACTTCAGCATGAATCGCGCGAAGATGACGTCCTTGCTCGCCATGGCGTCGCGCTCCAACCCGCGCAAAGTGCCGGTTAGCACCTGAACTGGCAGCTTGGCCTTGCGGAGATGATTGGTGACCTTTTCTACATCCTCCAGCTTGCGGAGGAAGATAAGGATGGCATTGCCGCTGCCTTTGTGAGCCATTGCAAGCTCAGTAACCTTGTCGACCGTCTTTACGTTCTTTCCGTCGGTTTCGTGAAAAGCAATTCCCTTCTTCGCCGTGGTTCTCTTCCATACCTCACGAAGAGACTGGCCAGCCTTCGTATCGGATTCCGGTTTCCGCTCAGCGTCTGTGAGCCCGAACGACTGGGCGTCGTCGCGTGACGTGGCTGTCAGTGCCATGACTCTAAACCGTCCGAACTCGTGACATCGTTGCTGCTCTGCTTCGATCGCCTCGATGATCTCCTGGAACGCCGGCTCCAAGTGAGCCTCGTCGTGGATAAGCAGCGTATCCTGTCCGAGGAATCCGGCGTGCACCGGGCGGTACTTGAAGCCGCAGCCATAACCGGAGAAAAGCAACCGGCTGCCGATCATGTCCACTGTACCGACGATCACCGAGGGCCGTGTCGGGTCGTTTCGCCACTCGGCATTGTCCGCGAACTGACCCCGTAATGTACTGATCGCCAACGGGCTCTCTGACGGTTGAGCCGCGATCGAGTGCAGCACCTCCGCAACGGCCCTCAGCTCCGGCTTGGTGACGAGCGCCTGCCGCATGTGCTCCGCCTCCCGCGTGGCCTGGTCTACGACGGTACGTCGGTTGACCACGTAAGCTAGCCGGCGAGGGAAGCCGTTCAACGCGCCATCGCGAGCATGGTGCGAAAGAGCTAGCAGCCAGATCGAGATCGCCGCGGTTTTTCCGAGACCGGTTGGCACACCGCAGTCCTTCGGGAATCTACTCTCTTTGAATTCATCAAACAACGCACGCTGCCAGGGGAACGGCTCATGGCCAGTTAGACACTCAAAGTCTTGCTCAAAGGTCATATCAACCATCCTTACTTGGTGTTGCTGATTTCCTGTTCACCTGCGACGACACCATATCGAAACAACCTCGGACCTTATTTTTTACTTCCCAAAACACTGACACACCAAGAGGTGGTTCGGCATCATGGCACCACACAAATCATAGCCTCCGGCCCCCTCGGTTACAGGCTGCGGCGGCCCGACCGACCTTGTTGTTCCGTCTGATGCAACACTCTCGCCGTCACACCTTTTTCTTCGAAAGCCTCCCCTGACTCGCTTTGCTCCGGGGGGCTTTCTTGCTGGCCTTTTTCTTGGCCCTTCCCTGCCTGCGCTTAATGTTTTGCTCGGCCAACTTGCCGCTCGCTGCCTTGCTGCGGGCGGCGGTTTCTTCATTTCGGTAATTGGTCGCCCCTTCTTCCAACATGCGCGCCACTTTTTCGCGCAGGGCCGCGGGCTTCAAAACCTCGCAGCTCGGCGTCCAGCCTAGAATCCAACGGGCAATCTCGTCCGATACCGGTACCCTTAGCTCCAGCAGACAACCGCCATCTTCCAGTACCCGCAACTCCTGGCTTGGATGCCAAACGCTTTCCTTTATATAGCGAGCTGCATCGGCTTCGAACTGCAAGATCACTTCCTCGGCCGGACCGAGGTAGGCGCCGAAAGCGTCGGCCATGTATGATTCGAGATCGAAGTCATCGGGGCGCTCGAACTTCTTGCCGGTCGGCGAAGGCATGCGCACCCTGTCCAGCGCGAAGTTGCGAAGAGCCTTACGCAGGTGGCAGTGACCCACCATGTAGAGAGTACCGTCGTGGTGGAACAAGCCGTAGGGATCCACCACACGGCGCTTGCTGTCTCCGGTCGAGAATGCCTTGTAGGTCAGCTCTACCGACTCCTGACTCGTTATCGCTTCCTTCAAGACATGGACAATCGCCTGGATGCGCCCGTAGTCGTGAAGCGGGCCGCCCACGTCGGCGAATGAGCCGCGATACTTTTCCAGGTAGCGACAGACCTGCTCTGGAAGCTGGGCGCGGATCTTGGCCATGGCCGCTTCGAGAGACTCCGCAAGGACGGTGCCGGCGAGAGGTCGCATCATCCGCCTGGCCGCCTCTATGGCCATCAACTCGTCCGCAGTGAACGGAATGGATGTCGCATGCCGGAAACCCTCGATGAACGCCCAGCGCACCTTGCGCCCGGCTCTTTCGTTGAACAACGGAAAGCCCGCCTGCTGCAGCGCCTGCAGGTCGCGGTATATGTTGCGCACCGACCAGTTCAGCTCGGCGGCGATCTCGGCCGCGCTCATGCCTGCTCGCCGCTGCAGCAACAGTTGTATTAGCTGCCACTGGCGCGAGAGCTGATCTCCTCGCATCCCGCCGCTCCTGTTACAACTCGATCGGTTTCAACCTAGCACGTGACTCTGACACATGCGGTCGCACGTCGTCCCCCTCCCTGGGGATTACTTCTCTCTCGGCCGTATGCTCGGATGATATGGCCGGTCGCTTTGGGCCGTCAAGCCGCAATTCCATGATTCCATACCCATATAAGAGGACCCGAGGGACCCGTTTTGGCCACCCGGGCTCAAAAAAAGTGAAAATAATTCCCGGGCTGAGTTTATAACAGCGTTACTCTTGTTATAAAGTTGTTGACACGAGCCTCTCTATTTGTCTATTTTGCCGTTATGACCTCGATAACAGCAAATAAACAGGAGTACCACGATCTGCGGCAGGATCTTGCCGACCTGTTAGAAAAAGGCAGGCTCCAGGCCGTGCAGGCCGTCAGTGAGATAGCCAACCGCACCTACTGGCAGGTCGGCAAACGCCTGAACACGGTCTCGGCACTGGCAGACAGCGGCTCGTCGAGCGCCTTCATTACCTCCCTGGCCTCCGACCTGGGCGTCAGCCCTTCGCTTCTCTACCACGCCCTGAGATTCTTCCGCACCTACCCGCGCGGCCTGCCCAAAGAACCGGACGCCGCCAAGCTGGGCTTCGGCTCGCACGTTTTACTGCTGCCCATCAAGGACGAGAGCGAGCGGCTCTACTACATCGGGCGCGCTGTCGCAGAAGGCTGGTCGCGCAGCAAACTCAGACGCGCGGTCAAGAGCGGGCTTTTCGCCCGCGAGAGCGGACAGACCTTGGACGCTCCCGCGGCCACGCTCGATCGGCCTTTGCCCGGGCTGCATCGATACGTCGGGATCATCGAGAAGATCGTCGACGGCGACACGCTCGACGTGCGCATCGATCTTGGCTTCGACGTCTGGCGGCTCGAACGCATCCGGCTCAGGGGCGTCGACACCCCCGAGATGGATACGGCCGAGGGCAAGGCGGCCCGCGAGTTCGTCGTGCAGGCGCTTTCGGGCGTTGCTTCGGTCGCCTTCAAGACCTACAAGACCGACATCTACGCCCGCTACATCGCCGACGTCTTCTACGATCCTGCCGCCGAAGACAAGGACGAGTTGATCGAGCGCGGGCGCTTTCTGAACCAGGAGCTGCTCGACGCGGGACAAGCGCTGCCGATGAACTGAGTCCGATTCATGCTGGGGGTAAGCCGAAGCTAGACCATGGCAACTGATCCAGGTTGACGTTTCCTCCCGAGAGGATGATGCCTATGCGCTTGCCGCGCTGGTTCCAATTTCCCTCGAAGACCGCGGCCAGGGGGACCGCCGAGGAAGGTTCGATCAATATCTTCATCCGCTCCCAGACGTGGCGCATGGCCTCGATGATGGCCTGTTCGCTTACGGTTACGATTCTTTCCAGGTGGCCAGACAGAATCGGAAAGGTCAAAGAGCCCAGCGAAGTCAGCAGGCCGTCGGCGATGGTGCGCGGATTCTCGGAAGGAATCAGCCGGCCGGCCTCGAGGGATCGAAACGCGTCGTCGGCGCCCTTGGGCTCGGCGCCCACTATGCGGGTTGAGGACGAGAGCGCGGCTACGCTCAAGGCGGTTCCGCTCATCAGCCCTCCTCCGCCGACCGGGGCGATGACAATATCCAGCTTGGGAACATCCTCGAGCAACTCCAGAGCGGCGGTGCCCTGCCCGGCGATCACCATCGGATTGTCGTAGGGATGGATGAAGACGGCGCCGGTTCTGGCAACCACCCGATCGAGACCTTGCTCGCGCGCCTGCAGGGTTGGCAGGCAATAGGTGATCTCGGCTCCGTATCCGCTGACCGCGGCTTTCTTTACGGCCGGTGCGTTTTCGGGCATGACGATGTATGCCTCGATGCCGCGGCGGGCGGCGGCCAGCGCCAGCGCGGCTGCATGGTTGCCCGAGGAATGGGTGGCCACGCCCCGCGAGGCTTGCTCTTCGCCGAGAGAGAAAACCGCGTTGCAGGCACCGCGGAACTTGAAGGCTCCCACTTTCTGCAGGTTCTCCGGCTTGAAGAACAACGTACAACCCGTCATGCGGTCGAGGCTCTGGCAGGTCAAGACAGGGGTCCGGTGCACATGGGGGCGGATGCGATCGGCCGCCCGGCGAATGTCTTCGATGGTCGGAAGTTCGGGCATCCTGCTCGTCACGTCATGGCGGGGGCGAGCAGCCCATCTTGACGTCTATCTTGGTGACTGAGCCCGAGCGGAGTTGATCGCAGGCCGGACCGTAGACCATTATCTGGTTGCTGCCCGCATCGTAGTCCCAGCCGTTTACGTGATCGTCGTCGCGGTCGATTACGACCCCGTCGAACATCATCCACAGGTAGCTCGGATACTCGGGAACAACATCGAGCGTCAGTACACAATCCAGCACGGCGCCCTGGATCTCCTGCAGCACGAGCTGCAATTCGTTCATGCTGTTGGCCTGGTAATATTTTACGGCCTGCGAGCGGGCGCGCCCGCCCTGCTCGGCCATCTGGTTGAGCAGCTCCGGGTTCGAGGCGTTCAGATCCTCGCCCAGTCCGATTATGAAGCTGTCGATGCCGGAAGCGTGCAGGTCGCCGATGGCGCCCGTGGCCAACTGGTTGTCGGCCGTGTTTTCGTTGTCGCCGCCGCCGTTGGGACAGGTGGGCAGGCCGTCGGTCAATAAAACCACGAAATTTCCCCGCGTCTCGTCGTGCAAGACCTGGTAGTCATAGGCGGCCCGCAGGGCCGCCCCTGTGGGCGTGCCGCCCAGGGCCTGCAGCCCGGACACCAGTTGCCTGATCTGCTCGACCTTGTCCGCTCCGCACTCCACCTCGACCCGGGGCGCATCCCCGCAGTGGTTGTCGCCGGTCGGATCCACCGGAAAATGCAGCCAGCAGAAACGAATGTGCCCGGCGCCCGAATCCAACAGGTGATCTAGAGCGTCCTTTGTGTCCTGCAGCTTGGTGCGCCCGCTGCCGGCGGCGGTCGGGTCGTTCATGCTGCCGGAGGTATCGACGATCAGCATCAAGTTGGGAGGAATGCCGCCGGCCATGATCGACATCTCGTCGCAGATCGGAACGCCCAGGTCGATCTCCTGGGATCCGTCCTTACCGTCGCGGCCCCCGTCGCCCGCACTCTGGTCGTCGCTGCACGAAAACGCGCCCAACGACAACACGGCCGATAGAACCGAAAGCAACCATAACGGCAAGACTCGGTGATCGAGCATCTTATTCGTTCGCGTCCCAACCATGGCGACCTCCCGCTTCGATATGACCTGGGAAGTGTACCACAGATCGTGACTATTGGAGTAGTTTGGACTGCCTCGAATCAGAAGCGGAACATGTACAGATCGAAATCGCCGTCGCGCATGTCGGGCCAGACAATGCCCTGTGCTCCCACGGCCGGGGGCATGTATGCGCCTATCTGCGCCTCGGGCGGCGAGACTATCGCCTCGCCGCCTCCCTTGAGATCGCGCGCGACGACCCGGTAGTCGCCCTCGCGGTGATCCAGCCAGACCAGCAGGTCGTCGCCCACGGACAACGGGCCTTCCTCGGACACGCGCGCAGCGTCGCTGTCCGCGCGGCGCACATGACCGTCCGGCCGGCGGTAGAAGACGTGCACGCCGCCGGCGGAGCCGCCCTGGCCGTCATAGTCGGGCGAGCCTTGCTTGAAGGCCAAAAGGCCGCCGTGTCCGCCAAGACCGTAGGCGGGATCCTGCCCGTCGACCACCAGCGTGCTGGCCCCGGTGTTCGAATCTGAAAGCTCGAGCCGGTAACGATAGGCACCCTCATCCCAGAAGTATCCGGTCCAGGCCATCAGGCTCCCGAAGTAAACGAACTCCGTGGGATAGTCGTCGAGTCGCATCACGTCTTCGACTTGGCCGCTTCTAAGATCGGCCCGTTTGATCCTGTAGACGGTCGTGGTCGGGTAGTACTCGTACTCGGCCCAGGCGACATAACCTCCATTGACCCAGGGGCGCTTGTCGCCGTCGTAGTAATAGTTGCTGTATCCCAATCCCGAAAAGAAGGTCACCTGTCGGCGATCGACCGGCGTTACACACATGCCCGGCCCGGAATCAGACTGGCAGCGCCAGGCCGCGAGCCCGGCGGTCACCACCGGCCTGACCTCGTAACCGATGACATCGGAAAGGATGTGGCTCTCGCCGGTCGCCAGGTTCATGCTTCGCACCCGCCCGTCGCAACTGTCGTCGTACTCTCCGTCGGGCGAATACGAGGGCATGAAACAGAAACCGTTGGGATCGTCGCGCAGGTCGAACCACACCAGCCAGTCGCCCGAGATGTAGGGGTGAAGCTGATCGCCCGCGGCTGCAACAATCGTCTGCACGTCACCCGCCTCGAAATCGAGCGGAGCGCTCTCGCCGCAGGCGAAAAGCTGCATTGCCGCCGCTAGCGCGATAACTGAAGGCAGGATTCGCATGGCTCAGCGACTGACGTTGATTACAAAAGGCACCGAGGTCGAACGGATCTCCGGGTTGTAGTAGGCCCAGGCGGTCGACTCGGGCACCTGCCCGTGGATCGGGTACTTGGCCTTGAGCCGGTAGCTGAAGGTCAGCGGTGTGCCGTAGGCCAACTCGCTTACGTAGATGCTCAGTTGCCGCCCGCGAATTTCGTAGCGCGTGATGCTGGGCAGATCGAGTACCAGGCCGGCCAGGTCTTCTGTCAACGGATCGAACCCCGGAGGGATGCCCAGATCGAGCATGATCATCGAGGCCGTCTGATCGACCACGTTGTAGCTGACCGTCACCTGTACCGCGACCGTCTCGTCGACGCCGAGATCCGTGCGATCGTAGCTTACCTCGAGGCTGAGCGCTTCGTCCGGCGAGCCGCCCACCAGCTCCCAGGGCAGGTAGTAGACGCCCACCGCCTGGTAGAGGAAGCTTCCCTGTCCGTCGAGAGCCACGCCGACCGTGTTGTCGCCCTCCTGGGTGTAAGGATCCAGCTCGCAGATGCGGGTTACGTCGGAGTTGTCCGGAGTGATTTCGAAAACGCAGGCCCGATCGACGCCGTTGATCGAGACGTTTACCGTGCCGGTCGTGTCCTGGCCGGCGGACAGGTCCATGGCCATGGTCATGGCGCGCAGGCTCTGCACCGTGGGCTGGGTGGTCGACCAGGTGCCGAAGGTGTCCTTCTGCCCTATCAGCCAGGTGAGGGTTCCCTCGACCAGGTCGAGGTACATGCCCGACCTGATCAAGGCCTGGGCGATCAGCGCCGTCGTCTCGACGTGACTGCTCGAACCGTAGGCGCCGCTGGCGGTTCCCTTGTTGGCCTGCCAGTAGACCTCGCCGTTTTCGCCGTCTATCTTCTGCGCGGCCAGGTCGGCAATCAGCGCGACCAGGACCGGGTCGTCGGAATCAATTTGCGATAAGGCGTTGGCCACCAGCGCGTTGGCGTAAATATCGTCGCTTGTCTGCACAGCCGAGCGCAGGTGGCTGGCGCCTGCCGCCAAAGCCGGGCCGTCGTAGCCGCTCATGGCCAGGCCCCAGGTGCAGAAGGCCGAGGCCCTAAGCCCGCTCTCTCCGTAAACGCCGTTGCCGGCGTGCAGGTGAGACTCGGCCCCCCAGGAGCCGTCAGATAACTGAGTGCTCTCGAGGTAATCCTGGGTGCGCTGCACCACGTCCATGTCGAGGTCCACGGCCCGCCGAGCGTCTGCGAACATCATCAGGGCCATGGCCGAGAGGATGTCGTTGCCGGGGTCGTCGCCTACCCACCAGTTGAAGCCGCCCGAGGGGCATTCGAAGGTGACGATGCGCTGGTAACTCAGGTTGACGTAGTCGCGCGCCTTGAGTTCGATCTCCGGGGTGAGCTGCCCGCTCTTGTCGAGGTAGTCGAGCACCATGATATTCGGCCAGGCGCTGGAGGTCGTCTGTTCGAAGCAGCCATTGGGAATACGCAGGATGGCGTCGAGGCCCTCGACGGCCTGGCTCATCAGCCCGGGATAAACCTTGACGAAGATGCGCGAGGCGCCGTCGATGGCCTCGGGTGGAATGCTCAGAGTCCGCGTCAATTCACCTTCGAGCCGCTCGGAGCGGCTGATGCGAAACTCCTTGCCGTCGGGGACGATCTCGACCGTGCGGCGCACGGCGTCGGACTGCGATGAGCCATAGCCGAAAACAGTCAGCCCGTGCCAGCCTACCTGGTCGACCATCACCGTGAAGTACAATACGCCGACGCCGTTGGCGTTTAAAGCGATGCTCTTGCTGGAGGCGTCCTGCAGGATGAACCACGGTTCGGTCTGAACATTGAGCGTCACCGTCTGGGGACCTTCGAGATAGTTATAGACCGCCACCGGCACCGAAACCGTGTCGCCGCGGGTCAGGGTGGCCGGGAAGTCGACGTCGATGAAGAAATCCTGGAAGACCAGGATGCCGTCCGAGCGGCTGCCGATGCGCCCGTTCAGCGAACTGGCCAGCGACGAGGCCCGCCAGGTGGTGATGCTGTCGGCCAGCGGAATCTGCACGCTGGCGCGGCCGTCAGAATCGGTGATCACGGCCGGGTTGACATAAAGCGTCTCGGGGAAATACGACCGCACCCGGGGCGGATCGGAGGATGCCGACTGCCCGCTGCCCGCCGGGTCGTCCTTGTCGTGTCCCCCGTTCTCGTCCGGGGCTCCGCACATGCCGCCCGCGCACTCGCCGGGGGCGCGCTCTCCGTCATCCATCGGATCGCCGAAGCCCCATTCTCCTCCACCGTATTGGCCCGAGAAGATCCACCAGCCGTAGTAGCCCTGGCTCTCGGCGTCGTCGGCGCTGCCGACGAGCTCATCCGGCCCGGCCGTGTGGAAAACCAGCAACTGGTCCCACTCGCTTTCACCGCGTACCTCTATCCGGTAGGCTTGGCCGAACGGGTCGTACCACTGGTCGCCGTGGCGATCCAACCAGGCACGCAGGTTCTCGGGCGTGATTATGCCGCGATTGGCCAGGGTACGCATGCCGCCCATGGCGTCCTGGGCGTCACGATCGAGCCTGGCGCCGAGCGCCTTGGCGGCCTGGCGACTGGCGTCCACGTAGCTGTTTCTCTCGATGCCGCCGCCCGAAAAACCCTGGGCCGCGGCGAAGGTAACCTCGGCCGCCTTCTCGCGCTTGCCTTCGTCGAGAGTCGAATCCAGGTAGTCGTTCAGGCTCGATGAATGAATGATCTGGTAGCGCGGCTTGAGGATCTCCTGCTCTATGCCGAAGAACGTCTCGGCCAGGCCGGGCCGCATGTCACTCAGGGCGAAAACCGCCTCGTCGACAACCGAAAGTCCGATGGCGGCGTGCACCCCGACACCCTGGCTATCCGTGACCTCGAACGACAAGGCGGCGGTCTCGCCCGGCAGGTAGACATCTTTATCCGCCGTGACCGATACGTCCAGGTCGCGCGCCCCGGTCACGAGCACCAGCTGCGAATCGCGCACGATCTGCGACTCGCGGGTCAGGTAGTAGGCGTCGAACTGCAGGTTGCCTTCCATGTCCGGCGTCAGGTCGAGTTGCAAAGAAGCCCGGCCGTCTTCGAGATCGACGGCCTGGGTCAGCAGTGTCTGGTTGCCCTTGATCACGTCGAAGTAGATGCGATCGAGGTTGTCGGCCGCCAAAACATCGAGCTTTGCGGTGTCGCCGACCGTGAACAGTCGCCGGTCGACCCGCAGAATGACGGTCTGTCCGCTCTTGCCAACCGGCAAAGTGACATCGCGCTCGGCCAGGTTGCCCGCGGCGTCGGTCGCGACTACGTGCAGCAAAAGTTCCCCGTCCGGGAAAACGATCGTGGTCGTGCCCAATCCCTGGGCGTCGGTTTCGAGATGTACGGCGGGCATGTTAGCTGCCGTGATGTCCACCGAGGCAGGCTGAGGCATTCCGGTCGGATCGGCGGTAACGACGTGCAGGATGTTGGGCAGGCCGGGAACCAGCAGGCCGCTGTCCGGTACCAGCGAGACTTCGAGGGAAGCTGCCGCCACCACGGAGACAGTGCTGACCGCTTCCGTGTGCTCGGCCAGATCGGTCACTTCGGTATCGAACTGCAGGTAGGCGTCGCCCTGCAACAGGTCGATTCCGGCAAAGTCATAAGGCAGATCGAAGCCGAAGGAGTACAGGCCTTCGGAGTTCAGGGTTCCGGAAACCTCGCCGATCTGGTTCAGGCCGACGTCGAAGGTCAAGACCTTGATGCGCGCCGTGCCCGAGACAGGCTTGCCGAAGAAATAGCGCGCCTCGACCTGTCCGGTAACCCGCTCGCCGGGCAGGTAGAAGCCCCGCTCGAGACTCGTCTTGACCGAGAACTTGGGCAGGGCATAGCGCTTGACCTCGACCGTTTTCTTCGATTCGGAGGTTCCCACCAGGGCGCTGATCTCGTAGTCGCCCATGTTTACCTCGCGGGCCAGACGGAAATCGGCCGCCCCTATCCCGAAGGAGTTGGTGCGTCCCTGGTGCTTGAAAACCTTGTTGCCCTTGCCGTCGCGCACCTCGAAAACCAGATCCTCGTCGGCCACCGGCACCAGCGCGGGCCTGCGCAACGAAAGCGCCCGCAGGTGGATGACCTGGCCCGGCTGGTAGATGGGCTTGTCGGTGGTCAAGAGGATCTTCTCTTCCCTGAGAAGCTCGATGCTGTCGGTGATTCTCTCGGTCTTGCCGTCGGGGGCGGCCAGCGAGACGATCATCTGACCCGAGCCCAGTTGTTCGGCGGGCGCCGTAATCAACATCTCGGCCGTGCCGTTCTCGTCGGTTCGTCCCCTGCCCAGCAAGATGTTGGTCTGGTCGAGATCCAGGCTGACGGTTACTTCTACATCAGGCAGCGCCTTGCCCGTCGACGGATCGCGCGCAAGCACGCGCGCGAAGCTGGCCGCGCCCGAGTACATCTTCGAAGGCGCCATCACCTGCGCCTCTATTTTCTCGAGCGCGGTAAACGCGCTGCGGGTTCCGAAAAGTTCGTGGCCCTCCCAGTTCACCTTGTAGGCGAAAAGGTAGCCGCCCAGGTCGGAAAGACCGGACACTCCGGGCAGGCTCGCGAAAGTGAAGCTGTACCCTTTTTCGTCCCGGCCCAGGTTGAACACGGCGTGACGTACGCCGTAGGAGTTGCCATCCAGGTCGAGAAGTTCGACCTGCAAGGCGCCTTCGAAGATGCGCGCCTGGGTGCGTTGCAGAACGAGATCGAATGTGAGCCGGTTACTCTCCAGCCTGGCCGTCATGCGGCTTTCATCGATTCGCAACCCGGCCGTGGCGGTCACCTCGCCGCCCACATCGATCTTCCGCTCGAGGCACGAGGCAACCAGCGCCCCGGACAGCATGCTCAGAAACAGGATCCATCCCATTCTCATCTTGGCGCGCATGGCTTCCTCCTTGAACAAAGCGCTCATCTTTTCCCGATCCAGGGCAGATCGGGCCCTTCGCATCACGCATATGGTTCATCAACTCCCTTGTCCAAGCAAGCAACGTGCCAGCCGCTTGACCCGAAAAAGTGACCATGATCACAGATAGTTGGGATCCCGCCCGGGGAACCAAAAACTCAGAAATCTGAAGGCGGGGCCCTGCGGATTCAGAATGTTGACACTGCCCGGACGTCCAGCCCCCTCCCCCCGCCGCAAGCGGCCTTCTTCGTCTCGCTCAATCAGCCCGGACAAGCTCCAGTTGGGTCCTCAACAAGAGTCGTCGTTGTCATGAATCTCTGTAGTTCCACTCCAACCGGCGGCAATGAGTTGGTCGCGTAGGGCAATTGCAATGGAATTGCACAATAAAACGTTGTTGTAGATGTACAGATCTCCCACCAATGTCGCGATAGTCGTCAAGGACAGGCTGGTCAGCGAGGTGTTGGCTTGGATGTTCAGATTACCTCCGACGGATGTGAGAGCCGTTAGAGCCAGGCTCGGCAGAACATTGTTGGCAACGACAATCAGGTCCCCTCCGACAGATTCGAGTGAATCGAGCCCAGACATGTTTGTCAGAGAGTAGTTGGAGACGATTTCCATGGTTCCACCAACGACGACAAGAGCCGGAAGAGAAAGGCTAGTCAGCATGTCTTCCCTAATAATCAGCAGATCTCCTCCCACGCTAGCAACGGCCGTAAGATCTAGGCTCGTCAGCCTGTAGTTCCTGTCTATTTCCAGATCCCCTCCGACGTCGACAAGAGACTGCAGAGACACGCTCGTCTGGAAATCATTGTGACTAATGAGCACGTCTGACCCGATAGACGTAAGGGCCGGCAGTGACAGGCTCGTCAGGGCGCGGTTGTAGTCTATTTCCAGGCCCTCTCCGACGGTGGCAAGAGCTGGCAGAGACAGGTTTGTCAGTACAAAGTTGTCACGAATTAACAGATATACTCCGACGGATGTCAGGGCCGGCAAAGACAGGCTCGTCAGGGAGTCGCATTTGCTGATCTTCAGGTACCCCCCGACGGCCGAGAGTGCCGGCAGCAACAAGCTCGTCAGGGAGAAGTCATCGAAGAAGGACAGGTACTCCCCGACCGACGTGAGTGCCGAAAAATTCACGCTTATCAGGGACTGGGAGACGTTTTCTATAACCAGGTACTTCTCTACGGACACGAGGGCCGGCAGGGACAGGCTCGCCAGGACGTTGCATTGACTGATCTTCAGGTACCCCCCAACTGATTCTAGGGAATCGAGTCCGAATAGGCTCGTCAGGGCGTCATTGTTATCGATCAACAGGTTCCCCTCGATGGACGTGAGGGCCGACATGGCCAAGCTCGTCAGGTCGGGATTGTCATCAATGTACAGGTCCCCCCCGACGGATGCGAGGGAATCGAGTCCGGTCAGGCTCGTCAGGGCGTCGTTATAACCGATGTATAGACCTCCCCCGACTGAGGTGAGGACCGGCAGGGCAATGCTCGTCAGGGCATCGTTGTTTTGGATGACAAGGTTTTCCCCGACGGACTCGATTGCCGCAAGACTCAGGCTAGTCGTTACAATATTGAATTCAATGACAAAATCCCCTCCTACCGACGCGAGGGTCGGCAGGGACAAGCTCGCCATCGAGTCGTTGCTTCCAATGCTCAGATCCCCACCTACGGACGTGAGGGCCATTAGATCCAAGCTTGTCAGGTCGGTGTTGTCATCAATGCTCAGGTTTCCTCCGACGGCAGTAAGTTTCGGCAGCGACAGGCCGGCCAGGCCGGGAGCATCGACCATCAGGTCTCCCGTGATCTCGGTAATCAACGAGATCAGGTACGCATCAATGCTGTTGCGAATGGTGTAAGAGCCATGGAGAACTCCACTGGGTAACGTTCCGTTGCCGTCCTGGCCGTTGCACAGGTAGGACGTGCCGGTAATCTCATCGCCCTCCAGCAACCCGTTGCCGTTGCCGTCGATGCCCGTGTGGACGGCGATTCCACCGGCGGGACAGTTGGGATCGCCTTCCTGAAGAGCCTCGTTGACGACCAGAGTGGAATCGCCGTTCTGTCCGTCGTTTACCGTCACCGACGTCCCGTCTGTGCAAAAGATGGTCTTGGTGCCGTCGCCGTTGTCGAATATGGAACAAGAGGCGCCGTCCTGCCCATCCCGACCATTCTGCCCGTTCTCGATGGTCGCGGACGTCCCGTCCGGACAGGTGATCGTCGCCGTGCCGTCGCCATTGTCCACTACCGTGCAGTTGTCGCTGGATCCGCCGCAGCCGGAGGCTGACAAGAAAAACACGGAGACCAGGAGAAACAACATAGTCGCTCGCGCAAAGCGGATCGAGCGGTCGGTTGGCTTTCCCGGTAGCATTCTTCCCTCCATCAACAGGAGTCGTCGTTGTCATGAATGTTTGAAATTCCGTTCCAACCAGCGGCAATGAGCTGGTCAAGCAAGGCGATTACCAGGGAATTGCACAGGACAACGTTGTTGTAGATATACAGATCTCCCTCTACGGACGTGAGGGCCGTTAGATACAAGCTCGTAAGGCCGGCGTTGTTATCAATGCTCAGATCTCCTCCGACGGCAGCAAGCGCCGGCAGCGACAGGTCGGCCAGGCCGGGAGCATCGACCACCAAGTCTCCCGTGATCTCGGTAATCAACGAGATCAGGTACGCATCAATGCTGTTGCGAATGGTGTAGGAGCCATGGAGAACTCCACTGGGCAACGTTCCGTTGCCGTCCTGGCCGTTGCACAGGTAGGACGTGCCGGTAATCTCGTCGCCCTCCAGCAACCCGTTGCCATCGCCGTCGATGCCCGTGTGGACGGCGATTCCGCCGACGGGGCAGTTGGGATCGCCCTCCTGAAGAACCTCGTTGACGACCAGAGTGGAATCGCCGTCCTGCCCGTCGTCGATCGTGACGGAAGTCCCGTCGGTGCAAGAGATGGTCTTGGTGCCGTCGCCGTTGTCGGCCACACTGCACGAGACACCGTTCTGCCCGTCTTGACCGTCCTGCCCGCTGCTAACGGTGGTGGATGTACCGTCCGGGCAGCTGATCGTGGCAGTCCCGTCGCCGTTGTCCGCCACCGTGCAGCTTCCGCCGGATCCACCGCAGTCGGCGGCGGACAGGATCGCGATGGAAAGCAGCAGTACCATCGTTCCCCGCATATAGCGGATCGAGAGTTCGGTTGGTGTTATCCGCGGCATCTCGTTACCTCCCCCTTTTCAAACGTTTCGATTGTAACATTAAGCCGTCCGGAGGTTTGATCTTTTCTAAGGATCCCAACAGCAGTGAGATCGCGGACATGCTCAGACCAACACGGGCACCCGGGGATCCATCTTGCGATCGGCAAACTCCACGGCCGCCCCGCGCTCGGAGCTGAGCTCGCCGAGCACCTGCCCGTCGGGCGGGATAAGGGATAAAAGGGTCAGACACCGGCACTTGACACTTAGAGATTCGATGTTGTAGCCTGGTGGCATGCCACGGGCGAGGAGAATAGACTATCCGGGTGCCTGGCACCACGTCATGCACAGGGGTGCCCGTAGGGCGCCTATTTTCAAGATTCAGGATGACTGCACCTGTTTCCTCGAGATTGTAAGGGAAATGGTCGATCGGTTTGGCCTCGAAGTGCATTCCTATTCATTGATGCCAAACCATTACCACTTGCTGATTCGTAGCGTTGCGGGCAACCTCTCGCAAGGGATGCAGTATCTAAATGGCACCTACACCTTATTGCTGAACAAGCGCCACCGCTGGGACGGGCCAGTGTTTCGCGGTCGATTCCGCAGCCAACTGGTGGAAGACGAAGTGCACTTGCGTGTGCTCATCGCTTACATACACCTCAATCCCCTGCGGGCTCTCTTGATTCGTCGGCTTTCGGATGATGCGTGGACTAGTCACCGGGCTTACCTCGGGAAGGAGTCGATGCCGGAGTGGCTGAGCACGAAAGTGTTCATGGACTTGCTTGGTGGTTCGAAGAAGCTGCATGATTTCGTACTGTCTGTTCACAGGGGGACGATCGAGTATCCCGAGGATTTCAATCCAGAGACGGGTCTGTTTCGGAAGAAGGGGTTGGCGGTAATCTCGGGCGTGCCCAAAAGGGTCGAGGGGAAGAAGCGGGAAGTTGTCTCAAGACATCATCGTCAACGCCCGGTGGAGGAGGTGCTGGCCGAGATATGCAATTTGACCGGGGCGACGGTGGAAGATCTGAAGATGAGACAGATGGGCCCCGGAGCGAACCCGTCGAGGCGATTTGCCGTCTGGGCGTTGAATCGAAGCGCGGTGATCAGCCAGCACGGGATCGGCAAGTTGCTGAAGGTGCCGTATAGCCAAGTGACCAGGTTATTGAGCAGGATCAGGAAGGAAGGCGCATCGGAGCCGGTGGTCGGCTGGATGAATACCTGGTTGCATCGGGAGGGAATCTAAGTGTCAAGTGCGATTCCTGAGAAGAAAGTACACCAGAACAATCCCAAGAGGTGACATTCCTGAAGCAATGCTTATATTTGCCTCATGTTCAGACCAACCGACCGTCAGAGATCTATTTTCGAGATAGAAAACCGAATTCCAGAGAATGTTCG
>DATKYQ010000020.1:0-26681 GCA_035528415.1 Myxococcota bacterium | reverse complement strand
TGTTGATCGTCACTGGAACCGAGAGTCACCCGAGTGGCTACGAGTATTCGAAACGCGAAGGACGCACTGTCAGAAACATTCATCCATTCCTGACAGATCGGGAGAGGTGTTTTCCCTTGACAGGCGTTTTCATAGACGTTGGTACATTAAGAACATTAATACTACTAGTTGCTGAAAATTTGTACCGAAGAGCGGGATTGGATGAATTAATGTTCTTAATGTACCAACGTCCCCCTCTACTCTTTCAATTGCCGCGGGCGTGTGCTAGCCTGCGGCGCATGGCGTCGATTCAGGTCTTGTCCTCGGAGTTGATCGACCGCATCGCGGCCGGGGAGGTAGTCGAGCGGCCGGCCTCGGTCGTCAAGGAGTTGGTCGAGAACAGCCTCGACGCCGGCGCCGGCCGGGTAACTATCGACGTCGAGGAGGGCGGGCGCTCTTTGATCAAGGTAGCCGACGACGGCCGCGGCATGCCGCGCACGGACCTGGAGCTGGCAGTGGCCCGGCATGCCACCTCGAAGATCAAAAGCGTTGCGGACCTAGAGCGCATCGCCACCCTGGGTTTCAGGGGCGAGGCGCTGAGCAGCATCGCCGCCGTCAGCCGCCTGCGGATCACTACTCGCCGCAAGGAAGATGCGGCCGGCGTGAGCCTGGCCGTCGAGGGAGGGCGGCGCGTCGAACTTGCCGAGTTGGGCGCGCCGGTAGGCACGCAGGTGGCCGTCAGCGACCTTTTTTTCAACACCCCGGCGCGCCGAAAATTTCTGCGCGCGCTGTCGACCGAGCTTGGGCACATCCAGGCATGGGTCACGCGCTTGGCTCTGGCGCGCGCCGATGTCCAGTTCGTGTTGCAGCACAGCCGACGCAGGTTGATCGATGCGCCTGCCGCCGCCGATCTCTCCCAGCGGGCTGCCGCGGTTCTGGGACGGGAGGTCTTCGAGCACTTGCACCCGCTGGATTACTCCCGGGATGATCTTACCATTGCGGGCCTTGTCTCCGCGCCCGATCTCTCCCGCGCCAATCCCAAGGGTATTTACTTTTTCATCAACGGACGTTTCGTGCGCGACCGACTGTTGCAGCACGCTTTAATGGCCGGTTACCAGACGGTCTTACCGCACGGCCGCTTCCCGGTCGCGGTGCTGAAAATCGAGATGGACCCCGCCGTCGTCGACGTGAACGTTCACCCGCAAAAGACCGAAGTACGTTTCGGGGATACGCGTGTCGTTCATCACGCCGTCAGCGCCGCAGTGGCTTCGGTGATGGCCTGTGCGCCCTGGCTGAAAAATGCCCGCAGCTACATTATCAGAGGATCGGAAGGTGCAGACAAAGGCGTGGGCAACCCGCGGGCCGGACAGGTCCGCGAGGCCTTGTCGCGCTATGCGGCGACAGGGCAGGCGCACTGGTCGAATACCCGGGAACCTCCGCCTGTGGGGTTGCCTTTCGATCTCGCGGCTGCGGCGCAGGAGATTCCCCTGCGTCGTTTCAACCTGGTCGGAACGCTTTGGGACACCTACATCCTGCTCTCTTCGCCGGCCGGCCTGGTCGTCGTCGATCAACACGCAGCCGCCGAGAGGATTACATTCGAGAGGCTGCGTTTGCAGGCCGAGTCGGCGCGGGTGGCTTCACAGCGCCTGCTGGTGCCGGTGCAGCTCGAGTTGGATGCCGGAGCCGTGGCACGCAGTGAAGAGCAGCGCGGGCGCATCGCGGCACTCGGGTTCGAGGTCGAGAGGTTCGGCGAAAGCACGCTGAACATCACGGCCGTGCCGGCCTTGCTTGCCAATGCTTCCCCGGAGGCATTGCTGGCAGACGTCCTGGACGAGTTGGCAACCAGTGATAGCTCGCTTGCCTGGGAAAGCGCGCGTCTCGAGGTGCTGGGACGCATGGCCTGTCACTCGTCGCTGAGGGCGGGGCGCTCTATATCAGAGACCGAGATCAGGGCGCTGCTCGAACAACTCGAGCGTATCGACTTCGCCGGCACCTGCCCGCATGGGCGGCCGGTGATGGCGCGTTTTTCGAAAACCGAGGTCGAGCGTTGGTTCCAAAGGACCTGAGTCGCCTGCCGTCCGTGGTGGTCATCTGCGGACCGACCGGATCGGGCAAGGGCGAGCTGGCCCGCGATCTTGCGGGGCGGCTCGGCGCTGAGATTGTTTCTGCCGACTCGCGTAAAATCTTTCGCGGATTCGACGTCGGCACGGCAAAGCCCAGGATCGAGCAGCGCCGAGCGGTCAGGCATCACCTGATTGATTGCTGCGATCCGGACGAGTACTTCTCGGCCGCGCGCTTCGCGACCATGGCCGCGGCCGTCATCGACGACATCCGGGCCAGGGGCCGCCTGCCCATTGTCTGCGGCGGAACCGGGTTGTACATCAGGGCGCTGCTGCACGGCATCGTTGATACTCCAGCCCGCGACGAGGCCGTTCGCGCCCGGCTGCTTGGCGAGGAGGCCGAGAGCCCGGGATGCCTGCACCGCAGATTGCTGAAAGTCGATTCGCGCTCGGCTATGCGTCTTCCGCCTTCTGACCTGGTGCGCCTCGTCAGGGCGCTCGAGGTGTACGAGATCAGCGGGCAACCCCTGTCTGCCATCCAGGCTAGTCACGGGTTCGAATCGACAGGCTACCGAGCCCTGCAGGCGGCGCCTCTGTTCGAGCGCCGGCAGCTGTATGCCCGTATCGAAGAGCGGGTGGATCGCATGCTGTCCGCCGGCTGGCTCGAAGAGGTGCGCGCGCTAATCGATTCTGGTCTTGCGGATTGCCGCACCTTCGAGACAGTTGGCTACCGCGAGCTGCGCGAGCACGTAGCCGGTCGCATCTCATTTGGCGAGGCCGTCGAACGCATCAAGCGCGCGCACCGGCGCTATGCCCGCAGCCAGATGGTCTGGTTCAAAGCTGTCAAGGAGATAAAATGGCTTTCGGCCCCGGTAGACGTTGAAGCCTTCGCCCGCGAGGTGAGAGACTTTCTGCGATACTCTATTTGAAGTTCCAGCCCACCCGCAGGAAGAAAGTCTGATAGGTATCGGAGACCTCGTTGGCTTCCACCTTGAGGCCGAAGAACTCCCACATTTCATATCCGATGCCGATGTGCAGGTTGTCGAAAAGGTCGGCGTCCAACCCGCCGCGTATCGTGAAACCCATGCCTGTGTCGCTGACGTCCTCGGAGCCCGTCACCAAGAACAAGTAGCCGCCGGAGACGAACAGGCGCACGATCGGTTTGTAGAGCATCAGGTAGATGTCGATGGCCGCGAACGGGTAGCTGTATCCGGCGCTGACAGCGGCTGTGTTGTCGGTATCGATGGTGTTTTTGGTAGACCCGTAGCCGACCCTAACGACGAATGCCGGGGCCAGCAAGACGCTGTTGATGGCCAGGCGGTAGTTCAGAGCGGCCTGCCACTGCATCATTGTCGAGTCCCAGTTTTCTCCACCGCTCAGGTGATATTTGAGCCCCAGGCCCATGTTGAAAAGCCCGGAGAAGCCGATGTCGCGCACCACCGGCATGTCGAGGAACGAGCCCATAAAGACGCGGCCATCGATGCGCAGGCCCGGGTAGATGCCCGACTCGTGGCGCGGGTTCAGTCCGGCACGCAGGTTGCCGCTCATGCCGGCGGCGACCAGGATGTCGGGCACCGAACCGTGCGTGGACTTTCGCTTGTGTAGAGGAGCAGGTTTGCTGACCTCGGTCGTCGTGGCCGCGGCGGGCTCGGTGCTGGTGCCGGTCTCGGTCGCCGAGGCGGTTTCGGTTTTCTTCTCGGTGCGCGCCCAGGGAGGCAGG
This sequence comes from Myxococcota bacterium, assembly GCA_035528415.1. Lineage (GTDB taxonomy): Bacteria > Myxococcota > B64-G9 > B64-G9 > B64-G9 > DATKYQ01. The sequence continues at coordinate 22,922 of DATKYQ010000020.1, read as the reverse complement.
AAGGCGTCGTTACCCCCGGTCTTTTCTCCTCCGCTGTCGGTAGCCGCGGGCTCCTTGGCCGCGGGCGGCGTTTCGGCGGTGGGCGGCGGCTCGGCCGCAGCGGCGACGGTGCGGCCGCCGAGTTTCTCGACGATCACTCCGGCCAGCTTGCCCGCCACGGGCGCCGGGAAGACGTCTTTCTTAAGGCGATAGGCTTTTTTAAGCACGCGTTTGCCGCGCTTGTTGAAGACGTTGATCACCAGTATTCTCCGGCGACCCTTTTGGGTGGCCGCGCCGGTGATCACTCCGTTGAGCTTCATGTTTCCGGCCAGCCTGCGGATTGAGCGGGGCATTAAGGCGCGTTTTCCAGGGATGCGGCTGCGCTTGGCCTTGCGCAGGTATTGCCCGTAGGAGATCATCTTGACTCCCGTGTTGTCGAGCGCCTTGATCAGAGCCGTGCGCGCCTGCTTGGCAAGGCGCTTGGCCCTTCCGCCGAAGCCGGCCACCACGACCGTCTGAGCCTCGGCCGGTGAGGGCATCGCGACCAAGACCGCCATGAAGGCCGCGATTCCAATTATAACCGAGAGCCTACTTGAATGCATCCTGTCGCCGGAAGCGCAGTTCATTTTTTCCTCCGTGTCTACCTGTTGACTAGGACATTATCATCAAGGTCTTGGCGGCCTGTCAAGGAAAGGAGTCTTTTGTTATCGCAACCCGCAGACTTGCGATCACGGTTGCCAAGCCGGCCTCTCTCGTCTATTCTTCGTCCACTACGGGAGGACGAAGAATGAGCGCTGCCGGTGACAAGAAAACTTTCTCGCGTGTCGCTATCATTGGAACCGGCGCCATAGGTTGTTCGGTTGCCTGTCTGGTGAAGGGCCGGGGATTGGCTGGGGAGGTCGTGGGTATAGACTGTCTGGCAGCACACCTGGAAATGGCGCGACGTCTTGGATTCATCGACCGGGCGACGGACGACCCCGTGCGCGGAACAATGGGCGCCCAGGTGGTTGTCCTGGCCGTGCCGTTGCACCAGGTATTCATTGTTGCCGAGAAGATCGGACCCCACCTTCGTCCGGACGCCGCCTGGACGTGCACCGCCGGCACGACCGTGCGGGTGCGTAAGCAGATAGCCTCGGCCGTCGCACAGGGCGGGCTGTTCGTGCCCTCGTTTCCTCTGGTCTACACGCGCGGCGCGGGACCGGCCGCCGCTTCTCCCGAGTTGCTGGCCGGCGGCCCGTGTCTGGTGGCCGAAAGCGACGACTACCAAGAGGGCGCACTGGAGCGGGTATTGAGCTTCTGGCGCGATCTCGGCACAGAGGTCGAAACGCAGGATGCAGAGCGCTTCGAGTGGACGGTGGCTGCCGTACATTACTGGCCGCAGCTTCTGGCAGCAACAATCAAAAAAATGGCTTCCGAAAACTCCTGGCAACTGGGCGGTGCCGCATTGGGCTGCTTGCTCGACTCGATCGAGGTCGGCGCCGAAATGGACAAGTCGTTTCAGTTACATGCCCGCAGGCTGGGCGGCTTGCTGTCGCAGTTGAGCGGGGAGTGCGATCGGCTCGGAAAGAATTTTGGCTTCGATAGGGCGGATATGCCGATCAATGGGCGTGACGACAATGGCTCGTGAGAGGCCGGTGGTGGCCATCGACGGACCTGTCGGTTCCGGCAAGACGACTGTTGCCAGACTCGTGGCCCGCAGGCTCGGCTATATTCTCGTAGACACCGGGGCTATCTATCGCTGCCTGGCGCTGGCCGCGCGCACCGGCGGGGTCGACTGGCAAGACAGTTCCGGCCTGGCCTCACTGGCCGCCTTGATATCAGTAAAATTCAAGGATGGCGAAAACGGGCAACGCGTGTTTCTGGACGGTTCCGAGGTAACCGAAGAAATACGCGAGCCACGGATTTCTGCGGGCGCTTCAAGAGTGTCGGCGCATCCCGAAGTGCGTGCGGCCCTGCTTGGGATCCAGCGTAAACTGGGACAGAATGGCGGCGTGGTCATGGAAGGTCGCGACATCGGGACGGTTGTCTTTCCCGACGCCGAGATCAAGGCCTTTATTTCGGGCTCTCCGGAGATCAGGGCCCGGCGCCGTTTCGATGAACTGGTTGCCAGGGGCGTGCAGGTGGACTTCGACGAGACACTGCGTGAGGTCATCGAGCGAGACAGGCGTGACGAGCAAAGGGCGGTGGCTCCCCTGAAGCCTGCCGCGGATGCGGAGATGATCGACAGCGGGCCATTTACGGCCGACCAGGTGGCCGATCATGTCGTGGCCCGCGTGGAGAAATATTTACGAGAAGTGGGAAATTGACGGCTGGGATCATCAAGGCCGAGCAGGCAGGTTTCTGCTACGGGGTGCGGCGGGCCATGCGCCTGGCGCTCGATCTGGTAGGAAGCGGCGCCGGACCGATCTACACCCTGGGGCCTTTGATGCACAGCCCCCAGGAGGTGGCGCGCCTGGCCAAGATGGGAGTCGTGCCTCGCGAGACGGTGGAGCAATGTCGCGGCGGTTTAACACTCGTCAGGACGCACGGTATATCGAAGCAGGAGTACCGGCGCGCGGGCGAGCTGGGCGTCGAGCTGGTGGACGCTGTTTGTCCCCGCGTCAAGGTACCGCGCAGGTTGATAGAGTCATTCGGCCGTGACGGCAGAACGGTATTTTTACTCGGGGACGGAGGGCACCCCGAAGTGCGGGCTCTCGAGAGCTTTGCCGGAGGTCGGGTGTTCGTGTTCGGAAGCGAAGAAGACATTCCCGCCCTGAGCCCCGATACCCCGGTCGGCCTGGTTGCCCAGACGACGCAATCGACGAACGTCTTCGAGAACGTGGCGCGGGCATGCCGCTGCCGCTATAGCGACCTAGAGGTAAACTGCACGATCTGCGACGACGCCGGCCTCAGGCAGGCCGAAGGCAGACAAATGGCGTCGGCAGTTGACGTGATGCTGGTAATCGGGGGACATAACAGTGCGAATACACGTCGCTTAGCCGAGATTTGCGGCTCGATCCAGATAAGGACCCATCATGTTGAATCCGCCGGCGAACTTGCGGGTATCAGCTTTGAAAATGCAGACAAGATTGGCATCGCCTCCGGCGCTTCCACTCCCGACTGGCTTATAGAGCAGGTCGAGAAATGGCTGCGCATACACCTTGCCAAAGGTAATTGAAAAATCGTTGACAACCAAAAACATAGTTTGTATGGTGGCTGCGCTTTTCTGGTTGGAGAGTAGATGGGGGTTGCGATTAACTGGGTACAGAAGGAGTTAAGGTAAACAGTATGGAGAATGGAAAAGACGAGCAGGTCATGACTGGTGACAAAAGTGAAAATGCCGGCGAAGAGAGCTTTGCCGCCCTGTACGAGGCAAGCCTCAGGGATCGCGAACTGAAGGAAGGCGAGATCGTCAAAGGCGAAATTATCCAGGTGCTTCCGGACCATGTTGTCGTGGACATCGGCTACAAATCGGAAGGCGCCGTCGCGATCGACGAGTTTGGCAGGGGTGAAGACGGTAAGCCGGCAATCAAGGTGGGCGACAAGGTCGACGTGTTGCTGGAGAGTTGTGAGGACGAAGAAGGGATGATAGTCCTCTCGAAGGAAAAGGCCGATAAGCTCAAGGTCTGGGACGATATCTCCGCCGCCTGCGAGAAGAACGAACTAGTCGCGGGTACCATCGTGGCACGGGTCAAGGGCGGTCTCAGCGTCGATATCGGCGTTAAGGCTTTTCTTCCCGGCAGCCAGGTTGATTTGCGCCCGGTTCGCAATCTGGATCGTCTGATCGGCCAGAAATTCGAGTTCAAGATCATCAAGTTCAACAAGCGGCGGGGCAATATCGTTCTCAGCCGCCGGGTGCTTCTGGAAAAAGAGCGCGAGGCGCTGAAGACGGAAACACTCAAGAAGCTCAAACCAGGCGCGGTACTGCCGGGTATCGTCAAGAACATCACCGAGTATGGTGCCTTCGTCGATCTGGGCGGTATCGATGGCTTGCTGCACATCACCGATATGTCCTGGGGGCGGGTCAATCATCCCAGCGAATTGTTCTCGGTGGGTGACGAGATCAACGTGATGGTTCTCAAGTTCGACCCCGAATCCGAGAGGGTCTCGCTGGGGCTCAAGCAGATCAACGAAGATCCCTGGACGCATGCCGACGAGAAATACACTGTAGACGTCAAGGTCAGTGGCAAGGTGGTTTCTTTAACGGATTACGGCGCCTTCGTTGAACTGGAAGAGGGCATCGAGGGCTTGATCCACATCTCCGAGATGTCATGGACCAGACGCGTCAAGCATCCCTCGAAGATGGTGGCAGTGGGGGACGAGGTGGAGGCCCTCGTGCTCGACATCGATTCGTCCAACAAGCGCATCTCGTTGGGAATGAAGCAGGTCGAACCGAATCCCTGGTCGATGATCGAGGAAAAGTACCCGGTGGGCTCGGTAATTCAGGGAAGAATCCGCAACATCACCGATTTCGGCGTTTTCATCGGCATCGAGGAAGGCATAGACGGACTGGTGCATATCTCGGACATCTCCTGGACACAGCGCATCAAGCATCCCAGCCAGCTCTTCAAGAAGGGTGACGAGGTCGAGGCGGTCGTTCTGCACATCGATCCCGAGAACGAACGGTTTTCACTCGGCATCAAGCAGTTGAGCGAAGATCCCTGGAACAGAATCCCTGACAAGTATCCCCCGGGAACCAAGGTCAAGGGCAAGGTGATCAAGGTCACCGAGTTCGGCGCCTTCGTCGAGATCGAGAAGGGTATCGAGGGTCTGATTCACATCTCCGAGTTGAGCCAGGAAAGAGTTGAGGATCCCCGCCAGGTAGTAAAGGAAGACGACGAAATCGACGTCATGGTGCTGGACGTCGACCCCGAAGAGAGAAGAATTGCTCTCAGCGTTAAGAGCTTGCAGTTGGCCAAGGACGACGATTACCAGCAGTACCTTGAGCGCCAAGGCGACGGACGGGTGTCGCTGGGCGAGGCGCTTGCCTCCAAGGGCATTGATGTACCCGGCTTATCCGAGCCCGAAAAAGCTGCAGCCCAGGCCGCCGAGGCCGAAGCCGCTGCGACCGATACGCAGGCAGACGCCTCTGAAGAGCAAGAAGTCGAAGAGCGGCAATCTTCTCCTGTAGACGAGGAAAACGAGTAGACTACCGAGAATCTTGTGCGAAAGGAGTTCCTGCCGTGACAAAGAGCCAGCTGATCGAGACGGTAGCAACGAGGCTGCAGAGTGTGTCCAAGAAGGACATCGAAGTCATCGTGGACACCATCTTCAGCTGCATGACCGACTCCCTGACACGGGATGAGCGAATCGAGATTCGCGGCTTTGGGAGTTTTGTTTCCAAGGAGAGGGATTCCCGCGAAGGGCGCAATCCCAAAACGGGCGAGAAGGTGCAGGTGCCCAGGAAGAGAACCCCGTTCTTCACCGTCGGCAAAGAGCTCAAAGAGCGAGTCGACATCAAGAAAGATCACCACGCCGTTTCCTGACCGTTTCACCGGCCTGCCCGGGACAATGGTATGAAACAGATTTGGGCACCGTGGCGCATGCAGTACATCCTGGGGCCGCGTGAAGACGGCTGCGTCTTTTGCTTCGATCCCAGCGTCGACCGCAGCCACCACGTTCTAAAGCGCACGCAGTGGGCCTTCGTGCTGCTGAATAAGTTTCCATACACCAACGGTCACTTGTTGGTGGTCCCGGCGCGCCACGTAGCCAGGCCGAGGGATCTTGATGCAGAAGAATACCACGCGCTTTCAGACCTATTGCTCGAGAGCATCGCGGCCGTAGAAAAGATCCTCGCTCCCCACGGCTTGAATGTGGGCATGAATCTGGGGCAAGTCGCCGGGGCCGGTGTCGATGAGCACATGCATTACCACGTCGTTCCGCGCTGGTCCGGAGATCACAACTACATGGCGGTGCTGGGCGAGGTGCGCATGATCAACGAGCATCTCGAAGAGACCTTCCTCAAGCTGAAGCCGGCCTTCGAGGAATAGCGCCGGTGGGTTTCTCGTGCGGCATCATCGGCCTGCCCAACGTGGGCAAGACGACTCTCTTCAACGCCCTGTGCGCCACGCAGGCGCCTGCCGAGAACTATCCCTTCTGCACTGTTGATCCCAACCACGGCGTGGTGCCTGTTCCCGATCCGCGGCTCGACCAGGTGGCTGCCATCTTCAAGCCCGACAAACTGACGCCGACGACGCTCGAGTTCGTGGATATTGCCGGCCTGGTCGCGGGGGCCTCACACGGCGAAGGATTGGGCAGCCAGTTCCTGGCTCAGATCCAGCAGGTGGATGCAATTGCCCACGTGGTGCGCTGCTTCGAAGACGACAACATCGCCCACCAGTACGACGGAGTGGATCCCGTTCGCGACGTCGAGGTGGTGCAGACCGAGCTTATCATCCGCGACCTGGATATGGCCCAGCGCAGGCTCGATCGGCAGCGCAAGGTGGCCCAGGCGGGCGACAAGGCGGCCCGCGGCGAGGTCGAGATACTCGAACGGGTTGAGAAGACGCTCTCCGCCGGGGGTTCAGTCAGCGCTCTTGAGCTGGACGCCGGGCAGTTCGACAGGATTTCGGCCACGCCTTTCCTGACAGCCAAGCCGGTCTTTTACGTGGCCAACATCTCGGACGACCAGATAGGAGCCGAAGACGACGCGGCGCTTAACAAGTTGAGGGAGTTCTGCTCGCGGCAAGATGCGCCGCTGGTAGAGATCAGCGCCGTGACCGAGGCCGAGTTGCACGAACTGGCCCCCGAAGAGCAGCAGGCCTACCTGGCCGAGATCGGTCTTTCCGAACGGGGTCTTACCAGGGTGATAGCGGCCGGCTACCGCCTGCTGAACCTGATCACTTTCTTCACTACGGTAGGCACGGAGGTTCGAGCCTGGACCATTCCGGCCGGCACCAGCGCGCTGGAGGCCGCCGGCAAGATCCACACGGACATGCAGCGCGGCTTCATCCGCGCCGAAGTGGTCGAATCACGGATCTTGATTCAGTCAGGTTCCGAACAGGCCGTCCGCGAGAAGGGCCAGGTGCGGCTCGAGGGTAAGGAATACAAGGTCAAAGACGGCGACGTGATCCGCTTTCGTTTCAACGTCTGAGGTGCGGTGGGGAACGTTGGTACATTAAGAACATTAAATCATCCAATCCGGGGGGAAAAGAAGGGGTCGTGACCTGAACCCTTTCCTTTTGATATTAATGTTCTTAATGTACCAACGTCCCCCTATATCCCTCCCAGACCTCGTGCTGATTGGCGCCGCTCGAACTTTACTGCTCGGCCCGGCTCTGGTAACCTGCCTGCAATATGCGCGGGCAAAAGGCACCTGTTGACGATTCGGGTAAGGGCGCTTCGGTTGTTTCCCAGCAGACGCCGATGATGCGCCAGTATCTCGAGACCAAGGCCGAATATCCCGACTGCATCATCTTCTTTCGCCTGGGCGACTTCTACGAGATGTTCTTCGAGGACGCCGAGACGGCTTCCGCGATTCTCGACATAGCACTGACCTCGCGGGCCAAGGGCAAGGGCTCCTACCCGATGTGCGGCGTGCCGCACTTTTCGGCCAACGGTTATATAAAAAAGCTGGTCGAGGCGGGCCACAAGGTGGCCGTCTGCGACCAGGTCGAGGACGCCCGGCAGGCCAAGGGCATCGTCAAGCGAGCGGTCACCCGGGTGGTCTCACCGGGCATGATCACCGACCTCGAGGATCTCGAGGCCGGGACGGCGAACTTCCTGGGCGCGTTGGATAATGCACAAGACGGGGCCGGGCCTTACGGGTTCGCCTTCATGGACGTCTCGACGGCCGAGTTCAGGGTTACCCAACTCGCCGATCGGGAGAGCCTGCTTGCCGAGTTGGCCCGGGTTATGCCCCGAGAGCTGCTTCTACCGGCGGATGCAGGCGCAGACAACCTGCGAGGAGTTATTGCCGAGAGGCTTCCCGGCGTTTTTATAAGGACCGCGGATGGCGCCGCCTCCGATGCCGAGATTCCCGCCGAAATCGAAGAGGAGTTGTTTTCACACATAACCACGGGCGGACTGCAGGCGGCCCGGAGCTTGTTCGCCTACGCATCAAGCTCGCTTCCGGGTTCGCTGGATCACATCCGCAGGTTGATCCCTTACCGGGTCTGCGATTTCATGGTGATCGACGAGCACACCCGGGTAAACCTGGAGATTCTGGCCACTCAAATGGATGGACGCCGCCAGGGCTCTCTGTTGGCTCTTCTCGATCGCACGCGCACTCCCATGGGCGCGCGGCTGCTCGCCTCCTGGTTGCTGTATCCCTTGCTTTCGCCCGAGCGGATAGACGAACGCCAGAACGCCGTCGAGCAACTTCTTACGGATGCCGTGCGGCGGGCCGATATTCTTGCGCGGCTCAAAGAAATTCGCGACCTCGAACGCCTGCTTGGAAAAGTGGCCGTGGGCCGGGCGACGCCGCGCGATCTAGGCCTGCTACGCGACTCGTTTGAAGCCCTGCCCAGCTGGTCGGAACTCGTGCAGGGAGGTGAGGGCGCCCTAGGCGGTTTGATTGGCCGGGTGGACGTCCTGGAAGATCTATTCCAGGCGCTTTCTGCGGCGCTTTCCGAAGATCCGCCGGCGGATGTCGGCGAGGGCGGAGCAATCAGGCCGGGGTACGATACGCACCTGGACGAACTGCGTGAGATGGCCAGCTCGGGCCGCTCGTACATCGCAGGGCTTGAGCAGCAAGAGCGTGCAACCACTGGAATATCCTCTTTAAAAATACGCTACAACCGGGTCTTCGGCTACTTCATCGAGGTCACCAAGCCCAACCTGCACCTGGTGCCCGAGCACTACCGGCGCAAGCAGACCACGGCCAACGCCGAGAGGTTCGAGACTCCCGAACTGAAACAGAAAGAAGAGCAGATCCTGGGAGCCCAGGACGAGAGCCTGGCGCTCGAGAAGGAGATGATCGCCTCACTTGCCGGGCGTGTCTCTCGAGAGTCTCAGCGCATACTGGCCGTGGCCCGCCAGGTGGCGACCAGTGACGTCATTGCCTGTCTTTCCGAACTGGCGGCCGAGTGTGGCTACTGCCGCCCGCAGGTGGACGAGTCGGACAAGATAGAAATACGGTTAGGACGTCACCCGGTAGTGGAGAAATATCTCTCAGGCGAACGCTTCGTTCCGAACGATACCAGCGTGTCCTGCGCTGACGAGCAAATCCTGGTCATAACCGGCCCAAACATGGCGGGCAAGTCAACGGTCATCCGCCAGGTGGGGCTGATCTGCATTATGGCCCAGATGGGCTCGTTCGTGCCGGCGGCCGCGGCCCGCATCGGCGTGGTCGATCGTGTTTTTACGCGCATAGGCGCGGCCGACAGCCTGGCCCGCGGCCTGTCCACCTTCATGGTCGAGATGACCGAAACGGCCCATATCCTGAGACATGCCACCAGGCGCAGCCTGCTGGTGCTGGACGAGATCGGTCGCGGCACGAGCACCTTCGATGGGCTGAGTATCGCCTGGGCCGTGGCCGAGTACATCCACGACCGCATCGGCGCGCGCACACTATTCGCCACCCACTACCACCAGCTGACCGAATTGGCTCTGACCAAGCCACGCGTGGCCAATTACACCATCAGCGTCAAGGAGTGGAAAGAGCAGATCATTTTCCTGAGAACGCTGGTCAAGGGTATCTGCAGCCGTTCCTACGGCATCCAGGTCGGCAAGCTGGCGGGCCTGCCCGCAGAAGTCGTCAGCAGATCTTTGCAGGTTCTCGCCAACCTGGAAATGGGCGAGTACGACGAGATCGGCACCCCCAATCTGTCAAAGGCCGTGCGCGACGGGTCGAGACGCTCGGGCCAGCTGCGACTTTTCTCTCAAGCCGGGCCGGCGCCTCGTTCTCCGCTGGAAGACGAGCTGGACAAACTTGATCTCGACTCGTTGGCGCCGCGCGAGGCCCTCGATATCCTCTATGGCATGAAAAAGGACCTGCGGGATAAAAAATGAGATCCAGACTCTTTACAGGCATATGTGCAATCCTGCTGGCCGTTGGACTTCTTTCGGGCACGCGCGCCCTGGCCGGGCCCCCGCCGGCCGAGGCGGCCTACCAGAAGGCCCGCAGGGCCTACTACAGTTTTCGCAACGATAAAGAGCGCCGTAAGTTCAGACACAACTGGAAGAACGTAGCCGCGAAGTTCGAACAGCTGGTGGACGGATTTCCAAAGTCATCCAGGGTTCCAGACGCACTCTTCACAGCCGGTCGCCTCTACCACGACTTGTACCTGATATCCCGCCTGCCCGCAGATCTCGATCATTCGATCGAGCTGTTTGGTAAACTGGTCAAGGACTTTCCCGGTGATCACCTGGCCGACGACGCGCAGCTGTTTGTTGCCATGGCTTGGATAGAGTTGAAGAAGAACCAGGGCAAGGCCAAGGAGGCGCTGGCCTACCTGGTCGAGCACTTTCCCGATGGCGACGTCGCCCCCAAGGCCCGCCGTATGCTCGAAGATCTCGGCGGAACCGCCGCGGCCGTGAAAAAGCCCTCGGCCGCGAAGAAGCCGCCCGTGAACCAGGTCCAAAAGGACAACAGCGCCAAGCACGCGGTGCTGGAGAAGATTCGCCACTGGTCCAATCCCGGCTATACCCGTATCGCGCTCTACACGCGCGCCAAGGTCCGTTACAAGGTCGGCCGGCTGGCAGCGGACGAGAAGCAAGGCACACCGCCAAGGTTATATATCGATCTGGCGGCCTGCGAACTGGGTGATGAACTCACGCGCCCGGAACCGGTGCAAGACAGGGTCGTCAGCCGGGTCAGGTTCGCCGAGCGTGACGACGGCTCGCTCAGGGTGGTCCTCGACCTGGGGGGGAAGAACTCATACCGGGTCTTTCCACTGGACACACCCGAGAGGGTAGTAGTCGATATCACCCGCGGCCAGGACGATGAGGACGCCGTGGCCAGGGTCATTGGACAGAAGCTACCCAAGAAACCTACCCGGGCCGAGGTGGCGAAACTCAAGAAAAAGAGCAAACCCGGCGTGTCGTTGTCGATGATGGCCGGATTGAAAATCAAATGCGTGGCCATCGATGCCGGTCACGGTGGGAAAGACCCAGGTGCGATAGGTTCGAGCGGGGTGTTCGAGAAGAAGATCGCTTTAAAGATCGCCAAGAGGGTTGCCGAATTGATAAAGAAAAATCTGAAGCTTGATGTTATACTTACCCGTAAAGGCGACTATTTTGTGCCACTAGAGGGACGTACAGCAATTGCAAACGAGCACAATGCCGATCTCTTCGTATCTATTCACCTGAACGCACACCGCAACCGCAAGTTCAGGGGAGTGGAGACCTTTTACCTCGATCTGACCGATGATCGCTACAGTATCAAGTTGGCGGCTCGCGAAAACGCCACCTCGGAGAAGTCGATCTCCGACCTCAAGTACATCCTGGCAGACCTGGCGTTGAAATCTCACGTGGACGACTCGATCAGGCTGAGCCGTCTCGTCCAGAAAAATATTGTCAGGACTTTGCGTAGCCACTACAAGCAAGTCAAGGGACTGGGGATAAAACCCGCGCTTTTCTACGTGCTGATCGGTGCGCGCATGCCGTCGATTCTGATAGAGACGTCTTTCATCACCAATCCGCTGGATGAGAAACGTCTGAAAAGCACTGCCTACCAGAAACGCCTGGCCGAGGGAATAGTCGCCGGGATCGCCGAATTCATCAAGGAACGGGACAAATTTCTCGATCCATAGTCGACAGAAGTTGACATAAATCCGTGGCCGGCTATTCTCGTGGAAGACAAGGGGAGGTGAGCTATGACTTTCGACGAACAGATCGACCTGTACATGAGTCACCTGAAAGTCGAGCGCAACCTGAGTATCAATACGCTGGAGGCTTACCGAAGCGACCTGGGCAAACTCATCGATTTCGCGCTAAGTCGCGGTATTGAGGATTTTTCAAGAGTTACCCCCTTGAACCTGGTTGAATTCCTGAAGGAACTCAATTCCAGGGGTCTTGCCGTCAGGAGCCAGGCGCGCCTGATATCCGCTCTTCGCACCTGCTATCGTTTCTTGATTGCTGAAGGTCTCATCGAGAATGACCCGACAGCAGAGATCGACGCTCCCAAGGCCGGACGCAGGCTGCCCGAGTTCTTGTCGGTCGAGGAGATCGACGACCTGATCGCCCGGCCGCGGGGCGACAACCCGCGCGGGCTTCGCGACCGGGCCATGCTCGAGGTGTTATACGCAACGGGTCTGAGGGTATCCGAACTGGTCGGGCTCAGGATCGAGGGCGTGGATTTCCGGCTGGGTGTAGTGCGCGCCCTTGGCAAGGGGCGCAAGGAGCGTATGGTACCGCTCGGCGACATGGCGCTTATGGCGCTGAGTGCCTACCAGGAACAGGGTCGGGAGAAACTGCTGGCCGGGCGGCGATCGGAATACATCTTCATAACGGCCCGCGGCGGGCCGTTGACCCGCCAGGGCTTCTGGAAGAACCTCAAGCGCTATGGCCGGGCGGCAGGTATCAAGCGCGAGATCTCACCCCACCAATTGAGACACTCCTTCGCCACTCACTTGCTCGAACGGGGCGCCGATCTGAGGAGCGTCCAGGCCATGCTGGGCCACGTTGACATCTCGACGACCGAGATTTACACCCATGTAAACGCCCAGAGATTGCGCAAAGTATACGACCGCTTCCACCCGCGCGCCTGAGAACGGGAGGGCCACTATGATGAAATACGTACCTTTGCTTCCAATCCTGATGTTTTCCATCCTGATGGCCTGTGGACCGGGTGATGGGAAGCCCGGGCCCGCGAAACTCGAGACACTGCGCGTTAGCGTGGCAGGCTCGCGGCTTCAGGATGCGCTGGGGCGGGAAGTGATCCTGCGCGGAGTCAATGCCGGCGGGCGTTCCAAGTTCGCGCCCTTCTTTCCGTTCCATTTCCGCGAGTCAGGCCTGCCCGCCCAGGCGGAGGCAGCGCCCTTCGGTGAAGCCCTCGATGAATACCTCGAGCGGGTAGAGAGTTGGGGCCACAACCTGCTGCGCCTGCCGTTCAGTTGGGAGGCGTTGGAACCCGTGCGCGGGACGTATGACGATGTCTATCTCGATCGTTACGGTGCCGTGATAGACGCCGCCGCCAGGCGGGGCCTGCGCGTGATCGTCGACTTTCACCAGGACGTCTTCGCAAGCCCGTATTGCGGCGATGGATTCCCGATATGGACATTGCCGCAGCCGGTTCCCGATACTCCAGATGATTGCAGCGGCTGGTTTTTGGGCTATATGAATAACGAAAACGTCCGCCAAGCCTTCGACCGCTTCTGGAGCAACCAGGACGGAGTGCGCGATGCCTTTGGCGACATGTGGCGCCACGTGGCCGGGCGCTTGTGGCCGCGGGAGGGCGTGATCGGGTTCGAAGTGATCAACGAGCCCGGATTCGGAACGGCCGATGAAGAAGACTGGTCGAAAAACGTGCTGACGCCCTTCTATGCGGAGATGGCCAGGGTGATCCGCGAGGTTGCCCCGGGCGCGCCGGTCTTTTTCGACGGTTCCGGCAGTTCTGCGTTCACGGCCGAGACTCTCTTGGAGCTTCCGCAAGAAGAAGGGCTGATATTTGCCCCGCATTACTACGATCCGTCGGTTTACATTGGCGGCTATTCGGGTGCCAGTCTCTCGGAGCCCATAGGTCGTCTGAAGGCCCTGGCCGACGAGTGGGGCATCCCGGTCATCCTGGGTGAATTCGGCGACAAGAAAACCGACTCGCGGGCGGCGGAGTACGTCAAGCTGGCCTTCGACGCGTTCGACGAATACCTGATGCATGCAACGATCTGGGAATATTCATGCGCCCTCGAGGACTGGAACAACGAAGGCTTCGGCCTCGTCGCCGCCGACGGAACCGAGGAGTCCCACGCGAGCGAGGTGATTCGCGCCTATCCTGCCGCGGTTGCCGGTACTATTACCTCGTTTGAATACGACGCCAAGAAGCGTTCGGGCGTCCTGGTTTTCGACGCCCGGGCGGGTGGTATCACGGAGATCGCCGTCCCATCGCGTCTGTATGAGAAAGGTTGCGAAGCCGTTGTCGCGGGCGGCGAATCTACATGGCGCCATGACCGCAAGGCCCAGCGCCTGGTGATCGCAGTAACCGTCAGCGGGCCGGTGACGGTAACCTTCGGGCCCATGTAATGCCGTTTACCGAATCTTGCGGGCGTTGACAGCGGGTAGTTCCTCAGCTACTTTGGGTCGTTGCGAATATTACCGGGCCTTCGAGGTGCGCGTTTCGTGAAACCATTCGATATCATGCAGATCGTCTATGTCATCATCCCGATGATCCTGTCTCTTTCGGTTCACGAGTACTTTCATGCCTTTGTAGCCTATAAGCTCGGCGACGATACCGCCGCCCGGCAGGGGCGGCTGACCCTCAACCCGTTGGCTCATATCGATCCCATCGGCACCTTGATCATTCCCATTGTCGGGCTGACCAGCGGGGTGCCCTTCTTCGGTTGGGCCAAGCCGGTGCCGATTACTCCGATCCAGTTCACACGCAAGCTGCGCATGAAGACGGGCGTGTTGCTCACATCGGCGGCCGGGCCGCTGTCCAATCTGGTCTTCGGTTTGCTGACGGCGATTGTCCTGTCGATCGTGGCCCATTCCATCGGTCCGGCCAAGCTGATCGAGATGCTCGGTAGCAGCAAGGGCCTGACGGTAGCCCTGGTGCGCCTGCTGGGTTGGACGGCGATGATCAACATCGGCTTGTTCGTTTTTAACCTGTTGCCCATCCCGCCCCTGGACGGCTCGGGAGTGCTGGCCGGGTTTTTGCCCGATCGCTACCATCACTACCTGGACACCATGGCCAAGTACTCGTTTATTCTCTTCATCGCGATTCTTCTTTTGGGGGGAGAGTTCATTGGCTACCCCGTCATGTGGATAATTCGGGGCATCAGCTCGCTGGTGGGATTTCCTATCTGGTATGCTTTCTATGGAGCCTGACGCGAAACACAGGAGCCTCAAATGAAACAAACGCCCGCCGGGCGGGTTCTGAGCGGCATGCAAGCCTCGGGTCTTTTGCACCTTGGCAACTACCACGGTGCCTTGGAGAACTGGGTCGGGCTGCAGGACGAGTACGAGTGTTTCTACTTCATCGCCGACTGGCACGCGCTTACGGTGCTTTACGCCGAGCCGGGCAGGATCCGCGAGTTTACGAGGCAGGCGGCGATTGACTTTCTGGCTTGCGGGCTCTCTCCCGAGCGCGCGACCATATTCGTGCAGTCCGACGTCCTGCAGCACGCCGAGCTGAACATTCTGTTGGGCATGATCACCCCCGTGCCCTGGCTCGAGCGCGTGCCTTCTTTCAAGGATAAAAAGAAAGAAATCTCCGGCACCGACCTGTCCAACTTCGGCTTCCTGGGCTACCCGGTGCTGCAGGCGGCGGATATCGCCATCTACCGGGCGGATTACGTTCCCGTGGGCGAGGACCAGCTTCCGCACCTGGAGCTTACCCGCGAGATAGTGCGGCGCTTCAACAACTTCTACGGCAAGGTGCTGGTGGAGCCCAAGGAGATCGTCACCAAGACGGCACTCCTGCCAGGGCTCGACGGCCGTAAGATGTCCAAGTCGTATGGCAACGCCGTCTACCTGGCCGATGACGATGACACCGTGGTCAAGAAATTCAAAAACGCCGTCACCGATCCGCAGCGCCAGCGCCGTAACGATCCCGGGCGTCCGGAAGTGTGCAACATTTTCGCCTATCACAAACTGTACACACCGGCGGAGCGCCTGATGGAGATCGACGGCCTGTGCCGCAGCGCTGGAATCGGCTGCGTCGATTGCAAAAAAGAGATCATCGAGCGTTTCTTTACGCGTTTTGCGAAGATCAGAAAACGCCGCGCGGAGCTAAACGGGCAGCCGGATTATATCGATCGGGTGCTCGCGGATGGGGCGCGCAAGGCGGCTGCGGAGGCCGAGCAAACCATGTTGCTGGTGCGCGAGGCGATGAAGATGGGGATTCACCCTTGAGCGGCCGGATCGAAAACGGCCTCGGGACGCCTGGACTGCATCCGGTCGGCGAGAGTGGACTGACGGGTGGCTACAGCGTCGAGTTGCCCGTTTTCGAAGGGCCGCTCGATTTGTTGCTGCATCTGATTCGCAAGCACGAGATCGATGTCTTCGACATCCCGATCTCCACCATCCTCGAGAAGTACATCGCCTACATAGAGTGGATGCGAGCACTCAACCTGGATGTAGCCGGCGAATTCCTGGTGATGGCCGCCACCCTGGCGCAGATCAAGTCGAAGATGCTCCTGCCACCCGGCGAAGGAGAGGGCGAGGAGGAGGAAGAGCAGGATCAAGGAGATCCCCGTGAAGAGTTGGTCAGGCGCCTGCTGGAGTACCAGCGCTACAAGGAAGCGGCCACTGAGCTGCGCGACCGGCCGATCCTGGACCGGGATGTATTCGCGCGCCGGGACATGCCGGCGGTGGTCGAGAGCGAAGATGAGGCCAGCCCTTTCGCGGACGTGTCCGTCTTCAAGCTGATCGAAGCCCTGGACAGGGTGATGCTCAAGGCTTCCAAGCGCATTCCCCACGAGATTCTGATCGAACGCATCTCCATTGCCGACAGGATCCAGGAGCTGACGGCCATACTCGCCGAGCGCCGGGAGCTCATCTTTGATGAGCTGTTCGGCGATGCGCCCACCCGGTCGTTTGTGGTAATAACATTTATCGCCCTGCTGGAGATGACCCGCCTGCACATGATCAGGCTACATCAGGCGGATGGCGGGGAGAATCTGTACGTCACGAGCCGCCTCGAACATATCGACCTCGATCAAGCGCTTACACTGATCAGGGACGATGAAGTCACGGAGTGAGTGATGGCGATACGCAAGACACGCGAAGAGCTCGACACGGAAATGGCCTCCTCCGTACCCCCCGCTTTCGAGGGGGGTGCTACTGAGGCCTCCATAACCCCAGTTGCCACGGCGCCCAGGCTAAAACTTGCAATCGAGAGCCTCTTATTTGCTTCTTCGGATCCCTTGGGATTACCCGGCCTGCTCAACCTGCTTTCTGAATTCCACCCCGATCTTACTTCGCGTACACTGCGGCAGGCGATCGAGAACCTCAAGAGCGACTTGCGCGAGCAGGGTCGCGGCATCCGCATTGCCGAAGTCGCCGGCGGCTTCCAGATGCGAACTCCATCGGAAGCTGCTCCGTACATCAAGAAGCTGGTGACGCGCAGGCCGGCCAGGCTGACGCAGGCCACCTTGGAATGCCTGGCCATCGTGGCCTACCGGCAGCCGGTTACCAGGGGTGAGGTCGAAGACATTCGCGGTGTGGACAGCGGCGCGGTGCTGCGTAATCTACTGCTGAAGAAGCTTCTGAAGATCCTGGGCCGTAAGGAAGAGCCCGGACGACCATTGCTTTACGGCACCAGCGGGGAGTTTCTGGAGTTTTTCTCGATGAAGGATCTCGGCAGCCTCCCGACGCTCAAGGACTTCGCGGAGCTGTCCGACGAGCACCGCGACTCGCTGGGGCTTCAGCAGCCGATCGACGAAAAGAACGCGGACGAGATAGAGCCGACGCTGCCCGCATCGCTGACGCTGGAAGATCCGAATGCCTATGCTCCTCCCGGCGAGGACGAGGTCGTCCAGGAGTTGGCCGATGCCCTCGACGAGTTGCGCCGGCGAGACCGGCGCCTGAAGAAAGAAGTATTCGGCGCCGCCAAGGCTGTCCCGGACGCCCAAGTCGCCCCGGAGGCACAAGATGCACAGGCCATCCCGGAGGCAGATGACACCCAGGAGCGGGAGGGTGACTGAGGTTTACTTGCAGAAGTTGCTTGCCTCGCGCGGCCTGGCTTCCAGGCGCGAGGCCGAGAGGCTGATCGCTGCCGGTCGGGTGTCCGTGAACGGTTGCGTGGTGACCGTGCCGGGAACCAAGGTCGATCCTGCGAGTGACAAGTTGGCGCTGGACGGCACCCCGGTTCGCGAGGCGACGCGCGGGATATACCTGTTGCTCAACAAGCCGCGCGGTTTTCTCTCGGCTGCCTCGGATCCCGCCGGACGACCGACGGTTTTCGAACTTCTGAAAGGCCGGGCGGCAACCAGGGGCGCTCGGCGCGTGTTTCATGTGGGACGGCTTGATTCCAACTCCGAGGGGCTCTTACTCTTTACCAACGACGGGCTTCTCGCGCACGCGCTGACCCATCCTTCGAGGCAGGTGCCGCGCACGTACAGAGTCAGGGTGCGGGGCACTTTGACGCAAGCTGATATCGGTCGCCTGCGCTCGGGAGTTGATCTGGAAGACGGCCCGGCCCGGGTTACGAAGGCCAGGATTGTAAAACGTAACCAGGGTTCCACCTGGCTGGAGATTGTAGTCGCCGAGGGTCGTAATCGACTGGTGCGCAGATTGTTCTCCCGATTGGGACACCAGGTTGTAAGGCTTGTAAGGGTAGCGTACGGGGGAGTCGAACTGGGTGACCTTCCCAGGGGGACCGTCAGGGAACTGTCCCCGGAGGAGATAGCGATCCTGCGGAGATGGCAGACGCGCCCCGAGGAGCGAGAACGATGAGAACTTCACGGTCGAGGGGGGGCATGGGCTTGCTCATGTGCCTTGTGCAACTGTTCGCAGTACTTGCCGTAGCGAGTGCGGGCTGCTCAAACGGCGGGGATGATTGGCTTGCGGAGCTGAACGATCCGTCACCCGTCAGGAGGGCGGGCGGCGTCAGGGTGTTGTGGAAGAAGGGCGACGACCAGGCCTATGCCATGGCGAACAAGGCTCTCGCGGATCGGTCCTCCATCGTGCGAGTGGCCGCCGTGCGCGCGCTGGCCGACTTCAAGACGCGGGATACGACGATCGCACTGGTCAGGGCCGCCCGTGACGCCGACCCCGAAGTGCGCTTTGTTGCCGTCGAGAAACTGAGCCAGCGCCAGGCGCCGGAAGCGGGCAAGGCGCTTCTCGATATTCTTGTACGCGGCGAGCCGAACCTGAAAGTGCGCAGGCGGCTGAAAGCGGTGCTCGAGAAGAGGGGACTGAGCGGGGCGCAACTGGCCGACAAGTTGGCAACTGAGCAAATAGCCAGGATCCGCAAGCTGTACGCGGATGCATTGCCGGCCCAGCGGGCGCGCCTGGTTCGTCGGGCCGGCAACAGCGCGAGTTCTGAAGGGTTGGCCGTCGTTCTCGAAGCACTTATCGCAAGCGACGCTGCGGTGACGCTTGCGGCACTGTCCGTGCTCGACGGCCGTGGCGGGGAGAAAGCCCTGAAGCGACTGATCGCCCTGGCCGCGGACGACTCGGACGAGGTTCGCCTGGCGGCCGTCAGGGCCCTGGGTAGCTTCGGCAGTCAGGGCGCGGCCATCATCGAGGGCGCGCTGCGCGACGTTGATGCAGAGATTCGTATCGAGGCGCTGGCCAGGCTGGCCGCCTCGGGTGCGCGAATCGACGCCGGCACTGTTTGTCCCCTGCTGCGCGAAGCCGACTTGAAAGATGCCGTGGAGATCGCGCGGCTGCTGCGTTCGAAGGCCACTGACTGCCCGGTTACGGAGTTTGGGGACGAACTGAAGAAGCCCGGAAGCGACGGGTGCCGGCGGGCGCTGAAAATCTTGGCAGCTTTGGGTAGCAAAGCGGCGCGCGAGGTGCTCAGGCGCGCGATGAAGAAGAGCAGCGGGGCGCCAAAAACTGCGCTGGCGGTTGCCCTGGCCCGTGCCGGGGGCAAGGACGCGGGGCTCGGACGAATGCTTGAGGCAGCTCTCGTCGGCGCGATCGGCAAGCTGGAGGCTGCCTCACATTCATGGGTTCATGGCAAGCTGCGGCCCGGCAAGAAGGAGGCCGCATCGGTCGTGGATAAAAGCCGGCTCAGCGAAGAAGACCTGCAGAAGCTGATGAAGGATCACGGGCTCGAGCCGCCGGGCCCGGGGACGCCGCGGGGCGTTACAGATATACTGGCAAAATACGCCGACGAATCGGCCGGGGTCTCCGAGTCCAAGCTGTTTTCCCCGGGGGGCGGCCGTGAAAGCTTGCTGTTGGCAGACAGCCTGGATAGTCTGTTCCTGGTCGACCCCGTCCGGGCGGGCAGGCTGGCGCCGCGCTGCCTCGGCTTTTCCGAGCCGCAGATCGCCGGCCGGGTTGCCGCAGTGCTTAGCGCTCGCGGGTACAAGCTCGATCTCGAGGCCGGGATAATCCGGCACATGGCCGATCTTCTCGACCGCTCTGATAATGACTCCGCCGCGGCCATCGCCGGACTGCTCGGCGACAGCGGCAAGCCCGAAGCGGCGCAGGCGATCGCCGCCGCCCTGGCCGGAGCGGGCTTCGAGAAGCGTGAGAAGCTGATCGCCGTGCTGGGACGCATGCGCAAGAAATCGGTCATCCCGAGCCTGCTGCCCCTGTTGAATGGATACTCGGCCGGCAGCACGGCCCGGGCACTGGCGCAGATCGGCGACCGCACGGCGGTCGAGCCGCTGCGCAAAGCATTGAAGAACGTCGGGTTGTCGGCGGAGCTCGATCTTCTGATGGCCATGGCCGTGTTGGGAGCGACCGATATAACGACCAACCTGGATGCCAAGATCGAAGACCGCGATCCGTTAGTGCGGCTGGCCGCCGTCAGGATTATCGCCGCCATGGGAGAGCCCTACGTGCACAAGCACCTCGCGCAGGCGCAATACGACCCGGACCGGCGCGTCCGTCGCGAGGCCGAGCTGAGCATGCGGGCCGCCGGTGGAAACAAGAATAACAGCAGCGGAGATAGGTGAGATGTCCGACAAGATCCGGCAGTTGAAAGACGAGGCAGCTGCCTGCCTGCGGAAGGGAAAGCACGCCAAGGCACTCAAGATTTATCAGAAAGTGCTGCAGGCCGACCCCGGTGATTACTCTGTATACAACAACATGGGCTACCTGTACCGCAGGTTGGGCCATCGCGATGAGGCGGTCGAGATATTCACGCAGCTTACCGACCTGTACGCCGAGCAGGGTTTCCTGCTCAAGGCCGTCGCGACCTGCAAGGTGGTTCTAGAGATCGACCCAGATCACAAGAAGACCCAGCAGAAGCTCGCCGGCCTGTATGCCAGGCACACGGACAAGGCATCCCTGTCGGTAAAGATCATGGAAGACCCGGAAGATGATGCCCGCCGGGAGGATGCGGTCGAAGAGCGAGAGACGCCGGTGCCGATAGAGCTCGACGTGCAGGAGGCCCAGGACTTCGGCCTGGTCCTGACAACGCCGATGGATGTGCTGGAGACAATCGATACGCTTCCCGAAGAAGAACAGGCCGAAGAAGAAGCCCAGGAAGAAGCCGAAGAAGTCGAAGAAGAAGCCAGCGAAGAAGAAGCCGGCCAAGAAGACGCCGGCCAAGAAGACGTGCTGCCGGAGATCGATCTGGACGTGATGCAGTTCGAAGAGCCCGGCGGGCAGGAAAAAACCTTGCCCGCTATCCCTCTTTTTTCCGATCTTGCGCCCGACGCCTTCGTGTCATTGCTCGAGAAAATGAAGCTCGTCAGGGTCAAGACGGGTGACTGGGTAGTCCGCGAGGGTGCCCGGGGAGACAGCATGTTCACCATTGCCTCAGGTGCGGTTCGGGTACTCAAGCACCTGGATGGCAAGAAGATGTTGCGCCTGGCCGTGCTGGGGGAAGGGGACTTCTTTGGAGAGATGTCTGTCATCAGGGGTGGCCCAAGAGGCGCCTCTGTCCAGGCCACGAAGCCCGCGGAGCTGTTCGAAATATCCGCGGAGCTGCTGGACGAGATCGTGGCTCAGCATCCCGCGGTCGGACTGGTGTTGAAGAAATTCATAACCCAGCGCCTGTTGCGCAACGTAATGACGACCTCAGAGCTTTTCGCGCCCTTTGCGCCGGAGGAACGCGTTCGCATCATAGAGCGTTTCGTAAGCCGCGACGTCGAGGAGGGCGAGGAACTGATTGCCGAGGGCAGTGAAACTGAGGGCCTGTTTGTCGTGCTCAGGGGCAAGATGACAGTCAGCCGCAAGGCCGAGGACGGAATCGAGTTCGTCGCCGGCGAACTGGTGGAGGGAGAAGTCTTCGGCGAGATATCCTGTCTGCGCAAGCAGCCGGCGATTGCCACCGTCAGGGCCGCCTGCCCGGGCTCGGTCCTCAGGCTGCCGCGCAAGGATTTCGACGAGTTGGTGCTAAGCCATCCCCAGATCCTCGAGCTGGTGGGTAAGCTGGGCGAACAACGCCTGGCTTTAACCATGAATGCCCTGGCCCGGAAAGGCATCCTGATCTGAGACAGGAACGAGGGAGAGAAGCAATCGACAAGCTGATTCTTGTTTCTTACTCATCATTTCGTAACTGAAAGGAGTTTGCCATGAAGAAATTAGTTTACCTGGTAGCCTTGATGTTCCTTTTCGCAGCTTGCGACGATAAGGACAAGCCGAAGCCGGCCGAAGAGCCCGGAGCCCTGGCAGCCGCCAAGCCGGCCAAGCCCGCCGTGGACGACGGTTTCAAGGACGTGCCCAATAGTTCGGGCATACGGGCCGACGTACCGGCCAACGCGGTCCCGAACGGGATCGGCGGCGCGGCCGGATTCCACTCCAAGGACGACAGCTACGGGTTTACAGTGATGGAGGTTGCCGCAGCAGATCAGTCCAAGACCTTCGCCCAGGCCAAAAAGGACACCGAGGAATTCATGTTCAAGAAATGGCTAAAAGAAGAGAAGACCGCCGACGGCTGGGTCTTGACCTGTGAGATGCCCAAGATGGACATGTCCGGGGATGAGCCCAAAGAGGTCGGCACCATATACGGCTTTGAAGTACGCACCAAGCTGGGCGGCAAACTGTACAAGTGCTACGGCAGTGTAGCCAAGGCCGACGGCCTCGACGCCGTGCTCAAGACCTGCACCACTCTCAAAGCTAAGTGAAATGGGGAGGGGGGCGCAAACCGTAAGTATCAAGTGTGATTCCTGAGAAGGAAGCCTGTATTTCAACACAGGAAATTTCTACCCGCAGCAATTGCCTGATTTTCTGAGTCACATCGCGAAATTTGTGACGCAGGCTTGAGATCGTCGAAGAGCGGTTATCAAGCCCTGCAGAAGTGC
>DATKYQ010000019.1:0-74463 GCA_035528415.1 Myxococcota bacterium | reverse complement strand
CGATGATGAAGTAGCTCGAACTCTTGCCCAAACAGCGGGTGGAACGGATGGGTTACTCGGAAGCGTCGTCGCTCATGATCCGGATAGAGTGCATTCGACGGCCAAGTCCAATGGAAAAGCAGAGAGGTTGCTTGGCTCGATACGTCGCGAGTTGCTCGATCATGTCATCGTGTACGGCGAAGGTCATCTGCGTATGCTGCTGCGAAAATACATCGACTACTATAATGCCGACCGCTGCCATTTGGCGCTTGGCAAAGACCCGCCGAAGACGAGGGAAGTGATGCCCAGGCCATCGGAGACCGCAACCGTGGTCTCACTGCCTCGGGTTGGCGGGATTCACCATCGATACGAGTGGAGGAATGCGGCATAGTCCGAGGTTCATTCGGTGTTGAGCGCGAGAAAAGCGGTGGTGACTAGCGTATTGCATTTGCTAGTCGGCCCGAGTTGGCTCGCGAATGCAGTCCATCGGCTTGAACGTCAACTGATGTATGGCTGGCGTGGACGAACTCGTTCAGAGGATCGTCCTATGACGCAGCTACTCAAATATTGTCGATGCACAATGCTCAAGAGCCGTAGCCTGGTCGAGAACGAGATCCTCCTTTGATTTGGTGCCGTTCGCACAAGCCAGTCCTAAAAGGGAAACTATCCAAACTATAACAGCTCCTGCTCGGTAAACTTTGTGCCCCATCACTCAGCCTCAGCTAGCCGTCAAAATCTCGCCAACCTCCCCAGTGTGCCCATCCACCAAGATTTGATACGCATAGTCTGCACCTCGTGCGCCGTTATCTCCGCTCGGAAAGAGCGGGAAGGTGACAATATATGAGTCCTTCTGCAGTCGAACGGTGAACCTGCCCTTTTTATCGTAATGTTCATAGCCTGCAATTGCCCTCAATGCTGCGTCACAGGCCTGAACACCGTCGATCAAACCCTTGACTTGTACATCGTAGTATCCCTCAACGGTGTTTGTCATGTTTGACGACCTAACGTCACCAGAGGCTGCATCGACATCAACTTCGTAAGTGCGCCCGGTATCATCACCTGGCAGCTCGACAAGCCTGACCCGAAAAATACTGTCACCTGGTTCAACCAATATGTCTCCAATGCCCCTGCAACCATACTTGCTCAAGGCGTGGCTTTGTGCATTTTTTAGAGCCTTGATTTGATCCACCATTATACTTCCTCTCGCTAAGGTGTCGGCCTCGGGTCAACACCCAAGGATTTATAGAGTTGTGCAGGGGAGCCCTTTGGATGTCCATGCGAAGCGAATCCCACTGAATAGTCGTACACAATCCCCGGTAGTGTCCCTATAATTGTGTAAAAGGAGAATTGACGAACTGAGAAAAAACGGGGAAGCTCCAATTGAACACAACCCAAAAAGACCTCCCAATCCGGAGGTCGAAAGGAGCGTTCCCCATGGCAGAGACTATTGAATTTCCGAGGTTGACGCAAGAGGAGTTGAGGAAGGATCTTCGAACGGTTTTTCTCGGTTCGATACGCCTGGTTCTGGAGCTTCTGCTGGAAAACGAGGTCAAGGAAATGGTTGGAGCAGGCCGGTACCAGCGACTGGTCACCCGGAAGGACGCCAGGAACGGGACCTACCTCAGGCGCCTGATGACGTCGATGGGCCAGGTCGAGGCCCTGGTTCCTCGTACGAGGAACCAGGGCGCGCCGACTCAGGTCATCGGTGAGTACCGTCGCCGGACCGAGGAAGTCGACGATATGATCACCGAGGCCTACGTCAACGGAGTATCCACCAGGGACATGGAGAAACTCACCAAGGCCCTGATGGGAGAGAATGTGAAGCGCTCGACGGTCAGCCGGGTCACCAAGAAGCTTGACGAGCTGGTCACCGAGATGAGACGAGCTCCCATCGAGGGACCGGTTCCCTACCTGTACCTGGACGGGACATTCTTGGACGCCCGCTGGGCCCGCTCGGTCGAGAACGTCGCCGCCCCGGTGGCCTACGGGGTCGGTATGGACGGTCATCGCCGGCTTCTGGGCATTGTCATCGGACCCGAGGAATCCGAGGCGAGCTGGAGCGAACTCCTGACGCAGCTGGTGGACCGCGGTCTCGACGGGGTAAAGTTGGTGATCGCCGATGACCACAAATGCTTGAAAGCGGCCGTCCGTCACCAGATCCCGGAGGCCGAGAAACAAAGATGCACTGTCCATCTCGAGAGGAACGTACTCCAAAAGGCTCCCCGACGACTTCGCCGGCGGCTGGGGAAGATCGTCTCCGAAATCTTCAAGGCCCCATCTCTTTCCGAGGCCAAACAGCGGGCTCGCGGCGCTTCGAGAAGGACTCGGCAGTCAGGTCCCCGAGGCCATGGAATGCCTGGAGAATGGGTTTGCCGACGCCACCCGGTTCTATGCCTACCCGAAAGAACACTGGAAACGCATCCGAACCAATAATGGCATTGAAAGGCTCCATGTCGAGATCAAGCGCCGCACAAAAGCGGTCGGCGCTTTTCCTGACAGAGCCAGCGCACTGCGCCTGGTCACCGCGGTCGCAATCGAATCGACACGCATCTGGAGCGTGCGTAAATATCTCGATATGAGCCTTCTATCGAAATCGAAAAAGGAGGCCGACCAGAAGGCGGCGTGATCATGAAACTGGAGCTTCAACCCAAATGCCTTTTACACACAAATCGGGACTTGACCCGAGTACGCACGGCTGGCGGGCAGGGACCGACGGCGGCGCTTCATAAAAGGGCAGAAGTACACCCTGTTGGCGAATCGAGAGAACCTCACGCACAGCGGCCGGGCCAGCCTCCGGCTGCTGCTCAAGGCCAACAAGCGGCTCAACACGGCCTACTTGCTCAAGGAGTCGTTCGGCCAGCTTTGGAGCTACCAGCACGAGGGTTGGGCGCGCCGGTTTTTCAACAACTGGTGCGATGCTCTCAAGTGGCAACGGCTGCCGGCCTACGAGAAGTTCGCGGCTATGATCGAGCGTCACTGGGATGGCATCGCGGCGTACTGCAAGCCCGAGAACAAGGTCGCACTCGGCTTCGTGGAAGGCTTCAACAACAAGATCCGCGTCATCCAGCGGCGCGCTTACGGCCTCCGCGACAAGGAGTACCTGCGGCTCAAGATTCTCACTTGTATGCTGCCTCAAATCTGAGGGATCCATGCAATTTCACCCAAAATCACCCATTCGGTTTCAAGAAGAGCCAAAATAAAAGAGGGTGACGAGATCTTCATCTGCGATGAGAAGTTCAAGTTCGTTCTCAGGTAAAGCCTTTTCTCGTCTAGGCCGATGGGACGAAGTGCCCGGACGCCATTTTCTCGTATAGTTCGACTTCCTGTTTGTTGCCGATCACGATCGGACAGCGTTGGTGCAACTCTTCGGGCTCGACGTCGAGAATGCTCTGGCTACCGGTGGTTGCCGCTCCTCCCGCCTGCTCGGCCAGCCAGGCCAGCGGTGAACACTCGTAAAGCAGGCGCAGCTTTCCGTTGGGGTGCTTGGCGTCGGCCGGGTACATGAACACGCCGCCGTAGAGCAGGTTGCGATGAAAGTCGGCCACCATCGAGCCGATGTAGCGCGATGACGTCTCGGCGTACCTGGGATCGTTGCCGTAGCGAATGTGATCGGCGAACCCGCGAGAGGGCTCGTCCCAATCATTGTAGTTTGCGTCGTTGGCCGAAAAGCAGCGGCAAGAGTCGGGAAAGCGAATGTTGCGGTGGCTGAGGACGTACTCGCCGACCTCGGGATCGAGAGTGAAACCGTGCACTCCGTTGCCGGTCGAGTAGACGAACATGGTGCTCGATCCGTAGACCACGTAACCGGCGGCGAGCTGCTTGCGGCCCGGCTGCAGGAAGTCGACCAGTTCGCAGGCGCCCCCTTTTGTAACGCGCCGGTGTATTGAGAAAATGGTGCCGATGCTGACGTTGGCGTCGATGTTGGAAGAGCCATCGAGCGGATCGAAGAGCAGCACATAAGTGTCGTTCTCGTCGGGATGCGGGGGCAGGCGAAGGACCTCTTCTTCCTCCTCGGAGGCCATTCCGGCGACGGCAGGCAGCCACTGCAGGGTGTTCATCATGACTTCCTGGGCCAGGATGTCCAACTTCATCTGCTCTTCACCCTGGACGTTGATCTTGCCCTGTTTGCCCAGAACGTCGATCAACCCGGCGCGCTGCACCTTCGACTCGATGATCTTGGAAGCCACGCCGATCCGCCGCAGGATGTCGGCGAAGAATCCCCGCGAGCTGGGATGCAGGTGCTGCTCATTGGAGAGAAAGCTTTCAAGGGTAACGAAACCCTCGAACTCGTCGAACTCCCTGGTACGCAGGTCCTTGTTTTCGCCCATGGAATACCTCCCCTGCGGGAATTTGCGAACATTGCTTAGCGCAGGCACTATATCACGAAAGTGCGTCACCAAAGCAAGCTGCGGGGGCTGTTAACTTGGGACTTTTTGCGATATTGAGGATCACATCCCGGAAAGAACTTTCCACTGGCCGTCTTCCTTGGCCAGCTTCATGCGGTTGACGTCGTCCTTGATCTGCCAGCGTTCGCCCGTGGGAAGCTTCATCTGGTAGCGGGCCAGGAAGTGGTAGTCGATGGTCGCCTCGTCTCCGTCGACCTTGATGCCTTTCAGACTGATGTTCAGAGAGACTTTTTTGAGCATCTTGAAGTGGTCGCTGAAATGGGTGCGCAGACCGTCCAGATTGTAGTCGTCATCCGTCTTGCTGGTGCCGCTGGTCTCGTAGAACTTGGGGGAGGCCATGGCCAAAAGCGCGTCGACGTCCTTGTTTTCATACGCCTGCTGGAACTTCTCCACCAGACCAAGCAGGACGCGGTTGTCCGGATTATCCGCCACCTCGATATCCAGGCCGGGAATCATCTTCGGGCCGCAAGCGCCAAAAAACATCGAAACAACCACCAGCGCCGGAATTGCCAGTCTTCTCATGCTTCCTCCTCACCGGACATGTTGGTCCGCAAGCGCCCGGCTGTCAAGAACGAGTACTTGTCGACAAACCTGAAGGTACAACAGTATAGGTAGCCTTGGTTATTCCCGCCAGTGTTTTTACAGGCTTGACGTAGGGCTGCCGCTTGCATATGAATGTCGGGTGAAGAAAGGCTGGCTGTATTCGTTCCTGGTGTCTTGCGTCGGGGCTTTCTCCGACAGGGAAGCCTCTGCGCGCTTACAGGAATTTGAGCGCGACAACCCCGATCTCAATATGGACGAAAGGATCCGGCGCTGGGTCGAATATCGCCTGCGTCAAACGGGAGTTGTCTACGGCACACCACTTTCGTCCGAGGACACCATCGCTCGATATACCGAGAAAGGCTCGGCCCAGCGGCGAGCCGTGTTTCTTGCCCTGCTGAAGATCGAGGCCGACCTGGCCATGGAAATCGGTTGCGCTGTTTCGCATTGTACCAGCGGCAACATCAGGGTTGCGGAACTGCTGGCATGTTTCGCGCTTTTGCGCCGGCGCTTCGAACTGGCGCGCAGCATCAATGACCTGCTGCCGTCATTGTCCGCGGAAGGGGCGCCGCCGCGCAAACTCGAGAAATTGGCTGACCGTGTAGGCGTGGCCTTGATGAACCGGGCCTATCTGGCCGGCAACCCGCTACTGGGCTTGCCGATTCACAATAGCTTCAACTACATGGAAGCCAAAACGCTGGGAAGGTTGGCGGTCGCCTATTTCGAACGCGGGTTTGCGCCCGAAGCCATCCAGCGCGTGCTCGACTTCGGCGATCGCGAGCGGGCTCTGCTCGTCAGGGCCATGGTTGGATTGACTCTGGCCGATCGCGATCTTGGAGTAGGCTCGATGCGTGTCGTGGCCGAGCAAATCAGGTCTTCCGGGTTATCCCACAAGACAAGGAAGAAACTGCTCGACCTGCTCAAGGGGCCGGTCGAGCCGTTGGCGGTTGCTTCCGCCGTCGAGGACGATCGCACGCGTGATTTCCTGCTCGAGCAGGTCATCCTGGGAGCGATGCTCGACGGTCACTTCAGCCGCAAGGAGTCTGACTACATCGGCGATCTGGCCGGCTGGCTGGGTGTTTCCGGCCAGGATCTGGCCCAGCGGGAAACGGAGGTGATGGAGTTCTACGAGCTTCACAAGGACTATCTCGACATTTTCACGGTCGGTTCGGCCGTAAGCTACTATCGCCAGCGCATGGCCGGCAGACTGCAAAGAGCGATCACCGAGAACCTGGGGATGATTATCGGCCAGATAAAAGAGACCAAGGATCTGGCCGACCTGCTCTATCGCGCAAGCTCGGGTGAGAAACTCTCCGCGGGTGAACGCAAGGAGATGGCCCGCAAGTTGGTCGACATTCTGAAGACCATACCCTCGCTGGCCATCTTTGCCCTCCCCGGCGGAATGGTGCTGCTGCCGCTGGTTTACAAATTCTTGCCCAACGGGCTGAAACCGCGAATCTTTGCCAAGCGCGAGTCAGCGAAAGATTGAAGTTCAGGTTTCTTTTTCGCCGAAGACCTGGGCGTCGAAGATCTCAATTTTAATGTCGGCTTCTTTCCAGCTTTCTGGCGGCAAGCCTGCCTTGAGACAGGTATGTTGCAGGAAGGTCTCGCGATCCCATCCGTACTCGGTTGCAACCTGAGGCAGGAGCACTCCGGAATTGTACCCGCGCGTTATGTAGATACCGTGGCGACCAACTTCTATTTCGCTGACGTCCACGATCTGACGCAACGGCGAGAGTGCCGAGATCTCGATATCGATCGACTCGAGCTCGTCCGGGCGCAGGGATGGGAAGCGCGGATCACGCTCGGCAGCCGATACAGCCATCTCCTGGACGGTGTTGACCAATGGGCGATTACTTTGAAAAGTGCCGATGCAGCCGCGCAAGTCGCCGTGCTCGTGCAGCGTTACAAAGGCTCCGCAGGGACGGGACAGGGCCGGGCTCGAGGGAACCGCCTGCTCGAATTTTCCGTGTTGCAGCTTGAGCGAGATGGTTTGGCGGGCAACCTCGAGCAGCTCTCTCTTCTCTTGAGGGGTCAGGTCTTCATCTGCCATGAATATAGTCCTTTCGCCGGTATTTCCACAACCGGGTCATATTCGCTCGACCTCGATCGTATGTTCTCCGGCCGGAACTTTCACATACAGTCTGCCGGCTGCATCATTGTCAAGATACCAACCGGCTGGGGACAATTCCAGTTCTTCGAGACTCGTACTTTTCGATAGCAAAGAGCCGTTATCGGTAACGCTTGACGGCTCGCGATGCCTGAAGTTTGTGACCTCGAAGAAGAAACCCTGCTTGAATTCGCTGCCGGTACTGGCGCCGAGAAGCAGCAGGCTGCTCGATCCGTCCTGGCTGAGTTCAGTTCCGTCGAAGAGGGTGAAACTCGATGACTCTCCCGGGGCCACCCGAGCCCACAGGATGCCGGGTGTGGTTGCATAGGAATCGACCCGCTCGGGTTGATTCGTCGGGGCCAGTGTGTCGATGCTCGGCCGAAGCAAGGGGATGATCGACCCCGAGCGCTGGTAGAGCGGCAGTTTGTCCAGCGGAGCGTCGACAGTTTCACTCCGCTCTCCCTGATGACTCTCGCCGTTCCACCAGTCGATCCAGATACCGGGGGGAAAGACAACCACTTTCTGACGCGCGCCGCGTTCTACGACCGGCGCCACCAGCAGATCGGGGCCGAACAGGTAGACGTCACCCGGGTGGATGCCTAACCCGGGATAGGCGAGTCCCAGCGGGCGCTGGATGGGCCGGCCGTTTTCGGAAATTCTTACAGCCAGGCTCCATTCGTAGGGCCACAGCCTCAGGTGCAAGCGAGTGTAGATGCGGTACCAGTCGAGCATCTCGGCGTCGAAGCCGTTTTCAGCGGTAGGTTCCCAGGCCACGTCGTTAGAGCTGGTGCCGATCTGCATCACCGAAGACAAGGCCGTCTGTTCGAACCAGCGGGTGAAGGTTTCCTTGTCGGGCGGCGAGTGGCGGTAGCCGCCGGTGTCCGCCCCGTAAAAAGGAAACCCCGACGGTCCCAGCGAAAGACCGTAGATCATTGAGGCCGGCAGGCCGCCGACGGCCACATATTCCTTGTCGCCGTCGGTGCAGGCGGCGCCGTGCAGGGCCATGTTGGCGTCCAGGTCGCCGGGCCAGATGATGCTGCCGTTGAGCTGATCGCCATAGGTGCCCGCCCGGCACAGCAGAAACCCCCCGGATGACGGCAGGGTTTGGGCGTAGACGCGGTGGTACAAGAGTTGATAGACCGCGTGCATGGTACGCTCATCCGAGCCGTCCGCGAACTCCCACTTGTTGCGGGCCCCCAGGATGCCGACCACGACATCCTCTGCGTAGTCGAGCTTGAAACCCTCCACACCCATGTCGGTATAGCGCCGGATCAGGTCCTGCCACCAGGCGTAGGCGTCCGGGTTGCTGAAATCGACAGGCGCCGACCAGCCGTTGACAATCAGACCGGGCCGCGGAGGGAAGAACCCCTGCGAGGCGGCTTCGTCATGGAGGCTTGCGGTGGCCGGATCGCTCTCGTCCAGGTATGGCGTGTGCCACAGGGCCAGCCTGAAACCCAGGTCGTGCGCGCCCGAGATCATGGCCTGTGGGTTTGGGAACTTCGCTGAATCGAAGTCGAATGAGTTGACGCCGGAGGCGTAGGGGCGATCAATCCAGATGGCGTTGGTCGCCAGGTCGAGTTCTCGCATCGTGTCCAGGTCGTTTTCCACTTGGGCCTGGTCGTCATTTTCGTCGCGCCATACCAACGGTCCCAGCGCCCAGCGGGCCGGAAGAACAGGGTAGCCGGTTACGTCGAAATAATGGCGGGTGATATCAAGCGGGTTGACATCCGCGAAAAGGTGGAAAACGAGCCCATCCGTCGAGGCGGCGCCTGTTCCGAAGGTCGCTGTGACCTCGTTGATTTCGGTGGAGGCCGCGTCGAAAACGGCCGGGTATGGGCTTTCTATGAACAATCCCCAGCCGCGGGTGCCGATGATCAGCGGGATCGGAACGTGGGCCTCGTTGTAGCCGCTCTCTGTGTCGAGGTCCAGTTCGGTTTGCATGGCCCTGAGCTTGCCGCGGTTGTTGAGCTGGTCGAGAAAACCGCCCAGTCCATAGAGACCTTCCTGGGGATCGATTCGTGCCCGGAGCTTAAAGTAAGCGATCGCCTCGCCCTCGCCTTGCGGTGTCCATGCCAGGCGGTAGCTGCCGGCCGAGACAAGCTCGATCTTCATCGCGGCCCGTTTGCCGCGCTCGAAAAGCAGAGCCAACTCGAGAGAGTTTGCGTCACGGTCGCTTACCTCGATCGCTGACAGGTCCAGCCAGCGCAGCCCGGCCGGCGGTGTGTAGTCGGCCAGGCCCCCGCCGGCCAAGAGCGGCCAGGGATCGTAGTTGACGTTGTCGTCGACGGCGTCGACACGCCCGAGTTGCAACCCGTCCCGTTCGATGGCAACCAGAACAAGACCGTCATGTTCGAGCGTGATCTTGACGGCTTGTGTATCTACGAAAACCCCGAAACCGGAAAGAGTCAGGCTTGGGCGATCGTCGCGCCCCGCTCTACCACCGCAGCCAGCCATGCTGAAAAGATATGTAAGAGACAATAGAAGGATTCGTATACTTGAAGACATTTCCGAACCTCGCCCACTTGATTTTTTCAGCTCGCTGGAGTCTATCATATTGTGCGAACAAAGCGGAACGTCGTTGACCTCGGCCCCGGGACGAGATAATCTTGACCGGTCTTTTGGCGGGGAGAGAAGGAACCTGGGCATGCTCGTGTTTGATCAGCTCGAGACCGGGCCGCTTTTGACAAATTGCTACATTGTCGGCGATTCCGAGAGCAAACAGGCCGTCGTAGTGGATCCAGGTGGACACGTGGGAGCCATTGTCAGCGCCCTCGATCGGAACGGATTGCAATGCCGGCACATCGTCAATACACATTCCCACTTCGATCACGTGGGCGGCAACCTCGCTCTGAAGGAGAAGACGGGGGCCGACATCCTGATTCACCAGTCCGAGGCGCCCATGTTGACACAACTCGCGGGACAGGGCCGCATCTTTGGCATTAGCTTGGAGAACTCTCCGCCGGCCGACAAAACCATCGACGAGGGGGACGTCATCGAGGCGGGGGCCGTCCGACTGAACGTGCTGTATACGCCCGGTCACTCGCCCGGGAGCATCTCGCTGGTGATCGATGGCGAGGGGAAGATCCTGGTAGGCGACCTGGTTTTCAAGGGCTCGGTCGGCCGCACGGACTTGCCCGGCGGCTCGATGGACACCTTGGTGAAGATGGTCCGCGAGAAAATATTCAGCTACCCGGACGACACGCGCCTCTACCCGGGGCACGGTCCGGCCACAACGGTGGGTGCCGAGAGGCGAAGCAACCCCTTCTTGACCGGCGAGTTATGGTGAATTTAGGTCGCGCTTGCAACGTCGATCGTTACGCAAGGTGCAAGGTGAGAAATGAAAAGAATGTACGGCATCGTCTTTGGTTTTTCACTCCTGGCCATTATGGGAGCTTGCCGGGCCGAGGCAGGTGGCGGATTGAAAGTAGTCAAGACCGGCGACAATTACCGGATCCTGATGGGTCAACTTCCCGATGGTCCCAAGAGCCTGTCCGGGAAGATAGCCATCGAGATTGGCGTTGTTGGCAACTGGAAGCTCAACAAACCGGCACCGCTGATAGTCGATTTAAAAGCGTCCGCCGGGATCGAGATTGCCAAGAAAAAGCTGCGCAAGAAAGACATCAAGATACTCGAGAACAAGAAGTGTCGCTTCGAAGTGCCCTACAGGGCAGCGCAGAAGGGGTCTTTCGGCGTCGATCTCAAGTTCGACTTCGTCCTTTGCAACGATACTCTCTGCCAGAAGAAACGTTTCGAACTTTCATACAGTCTTTCGACGTGACCGTCCTCAGTCCGTGTCGTGTGCTGAAATCTGGTACTTTTCCATCTTGTTGATTAAAGTCGAGCGGGCGATGCCGAGTACCCGGGCCGCTGCCTTCTGGTTGCCGTCGTTAGCGGCCAGTGTCTGGCGCAGGGTCTCGATCTCTACTTCCTTGAGCGTTTTTCCCTTGTGATAGATCTGCGACTCGGCCACGCGGTCGGCCAGCGTGGGGGGCGAGAATATCAGTTGTCCGGCTTCGATAGTAGTCTCGGGGCACATGATCGCCGCCCGGGTGATAATGTGCTTCAACTCGCGCACGTTGCCGGGAAAACGATAGTCGCAAAGTCGTTCGATGGCGCCGTCCGAAAATCTTTTGGGCTCGGTGCTCCGGGTGGAACGAGTCAGAAAGTGGGCCGCCAGAAGCGGAATGTCCCGGGGGCGCTTTCGCAGCGGAGGCAGCGGGATCTCGATTACGCAGACTCGGTAGTACAGGTCTTCCCTGAATTCGCCCTTGCTTACTCGTTCGGGCAGAGAGCGATGAGTGGCCGCGACCACGCGAGTGTCGACACGCACCGGAACATTGCTGCCCACTCGTCGGATCTCTCCGCTCTCGAGAGCCCGCAGGAGCTTTGCCTGCACGTCCATGGCCAACTCGCCGATTTCATCGAGGAACAGTGTGCCCCTGTCGGCCTCTTCGAACAATCCCTTACGTTTCGTCTGGGCGCCGGTAAAAGCCCCCTTTTCGTGACCGAAAAGTTCGCTTTCGATCAGGTCCCTGGTGATGGCGGCGCAGTTCAGCGCGACCAACTGCTGGGCAGTGCGCCGGCTGAGCTTGTGACAGGCATGCGCCACCAGTTCTTTTCCAGAGCCCGACTCGCCGGTGATCAAGATGGTTTCGTCGCTGGGGGCGGCTCGGCGGATCGCGTCGAAGACAGACCGCATGGATGGATCTTCGCTGACCAAACCGAAAAAAGACCCCGACTTGTCGACAGAGTCGTCTTCGACCGTCAGCTTTATACGACCCATGCTGACGACGGCTCCAGGCTCCAGTCGGGCCTCACCCACCCTGACTCCATTGACCGATGTGCCGTTGGTGCTGCCCAGATCGGCCACGAACCAGGCATCGTTCTTCTTGAAGAAGCGGCAATGAAACGCCGAGACGAAACTATCATCGATGACGATATCGTTGCCCGGATCCGTGCCGGCGTTGAGAACATTACCCGCAAGCCGTGCCTTGAATGGCTTGCCCAAAACAGTGCCGCTCAAGCTCAACGTATCCGAACCCGTGCTGGCTGGCAGAATGTTCGTGCCTCCGCCTATCAGGGTTGGTGTGGCCAGACTTTCCTCTCGGCTCGTGCGTAAGGTGGCCGTCAATTCCCCGAAGTAGATCCGAGAGCCTGGGTGCAACTCTGCGTCAGCGACCCGCTTGCCGTCGACGAGGGTGCCTTTGCCGCTGTGATCCAGAAGGCGAATTATGCCCCCATCGAGAGATATCTGGCACTGGTGCCTGGAAACTGTCGGCTCGGGCAGGCTGAGATCGTTGGTGCCCGCACGGCCGATGCTAACAGCATCGCCATCCAGGGGCAGGGTGACCAGGTCTTTTCCGCTCTTGGAAATCACGAATTCCAGCATTTTGGAAACTCTCCTCGTGGATTAGTGCGCGTGCGCACTATCGCTGGACTGGAAAGACAAGGCGATCTTGCGTGCTTTCATGATTGATGTCAACGGACAACGAAAAAAAGCCGGGCATATGGCCCGGCTTTGTGGTTTTCGGCAAGAACGATGTTTAGACAATCTTCACATTCTTGGCCTGCAGGCCTTTCGGCCCCTCGGTAACCTCGAACTCAACCTGCTCGCCCTCTTTCAGCGACTTGAAGCCTTCTGACTCGATCGCCGAGAAATGCACGAAAACATCCTCCCCGTCACTCTGCTCGATGAAGCCATATCCCTTCGCGTCGTTGAACCACTTCACTTTTCCTGTCGGCATACTCCCGCTCCTTGTTGTTGCGTCCACTTTCCAGGCGCAGGGCCGAAAAGCGGAACATTTCATACGGCGATACCCCGCCAATCACCAGTGTGACCGCTCATGCGGACTGCATGAAAACGCCACGCTCCAACCAATCCGAGCAGAGTTTCTCAACCCCTACATCCAGTTGTCAAGGGTTTCCTCGCAGAAACTGCGGTTTTCAACTCAGGGGAACGGCATGTTGATGCCAAAATACAGGCTGGCGGCGAAGTGGTTATAGGCATCGAGCATGTCCGGAAGAATCCTCATCGCGAACACCGAACCGGCTACAAGCATGGCCGCGGTGATCACCGCGTATGTCGTCATGGCTTGCCCGCGCCGACCCTTCCTGAGCTTTCTGAAAAACCTGGTTTTCTTTTTCATGACTTCCTCCCTGGCGCTACTTGCAATCCTTGACGCATTCAGCCTCTGATGCTTGGCACATCTTCTTGCACTGCTTTACTACTCCCCCGTCCTTGGAGCCTTTCGGAAATCTTTTTTCGCAAACCGTGAAACAGGCTTTTGTGCCCTCCTTGCACTCATCAATGCACTCTTTACGTGATTCATTTGCCCGGGATGTCCCTGCCAGTGATGCTATTAAGGCAAAAGCGATGATCAGCAAGAAGCTCCAAAATCCTGTTTTCATTGTTACACTCCTTTGATGTTCTGCCGTTAGCGTTATTCCGTCTCGAATACCACCATAGAGACAACCGTAGAAACTTTTTCTTCTTCGGGATCCTCGATGGGTAGAACTTGGACCACGCACATCTCGGACCCGCGCTTCATGACAATGCTCTGGACGCCGTAGGTGTTGTCATCGGGTTCTACCTTCCATCCCTGCTTGACGGCTTCCTTGACAAGGGCCGGGCGAGCCTTGTCGGGAGTGGCGCCGGGAAGCCTGTATGTGATTGTCCGTTGCTTGGCGCTCGCTTCTTGTCCGCCGGTCTTGACGACATCAGTGGCTCCGGGCAGAGAGGGAAGGTCTTCTGGAACTGCAACCGGAAGCAGCGCCGGCAAAGGATTCATGGATGAAAGAACGATCATCGATCCGCCAGACGGATCGACGACAACGGTGGCCATTCTCATTGTGTTGGCCTTATCGTCATAGTAGCCGACGTAAGCTACGGAGGCGCTGAATGCGTGTTGCACGGGCTTTAGTCCGCGATCTCTTATGGCCTTGCCGTAAAATGCGAGGACGGTTTCGATATTGTCCTTGGTGTTCAGCACGGTTGCATTCATGGGGGTGTCGTTGGCGCTGAGGTCGCCCTGGAAAGGTGACGATGTCGCCGCCGGGTAAACAGGCAGACCCTGAACGTCCTCACCCGCGATCGCGCGGCCCTGCCCCAGGCAAACGCCCAGCGCCACGGTGAAAAGCAACGAGTTGGAAGCAAGGACTTTCATTCATGCTACCCCGTAATCCGGACGTCAGTCACAGTTTCCGCTGCCATCGATTGCGCTCTTGCAACCCAGGTACCACCCATCGCGCTTGTTGTAGGTCTTCTCGTACATGTTTTGCTTGCCATCTTTGTAGGGGCTTACCCAGAAATTCTTCTGCCCCCCCAGTGCCACATCCCGGTTTTTTGTACTCTTGATCGGGTGGAGGGACGTGATGTCTTTCATCTTATTGGGTGCAAGATAATAGGGCTCGCTCACGGAGCCGACAGACAACACAAGATCCTTCACCTTTATCATGAAAGCGGCCCATTCGCCAACGACCAACAGGAAGCTTGCCGCCGATGTCGCCGCCCTTTTCCAACAAAAGTTGGTCCGTTCCATGAACGGGTCGTTATCGCTCCCGTCCTCGATGCTTTTGGCATTGTGGATGGTCCACGGATCGACCACCACGCCGAAGGCATATGCTTCGCCATTGTCGGTATACTTTAGCCATTCGTTTTTCTTGATGAACATGTCCGTGTTGTTATTCTTGGTGAACTCGGGCAGGAACTTCTGGGGGATGTAGCGGTTCTCAACCATGATGGCGCCCTTGCAATCGACCAGCCCGCCATTAGTGTATTTGTTGTGGAACTGTCCAATAATGCTGATTGCCGAGAGGCCCCCCAGCGGTTTCTCGAAATCTTTTTCACCTGTGCAGGTGGCGACCGTGCCTGAACTCTCCCATTTGAAATTGGCCCATGGGCCATCGGCTTTGTCTTTCTTGTCGCCGGAATGCCCGTTCTTGAATATTTCCCAGTTCTCCGATCGGATAGATCCGGCCAGGTCACTCACCGTTTTTTTCTCATAATCGCCGTAGGCGAAGTCCCAGGCGCTCGAGTAGATCGCTTCCTGCGCGTTGAGCTTGAAGTGGACGGCATCCTGAAAATATAGCGGCAGTAGAATCAGGGGGACAAAGACCAGCATCAAGACCACCAGCTCTACCATCGCGCCGCCGCGTTCGGCAGGCAGATTGCGCAGGGAAAATATCTTGATTTTCATGGCATTCTCCTCGCCCGGCATAGATCAGGGAAGCGGGACTTTGGCGATAACCCCGCCCACCAGCATCGCCGCATACTTGGCCGAGTATGGCGTGCCCAGCAACACCTTCCCGACCTCGAGGGCGTTCCTGAACGGCTGAAGTTTCGCTTTCCAGTAAGGGTTGAAGAAGTTCGGATGCTCCTTCCATCCCTCGTTATCATCCCATTCGGGCAAATGATAGTAGACAAGCGCCTTGCTGATTGCCAATCCCTTGCCAAGTTCGCTTCCTTCGGGGCTTGCACTGGGATTGTCGGACATCTGCACCTCGTGCTTGCCTATACTTCCGCCCAGGTCCATGGCCACCTCGCCCGAGCCGTCTTCGGCGATCTCCCAGGCCTGCTTATCTCCTCCGCCCTTCGTACGGCGCAGATCCTGATCGATGGTCGCGTAGACGGACGGCTGGCCGAAGTCGTTCTTCGCATTGTCATCGGCGTGGAAGAGCATGAAGCAGTTGTGCTTCACTTTGCCGTCATCGCCCAGGCACTTGAAGGCATCCTTGTGCTTTCCTTCGCCGCCGCAACATGTTCCCCAGCTGAAACCCTTGCACTTATGTTCGCCGCTGTTCTTGTCCGTTCCGACCCGCGCAGCGTAGGGGAGGGTCATCACCGGTATGCAGTGATTGGCCAGGGACGAGAATATCCACCCTTTATCGGCGCCGGCCGCCGCGTCTCCTTTGGGGCCATGATTGCCGCTGGCGATTTTTGAATCTACGCCGGTTCCACCCTCGACGATGCGGCTCTCGCCTTTGTGCCCTACGATAATAGACTTGCCGCCCGGAGCCTTGTTCGGAATATCGTGGACCAACTTCTTTAAGGTCTTTGGAGCGATGTAGAGCAGGATGTTCCACATACCCCGATTGAAGACGAACTTTGTATTCCGGGTGCCGTTGGCAATCTCGGTCGCCACCCACCTTCTTATATCAGCGTTTCCTTCCATTGCATTTTCATATTCCTTCGCGCTGAGAACGCCTGCCGCGCTGACTCCCGCAACCAGCCCGACGTTGCTTGCATTGGGCGCGTACCTTTTGATCAGGTCTCTTGTGACCTTGTCTGTACCGAGCGCATCCAGTTCGACCCATGCCCGCATTGCCTGCTGCTGCCCGGCAATTAAAGCCATATGTGTATCCAACATCTTTATGGCCGCGATGAAAGATTTGTTAGATTTTTTGAGTTTATTCAATAGATTCTTGGCTTCCTTGCGGTACTTCCTGGCGACTTGGCCATCCTTTATGGCATGCTTGCAGTGTTTTGGGCGACAGGGAAGAAAGTAGGGGCAGCCACAGCAACACAAGCATACCTCTTCGGCGGCCATCACGTAAAAATTGCGTTCTCCCGCGGTGAACATCTTCGGGACGGTCGTAGCCAGGCTCATGAATCCATGGGCCGACGCGGCGGCCACCAGGCCGGCGATGTTGGCGCGGTTGGTGTAGGCGTAGAAGTTGAACGAGCGGGCCGCCACGGTGGCACTGGAGAATGCCGCGGAATCGGCCAGTTGCTGAATGCGGATCTTTTCGTAGACGGCCTTGCCCACGTTGAGGGTCAGCAGCATCATCAGGGCCACGAGTATCACGCCCATCGCACCGAGCATCATGATCTGACCTCGTTGCCCCTTAACAACCACTTTCATTTTCAACGGGCTCATCTTGGTCTCCTGATCGAAAAGGGTTTCGGCAACTCGAATTGCCATCAGATCTTCCCCTTGCCGCAAGCATCGTCACTATCCGGAAGAAGTTCCACCGGGATATCGGAGTGCATCTTCATTGAGTAGTAAGTCTTGATGGGGATAATAAAGATGTCCCTCGTCTTTGCCGCCGTCACGTACAATGGATAGTGGTCGACGAATTTCTTATCCATGCTCGGTATGGCAATCGAACGGGCGTCCAGGTGAAGCTCCTTCGTCATCCTCTCGCCCCGCCACATCCTGTGGATGACCCAGTTGGCGAAGGGAATGATCATACGGTAGTTGAGCACCAGCTTGATTCGCAGCTTGGTGTGAATGCCCTTACTAGATGTCTCGATATTGTCAAAGGCGGCAAGGTTCTTGCCGGGGTTGTAGGTACCGCCCGAGACTTCTTTTTGCGTCGGCCCGCATATGGTCACCTCGGCGTACTTGAGCACGGGAAAATCTATCATCCTGTTGAGCATGAAGCCGTGCAGTCCCCACTTCTTCACCCAGTTTGCCGCGGTGTC
This sequence comes from Myxococcota bacterium, assembly GCA_035528415.1. Taxonomy (GTDB): domain Bacteria; phylum Myxococcota; class B64-G9; order B64-G9; family B64-G9; genus DATKYQ01. Next base: position 57,005 of record DATKYQ010000019.1, on the reverse strand, counting down.
GGTGCGCCCCAGGACCTCGGTGTGGTTTTTTCCCCAACTCAGGATGGGAAGTGCGGCCGCGACGGCCGCCCGCTCCATCAACTCGACCTTGCCGTTGCGAAGCGCCCCGGTGCGTACCGCTCGGTAGGCCGCGTACTTGGCGAAAATACCGGCCTGGTTCAGTAATCCCATCTGAATGAGTCCCAGCAGCAGAAACACCATCACCGGCAGAACAACGGCGGTTTCCGCCTCCACTTGGCCGGATTGCCCGTCGGACCTGCCGGGATGTCGACTTCCCCTGCATCTATCTTTCATTGGGTCCCTCCAATGCGGTTCCTCACAGCGCGAAAAATCGTAATCACCTTGTCCTTAGTGTAGCCGCCTCACAAGCGCCGGACAATCGGTCAGCCGGACGGCAAACATGTCATGTTATTCAATAGCTTATGATCCATGGCGACGGGCTATCGGTCAAGTGGACGCCCGCTTCCCTCGGATTATCACCAGCGTTGTATCTTCCAGCCTTCCCGGGTCAAGACCATTACCCCGTGTCCTCCGTCGCCGTTGCCCGAGCGATAGCTGAAGTTCACCTCGACCAGCGTTACAGGCTGTGCGCTCTCGAACTCGGCTCCGCTGAAAAAAGCCCGCGCCTGCGGGCGCATGTTCTCCCGCATCCATGCCGAAAGCTCTTCGCGGCTCATGCCCTTCCAGTAGCATGCCTCGATCGCTTTCCTGTCGCGGGCGACCGAAGCCGCCACCCATGTCTGAAAAGTGCGCGCTGGTGTTCTGAAGGCCATGGGTAGGCGCGGATCTTCCTGCAGCCCCCTTGGTGCAGGCCGGCAGCCGCACAAAAAGACGAAACCGACGATACCGGCCATCGCTGCAGATAGCAGCCTTTTCCGGGCGCGGACAAGCCCGCGACGAGTTTGACCCATGTTGAAATTGGTGTTATTGACGAAAGCGAGAAACATCGATGACACTATACTAGTTGGGAATAGGCTAAACTGCAAGTTGCCGGGAGGCATACGGTGAATTCTCTTCAAGCGCTGTGTTCGTGTTTTCTGGCGGTTTCACTGGTACCTGGTTGCAGCCTTTTTTCAGGGGAAAAACCCCCGGCGGAGCGTGCCAAGCAATTCTTTCAGCAGGGAGTCGCTTTCGAAAAGGAGGGACAGCCGGCGCAGGCGGCTGCGGTGTTTGGCAAGGCCGCTCAGCTCGACCCGGCCAATGCTGATTACCTTTTGCACCAGGGCAAGGCGTTGAAAGCCGCCGGAGACGTTGGCCAGGCCATCATGGTGTTGAGCAAGGCTGCACAAATGCTGCCCGAAAACGTCGAGCCCGAGTGGCAGATAGGCCTCTTGTTTGCCGAGCGCGGCAAGTTCCAGAATGCCCTCGAGCACTTGGAAAAAGCCGCCAGAATAGCCCGCAAGATAGACAAGAACGATCCCAAGATCCTGAAGAAGCTCACCGAGTTGTACATCGGGGCCAAGCGTTTCCAGGATGCTGAACGCGCATTGAGGAGGTTGAGACAATTAAACCCCGATGACGTGGACATAATCACCTTGCAAGCCGACGTGTTGTTGCGACAGGGAAAGGAGCGTCAGGCGCTGAAAAAGTTGCAGGAGGCCGCCAGCGCGGCTCCGGATAACTTCAACGTGCACACCACGCTCGGAAAGCACATGATGAAGAGCGGTCAGTTGGAGGCGGCGGCCAAGGAGTTCGAGGTGGCCCTGGGGATCGAAAGCGGCAATCCCAAGGCCATGGTCTACCTTGGCAATGCCTATCTCAAGCTGGGCCGCGCGGACGAGGCCAAGGCGCAGTTTGACAAAGCGCTCAAGCTGGATGCCGATAACGTGGAGGCCAGCATAGGCCTGGGACGCGTTTTCTTGGCCAAGCAGAATTTCGACAAGGCCTTGAACGCGGTGGATAACGCCATTACCCAGAATCCCACCTTTGCGGACGCGCATGTGGCCATGGGTGAGATCTATTCCCGCCAGGGTCAGGACGAAGAGGCCATTCGAAGTTTCAAGCGCGCCGCAGAGATCGATCCCACGGATCCAAAGCCGCGCATACGCATGGCGAACCTATATCGCGCGAAACACTTGCTGGCCGATGCCATCGCCGAGTTGGAGATGGCTTTGAACTATGCGCCCAACAGCTCTTCCGTAAAGCGCCTGCTGGCCGCATTGTACGTCGAGGACAACGGTAACTTGAACACAGCCATGGAATACGTAAAGGAACAGTTGTCTTCGGAGGGCCTCGACCTGGAGATGCTCAAGATCGAAGCTAAGATTCTGCTTCTTCAGAAGCAGTTCGACAAGGCGCAGGGAATTGCCGAGGATGCCCTGGCCATCTCTCCCGAGGACGAGGGTCTTCTGGTCTTGAAGGCCAAGATAATCGACGCCCGCCGGACAACAAAGAGACACGGAGATTCTAAAAAAAGGAAGAGAAAGAAGGCCGGCCCGATTATTATTCGCCCCGATGACTAATGATCTTCGTCTGCACTTTGCAGGCGCGCCATGAACTTTTCGATGCCCAGGTTGACAAGCTCCGGCAGTTCGATGGGGCCGGTATGGCTGCACATCGGCAGGGTCAGGAGTTCAGAGTCCGGGGTCAGGGTGTGCATGCGCCTGGAGATCCAGTAGGGAGTGAAACGGTCTTTCTCCCCGGCCACGATCAGTGTTGGAACTTTGATGTCAGCCAGGTACGGTTCGGCCGTGTGCCTGGCTGCACCCTCCAGGGTGCGCATGAAAACGACGGGATCCATCCTGCTCAAGTGTTCCAGGTAAGGAAAGAAGTCCTCGCGTTTGTTCAGTCGTCCGTTGATCTCGAAGATGCTGGCGTACTGGAAGGCCAGTTCCGAATGCACCAGGTGGCGCCACACCTCGCCGACCACGGGCTTGAAGTTGTCCGCCAGATACCCGGCCAGGGGCAATATCTTTTTACCCAGTCCCGAGTCATGGATGTGATCGATGGCCCGGCCGTATGAGCCGGTGACGGGCACCAGGGCACAAACGCGATCGGGGTAGCGGTGATAGAACTCCAAGATGACCTGTACGCCCATACTGTGTCCCAGCAAGACCGCCGGCTGTGTCACCCCGGCATCGTCGAGAACGATCTTCAGGTCTTCGGCGCATTCCTCTATTCCGAGGTTGTCGAGGTTTTCAGGTGCCCCGGACTTGCCGTGTCCACGGTAGTTCCAGTGGATGATGCGATGGCTCGTCTCAAAGTGAGGAACAATGTACTTCCAGACGAAACCATCGCAACCGATGCCGTCATTGAGAACCAACGTCGGCTCTAAGCTTCCGATGCTACGGTACCAAATAGGTGTACCGTCGCCGGCTGTGACCGTGGTTTCAGAATAGCGATCCATGAATATACTCGCCTCCCGGGTTGCAAAACGGCAGGATGCTACCAGAGTCGATAAGCGTTGCCAAGGGCATAACGGCCACTTGTCATAACGGCCAGTCGTTGACAGAAGCCGACAGTGGTAAGTAGACTCCTCGTCGAAAACTGCGACAGGGCAAATTCGAGGAGTTTCCGTGCCATACTTGAGAACCGCCCGCCTGGCGTTGTGTTGCTTTCTGTGCGCTTCTTTCGCCGATTGTAATCGGGCCGGTGACGAGAACGAGCGAAAAACCGCTGATGCCGGATCATCGCAGACTTTTGCGCCCGAAAAGAAAGAAACGGGATGGCTTGCTTTCGACGGTGTGACGCCTCCCAAACTTGCCTCAGCCGAGCTTCCAGGATCCGCCGGACCTTTCGTCGAGCCGCCGCTTTTAGAACGTCCCACCCAGATACACCATGTTGTTGTCGACTGTGTGCCGGACCTCGAAGAGGCCGCGGCTCTGGATAAAGCAAGCGCCGGCATCGCCGCCGTGCCGGTTGGTTACCCGGCGATCGACTGGGCCGGGGACATGCAGGGCGCCGATTGCAAGTGGGTCGTGCTGGCGGGAAAATTCGCCCGACCCGAATTCGCCCGGGTTTTGCGCGACGTTCTCAGAAAAGCGGGGATGAAGAAGACGACGGTTGTGGTTCGTTCTTACCGGCACGACCGTTTCAGCCCCACACTCGGTTCCGGCGCAAACAGACATGTGGGGCGCGTCTTCGCCGGCGTGGCCGGGGTCGGCGTACCGCTTCTTATGCAGCCATCACAGGCCGCTCACGGCGCCGGGGAGTTGCCGGACGGAACCCTGGTGGAGATAACCGGGCGTAAGGAGCAGGCCGACAAGACCTGGTACAATGTGCGAACGGGCAGCTTTGCCGGTTTTCTTCCTGCCGCACGCCTGCTCGCAGAGTTCAATGTCTATCCGTCACCCGACGGCCGCCGGGCCATCATTGCGCTCTCCCTCGGGTGCCGGGATGGCGCCTGCCCGAGAGATTACTGGCTGGTGGGAAGAGAATTTTCCCCGCGCAGGCTCCTCTGCCCGCAAGCCGAGCGCCTGGGGCACGCCTTTTCAGTGGACGGCGCAAGGTTGGCCTTTGCCTGCCCCGGTCGGCCGTTGACGATCGTCTTCGATGGTCGGCGCGCCGATCTGAATCTCGGATCCGGTACCAGCCCCTCCTGGTCGTCGGATGGCGGTCTGCTTTTCTTCCGGAGTCCGGGAGTCGGAGGCAAGAGGGATGACGTGCAGGTGGCTCGTACCCCTGCCTTTCAGGTCGAGACATTTTTCGATTTCCACGGCCAGCCTTTTTACCCGCGCTCACTGTCCGCCTATCCGCCGCCGGTGGATGTGCTCGATGGCGGCAAAAAACTGTATACCATGTTCTACCGCCTGGTGCGCCGCGACGGGGGAGTTTCCATACAACGTTGGAAGGTGCTTCTTTCGCCCACCGGCAAGCTGATTAGCAAGAAGGGCGAGCAACTGACGGAGTAGATGATTATCAGCGAGGTGTTGGCAGCCATGGACGCGGGTGAATGGGGATACATGAGTGCGGCGGCCGGCGCGGTCGAAAGTCTGCGCCGGGCGGGAGTGACGAGGGTCTTTGGAATTCCAGCCGTCGCCAGCAGCGATCTTTTTAGCGCCTTTGCAGGCAGCCGCATAGAAGTGATCGTGACGACCGGCGAGCAGAGCGCGGCCCACATGGCCGACGCCCATTCACGGGTGACCGGCGAGCTGTCGGTCTGCCTGGTCGGGCCCGGGGCCGGGCTGACAGGATCGCTCGGCGGAATCACCGCCGCCCGCCTGGATTCCTCACCGCTGATCGTGCTGGTTTCGAGCTACGGGATGATCCACAGGCAGCTTTACGCATCGCGCCTGCAGATGATGGATCCGCTGATCGGATCGCGGCCGCTTTGTAAGGGCGCTTTCTCAGTGGATCAGCCGGAGGAGGTTCCCTCGGTTTTTTCCCAGGCCGTACAACTCGCCCGCGGCGGGGAGCCGGGTCCCGTCCTTATCGAAATGCCGGCCGAGGTTCAGAATCGCAGCTGCCGGATGGAGGGCACCGGTTTCAGACAGGGGCCGCGGGTGCTCGCGGAGACGGCTGTGCGCGAACTCGAGCGGGTGGTGGATGCGCTGGCCGGAGAAGGTCCGATCGGGCTGTACGCCGGGGCCGGCTGTTTCGGGGCCATCGACGAGCTTACTGAATTGGCCCAGCGTCTTGGCGCCCCGGTTGCCTGCAGCATTTCGGGGCTGGGAGTTCTGCCCGCCCAGAACCCACTCTTCACCGGTTTCGGGCCCGGGCCGGCCGGGGCACCGCTTTCGCAGAGCGCCTTTTCGAGATGCCGGATGGTGTTGGCGCTGGGCTGCAAATTCTGCGAGGTGGAGACGGAAGCGGGGGAATCCGAGCCGGGAAAGATAGTGCACATCGACCTCGAACCTGCCCGACTCGTGCGTGACGAGCGAATCGTGACAATCCAGGCGCCGGTGAAACAGGCCCTGCGTTTCATCCTCGATGGGCTGAAAGAGGGAAAAGGTTCGGACATGAGCGAGTTGCTCTTGCAGGGTAAGCGCGAGTTGAAACAGGCTCTCTCGCGGCGCGCCGACTGGGAGGATGCCGTCGATCCAGTCAAGTTCTTCATTGTGCTGCGTGAGTTGCTGGGAGCCGAGGATCGCCTGATACTGGATGCCGGCAGGCACGTATACTTCGGAATCGCCTGCTACCCGGTGCAATCACCGCGCACCCTGGTCGTACCCGTGGGCTATCGAGCCCTGGGCTTTGCCGTTCCGGCCGCAATTGCCGCGTCACTCGCCAGGCCCGAGTTGAGAGTGGTCGCCTGTGTCGGCGACGGGGGGTTTTTACTCGGAGGAACGGAGTTGCTGACCGCCCGGCGCTGCAACGTTGCGCCGGTGATTGTCGTCTTCTCTGAAATCCCTCCGGATTCGCTGGCGTCTTCCGGTTCGCGGCTTCTCGATCGTGAAACTCTCTTCGGACTGGTACCGGTGAACTACGAACTGTTCGCGCGGGCTCTGGACGTCGGCTACGTGCGCATCATGAAGGATGCCGATCTGCAAGACGGCCTCAAGCGGGCACTGACAATGGATGCACCGGTAGTGGTCGAGCTGCGTGTCGCCTATCGGGAGGCAGATGCGTATCTCAAGGGCGCCCGACGTAAGGCTTGGCAGCGCCTGCCGCGATCACTGAGCCTGCGCCTGGGCGCTCAGTACATCATGCACCGCATCCTGGAAGGCGCCTGAGCGGCGACAGTATAAGGCATGAGTTGCCGGCAGGTCAGTCGACCGGGATCAATCGATGCTCTTCGACTTTCTTGAGCTTGTGTTTCTTAACCGGCTTGAGCTCCGGCGCGCGCTTGGCCTTCTTTAGCTTGTGCTTCTCGGCCTTCTTGAGCGCGTGCCCGCGACCGCGGTACCTGCGGCTTTTGTAGTAGTGGCCGCGTTTATTGTACCAGTGGCGATAGGCACGGTCGTGATGACGCCAGTGATCGATATACCTGGCGCGCGTGTTGATCGGCACCCACACCCGGGCACCGCCGGCCCAGTAGAAGGGGACACCATCGTCGGTGTAGTAGACGACGTAGCCGTCGTAGAGCATGGGCTGGTATCCATACTCCAGCGGGGGCTCGTAGACGGTGACCCCGATCATCGGATGCGGCCTGGCGACAATGAGACAGGCGGACAGCGACAGACCGGCAAAGAGAACAAGAAAGGTCTGTAATACGATTCTCTTTTTCATGATCAACCTCCCAGAGGCAATGACGCTCCCGAAGCGGACGTTATTCTAACAGGCCACGGCAGAAGATGATATTTAATGTTCGCACTAGCTTGTCCGCGAGCACGATAGCGGTTACACTAGGCAGCGTGATTGTTAGTTGCGAGAGTCTCTCTCACTCTTTCGGCAGGCTTTGGGCCCTGCAAGGTGTGTCCTGCGAGATTGCTTCCGGGTGCACCGGCCTGCTAGGGCCCAACGGCGCCGGTAAGAGCACCTTGATCAAGTGCCTGCTAGGGCAGTTGCGGCCGCGGGGGCGTATCTTGGTACTGAAAATCGACCCGGCTGTCGAGCCGTTGCTTGTAAGGCAGCGCGTCGGTTACATGCCCGAGGCGGATGTCTACCTGCATGGGTCGAGCGGGCTGGATATGTGCTCCATGTGCGGCCAGCTTTCCGGAATGCGTCGCAGCGACGCTGTCAGCCGGGCGCACGAGGTCCTCAACTACGTCGGGATGGGCGAAGCCCGCTACCGCGAGGTGGATGGTTACTCGACCGGCATGCGGCAGCGGGTCAAGCTGGCCTGCGCCCTGGTTCACGGGCCTAGGTTGTTGCTGCTCGACGAGCCCACCACCGGGCTCGATCCGGCGGGCCGCGAGGAGATGCTGCAGATTCTCGATGACGTCGCCCATCGTCGCGGCATGGATGTGCTCTTCTCGTCTCACATTCTGCGCGACATCGAAGACACATGCGATCGGGTTGTGGTTCTCAACGAAGGCCGGCTGATCTTCGCGGGCTCTCTCGATGACTTCCAGCAAGAGGAGTCAAGCGTCCTGCACGTGCGCGTCAAGGAGGGACGCGAGCGGATGGCCAGGGCGCTATTGGACAAGGGCTGCCAGGTCGAATCACTCGAGGGCACAGAGCACCTGGCGGTCAAGCTGCCCGCCGGGCGGACGCCCGAGATGATTTTTCGCCTGGCTATCGACCAGGGCCTGCAAGTGCGGCACCTGGCCCCGGCCACGCTGTCTCTGGAACAGGCCTTCGAGAAAGCGATCATCGGCGCCGTGGAAGGCGGGGAGGCGAGATGATCCCGGAAGGCCACGACGACGCCCGCATCTTCGACCAGGGCTACCGGCCGTTCGAGGGCCGGCTGGCATCGGTGCGCACACGTTTCTGGGTAATAACCGTAAATGAAATACGTCACGCCCTGAGCGAAAAATGGTTTCGCCGCCTGCTGTGGGCGTCTTTCATGCCGCTGCTCGTCTTCGCCGTGCTGGTCGTCGTCCGCTCCCGATTCGCCCAGTTGTTCGACGACGCGGATTTCGAGATCTGGATGCCGTTTTGGGGTATGCAGCTCTTCTTTGCGATGATCGCAGTCTTCTTCATCGGTCGTAGGGCGGTCGGTGAGGATCTTCGTAGCGGTGCGCTCAACGTCTACTTTTCGCGCCCGGTCAGCTTTTTCCAGTACCTTTTCGGAAAATGGTTGGCCGTCTCCCTGGGGGTGGTTGGGGTGACCTTGCTCCCCGGTCTGGTGCTGGCTCTCTTCCGCTGGCTGGCGGAGCCTAACACTGATTTCGCAGACTTCGCCTCGTGGTCGGCAAGTTTTATTGTCCTGGCAGCCTTGCTGGCACTGTCCATGGGCTGGATCATGCTGGCCGTCTCGTCGCTGGCCGGGCGCGGCCGGGCCGCCGGCATAGTCTGGGTGGCGCTGTTCTTTCTCAGCGCCGGGCTGGCCGAGGCGCTGGTTCAGGCCACGGGCTTTTCACAGTTCGATGCGCTGGGCTTTTCAAAGGCCAACGCCAAGCTGGCAGAGTACCTGTTCAATGGCAAGGGTTCGATTGATCTGGCCGCCGTGTGGATTGGCGGTCAGCTGGCCTGGGCGGCTGCGGCTCTTGGTGTGGTGCTTCTGAGACTCAGGCGTTGGACGAGGGTCTGACGATGGCTGCAACCGTGTATTCTGTGTCGGGCGTCAGCAAGTGGTTCGGGCAGATCATCGCCATCAACGATCTGACTTTCGAATCCAACGCTCCCGTTGTGGGCTTGCTGGGGCCAAACGGCGCCGGCAAGTCAACCTTGATCAAGCTGCTGACCGGCCAGATCCGTCCATCGCGCGGGCAGGTGCGCGTTTTCGGCCAGGATCCCTGGAACAATATCAAGTTGATGGCCAGGCTGGGCTACTGCCCCGAGCACGATCGTTTCTACGAAGATCTGACTGTTTTGCAGTTCGTCGCCCTCTTGACGCGACTGCAGGGTTACACTCCCGATCGGGCGCATGATCTCGCGCAGGCAGCGCTCGAACAGCTTGAACTCGGCTCCAAGCGCGACGCTCCCATCTGCACTCTTTCGCACGGCATGCGCCAGAAGGTCAAGCTGGCGCAGGCCATCGCTCACCGGCCCGACTGGCTCCTGCTCGACGAGCCGCTGTCCGGACTCGATCCGGTCAGCCGGGCCAAGGTGATCGCCCTGGTTCGCGCGCAGGCCGAGTCTGGAGCCATGTTGTTGATCTCCAGTCACGTGCTGCACGAGCTTCAGGCCATGACCTCGGATATCCTGTTGCTCAACAAGGGGCGCCTGGTGGCCCAGGGACAGGTGCAAGAGATCAGGAACATGATCGACGCCCACCCGCACCGGATCGCGCTCTCGTCCGCCCGGCCGCGCGAGCTGGGCCGCGAGTTGCTGAAATTCGAGGACGTGGCCCGGGTGGAGGTCGAGAGCGAGCGCATAATCATCGAAACTCGTTCCCCGGACACATGTTATAGCCGCATTGGCGAACTGGCCGCCTCGGGCGACTTTCCGGTAAGCGCCATGTATTCCCTCGACGACAATCTCGAGGCGGTCTTCAGGTATCTGGTTAAATGAAGGACGCCGTCAACAACCGTAGATCCGTCCCCGGGGCACTCGGCTCTCTTATGCTGCTTGCGCGCATGTTCTTCAAGGTCAACTTGGGCCGGCGGCGGATGATCTGGCTGGCGCTGGCTTGTGTCGTGCCCCTGGGGCTGGCGATATACTGGCGCATTGCAGAGCAGGGGGCGGGGCTTGCATTCTTCGACGAGATGACGGTCAACGTCTTTCTGCAGTTTTTTGCCCTGGGACTGCCGCTTTACCTGGGCGTATCGGCCGTACGCGACGAAATCGACGATAAGACAATAGTCTATCTTTTCGCCCGGCCGCTGCGTCGGGCGGTGGTGTTGGGCAGCAAGATGATCTCGGTCGCCATGCTGGTCACGTTCGTGCTGGCGATCGACCTGGCGCTGGCATATGTCATCATCGTCAGCGCCGATGGGTTCACGAGCATCATGGCCGGCCTGGGCCGGCTGTTTGCGAGCATCGGGGTGCTGGCCACCGCGGCACTGGTATACACCGCCGTATTTTCGCTGATCGGGGTGTTGCTGCGCCGGCCGATGATCCTTGCCATTTTATTCGGCCTGGGTTGGGAGGCGGCGGTCAGCAACCTGCCCGGGGCCTTCCCGCGCCTGACCTTGATGTACTATCTGAAGTCGCTGCTCGGGCTGGGGCCACAGTCGCACGGGATGATGTCCCTGCTGATCCCGTCGATCACCCCGGCCCCGGTTAGCGAGGCGCTCGAGGTGCTGCTGATCACGGCAATCGTCTTGTTCTCGGCATCGTTCTACGTGGCCAGCCACAAGGAATACCGCGTCTGACGAAAAAGGGAGGCCGGCATGCGCATCGATGTCCGGCAGGATGTGAGCCATCCTCTGGAAAAAGTCTACGCGACCATGCGCGACAATCTGCCCGGGATTGTTCCTTTTCTGTCCGGGGTGGAGTCGATCGAGACGACCGAGCGCGAGGAGTCTGGCCCGGGCCGGGTGCGACTGCTGAACGTCTGGCGCGCCAACAAGGAGACCGTTCCCAAGGCGGTGCGATCGTTCGTCAGCCGCAACATGCTGCGCTGGAAAGATCATGCCGAGTGGCGCGACGAAGATCATAGTGTCCACTGGCGCTTCGAGACATTCCAGCTCGACAAGCTGTTCGAATGCTCCGGCGGCAACCTCTTCGAGAAGGCGCCGGGCGGCCACACCCGCATGCACATCCAGGGCGAGCTGCAGATTTTCCCCGAGAGAATCCCGGGGGTGCCGCGTTTCCTGGCCCGGCGCATAAAGCCGAAGATCGAAAAGTTCATCATGAAAATGGTTGGTTCCAATCTGAGCGACCTGGCCCGCGGGCTGCAGGAGTTTCTGGATCAGGACGCGGGAGGATAGTAAGAAAAGGGAGCTATGTCGCAGCGCCGCATGAAATTCTTGTGGTTCGTGATCGGCTCGCTGTTTGGCGGAATCGTCACCGGCGCGGTTATTGTAGCTCTGGTGGGATTAGAACTGTTTGCTCCCGGGAAAAAAAACCTTGAGCAGACGGATGCGGGAGGCTTCGAATCCATCCCGCCCGTAAAGCCGGTAAATTGCCCACAGCTGTCGCCCGCCACGGCTCCATGGCACGCCGCGGACGATACGAGCGCCGCGAAGAGAATCGCACGGCTCGAAGTTCCCCGCAGCCTCGAACGGCGGGTGGGTTTCTGGAAGCAGATATGGGGCCAACACCCCGATCACGTGTATTTCTTCATCGACAGGCGCCGCCCCTGGGTCATCCATCGCAAGATCGACTGCCGCGATCTTCTCGTCGCGGAGGTAATGAGCGGAGAAGCGGAGATAAGGTGCGATCAACGGCTGATCGACGCCAAGAAGAAGCTCAAAAGAACGCTGCGGCGCCAGCGGCGCAGACCGCGACGAGCCTTGCTCGGAAGCTTCGACAACAACCGCAGGTTTGCCAGCAACGCCTACCGTAACTTAATGGTTATAGAGGGGCGCAAGGGCAGCTTCGACAGGGCCCACCAGCGAATCGAGCGCTACCTGGCCGACGTCGAGCATATCTTTCTTAGCCAGGGGTTGCTGCCCTCGTTGGCCCGTGTAGCCATAATCGAGTCGCTGGCCAATCCCCTGGCTGCCTCTCCCCAGGGAGCCGTGGGAGCCTACCAGTTCGTCGCCGGCACGGCACGCCAGTACCTGACGGTAAACGACGACGTGGACGAGCGGCTCGACCCGTTGCGCGAGGGCTGGGCGGCCGCCAGCTACCTCAAGGAGTTGTATACGGATTTTCGCAGCTGGCCTTTGGCCCTTACGGCTTACAACACGGGCCCGGCGCGATTGAAGCGTGTCATCAGGCACCGCCGCACGAGGGACATCGGCAAGCTGGCCGATCGCGGCGGCTCTGGCAACTTCGGCTTCGACGGGCAGAACTACTATGCGCAGCTGGCTGCCATAATAGAGCTGATCGGCGCGCCTCTGGCCGGCAAGTCGGACGGCGAGTGGTCTGTATACAGAGTCGAAAAGCCGCTGCCGCTTTCCGAAGCGTCTCGCTGCCTGGCAGTTGCGAAAGAACGCATCGCAAGAGAAAATCCGGCGCTTCTCGACAGTGTCATTCAGGATCAGAAGGATATCCCGATCGGATACCTGATTGTATTGCGCAAGCAAGACGAGGCAGGAGCGCAAGCGCTCCCTCAAAGCGGCTCACGGCACCCTTAAGATTCCAGCGCCGCAACCGGAAAATAGCCGTTGCGTGCTTTCCTGCCTGTGTTCTCTTATATGTTTCTCTTTATGGCGATGATACCGATGCGGTCGCTGGTGTGCTCGGCCAGATCGGAAATACGGCCCAGCTGGTTCACCAGCGCCTTCAGTTGGTTCTTTTTCCAGCCGTCCATCTGGCTGACGAATATACTTTTTACCAGGGCCCTCTCCTGGCGATCCGATCGGCTTTCGGCGGTATCCACATCCCTCACCGCCGCCAGTGTCGCCTTCGGGTTTTCCATTAAAGCATGAACGGTCTTCCTCACCAGGTAATAGGCTCTGAGGTTCTGTTCCACCAGCTCCAGGAACTGCTCGTGATAATCTGCTGGCAGAACGACTTCCTGGCAGGAAACCTCGTACAGGAAGGTTTCGGCGGCGGTCAGGATGATGTCGTAGTTCTCCAGCAGTCCCAGCAGGTCACCCCGGGATTCGGGCAGGATGCTCTTGCCGTAGAGGGTGAACTCGATGTCGCGCCGCAGGTCATCCGCCCGTGATTCGGCCTCATGCGCAGTCTCCACCGTGCTATCGAATGACGGCCCGCACCCGCAATCCAGCCAGATCCGCACGGCCTTCTCGAAAAGCCCGAAGAAGCTGTCGCACTCGTCGAAGTACCGGCCCAACTTCGACTGGATGCTTTCATGTTTCTTCCAGAACGTCGGCATTTTACGCCCTCCTCGCCCGGAGAATAATGCATTTTCCCAAACCAGCGGGCAATAAAAATCATCACCGGGGGCGGACTGGCGCCCGACACGTTTCCTCAGCGGAGAATGCCGACTTCCGATAACCACAAGCGGATGTCTTTCCAGTACCTGTCCCAGTCGGGCGGGCATCCGTTGTGGTCGCATTCGTAAGCGATGAATTTGCCTCTTTGGGCGGCGGCGTACAGCTTTTCTCCTTGCGCAAAGGGGATCAGGTCGTCCGCGCGGCCGTGGATGACAAGCAGCGGCGCGTCGAGCTTGCGCACAACTTCGATGTTCTCGAACGGATCGGCCACCAGAAAGCCTGGAAGCATAAAGCGCGCCGCCATGGAACGCAGGCTCGTGAAGGTCGACTGCAGGATCATCGCCGCCGGACGCCTGAGAGCCGCCAAAGCGCAGACGGCCCCGCCGCCGATCGAGCGGCCGTGGAAGACTACGCGCGAAGCGTCCACCTCGGGGTGCAGAACCACGAGATCGTAAAATTTAGCGAAGTCGTCGGCGATGGCCTGCTGCGATGGCGAGCCGGCGCTGCGCCCGTATCCGCGGAATTCGGGTAGCAACAGGTTGACTCCCATGTGCCGGTAACCAGAAAGCGCCTCGGGCCAGTAGTCGATAAGCTCTGCGTTACCGTGGGCGAAGATGACCAGCGGAGCGGGGTGCTCGGCACTGGCCCCGTCGCCCGGGATGAACCAGCCCTCGACCTTGCCCTCGGAAGTGTCTATCCAGATGCGTTCCAGGCTGGCAATGTTGTTGCCGGCCCCGGGATAGGGATGTGTCAGGTAGCGCGGAAAAATGATTCTGCGCTGGAATGCGGCCAGTCCCAGCATGGCGACAATGTAGATCGAAAGCAGGGCGACGACAATGCGAAAAAACCAGCGCAGGAGATTGACCTTCCGCGTAGATGATGGACAAAGGACATAATCTCATGGTTGCCGGAGTCGGGAAAGGGGAATACAATGTCGCCCGGAGGAGGAAAGGCAATCCATGAACCGGCGCCAGTTTCTGAAACTTCCGTGTGCGTTGTTGGCCGGGGCGGGCGCCTGGGGGATTTCCTCCCACACCTGCCGGTCGGCGTCCGGCGACTCGTCCGAGGAGCGCTTCGTTCGCGAGGCGGCCTTCTACAAGAAGCTGGATCAGCTCAAGGTAGAATGCCATCTTTGTCCGCGCCGCTGCGTGGTGGCCGACCAGGAGAGCGGATGGTGCGGGGTGCGCACCAACCACGGGGGAACATACCAGACCCACGTCTTCGGCCGCCCGGTGACGATTCACGACGACCCGATCGAGAAGAAACCGCTGTTTCACTTCCGGCCCGGCAGCAATGCTCTGAGCCTGTCGACGGCCGGTTGCAACTTCGAGTGCCAGTTCTGCCAGAACTGGGAGATATCCCAGTTTCGCCCAGAGCAACTCCCGGCCGGTTACGGCTTTGTCGGCCCCGAGCGCCTGATATCAGCCGCCCGGCGCGCGGGATCACGATCGATTGCCTTCACCTACGGCGAACCGGTGATCTTCTTCGAGTACATGCTGGCGGCGGCGAAAGCATCGAAGCAGGCCGGAATCCCCGGCGTGATGATCTCGAACGGCTACATAGAGCCCGAGCCGATGCAACAGCTATGCGAGGTGCTCGGTGCGGTAAAAGTCGACTTCAAGGCCTTCAGCGGCTCGTTCTACAAGCGCTGGTGCCGCGGCACCCTCGATCCGGTGCTCAAGACCATGAAGCAGATTCACGACAAGGGGGTCTGGCTGGAGATGGTTCACCTGACAATACCTACGCTGAACGACGCCGCCGACGAGACCAAGGCGCTGTGCGCCTGGGTGATGGCGAACCTCGGCCCGGATGTTCCGCTGCATTTCACGCGCTTCCATCCAACCTACAAGCTTACGAACCTGCCGGCCACGCCGCCAGAGACGCTCGAGAAACAATACCGCATCGCCAAACAAGCCGGCATTCACTACACCTACGTAGGCAACCTGCCCGGGCACGAGGGCGAGAACACCTACTGTCACAAGTGCGGCAAGATCGTCATTCGCCGGATCGGCTTCACGGTGGTCGAGAAGAAGCTCAAAGACGGCAAATGCCCGAACTGCGGCCAGGCGATTCCCGGAGTTTGGGACTGATATTTCGTATTTTACACACCCTGGGCCGAACTGCTTCGTCGATACAGCTTAAACCCGTAACGAGGGAGGATCGAAAATGCGAGTTCTCATGAAAATGTTTATTTTCCTGGCTGTTGGAACCTGTCTGGCCTGCTCGCTTCCCGGGGCCAAGGCCGCCGGCGGGAATAAGCCGCTTATCCAGATGGCCATCTTGCTGGACACCTCCAGCAGCATGGACGGCTTGATCGCGCAGGCCAAGTCGCAGCTTTGGAAAGTGGTCAACGAGTTCATCACTTCCAAGAAAGATGGATTGCGACCCGAGATCCAGGTGGCCCTTTACGAGTACGGCAAGAGCAGCATTCCGTCGGGGGAGGGTTACCTGCGGATGATCGCGCCGCTGACCACCGATCTCGACAAGCTGTCCGAGGAGCTCTTCGCCCTCAAGACCAACGGTGGGCAGGAGTACTGCGGCCAGGTGATCCAGGCGGCGACTCGCTCGCTGGCCTGGAGCAAGTCGAACCGTGATCTCAAGATGATTTTCATCGCTGGAAACGAGCCTTTCACCCAGGGGCGAGTGGACTACCGCAAGGCCGTCGCTGAAGCCATATCCCAGGGAATCATCGTCAACACCATCCACTGTGGCAGTCGCCAGGCGGGTATCAACGGCAAGTGGAAGGCCGGGGCCATGTTGGCCGACGGCAACTACATGAACATCGACCAGAACCGCAAGGTCGTACACATTGCGGCGCCCCAGGATGCCGAGATCGATAAACTCGGAGGCGAGTTGAACAAGACATACGTCGGCTACGGCCGCCGGGGTCGCAAGGCCAAGAAACGCCAGGCGGCCCAGGACACAAACGCCGAGTCGGCCGCCGCTGGCAGCATGACCCAGCGCTCGGTCTTCAAGGCCTCGCCCAACTACTCGAACGCCGACTGGGACCTTGTCGATGCCCAGAAGAAGGGCAAGGTCAAGGTGGATGAGATGAAGGCCGAGGAACTGCCTGCCGAGCTTCGCAAGATGGACGGGGCCGAACGCGGGAAATATCTCGAGAAGCAGGGGAAAAAGCGCGCCGAGATTCAGACCAAGATCCGTGCGCTGAATGCCGAGCGAAGAAAGTATGTGTCCGAAAAGAGGAAACAGATGACCAGTTCGGGTGATGACACGCTGGATGCCGCCATGATCAAGTCGGTAAAAGAGCAGGCATCCAAGAAGAAATTCGAGTTCGAGTAGATCCCCGCTGTCATAACTTCCTGTAGAAAACCGTCACATCCAGAGGCTGGTCGCCGGTGGCCTCGATCGGATCCAGGCGTACGCGGGTAGTGCCGAGGGGGCCCCAGAGTGTGTAGCCGTCGTTGTCGAGCCGCTCGCCGTTTACCAAAACGCGTTTGACGCTGACTTTACCCAGGGGCAACGAAAGAGCGACCCGTAGCGTTCCCGGGCCGCTGGGTGTCACGGTCGCCCGGCGCTCGCCGCCGAGTTCGGTAAGTTCGAGATCGAAACGCATATCGCCTACCCTCAGATTGCTCCACTTCATCCCCGGCCAGTTGTTGGGCAGGCGGGGGGCCAGCGAGACCGCGCCCTTGACGGCATCCGGTTCGAAGCCTGTCAGGTAGCCGACCAGGCCGTCTAAGCTGATGCTGCCTTCCCAGGGACGATAGCGCGCCGTCAGATCCCCGAGCGATCCGCTCGCATCGTAGATCAGCTGCAGCACCGAGTAGTCATCGTAAACCTGGTACTCGGTGAAGTTGCCCGAGGGCGACGGGGCGACCGCCAACGCGTTGAAGGCTTTCTCGGAGTCGGGGTGATCCGCGAGCGCCAGGTTGGTCAGGTAGTACCCGGGCATCATCCCGGTGTAGACGCCCTTCGAGACTTCGAACCCCAAGTAGTTTTTGTAGCGCTCGTCGAGCGGCGACTGCAAGAACCCGTCCCGGCGACCTATTTGCGCCATGACGTTTACCAAGTTTTCACGGGCACGTTCATCGTCGGCGTTGGTGTAGCCGGTCCAGAGCGGCTTGGTCGTCACATCCTCGAAAGGCGGCGGCAGGTTTGCAGGATCATCGATGTACAAAAAAGGCGCCCAGTAGCCGCCGGTGGTCCAGTAGTGCTCGTCGGCCCCCTGCCTGACAAGTTGCGCCCTCGCGCGCAGGGCCGCCGCGTGATCGGTGCGCCCCCTGGCTTCCGCCTCAACGGCCAGCGCCTCGGACGCCGCCCCGAAAAGAAACGACGAGTTTGCCGACTTGCACAGTCCCGCGTAGTCGGGCTCGATATCCAGCCCGAAGGCCATGCTCATGGCCCCCCTGTAGGTCTCGTCGCCCGAGAAGCCTATCAATCCCTGCGAGTCGACGTCCTGAGCGGTAAGAGCCCTCCTGAGAAATTCGTACTGCTCGTCCACCAGGCTCGCATCGCCTGTGGCTTGCGAGTACCAGTGGGCCATTAAAGGCAGGTAGCTCGGCACCTCTCCGGCCGTGCGCCCCTCGAAAGGCGGCATGGAGGCCCAGTCGGGCTCGGGCGGCGGGTCGGGAGGATCGTAATCCAGGTCGAGGGCGTTGGCGATGTCTCCGCGTAGCACCGAGCCCAGGTGGTAATAATCAAGAATGGCCCGGGCTTGTTCGAACAGACCCATCTTCAGGTAGAAACGCACAACCCCGGCGGTGTCCCGGATCCACATCAGGCTGTAGCGCGACATGGGCGATACCCCGCCCAGCCAGGCGGTCTGGTTGCGGACGGTGACAAGCATGCCCTCGAGCAGGTCATTAACCCTGCGATCCGGCGATTCCAGCCGGGTCGCGCCGTCGATGAAACGCCGCCATTCATCGCGGGTTGCCTCCAGCAAGCCGTCGATGTCCGTGGCACGCAGGGCCGTGATGGTCTGATCGGGAGAACCCGTGTCACGCATCCACATCACGTATGCGAAGACGACGATCTTTTCCTGGCCGGGGTCGAGATCGCCGAGATCGAAATTTTCAGCGTCACCGTCCACGGGATCGAGCAATACCAGGCGGCGCTCCCGGGCCAGGCTGGCATTGGCCAGGCTGGCGTCTGTTGAAACTATCTTGATCCCGCTGACCGGATTGGCGCTTACGTTGCGCACAACCACGACGCGGACGATCGATCGATTGACGGGATCCGAATCGCCGGATCCGAAGGGCGCGAAGGTAAGCGTGCTCAATTCAAGATTTTCGGTTTTTTCGACGGCGATCAAGATGCCGGTCCGCCGCACCCGGAACATGCGTCCGTCTGTTACGGCGGGCGCTTCGGGACCGAGCTGCATGTAGCTGTCCCTGAAAAAATCCGCTTCTTGCTGGTAGTCGGGTCCCGCCATGGTGTGCAAGGTGTTCAACGGGCAGGCGTAGCCGCTGAGCGCGAATGTGTGGCCGTTGCCCACCCCGAAGTCTCCCATGTAGCGGGCTTCGTTCGGCTGGTCATCGCCGCAGCCGGGCGCCGACCAGGATGAAACATCCAGCAACCAGGGATGTTGTGTAAAATAGTCGGCTCCGGGAAGCTCGACAGTGGGATCATCCCACAACACCGGCTCGGGCTCTGCTTGCCGCCCTCCGTTGCCGCAGGCTACAAACAGCAACGCCGATGCTATCGCCAAGATCGTGTTTCTTGCCATGACTCTGACAGGCTACGGATATCAAGAGATCTCGTCAAGTCGGATGTCCGCCAACCCCCCTGACTGCTTGACAGCCTGGATCTCTAACTGTATCGTCTATCAGTTTGATGGACAATAACGGGAGAGAATCATGAAAAATCTGAAGTTGGTATGTTTGGTCGCGGTGCTGGGTCTGGTTTTTATCGGCTTTGGGGTCGGTGGGGCGCTCGCATCCGTCCAGGTTGACGAACTGGCCGACTCCTGCGGCCACGGTCATGCCGATTGCGGTTGCAAAAAGGCCAAGGCCGATTGTGGTTGTAAGGACAAACCTTGCGACTGCGCCGGTGCCAAGGCCAAGAAAAGCACGGCCCAGGCTCCCAGGGCTTTCGACAAGCCGCCCGAGGCGGGCACCAAGGCCACCTGCCCGGTCATGGGCAACGAGTTTACCGTCAAGGCCGACAGCCCGCGCTCCGAGTACAAGGGCAAGCATTACGTTTTCTGTTGCACGGGCTGCAAGCCAAAGTTCGATGCCGATCCCCAAAAGTATGCCGGAAAGTAAGCTGGAGGCGATCTTTTCCCGCCGCAGTATCCGCAAGTTCACGAACCAGCCGATCGACGATGATCGGATCGAGTTGCTTCTCGAGGCGGCCATGGTTGCGCCTTCTGCGCGGGATACGCGCAGCTGGCAATTCGTTGTCATCCGAGATCGGGAATTGCTTTCAAAGGTGCCCGAGGTGCATCCCTATGCTTCCATGGTTCCGGAAGCCGCGCTGGCCATCCTGGTTTGCGCCGATACCCGTCTGGAGTCCATCGAGGGATATTGGGCCATCAACTGCGCCACGGCCTGTGAGAACATCCTGCTGCAGGCGCAGCACATGGGGCTCGGGGCGGTATGGCTCGGAGTCTATCCGCGAAAGGAAAGAATCGATAGCTTGCGTAAGTTGTGCGCCGTGCCCGAGCCGGTGGTCCCGTTTGCCCTGTTGGCGATCGGATATCCCGCAGAGCACAAGCCGCCGGCCGAGCGCTACGATCAGGCCAGGATCCACCAGAACCGCTACTCGCCCTGTGCTTGAAACCGCAAGGCTACCTGTTTCCCTGTTATTCAACACTTTGCAGGCGGCAGATTCTCGATCCCTGCATATCGGCCATCCATAGCGTCTCACCGTCATAGGCCAGGTCGGACACCTCGAAATCTTCGGTTAGATCGTAGAGCTTTCTGGTCCAGCCCTCCCAATCGATCCCGTAGATCCTGGAGCGCAGCATGGAGTATCGGCTGACGATCCACAGGGTGGACCCGTCGTTTTCGATCGCGTCCGGGGCCAACACTGCGAGGTCAAGCGTCTTTTGGATGGAAAGTTGGGTGTTTACCTGGTGCAGCTTGCGTGAATCCGCGCTCGCCCAGAGATCGCCTTCGACACAGGCAAGCCCTTTCAACCAATCAAATTCTCCAGGATCGGCTTCAAAGTGCGACACCGTCTGCCCAGAGGAATCCAATTCGAACAGTTCATACCAGTTCAGAAACCACAAATGCTCCCCATCGAAGCAGGCCTTGGGATCTCCCCCAGCCGAGTTGCCGGGTCGTTCCATATCCGATAAAATGCTACCCGATTTACTCATGCGCCTCAAAGAACTGGATGAGACCACCCAGAAAAACTCGCCGTCAAAGGCCAGCCCGTTGGGCCGGTATTCCAAGTCGAAACAGTCTACCGGCGCAAAGGAACCGACATCAACCCTGGAAGCCCACCACTTACCGGTATCAGCTAGGCCGGGAAAGGTATAGGTTCCCTTGGCGGTCATGTCGTCTTTCACCGTGCCTTTAAATTCGATGTGCTCCACGTCGTCGCTGAATGAAATACTGCCGCCTTGCTGGGTTCCTGAAAGCGAAGTGCCTTCCAAGTCCAAACGCGGACTTGAAAATCCGCCCGACAATGCGGTGCCTGACTGATCTAAATCCACTTCGAAGGTGCCGTTGGCCGACACCAGGTCGCTTTGAAAGCGCCCCACCCACAACCCGGTAACGTCGCAGTCCGTGCAGCCGCCGTCGTCATTCCCCGATGACCCACAAGCCTGGATGCCGCCAAGTATACCAACGACAACCAACCACAAACATCCGATCCACTGCATATTCAGGGTATGTTTCATTTAAGGATGATCCTCCTGAAATCATCAGTTAAGGCCATTTATGGCAAGGATGGTTTGCGCTCAGAACAGCGAGGCGACCGAGGCGCGGGCGGCTTCCAGGTAGGGAGTGGGGTAGAGACCTATGGCTATGACGAACAGCAGGCAGATGCCCACGGCTATGGCTATTGACATCGACGGGGTAATCTTGTCTGTCGCTTGGGCTTCTTCTTTTTTCATGTACATGTAGACTGTCACGCGCAGGTAGTAGTAGGCCGAGATCATGCTGTTTATTACGGCCACAATGGTAAGCGCTATCAGGCCCTGGTCGACGGCCGACTTGAACAGGTAGAACTTGCCGAAGAAGCCCGCCGTGGGAGGGATGCCCGCCAGCGAAAACAGGAAGATCGCAAGCACCGCGGCTGCGGCCGGGTGCCGTCGGCCGAGGCCCGTGTACTCTTCTAAACTCGTGCCAGAGCCTGCGTGCTCGAAATAGGCTACTAAAGCGAAGGCGCCCACCGTCATGAAAGTATAGGCCAGAAGATAAAAGACTATCGCCGCCGCGCCGTCCTGCATGCACAACAAGCCGATTATCAGGTAGCCCGCGTGAACCACCGAGGAGTAGGCTAAAATACGCTTGACGTCCTTCTGCACCAGGGCCACCAGGTTGGCAACCGTCATGGTCGCTATCGCCAGACCCTGTAAAATCGTGAACCAGCCGGCTGCTTCAAAACCCACCCCGCCTACCCGCAGCTCGGGCAGGGCCACGTAGAGCACTCTCAGAAGAGCTGCAAAGGCGGCCGCCTTGACTCCGGTTGCGAAGAAGGCCGTTACAGGAGTGGGCGATCCCTGGTAGACGTCCGGGGCCCACATGTGGAAAGGCACCGCTGAAATCTTGAACACCAGGCCTACCAAGATGAAAACCGACCCGACTATCAAAAGCGGATTTGCGGTCCAGGGAGCGCTTCCGGCAAGCCTGGCAATCGCAGTCAGACTTGTGGAACCGGCCGCGCCGTAGAGTAAAACGATGCCGTACACCAGAAAACCGGTTGCGAAGGCACCAAGTATGAAATACTTCAGGCCCGCCTCGGCCGAACGCGGGTCGCGCCGCGACCCGGCAGCCAGGATGTAGGCCGGGATCGAAAGCGTCTCGAGGCCGATAAAGAGCGAGACCAGGTCGGCAGCGCTGGTAAGCAACGAGGCGCCGCCGGTCGCAAACAGCAAAAGCGCATAGAACTCTCCGCGCGCGGCAACGTCCTGCTCGTCGGGCATGCGGCCCATGGCGATCAGTACGGCCAGGCCCGCGGCCACGGCAAAGATGATCGACAACACCCGGGAGAAATCGTCGGATACGACCAGGCCGAAGAAAGCCGGATAGGGGGCGCGGCCCATGTTGACAAAGGCCACCGCGAACATGGCGCCGAGTATTATCAAGGCGAACGAGCCCAGGAAACGACGCGATGAGGCAGGTTTGCAAAAAACGTCCAACAGGATTACCAAGAGGCCCCCGCCGGCCGCCACCAGAAATGGCAAGATGGCCACGAGGTCGTTAGCGGTCACCATGGCGGACCTCCTTGGTCTTACGGGCCAACAGCTTTCGTGCAGGATGCCCGGCCGCCTGATCACCGGACGCCTCGGCGATATGCGCGCGCGCGCGTACATCGGTTACGAAGCTGTGTATCGATTTCTCCATGCGCCCGAGGAAAATGTTAGGGAACAGGCCGATCAGGAAGATGACCAGAATCATCGGCACCAGCACGAAGGCCTCGCGCAGCGAAAGATCTGAAAGCTTCTGGTTGGCCGGGTTTTTGAGTGGACCGAAGAAAACCCGCTGAACCATCCACAGCATGTAGACCGCGCCTAGGATCACGCCCAGGCCTGCCACCGCGGCCAGCACCATACCGGCCAGCGGCGAGCCGAAAATGAAAGGCAGGGCGGTGGAGTTGAAAGTTCCTATCAGCACCAAGAACTCGCCGACGAAGCCGTTGGTGCCGGGCAGACCAATCGCGGACAACGTGGCTATCATGAAGCAGGTCGCGAACCAGGGCATCTGCTTTGCCAGCCCGCCGAACTCGCTTATCTCGCGCGTATGCCGGCGCTCGTAGATCACGCCCACTAAAAGGAAGAGCAGCCCGGTCGAGATGCCGTGGTTGACCATTTGCAGTAGCCCGCCGCTCGCGGCCATCGGGGTCAAGGCCACGATGCCCAGCATGACGAAGCCCAGGTGGGCGACGCTCGAATAGGCGATTAGCTTCTTGACGTCTTTTTGTACCATGGCCACCAGCGAGGCGTAGATGATGCCGATCACGGCCAGCACGGCGATGACCGGCACGAACTGGATGGCCGCCCGCGGAAAGAGCGGAAAGGCGAAGCGCATGAAGCCGTAGGTGCCCATTTTCAGAAGCACCGCCGCCAGGATGACGCTGCCGGCAGTCGGCGCCTCGACGTGGGCGTCCGGCAGCCAGGTGTGGAACGGGAACATCGGCACCTTGATGGCGAAGGCCAGGGCGAAGGCCGCGAACAGCCATAACTGCGCGCCGGACGGGAAACTGGTCCGGTAGAGTTGCAAAAGATCGGCCGTGAAGACGCCCGTCTGGGCGTGGTAAGTGAAAAAGACGACCAGGATAGCCACCAGCATCAGCACCGAGCCGAACAAGGTGAACAGGAAGAACTTGACCGCCGCGTAGATGCGCCGCGGGCCGCCCCAGATGCCGATCATGAAATACATCGGAATCAGCATCAGTTCCCAGAAGACGTAGAACAGGAAAACATCCAGCGCTAAAAAGGCGCCCAGCATTCCGACCTGGAGCAGCAAAACCGAGAACATGAAGCCACGGACCCGCTCGCCGATCGCCTTGTAGGTGGACAACACGACTATGGGTGCCAAGAAGGCCGTAAGCAGCACCAGCAGCAAACTGATACCGTCGATCCCGAGGTAGTAGGAGACGCCGATGCTCGCGATCCAGGACCAGTGCTCGACGAGCTGTGGTCCCGCGAACTCGGGCTCGAACAGGAAAAAGGCCGCCAGAGCCAGCGCCAAGTCGGCCAGGCAGACTATCAGCGTGAAATTGCGAACCAGCTTGGGGTTGTCGCCTGGAATCAGCAGCAGCAGAAACGCTCCCAGTAGCGGCAGCCACAAGAGAACAGAAAGAAGCGGGAATCCGGTTGCCATTACTCGTCACCTCGCTAAAGGATTCCGGCCACGACGGCCAGGTAGAGCAGGATGGCGGCTACCCCGGCGAAGAGCCAGAAGGCATAAGCCTGAACATTGCCGCTCTGCAACCTACTGCCCACGCCGCCCAGGCCGCGCACCAGCCGCGCCGATCCGTTGACACACAGGCCGTCAATTATGATCACGTCGACCACTCGCCACAGAAAAACAGAGAAGTAGTAGATCGGCTTGATGACCATGAAATCGTAGATCTCATCCAGCCAATACTTATTGTAGACCAGCAGGTACAAGGGACGCCATCTGTCGGCCAGGCGATCGGGTGCTCCGTGGCTCTTGAGATACAGCGCCCAGGCCAGTAACAATCCCAGCAATCCGACGGCAACGCTTGCACCGGCGGCTCCCCATTCGGCCAGGTGCGAGTGGGCGAACCCGCGGACGACCGCGGCGGCCTCCTGGGCTGCTCCCAACACCGGCTCTAAGAAGTGCTCGAAGCCGTGGACACCGAACAGCGAGGCGCCAACCCAGCCGCCGATTATTGCCAGCCCGGCCAGGGCGGCCAGCGGCCAGCTCATCACCTTCATCTCGCGATGCACGTGGACATCGGGAGCCAGGCGTGACTCGCCATGGAAGGTCAAGAACACCAGCCGGAACATGTAAAAGGACGTTATCGCCGCGCCCAGTAGCCCCAGGATGTAGGCGGTCAGGTGCACCCAGCCGGCGGCCCAGCCGGCATTCGAACTGGTCGACAACGCCTGCCAGAGGATCTCGTCTTTTGAGAAGAATCCCGAAAAAGGCGGGAAGCCGGCTATGGCCAGAGTCGAGATCAGAAAGGTCCAGTAAGTCCAGGGCAGCTTCTTGCGCAGTCCGCCCATCTTGGTAATGTCCTGCTCTCCGCTCAATGCGTGAATCACCGCGCCCGAGCCCAAAAACAGACATGCCTTGAAGAAGGCGTGGGTCATCAGGTGAAAGATACCGGCGAAGTAGGCGCCTACCCCGACTGCGACGAACATGTAGCCGAGTTGGCTGATGGTGGAGTAAGCCAAGACCTTCTTGATGTCCTTCTGGGCGATGCCGATTGTGGCCGCGTAAAAAGCCGTCGCCCCGCCCACCAGGGCGACGATGGCCGAGGCCGTGGGAGCCATGGAATACAAGAAAGACAGCCTGGCCACCATGTAAACGCCGGCCGTGACCATGGTGGCGGCGTGTATCAGGGCCGAGACCGGAGTCGGGCCTTCCATGGCGTCCGGCAGCCAGACGTAGAGTGGGATCTGCGCGCTCTTGCCTGTGGCGCCGATGAAGAGCAGGATGCAGGCGGCGGTAGCCAGCCCCGGGGTGACAAGACCTCCGGCGGCGCCTTGGGAAAGTCCGTCGATTGACAACGTGCCCGTCGCGCCGAAGAGGGCGAACATGCCGATCAGAAAGCCCAGGTCGCCGATGCGGTTGACGATGAAGGCCTTCTTGCCGGCCGCGGCCTTTGCCGGGTTTTCGAACCAGAAGCCGATCAGCAGGTAGGAACACAGCCCAACGCCTTCCCAGCCGACGAAAAGCACCGGCAGGCTGTCGCCCAGCACCAGCACCAGCATGCTGAATACGAACAGGTTGAGGTAGGCGAAGTAGCGCGCAAAGCCCGGGTCGCCTTTCATGTAGCCGATCGAGTAGATGTGAATCAGGAAACTGACCCCGGCCACTACCAGCACCATGACCACCGAGAGGGCGTCGAGGACGAAGCTGACCGAGACCGAGAGGCCCTCCACCGCGATCCATGAATAGACGTTGTCCACCAGGCGCTCTTCGCCGTGCGAGGTGAAGATGCGCAGGCTGGCCCACAAGCCGAGGACGAAGGCGGCGCCGACCGTCGAGCAGCCGATGAATGCTACCAACTTGCGCGGCAGACGACGTCCGAACAGACCGTTTACGATGGCACCGAGGAGCGGCAGCAGTGGAATCCACAAGAGCATCGAGGTGTGGTAGTCCATCGGGCTTATCCTCTCAGCTCGCGGATTTCATCGACGTTTACGGTCTTGGTGTGCCGGAATACGGCCAGCACCAGAGCCAGCCCGACGGCGGCCTCTGCGGCGGCAACCGTCATGACGAAGACGGCCAGGCCGTGGCCGGAGACATCGCCCAACTGGCGGGCGAATCCTAATAGGGCCAGGTTGGCGCCGTTTAGCATCAGCTCGATCGACATCAGGATCACGAGCGCGTTGCGCCTTATGAGGACCCCTGCGACACCGATGCTGAAGAGCAGGGCGGACAAGATCAGGTAATGTTGTATGGTGATCATGGTTGTCTCCTCACCAGAGCCTCTTTTTGGCGATGGCCACGGCGCCCAGGATAGCGGCCAACAGCAAGATAGAGGCCACCTCGAACGGCAGCAGGTAAGGACCGAAAAGCAGCCGCCCGACCGACTCGACGCTGCCGTAGTCGCTACCCACGGGTGCAAAGCCGGCCCCGGCTCCTGATACGCCGGTCGTCATGGTCACCAGCTTGAAACCCACCCAGGCCAGGAGAATGGAGCCCGCGATTTTGGTTGCCGTCTGCCGTGGTCGACCCAACTCTTTGGGAGCCAAGTTCAGAAGCATGATGACGAACAGGAACAGCACCAGGATCGCCCCGGCGTACACCAGTACCTGGATTGCGGCCAGGAAGTGCGCATCCAGCATGGCAAACAGAGCTGCTAAGCAAAACAGGTTGGCAATCAGGGCCACGGCGCAGTGGACCGGATTTCTGAGAACGATGACCAGCAGGGCCAGGCCCGTAGCCAGCCCACCAAACGCCCAGAAGAGCACGGCTTCGGCCATGATCAGCGCGCTCCTTTCTCGGGGTGAAGGGGATCGAGGAGATCCTCAAGTTTGAACTGCAACTGCTCCCGGGTCTGGTCGGCCAACTCGAAATCATGAGTCATGTAGATGGCGTCCTCTGGACAGGCCTCGACGCACATGCCGCAATAGATGCAGCGCAGCATGTTGATCTTGAATGACTCGGGACGCTTTTCGATCGCCGGGTCTTCCGACTCTTCGGCCTCGATCTCGATCGCGTCCGGCGGGCAAATCGTTTGGCAGCAGAAGCAGGCCACGCACACCGGCGAACCGTCGGGACGGCGCCTGAGACGATGCCGGGCGCGGAAACGCTCGGGCATTGGCCTGCGTTGCTCGGGGTACTGGTAAGTGAGCATGTGCCCCGGCTTGAACCACGAAAGCAACGCGTGCTTCATGGTGATGCCCAGGCCGCGGGCGATCTCGAAGACGTAGAGGCGCTCCCACCAGTTTTCGGGCGGGCGATTAATCTTGACGACACCCATCACAGCCACCCCGCGAGCACCAGCAAGCTGGTAATACCGATGTTGAAAAGCGCCAGTGGCAGCATCACCTTCCAGCCCAGGCGCATGAGCTGATCGTAGCGGAACCTGGGCAGCGTCCAACGCACCCAGATGAACAGCCAGAAGAAGAACAAGAACTTGACTACCAGGACACCCAATTGGGTGAACATCCCGGCCAGCGCGGCTATCCACTCGACTCCGGCGTTGGTCCAGTAGACGGCGGCTAAAGCGACCAGCACGACGGCTATGCCTGCCAGGATGAACGCGAAGATTGTGTTGCCCCGGGTAAATACCTTTCTCTTTGACCGGCTGGTGTCCCAGGCCAAAAGCAGGCAAACCAGCGCCGCGGCAATCATCATCCAGGGGAATAAAGTGGAGTAGGGGTGCGCGCCGAAGATCTCCGCGGCCCAGGGAATATGCCAGCCGCCGAAAAAGAGCACCACGATCAACACCGCCGAGACGGCCATGTGGACGTATTCGCCCATGTAGAACAGGCCAAAGCGCAGCGAAGAGTACTCGGTGTGGAAGCCGGCCACGATCTCGCTGTCGGCCTCGACCAGGTCGAAGGGAACCCGGTTGGTCTCGGCGTAGGTCGCGGTAATGAAGATAATGAAGGCCAATGGCGCCTGAAACAGGCCCCAGTGCCAAAGAGCACCGGCCTGGTCGGCAACCATACCATCAAGCTTGACGGTGTCGTAAACCAGGATTAAGGCCACCACGGCCAGGCCCATCGAGATCTCGTAGGAGATCATCTGGGCGCCGGCGCGCAGCCCGCCCAGCAGCGAATACTTGTTGTTCGACGACCAACCGGCCAGCGCCACTCCGTAGACCGCAAGCGACGAGATGGCCAGAATGAAGATGATCCCGAAGTTGAGATCGGCCACCTGCAGCCGGAAGGTCTTGCCGAAGAGCGTGAAATCGCCCGACCAGGGAATAACTGCGAAGATGGTCAAGGCCACTACCATGATGATCATCGGCGCCAAGGCGTGCAGCCACTTATTGGCGCCGGCCGGGACGACGTCTTCCTTGACGGCCAGTTTGACCGCGTCGGCAATCGCCTGAACCAGGCCGTATGGGCCGCGCCGATTGGGGCCGGGGCGCCGCTGGATCAAAGCCGCACCACGCCGCTCCCACCAGGTGTAGACGGGTATCCCGAACAGGGTCAGCCCGTAGGCGACCAGGCCGGCCATGATGGCCCAGAACAAGTTACTGGTCAGTATCGACTGGATCCACTCTGGCATCGGGATCCCCTTCTGCGCTTGGTTGGCTGTCTTGGTTGTCCGGCTGTCTCTTCATTACTCCCATCTCGGGAATCGCGGCCGGGTCGATGTCCTCGTATGCGGATACGCCACTGGCGATCTCACTCATGATCCCGGCGGCCGAAGCGTAACTCCATTTTGCTCCCAGCAGATTGGCAAGCTCTTGCGCCGTCTGCCAGGCTGAGCGACTTTGACCGGCGGGCTGTGTGGCCTTCGAAAGCCACTGCACCCGGCCGGCTTCGTTGGTGAAGCTGCCGTCTTTTTCGGCGAAGCTCGCCTCTGGAACCACCAGGTGAGCCCGCTCACTGGTCAGGTTTCGATGACTTGCCGAGACCAGCAGGAAATCGAGGTTCTCAAGCGACTCGGCAACGCCGGGATCGTCTGCGAAAGCGGCGATCGGATCTTCCGAGAACACCAACAGGACCCTGATCTGTCCGCTGGCCACCGCGTTGATCAGCGCCCGGGCATCCTCGGTGTGATCGCCGCAGGTGAGCATGTCCGATGCCCCTTGCGAATTTGGATTAGTGTCCTTGCGGATGAACCATTCGGGAAGCGGAGTGTCAAGCGGGCCGAAGAGGCGGTCGTCACTCTCGCCTTTGACACAGGCCAGCCAGTTGGTTCCGATCACCTCGCGGGCCAGCTTGCATACCAGGAAATTGTCCTCGTTGGTGAGCCTGGCCGAGATCAGCACACCGATCTTGTCGCCCTGGTCATTGTCGAGATAGACCTTTATCTTGCCGGCCGCCTCATTGATGGCTGTAGACCGGGTGGGATCGAGGATGCGGTCTTCGGCCTGGATGCGCTTAATGCTCAGGCGCCCGGCGTTACACAACCAGCACAGGTTGACCTGATCGTTTTCGGCCGGTGTCATGCGCAGCACGCGCCCCTGGTACGTCCACAGGTAGGCGTTGCAGCCGCGCGCGCAGCCGGCACACAGGCTGCGCGTTTTTTGCATCAACCAGGAGCGCGCCTTGAACCTGAAGTGACGCGAGGTCAGCGCGCCGACCGGGCAAACATCGACGATGTTCATCGAGAACGGGCTTTGGTAGGCCTTTTCGAGATAGGGCCCGACGGCGGTGTGGCCGCCGCGCTCGGACAGGCCGGCTTCCTCGCTTCCGGCAATATCGCGCAGGAAGCGAATGCAGCGTGTGCAATGGATGCAGCGGTTCATGTTGCGGGTGATGTCCGGGCCGACGTCGAGGCGCTCGAAGGTGTGCTTTTCCTCGCTGAAGCGGCTTTCGGCCTGCCCGTACTCGAAGCAGTAATCCTGCAGCTTGCACTCGCCGGCCTCGTCGCAGATGGGGCAGTCGAGCGGGTGGTTAATCAGCAGAAATTCCATTATCGCCCGGCGCGCCTTGACCACTTTCTCTGACTTGGTGCTGACAACCATGCCGTCGCGCACCTGGGTTCCGCAGGAGATCTGCAGCTTGGGCACCTTTTCGATCTCGACTAAGCACATGCGGCAGTTGCCGGAGATCTTCATTCGCGGGTGGTAGCAGAAGTGAGGAATGTCGATTCCGTTCTCACTCGCCACCTGCAGGATGGTCTGACCCTCCTGGGCCTCGATCTCCACGCCGTCTATAATTATCTTCGGCATCGCAGTCGACCCGTCCTTGTCAGTGGTTGTTCCATGGGTTGGGAATTGGTCCGATCGGGCACTTGCCCTGCTTGATGTGTGCTTCGAACTCCGGTTTGAACTTGGCAATGAAGCCCCTGACCGGCATGGCGCAGGCGTCGCCCAGCGGGCAGATTGTATTGCCCTGGATATTGTCGCAGATGTCCGAAAGCAGCTCTATATCGCCCTCTCGGCCGCCGCCGGCCTCGATGCGCTCGAGGATCTTGTGGATCCAGGGGACACCTTCGCGGCAAGGGGTACACTGGCCGCAGGACTCGTGGGCGTAAAACTTGGCCAGGCGGGCGATCACACGCACCATGCAGGTGGTCTCGTCCATGACGATGATCGCTCCCGAGCCAAACATCGAGCCGATCTTGGCCAACGAGTCGAAATCCATGTTGACGTCGATCTCGTCCGGAGTTAGCACCGGCGTTGAGGAGCCGCCGGGAATGACCGCCTTGAGCTCGTGTCCCTCGCGGATTCCGCCGCAGACGTCGTAGATGATTTCCCGAAGCGGGGTGCCCATCGGCAGCTCGTAGAGGCCGGGCTTTGTGACGTGTCCTGAGACTCCGAACAGCTTGGTGCCCCCGTTCTTCTCGGGGCCCAGGGAGGCGAACCACTCGGCGCCGCGGTTGATTATATGCGGCACGTAGGCCAGCGTCTCGACGTTGTTGACCACGGTCGGGCCGCCGAACAGGCCGACCACGGCCGGGAAGGGCGGCTTGAGCCGCGGCATGCCGCGGTGCCCCTCGTTGGACTCGATCAGCGCCGTCTCCTCGCCGCAGACGTAGGCGCCGGCGCCGGGTTGCACCCACATTTCGAAATCGTAATCCGAGTCGAAGATGTTCTTGCCAATAAACCCTGCCTTACGCGCCTCGGCCAGCGCCCCTTCAAGCCTGGCTATCGGCAGCTTGAACTCGCCGCGCACGTAGACGTAGGCGGCGTGCGAGCCGAAGGCGTAGGCGGCGATGGCGGAGCCCTCGATCAAGGCGTGGGGATCGAGCTCCATTATATAGCGGTCCTTGAAGGTTCCCGGCTCGCCCTCGTCGGCGTTGACGCACAGGTACTTCGGTTTTTCGGATTCCTTGGGGACGAAAGACCACTTGACCCCGGCCGGAAATCCCGCTCCGCCGCGCCCGCGCAGGCCGGATTTTTTGACTTCTTCGATGACCTCTTCGGGCTTCATGGCAAGGGCCTTCTCGAGCGCCTTATAACCGCCGTCGGCCCGGTAGCCTTCAAGTCGGTGGGAATCGGTCACATCGAAGCGGGCCGTGAGCACCTTTTCAGCCATTGTTCCCGGCCTCCTTATCGCGCGCTTCGAGATCGGCGAGGATCTTTTCGACTTTCACAGGATCGAGATTCTCGTGGAACTCGTCGTCGACCAGCATCACCGGCGCCGTGCCGCACGACCCCAGGCATTCGACCTCGCTCAGCGTGATGCGCCCGTCGGCGGTCGTCTGGCCGGGCCGGATACCGAGTTTCCGGGACAAGTGATCCCTGAGGTGCTCGGCGCCCATCAGGCTGCAAGAGATATTGGTGCAGATCTCCACCCGGTGCCGGCCGAGCTTCTCTCTTCTAAACATGGTGTAAAACGAGGTCACCCCGTAGACCCTGACCTTGGGTAAATCGAGGCGCTCAGCCACCCAGTCCATGGCCGCGAGCGGCAGCCAGCCGATGTCGTCCTGGACCTTGTGTAGCACCGGCAGCAGGGCGGCCTCCTTGACGGGATAATGGGTGACGATCTCGTCAATGGCCGCGTTGGTGGCGGCCTGCAGGGTGATTTTCTGTTCGCTCATGTCGTTCACCGGTCAAGCTCCCCAGCGATAATGTTCAGGCTGGCGACGATTGCGGGCAGGTCGGCCAGCAGGCGGCCTGTTACCAGCCTCGGCAGGGCCGAGAAGATGTAGTAGCAGGGAGATCTGACGGATACCCGATAGGGCTTGGCGCTTCCGTCGCTTACGATAGTGAAACCCAGTTCGCCGTTGCCGCCCTCGCTGGCGTCGTAGCAGATGTTGCCCTTGGGGGCCTTGGGGCCGTACATGATGACTTCGAAGTGGTGGATCAGGCCCTCCATCTGGTTGTAGACGGCGTCCTTGGACGGCAGTACAACATGTCGTTTGCCTGTGTTGACCGGGCCTCCGGGAAGGTTGTCTAAAGCCTGCTCGATGATGCGCGCCGCCTGGCGGCACTCTTCGATTCTAACGAAGATGCGGTCGTAGGTGTCGCCGTGCTCGCCCACCGGGATGTCGAACTGCATGTCGCCGTAAGCCAGGTAGGGGCTGGCTACTCTCAGATCGTGGGCCACGCCGGTTGCCCGCAGGCAGGGACCCGTCCAACCGTAAGAGAGAGCCTCTTCCGGACCGATGGTGCCGACGCCCCGCGAACGGTCGTTGAAAATGCGGTTGGCAGCCAGAAGCTTGTCCAGTTCGTCCATTTCCCGATAGACCTCGGGCACGAACTGGCGCACGCGCTCTTCGAAACCCTCGGGCGCGTCGGCCGCGAGCCCGCCGACGCGGGTCCAGGCGGACATCATCCGCGCGCCGGTGACGAACTCGATAATATCGTAGGCCTTCTCGCGGATGTCCCAGGTGTACCAGAAGGGTGTCAGCACCCCGATGTCGACGCAGTTCGGACCGATGGCGGTCATGTGGTCTGCGATGCGCGAGATCTCGGACAAGATCATGCGCAGGTAGACCGCCCTCGGGGGAATTTCGATTTCGAAGAGTTTCTCGCAGGCCTGGTGCCAGGCGCAGTTGTTGATCACCGTCGAGCAGTAGTTCATGCGCTCCATGATGTTGACGCACTGGTTGTAGTTCCAGTCTTCGGCCAGCTTCTCCTTGCCGCGGTGCAGGTAGCCGATCTCGGTGTCGCACTTGGCGATCGTTTCGCCCTCCAACTCGAGCAACACCCGCAGCGTTCCGTGGGTGGCCGGGTGGGAGGGGCCCCAGTTCAGCTTCATGCGCTCGGAGTGCAGGTCGAGTGGCGCGCCGGCGTCGATATCTCTTGGAAATGGTTGCATCGCTCTGGCCGCCTCACTCTTGCGGGAAATCCTGGGGATTGATCCCGTGGCGCGGGAAATCCTTGCGCAGCGGGTGACCCTCGAAGCCTTCCCACATCAATATCCGCCGCAGATCGGGGTGGCGGGTGAACTTTATTCCGAACATGTCGTAGATCTCGCGTTCGGCCCAGTTGGCGCTGGCATAGTGGCCTGTGGCGCTGGGTGCCGCTTGTCCCTCGGCCAGCGCGATCTCGAGAAAGATGCGCGTGCGGGTCGAGACCGAGTACAGGTTGTAGATCAAGCTGAAGCGCTCGGCCGGCCGCTGGCTGCCGGCGTCGGCGGGCCAGGCCGACCAGTCGATAGCCGTCTCGTGCGCCAGCATCTCGAAGGGAGTTTTACGATCATCGCGCAGCACATCCAGTGCTTTATGCAAGGCGGTAGCCTCGATACGCGCAACCACTCCGCGCCCGTCTTCGAAGACCTCGAGCAGCCCGTCTGCGAGGGCTGCGGACAAACGTTTGGCAGCCTGCCTGGCCCTGTCGATCACAGCTACTTCCTCTCTCCGTGAAGGATACGCGATTTGGGTGTCTGTCCGTGGCCGTCTATCCCGCGCACCCAGAACTCGCGCTGGCGCTCCTGGGATGACAGCACCCCGGACTCGCGGCCGATCTGTTTTTGCAGCTCGAGCATGGCGTAGACCACGGCCTCGGGCCGCGGCGGGCAGCCGGGCACGTAGTAATCGACCGGGATGATGCGGTCGATGCCCTGCAGCACAGAGTAGGTGTTGAACATTCCGCCGCAGTTGGCGCACGAGCCCATCGAGATCACCCACTTGGGCTCGGCCATCTGGTCGTAGATCTTTTTCAGCACCGGCGCCATTTTATTGACCACGGTGCCGGCGACGATCATCAGGTCGCACTGGCGCGGCGAGAAGCGCACGAACTCGGCCCCGAAGCGGGAGATGTCCGTCTGGGAACTGACCATGCCCATGAACTCGATAGCGCAGCAGGCTGTCCCGAAGGGAATCGGCCAGAGCGAGTGCATCCGGGCCCAGTCGACGAACTTCTCGAGTGCGCCGGGTTTTTTCATATCGCGCACCAGTGCCGCGGCCTCTTCCAGCGAGCCCGCGACGACCTGACTGGACGTGTCAATAAGTGTGTCTTTCACTCCCACTCCAGTGCTCCCTTGCGCCAGGCGTAGACCAGCCCGACGACCAGGATCAGGATGAAGACCGCCATCTCGAAGAACCCGAACAGGCCCAGTTCGCGGAACAGCCTGGCCCAGGGGTAGAGGAAGACGGCCTCGATATCGAACAGGATAAACAGCATGGCCACCAGGTAGAAGCGCACCGGAAAGCGTGCCCGGGCCGTGCCCTCGGGCTCGACGCCGCACTCGTAAGGCGTGGTCTTCTCGGCCGAGGCGTTATGAGGGCCGAGGAAACGAGAAAGCCCAACGAAAACAACCGCGATGGTGCCGCCCAATGCCAGCAGGACGAGAACAGCTCCGTATCCAAGCATGTCATGCACCTCCGATCCCGAGTTGCCGTGAGTTGGTTATTAGGTTTGAAAAGAGATGTCAAGCGTCGCTTGCGCCGGTCACCGGCAGGATGCTAAAACTCCACCCGGTAGACATGGGAGAAGAATCTCACACGAAGCATGCCCATCTCCATGGGGCCGGTGCCGGCAAGAAACTTGGCTGGGTGATACTGGCCAACGCGGCCATCACCGTGACCGAGTTCGTGGCGGGGATGATTTCCGGCTCGCTGGCCCTGGTCTCCGACGCTGGACACAACCTGTCAGACGTTTTGGCGCTGATTCTGGGCTACGCCGGCGAGCGGACATCCCAGAGACGTCCGACCGCCCGCTTCTCCTTCGGCCTGCGCCGTCTGGAGGTGCTGATTGCCCTGGTCAATGCGCTTTCTCTGGTGGTCATTGGGGTGCTGATCGTTTTAGCGGCTGCGAACCGTTTTACTAAGCCCATAGAGGTGCAAGGCGGGCTAATGCTTACAGTGGCGCTTGTGGGACTTTTGGGAAACGCCGTCTCCATTTTGATCCTGCATCGCCATCGCCGCCAGAACCTGAACCTCAAGGCGGTCTTCTTGCACCTGCTGTTCGACACTATCTCGTCGCTGGCGGTGGTGGCGGTCGGGGTCGTGCTATTGTTCAGGCCTTGGTACCGGCTGGACCTGCTGGTCAGTCTGGCCATTGTCTTAATGATGGTCTGGAGTTCCGTGAGCATCATTTCAGAGGCCGTGCGGATTTTCTTACAGGCGGCGCCCGGCTCTGTCGATCCGCAAGAGGTGCGCGGGGCCATTCTGTCGCTTTCGGAAGTCGAGGATGTCCACGGCCTGCACATCTGGTCGGTCAGTTCGAACGAGGTATTTCTGTCCTGCCATGTATGCACCCGGGACCCGTCTCTGGACACTAGCCAGGCCATCCTGTCCATAAACCGGTTGCTGGCCGAGCGCTTCGGAATCGAACACAGCGCCATCCAGGTCGAGACCAGTCCCATCTGCTCAGGCGACGGCAATGGCAACTGCTGCCGTTGAAGCGCTCATGCCTAAAGAGTTCGTCCGAGCAACTCTGCATGGTAGAGGAAAAAATCGGTGTTCCAGAGATCCAGTGATTCCTGCGCCCCGGTGGGGACGGACCTGCGCACGTCTTCCCGGGCCCGCGGCCAGTCTATTGTTTTTATAACCTTCTTGATCTGCTCCGAGAACCATTCGGGGGTGACTGAAATTTTACGCCCAATCTTCTGGGGTATCGTTCTCCACGCTCCTCGTGCTAGGTCATATACAATGCTGTCTTGCTGACAGCGCTGAATGCACGTTTCTTCTTGTCGTTGTGTTGCGAACCGCGCGGAGATAAGCTGCCTGCCATCGTGGATGCTAACAAGCTACTGACAAGCTACGCCGCAAACGGTGTCCTGGGCCGCTTGAGCGGAGCGCAGGCGTCAGACGTGGATCGCTTCTTCCGCGAGGAACACGCCCGCATGCAGGCCGAGTTGCGCGCGTCCCGCGACCAGGCGCGGGAACGCGAGCGCGAGATTTCGCTGGACTTCTCACGCTTGTCTGGCGTCAACGCCGGCGACTGGCTGCGGATCTCGCCGGACGGCGCCGTCACCAGGCAGTTCGAGAACTTCCCGCGAGCGGAGGCATTCATCCAAGACACGAGCGACGGCGGTGATCTGCCGGCCTGCCCTTCTCTGGAACGAGCCCGAGCGCTTCTGTTACGCTGCGCCTACAACGGACTGTGGTCGCCGTCGGGAACCAACTGGCAGCCGATTCGCACGCTCGAGCTGACACCCGCCGAGGCGGCCGAGATGGTTTCTGTTAAAAACCCGGGCTGCGGTCTGCTGGTGCTGGCCCGCAGCCGTTACCGTTCGATCCTTTCGGATGTAGCAATGCTTTGCGGCCTTGAGCCGGCCTCGCGGGCCGAGTCGATCGACTTGGGCATCTGGCTGGTTGCCGCGGGCACGACGGCCCGCGCCCACGGCTGGGGTCTGGTGCGGCACCCGATCGAATTCGGGGCGCGCGGGCGGGTCTTACTGCTAGTTGCGAAATTACTGGCCGGGCGCCGGGATGGTCTGTCGGAACCCTCGCGGGAGGCCATAGACGAATTGCTGCTTTCTTGCGCGGCGGGGGATCACTACCCATATTGCGTTCTGACGGCGCGCCAGGGCCGCGCGCTGGCCGTCGGCGGCGAGGTGCCCGGCGGGCTGGTGTCCACCGATTTCGACAGGTTGGTCGAGGCCCGCTCGACCCAGCGGGTGGCCAGCCCCAACGCAGATCTGGATCGCGAGCTGCTTACGGGGTTGTTCGAGTCCGCTCGTGATTTGCATGATCTTCCCGAAGACGCACTGGAGTTTCCCGTTTTTACGCGGCAAGACGAGTTTCCGGCCCTGCTGGGTGCGGCCATGCATGAGGGCATCGAAGGGCCCGATGGTCTCTTGAGTCGCATCGGTCTGGACGGCTTGCGCTCTTATCTCGAGACGCTTTCAGATCTTCCGGACGAGGTTGCGCTTTCGGCCAAGCTCGTGCCCGAGCACATCCGGGCCAAGCTGCTTTCCGGCGGGCACTTTCACATCCAGGGCGATCTTCTGATTGATCACCGAGGCAAGCCGCTTAGCCCCGTGCGCTTTGTCAAACTGGTGCGCATGATGGCGCGCGCATTTGGAAAATTCTTTCTGGGTTTCCAGAACACGCATCCGCTCACGGGCGTTATCCTGGTGAGAAGCGATCTGGGTCCGGCGGTCTACTTGGCCGCCGGTCGTGTGCTTGCCCTGATGACTTTTCTGGCCAGGGCGCGCGGCCTGACATCGATTATCAAGAGCGGCCCGATAGAGATCGCAGGCGCCGCTGTAAAGGACATCCTGGCCGGGCAGTTAAGCGATGCCAAGACGCGCGAGCGCCTTTCGAGCGGGTTGCTGGAACCTGTTTGTACCTTTCAGGTCGGTCTTCCGCTGGGGCCGGACGAGATGGTCTTGGCCGCAAGCCCCGCTGAGCACAACGGCCTGGCCGAACGCCTGCTCGACAAGCGTGCGCCGCGCGCGCGCTTGTCCGCGCACTACATTCCAGCGGGGTAACGGTTAGTTCAGCTGCACTACTTGTTGCCCAGCAGGCCCTTGAACAACTCAATCGGGAAGGGGAAGATCACCGTCGAGGCGTTCTCTGTTGAGATCTCAGTCAGCGTCTGCAGGTAGCGCAGCTGCAACGCGGCAGGTTCTTTCTGCAGCACCGCGGCGGCCTCGGCCAGTTTCTGCGAGGCCTGGAACTCGCCGTCGGCGTGGATCACCTTGGCGCGCCGCTCGCGCTCGGCCTCGGCCTGGCGGCCAATTACCCGCTGCATCTCGGTCGGCAAATCGACGTGCTTGATCTCCATCTTGGTCACCTTGACGCCCCAGGGGTCTGTGTCGGCGTCCAGGATGGTCTGCAACTGCTCGTTAAGCTTCTCGCGCTTGGTCAGCAGGTCGTCCAGGTCGACCTGGCCGAGCACCGAGCGCAGCGTGGTCTGGGCCAACTGGCTGGTGTTGTAGAGATAGTTGTCGACCTCGAGAATCGCCTTGTCGGGATTCATTACCCGCATGAAGACCACCGCGTTTACCTGCACGGTGACGTTGTCCCTGGTGATGATGTCCTGGGGCGGCACGTCCCGGGCGATGATGCGCAGGTCGACCTTGACCAACTGGTCGACGAAGGGGATGATCCACTTCAGGCCGGGGCCTTTCATACCCGAGTACTTGCCCAGGCGGAAGATCACCCCGCGCTGGTACTCGAATATCTGGCGGAAACCCATCAGAATGAACAGTCCAACCAGCACTGCCGGTACCATGACGATATACATTTCTTACCCTCCTTAATTGATCGATCCGCCGCGATCCTTGCCGCGGGGATTCGGGTTATTGGTTCTTCTTGCGTACGTGAAGCGTCAGTCCTTCAATCTTGATGACCTCGATTTGCGATCCTTCGGGAATCGTTTCTTGGCTCAGCGCCTGCCAGTGCTCGCCGTGCACGAATGCCTTGCCGCCCTCGGGAGTGATCTCCGAGCGCGCCTTGCCGGTAAGGCCCTGCATGCCCTCCTTGCCGGTTTCGATCTTTTTGCGCTGGGTGCTGATCACCTTGTAACCGATAAAGACCATGCCCAGCCCCAACACCACCACGGTGGGAATCAGCACGCTCCAGTCAACACCCAGGCTGGGGTCCATGTAATGCGGCTGGCTGGACGGGTCCACCAGCATGATGCCGCCCAGCACTAAAAGCACCCCGCCGCCTATGGCGAGCAAACCGTAACTGGTCACGAAAGCCTCCGCTATGAATAGTCCGATCCCGGCCAGTACCAGCAGCAGGCCGCCGATGCTGACCGGCAGGACGTTGATGGAAATGAGCGCCAGCAGCAGGCACAGGCCGCCGACCACGCCGGGGACGATTGCGCCCGGGTGGTAGAACTCCATGGCGATGCCGCCCAGTCCCAGCAGGAAAAGCAGCCACATCAGGTTGGGACTAGCCAAGGAACCCAGCAGGCGCTGCTTGAGCGACTTGCCCCAGCGATCGACGATCGCACCATGTGTTCGTAAAGTGACTTTGATCTTGTGATCGATCTCGATCTGGCGCCCGTCGATCTTTTCGAACAGGTCGTCTAAAGTGTCGGCCTCGAGATCGATCACCTTGAGTTCGACGGCCTCGGCGGCGGTGATCGAGACGGCCTGACGAACTGCTTTCTCGGCCCAGTCGGCGTTGCGGCCGCGCTCCTTGGCTATCCCGCGGATGAACGAGACGGTGTCGTTGGTCACCTTCTCGTTCATGATCTCATTCTGCTTTTCGAGCTTTTTCTTCTTGTCCTTGTCTTTTTCGTCATCGCCTCCTGGAAGGCTGGGCATAAAATTCATCATCACCGGGTGGGCCGCGCCGATGCGGCTGCCGGGGGCCATGGCGGCCACGTGGCCGGCCATGGTGATGAAAGTGCCTGCCGAGGCGGCCTGGGCGCCCTTGGGGGTGACGTAGACGACGATCGGAATGCGCGCCCCGAGCATGGCCTTGACGATCTCCTGGGTTTCGTCGAGCGCCCCGCCCGGGGTGTCTACCTCGATCACCAGGCAATCGTAGCCTTCGCGCGCGGCGCGGTCGATGGCTTCGATGATGTATTCGCCGGTTCCCAGGAAGATGCCGCCCTTGATGTTCACCAACGCCACCCGGGCCGGGCGCGCGGCAACGGGAGCACTCGCGGCGGCGGGCGCGTCGGCCGTGACAGCGGGACTGCCGCCGTCTTTGGCCGCACTCTTTTCATCTTGCGCGGCGGCCCCCAAGAGAACCAGGGCCAGGCAGGCGATAAAAACTGCCAGGAATTTGCGGCCCGATCTGCGTAGTTTCATCATCACTCAGCTCCCTTCGAGCTTTTTGCCCACGGTCTTTCCCATTCTGGCCATGACCTTCTGCACGTCTTCCCATGTGAGCTTCTTGGCGGCCGGGTTCCTGAGCAGGTAGGCCGGATGATAGGTGGGCAGGACCTGCGCCCCCGAGGGATGCTCGAAGAAGCGTCCGCGCAGCTTGCCCATGGATTGGTTGCTGCCGACCAGATAACGGGATGCCGTGGCGCCCATGGCGACGATGAAGCGCGGCCTGATGATCTCGAGTTGGCGCGACAGGAACTGGCCGCAGGTGCGCATCTCGTCATCCTGGGGAGTACGGTTGTCGGGCGGGCGGCACTTGACCACGTTGCAGATGTAGACTTCCTCGCGCGAAAAACCCATGGCGACGATGATGCGATCGAGCAGCTTACCGGCGCGTCCCACGAAAGGCCGACCGCTCGAATCTTCGTCGCGCCCCGGTCCCTCTCCGGCGAAGACCAGCCGGGCGGCCGGCGAGCCTTCCCCGAAGACGATCTTGTTGCGGCCCTGGGCGAGCCGGCACCTTTGGCAATCGCCGATCTCTGCCCGCAGCTCGTCCAGAGCCGTCTGCGCCTGAACCGGATCCGGCGGCTCTGGCTCGATCGTTACGGTTCCGACGTTTGGTTCTGCCCCGCGCGATCCAAAGAGAAACGATTGCTTGCGCACCGAAGACACCGAACTTTCTGCGGGCCGTCCGACGGCCAGGTAACGCACGCCGATATCCCGAAGCAGCCGCAACCCGACATCGAGGTCACGGACAACCTGTTCCAATGTTACGGCCGAACCCGCCATATCCTGCTTTCCAGGGGACGTTTGACCCCATCAGCCACGTGGTATAGCATCTTCGGCGGGTGTGAACAAGTGTCATGCGTTGGCTTGTATACTTACTTCTGGCGTCGTTGTTTCTGCTGCTACCCTCGCCTGCCAGGGCCTGGGGACCGGCGGCGCACCTCGAGTTCGGTCTGGTGGTGCTTCGGGATCTGGCGCTCTTGGCTCCGGCCGTGGCGGTGTTGCTGAGCCGCTTCCCCGTTGATTTCCTGTACGGCAACATCGCCGCGGACATCACCGTAGGCAAGAGCCTGTCGCCCTACAAGCTTCACTGTCACAACTGGCAGGTGGGCATGTCGGTTCTAGACATGGCCGAGAGCGACTCCACCCGCGCCTTTGCCTGGGGCTACCTTGCGCACCTGGCGGCGGACGTTGTGGCCCATAACTACTTCGTTCCCTACAAGGTCGTCGAGCACTACCGCAGGCGCCGGGCGGCGCACGTCTACTGGGAGATGCGCTTCGATACCTGGATGAGCGCCGAGAGCTGGGAGATGGCGCGTTCGTTGTCCGGCAGGTCTTTTAAAAAGCACGACCGGCACCTGCGCGCCATCCTGACCGGGCCGCTCTTTTCTTTCAGGGTCAACAAGCAGATCTTCAACTCGATAGTGTTGTTCAGTCAGATCTTGCACTGGAAGCGAACAGTCGAGGCCTATGCCAAGAGCACCAAGATGACGCTGTCGCGCGAGGAGGTCGATGAAATGCGCCGCCTGTCACTAGCACGGGTGAGAGAGCTGCTCGTCGACGGACAGGATGCCGCCTGCACGCGGGTCGATCCAACCGGGCACCGCAACCTACTCATAGCGCGTGACATGCGCAAGCGACTCAGGAGGCTTTACCTCGATGGCAACCTGGACGATCCGGAGACGATCGGCAAGCGCTTCAGGCCGTTGTTCAGGCGCGCCATCGACGCCAAGCTCGAGTTGCCCTCGATGCAGGAGCTGATAGATCATCAGGAAGTGGGAACCATGCTGCTCGGCCGCAAGAAGCCCTACCGCAAGCCCGGCTCCCACCGAACCGGCCGGGGATTTCTGCGGGGGCGCAAGAAGTCGAATGGACCGCGAAAGATGCGCAAGGCCCCTAGGGTGGGGAAAACCGCCCGGACGGAAGCTTCGCCTTCGCTGCCGTCCGGGGCGCGAAAGAAAATCATGGCCCGGGTAAAAAGCCGCGTTTTACACGAGGTCAGGAGACTGCGCCGCCAGTCCCGGCCTCTGTGAAAAGTCGCTCTATTTTTTCTTGCGCTTTCTAAGAAGATCGACCAGCCGGTCCAGGATGCGATCGGCCGCCTGGTCCTTGGTGAGCAGGGGCAACTCCTCGGTGCCGCCTTTGTCCACCAGCTGGATGCGGTTGGTGTCCACATCGAAGCCGGCGTCGGGCAGGCTGACGTCGTTGGCCACCACCAGGTCCAGCCGCTTGGCCAATAGTTTCTGCTTGGCGGCCTGGATGGGATCTTGCGTCTCGGCCGCGAAGCCGACCAGCACAGGCCCGCCTTTCTTTCCAAGCTGAGACAGGATGTCACGGGTGGGTTTGAACGTAAGCGAGGGAACGCCGCCGGCCTTTTTCAGTTTTTGGCGAGCGATTTTAGACGGCCTGAAGTCGGCCACCGCCGCGGCCATCAAAAGAGCCTGGCAGCGCCCGACTGCGCTGGTCACTGCGCGCGACATCTCGGTCGCGGTCGTAACCGGCACTAGATGCACGTTCCAGGGTGGGGGCAGGCTGGTCGGGCCGGAGATCAGCGTTACCTGCGCCCCGCGCCGCGCGGCGGCGGCCGCCAGGGCGTAGCCCATCTTGCCGCTCGAGCGATTCGATAGAAAACGCACCGGGTCGAGCGGCTCGCGGGTAGGGCCGGCCGTTACCAGGATCTTTTTCTTGGCCAGATCTTGTGTGGCCAGCACCGTTCGGGCCGCTTCCAGTAGAATCGCGGGCTCTTCCATTCTGCCGACACCGTCTTCTCCGCAGGCCAGGCTTCCGCTTGCCGGACCGACGATGTGCATGCGCTCGAGCTGCCCAAGCAGCGACATGTTGGCTTGCGTCAGGCGATTCTCCCACATGCGCGTGTTCATGGCCGGGGCCAGGATTACCGGGCAGCGGCTGGCGAGCAGCGTGGTCAAAAGCAGGTTATCGGCAAGGCCCCCTGCCATCTTGGCAAGCGTGTTGGCCGTGGCCGGGGCGACGATAATCAGATCCGCGCGGGCGCCGAGGTCGATGTGCGCCATGCCAGTTGCGGCCAACCGACCGCCTCGGCCGACCTCGACAGGCCGGCCGGAGAGCGCCTGGAATGTCTGCGGGCCGACCAACTCGGCCGCCGTCTCGGTCAGTACGATCTGTACCTCGGCCCCGTCCTTGACCAGCAGCCGGGTAAGTTCACAGGCGCGGAAGGCGGCGATACCTCCGCTGATTCCGAGAACCACGAACTTGCCGTCCAGCAGGCCCATCTCGACCTCCCGTGTCACTTGCGCAGGAACATCTTCCAACTTCCTTCGAGGTTTACAAAGAAAAAAGACATTGGTTGCCCGGGCAGTTGCTTGCCGTGCAGCGAGAAGGTCGCCCGGATTACGGTCATGACCAGCTCGCGCTTGGTCTTGCGTCCGGCCGGAAGGATCAAGGCGTCGGCCGCCTGTGCGCCTGTGAACTCCACTCCGCCCGCAAGCTCGCGCGCGATGTGCGAAAGAAAACCATCGAGTCGCGCCTGGTAGTCTTTACGATCGACCGGGCGGGTCGAAAAAGACGCATACTCGTCGGCGCTGATGGTGAGTTTTTTCGCCTTGTCGAGATCCTGCCGGGCAAGAAGTTTCACCAGGCGGTACATGGTTTGCCGGGCCGAGATCGGACGTTCGGCCCCGAGAATCTTGGTGGCCGGAACTAAACACAGCAAACCAATTAGTAGCGCACTCCTCATGACTTTTCTCCTGCTTTCGAGATGGGTGCGAGTCTAGCACCAGGTCGTTTATTTTGACAATCTCGGGGCGTAAGGATGAGAATGAGAGCCTGTGTAAGGAGTAGTGCCCATGCATTCCGCGTCGCATATTTCGATTGTCTTCATGCTGGTGGGGCTCGTCGTCGGCATTTTCATCGTCATCGCGGCATCCAGGGTCCAGGCGAAAAAGCGCCGTGAGCGTCGTAAAATGCTGCAAATG
This sequence comes from Myxococcota bacterium, assembly GCA_035528415.1. GTDB lineage: Bacteria > Myxococcota > B64-G9 > B64-G9 > B64-G9 > DATKYQ01. The sequence goes on along the minus strand of DATKYQ010000019.1, from coordinate 12,639 downwards.
GTCGCTGTGCAGTTGGGCGGGACCGTAATACCCGGAAGCTATTTCAAGCAGCCCAACCTGGTATTCGAGCATCTCGGCCATCCGGCCCGCCTCGAATTCTACTCCACCGGGGGCAAGAACCCCACTTACTACACCCGCCTGATATTCAACTTCTCATCCAATCCGCCCTTCGAGCTTCATATCTACCCGGAGCGCCTGTTTTCCAAGTTGGGCAAGCTGCTTGGCGGACAGGACATCCAAATCGGCGACGAGATCTTCGACGCCAGGTTCATGATCAAGGGTTCGTCGCCCGAGAGGGTGAAATCGATGTTGGCTACGGCGGGTGTCCGCGAGGCCCTGTTCGAGTTGCGATCGCTGAAGATGAACGACCACATCGATCTGGCGACCAAACGCTATGCCCTGCGCATCCAGAAACTCTCTTGGCTGGATGCACCGGACCTGCTTCTGAAGTTCGCAAGCTCCGGCAAACTGGTCTTTAAAGCCTATCTCGAGGCGACAGGCCAAGCGGTCTTTGAGGAAAGTGCGGCTCCCAGCACCGCAGAACCAGAGCGCTGCGCCGTGTGCGGCGATGTGATCGAGGGTTCCAGCCGTTCCTGCCCGCGCTGCGGGGCCGCCCATCACCCCGAGTGCTACGAGTTGAACGACGGCTGCGGCCGCTGCGGCTGAACTCGTTCCTCTAACTTCGCGTTACGAGACGTGCATAGGGTGGCGCTACCAGGATCCCCACACGGAAACGCCCGCCATGTGACCGGCCGTATCGTACCAGTCGTTGTTAGACCACTGACGCAGAAAGAGGTACTCCAGGCTGACTCTCAGGTCCGGCACGCCGTTAGGCTTGTTCTTCGGCCACCAGTTGTACTCGAAAGCGACCCTGGGCTTCAGTCTCCAATCACTGCGGTTCTCCCCGGTGAGCCGGCCGCTCGAATCGATAGCCTCCCAGCCTGCATAGTCACGCTGTTCGAAACGAAGACCCAGCCATAACGCCGAAGACTTGCCCAACAGTAGTTGCTTGAAGCCGGCTACTACCCGATGTCCGGAGTAGAGGAACTCCTCTCCGAGATAGGTGAATTGAGCCTGGGTCAATTTTCGGCTCAAGACTCCGCTGTCGTCGACGGCGTATTGGTAGGCGTAATCGAACTGCAGCCCGGAGGTTTTCGAAAGCGACTGGCTGACGTGCAACCCGAGGACGAACTGCTGGTCCTGGGTGTCGGCGCCTCGCCCTGGATGCAGGTAGCGGCGATATCCGTAGGAACCCCGGGGAGAAAGAGTGGTGCGGGTCGGCAGGGTGAAGCCTAGCTCTCCGCGCGCCCAGACATCCATCGAGTCGGAAGGTTTATCGTCGTAGAAGTACCGGTAGGCAGCCGTGGCGGACACGCTCCAGCGCAACCAGCGACGCGGCTCCATCGCTAGCTTGGCCGTGAGCGTAGGCAGGAGAAGGTTTAGATCCTGGTAGGCCTCCTGGTTGCGCAGGGTTTGCACGGAGGCCTCCAGCGCCAGCTCGTTCTCGCCGTCCTGGCCCCAGGCCGGGTTCAAAAACAGGTAGACCTCATGCCGATGCGACAGCAGATCTTGGTGGTTCGTGTAGGCGTTCAGTTCGCCGGTGTAACCCGCCGACCAGTACCGGGAGAAGTCGAATCCAAGCTCGGCGGACGGTCGCAGCAGCAGATCCCACTCATCGGACTTGTCCAGAAACACGTTGCTGCTCGCCAATGTGCGAACGTCCAAGTTGGCAACAAGGTCGGTCGCTCCGGCAGGATGCAACACCAGCAACTCTATGCCAGCAGCTAAACAGACAAGAAACCTTTTCACAGCATCACCCTCGAACCCCGGTCGTTAGGGCCGGCTCTTGGACTCCCCTCGCGCCCGGTGCCTTTCCTCTCCGCCGCCTCCCTCATCCAAGCCCCACTTGCCTCGCCGGCGATGCTTTCCCCGGAAGCGGTGCTCCCGACCATCCTGGATCCCGTCACCGTTCCGGTCGACGAACCGGGGCTTCTCTTTTTTCTTTTCTTGCTTTAATTTTTGCTTTTGTTCTTGCTTCAGCTTTTGTTCTTGCTTCAGCTTTTGTTCTTGTTTTTGCTCTTGCTTCTGGTCCTTCAGTTGCTCTTTTTTCCCAATGCTGGGTTTTGGGGCAGGCGTGTCTTCGGCGCGTGCCGCTTGAGAAAAGCCGAGGGTGATGAGAGCAGCCAGAATCAACTTTGGTAGAAAATGTACTTTCATAATACAAATACGGCGGGAAGGGAAAACCCTCCCGCCGCTCCCGGTTGAAGTGGTTTACGTGCCCTTTCGTTTCTGGCTGCTGTCGTTCACGCCGTTGCCGTCCGAGTCTACGAAGCCTCTCCCGAATCCTTTTCCCGTGCGCATCTGGTTTCTCTCACCCTGCTGCGCCGCGGTTCCCACGGACTTGCGCTGGTGGTAACGGTGATGGCCGCGTTTCATGGCGCCTTTCTCTCCGTTGCCCTTTTTTCCCCGGTCCTGGCTCTGTACTTGATCGCCGATTCCGTCTCCATTCTGGTCGACGAGTTGAGTATCGTCTGCGGGATCGACTGTCGGCTGGGAGTTACCGGACGAGTTCTCCGCGCCGCTGTTACCTTCGCCGACGGCATTCGTGTCGCCCTGTACTTTGCCATTGCCCTTGCGGTGCCTGTAGCGGTTTCTGTTTTGCTCCTGGGCCTGGAGTTTGTCCTTCTTCTCGATTCGTTTCTGCTCCTGGGCTTTCTGCTGCTCCTGCTTTTGCTCCTGCTTCTGGATCTTCTTCAAAGCCGCTTCACCCTCCGGTTCGCCGGCGATGACAGACGGTGTTCCTAAAAGCACGCTCAACCCGATTCCGATCCACCACTTGGCTCTCATGGTCTTTCTCCTTCGCTCTTTTGATTTTTGCTATAACCCACTCAACATGCAAGCAAATAGAGCACAAAGCGTGCCAATCAGGTCTTGCTGAAAAAACGATGTAAGAAGAAGGCAGTCCAACCTTACCCACTTGGCCGCGATGGTCGATTCGACTTTATGGTCGAGCAGGCTTCGACGGTCTTGTCGAGTTCGGAGGGGACTAGAGGAACACTACAAGGCGAAGGAGAAGCGGTATCCGGCCAGGATGCCCAGTTCCATCACGGTCAGGTCGCCGGTGGTGCGCAGGTCCTGGAAGGACATGCCCAGCGACAGCTCCAGAAACACCGCCCCCGGGCCCAGGCGGTACTCGCCCTGCGCCCCGGTGAACACCCCCGGAATGGTGGCCCGCTCGTCGTGCTCGCCGAAAGTCTCATCGCCGGCCTCGCCGCTGGTAAGCGTCGAGAGGAACACGATGCGCGCGCCCACCGCCACCCCCAGGTTCCACGGGCTGGTGCGTTCCATCACCTTGATCAGCACGCCAATGTCCCAGGTGGTCTGCCGCTGGGTGGTCTCCCAGGTGTACTCGCCTCCCGGCAGCCGCGGATCCGAACCGGACCCCGACGCGGTGGGCTGGGTGTAGCCCAGGGAGGTGATCAAGCCCAGCCGCGAACCCCAAAAGGGGAGCTGGTAGGCCGCCTCCAGGTGAATGCAGAACGTGGTCTCCAGCGCCGAGCCAAGCTGGGGCAGTCCCACCCCCCCCTTCAGCCCCAGTGTGATCACGCTCTGGTCACCCCTCTGAAGCGCCAGGTCGTCGGCCGGGGCCGCGGGTTCTTCGGCGGCGACCATGACCGGTATGCAAAGAACCAACAGGCATGTGATTGTCTTTCTCATGATCGCACCTCCTCACCACAGGGTCTTCTCGGTGGCCGCCAGCGGCGCAGGAGGCGCGCCGTCGTCGATGCCACCGACCAGGAAGATGAACGCGCTTACGGTCACTCCGCCCAGCAGGTAACGCGCCACGGTCAGGTTGATCCCCAGGTTGTTCCAGTTGGCCAGGTCGGGCGGGTCGGGGATGGACATGGAGCAGGCGCCGCCGACCGGGCACAGCTCGATCGAGGCCGACTCCGTGCTGGCCGCACCTTGGGTCGCGCCGAATACAAACAGCTGGTTGTTGAAGGTCGCCGCGGCGTAGCCGGCTTTGAATGGTTGCATGTTGTCCACCGCGTAGCGGGTGCCTGCCGACTCTCCCAGCGCACCCCCGGTCTCCACCTGCAAGGCCACCATTTCCGGCTGCAAAAACAGCAGATCGTCCCGGATGCCGCCGCCGGCGTAGATCCAGGTCTCCCCGGGGGCCAGGATGTCCGGCGCGGTCAGGTCGTCGGCCACGAGGGCCTGGATCTGCCAGCGGGCCGGCCCGATGTCCGCGCCGCCCAAAACCCACTGCGCCGCGATCTGCTGGGTCTCGTCGGCCTGGATCTGGATGTCCAGCCTCTCGAGCGTGTTCAGACCCGTGGCGCCGGCGTCGCGCCCTCCCAGCATGTAGAGATACTTCCGGTCGGCGACGGCCGGGTCGGTCGCCCAGGCGATCCCGGCGCCCTCACGTGCGGTCCCCATATCGGGAAGGCTGTAGAACATGCCCAGCGCACCGAGCGGCAGCGGCCGCCCGGTTCCCGGCACCACGGTGCCGTCGTCTACGAAGGTCAGTTCGGTGCTCGGAACCTCGCCGATTTGCACCTCGTTCCCGCCGGGCAGGTCGGGATCCGGGGTGCGGTAGATGCGGTAGCCGTCTGCACCGGGGATCGCGTCCCAGGTGATGGTGATGATGATCTGCTCATCGATGTCCGGCGTCTGGATCAGCAGCGGATCGCCGGCCAGCGTCTCCCCGCCGGGGTTCTCCGGATCCCCGGCCGGCCGCAGCGCCGAGACGCGGTAGGAGTAGCGACCGGGAAGCAGGGCCGCACTCGACTCGGCATCCACGCGCAGGTCCACGTCGGTGATCTCCGGGGCCTCCTGCGGATCCAGGATCTTCGCCCGCCAGACCGTGTTCACCGCGCCCGCGCCTCCGTTGCCCCCGGCCACGAAGACATAGCGGCCGATGGTGGTGCAGGCATGAAAGCTGCGCGCAGCCGGCAGCGTGTAGGGCAGGACGCTCCACTGGCCCAGGTCGCCGTAGGGATCGATGGCGGCCATCTCGACGGTGTCGTAGTACGTTGCCGCCGTGCTCTCCTGGGTGGTTCCATCGTCCCCGCCTACGGCGTAGACGAACCGGGCGCCCGGGGCGGCATCTCCGGCCACGGCGCACGGTGCCCGCCGGGCGGTGTTCATGTCCGACGTGGCGCTGAAGTTGGCCAGGTTCAGCGACGGGTTGGTCACCGCCAGCGCCGAGTACAGGGCGTAGGTGCCGTCGTCGTTGGTGACCTTGACGATGCAGATCGAGTTGTCCGCCACGGTCTGGGTGACGAAGTTGAAGGAGACCTGGATCGAGGTGGCGTCGCTTAGCAGGATGGTTCCCACCAGCGGAACGGTGGTGCCGCCCGGTTGCAGGCAGTCCGCCGAGAACGCGGGCGTGCGGAAGTTGGCACCCAGTATGGTGGTCTCCTGTACGTCCTGGTTCACCACGCTGGCCGGTGCCAGGGCGGTGATCACCGGCGGCGGCAGGGCGGTCACCTCGAAGGCGTCGGCCAGGTACCCCACGCCGCCGTCCGGGTTTACCGCCACCAGATCGTACATGCCCACCGGCAGCCCCGCGGGAACCGTCGAGGAGGCCCGCGTGGACGATACGTAGGCGGTGTATTTGAGCTCGGAGGCCAGCGTCCCGGGGCCCGCCGCCGCCGGGTTCAGGTAGAAGCGCGGAGTGGGCTCGAAGTTCAACATGCCGGGATCAGGTGCCTCCGGCGAGTAGATGTTGACGCCCGTGCGCGCGTCGGCCCACCCGAAGGGCAGTTCCACCCGGTCGATGGCCACGCTCAGATCCTCCACGATGGTCAGGCCCGCCGTCAGCGTCCCGGTGCAGCCCAGGTCGTCGGTCACCGAGATGTCGTAGTCGCCTGCCGCAAGACCAGATGGGACCACAGCCTGGACCCGGTTGGTCTGCACGTAGGTGAAGTCCAAAGCGGTCGCGTTGGCCGGATCGCCGGTGGGGTTGATGCTTACGCCGGTGACTGCGCCGAGGATGCCGGTGCTGTATACGGTCACCTGCAGGTTAATGCCGTTGTAGACCACCGGCGGATCCACGAAGAAGACAACCGGCATCGGGGTGATGTCCAGCGTGGCCGCCAGGGTGTCGGCACAGCCGTCCGGGTTGGTCACGCTGATGTCGTACAACCCCGGTGGTGTCGGGTCGGGGACCGCGGCCTGGAGTGTCTGAGCGTCGATGAAGGTGGTCGGCAGGTCGGCAGATTGAACGGCGTTACCGATGGAGACGAACGACCCGTCCACGAACCGGTCGCCGCTGACGGTAATGGCGCCCCCCGCCTCGCAAAGCTGCAGCGGGGACACGCTTGATACGATCGGCGGCAGGCCGATGTAGCTGGTGAAGGTGGTGCTGCAGGTGATGGCTCCGGGGTTGGTCAGGGTGACATCGTAGTTGCCCACTCCTACAGTTCCGGCCGGCACCGTCACCTGCATGGAGGTGCACAGGTTGGCCGCCGCCATGTTCGGAATGGCGACACAGCCGTCCATGGAGGTCACCTGCGCGTCCACCCCCTCGATGGTCGCCGCCGGCTGCTCCCCGCCGAGCTCCAAAAAGCCGCTTCCGGTAATGGTGAAGTCCGATGCGTTCTGCTCGCAGGGAGTGGTGGGCGAAACCCTGGTGATCAGCGGGGCTCCAACCAGGTAGAAGCCGCCGGCGCTGGTGTTGTCGCAGTCCGCCGGCGCCGGGTTGCGGACAGTAATATCCTGCCAGCCGCCGGTCAGCGTCCCGGCGGGCAGCATGAAGACCAACTCGGTGCAGGAGCGTGCGTTGAGCAGGGTCCCCGCCACGTCGACGCAGTCGCTGACCGTGTGGGCCGTGTAGCTGTTCCCGCCCACTTCCACGGTCGGCAGCGTCCCGTCCACGTCCAGAAAACCGGTGCCGCTCACTGTCAGGTCGACGGCCTGCTGGTCGCCGCAGAACATGTCGGGATCCACGCTGGCAATGACCGGCCCGGCAACCACCGCGATGGTGACGGTCTCGATGCTGGTGCAGTCGACCGGAAGCGGGTTGGTCACCGATACCGCGTGGGATCCCTCGGCCAGCGACTGCTGCGCCAGGCTGACGGTCATCTGCGTGCAGCTGCGCACCGCGCCGGCCGGCCCCTCCAGATCCTGGCAACTGCTTACGCTGGAGGCGGGCAGGGAGAGGCTGCCGACGTTTACCGTCGGCAGGACGCCGTCGTTGTCGATGAATCCGGTGCCGGTGATGGTCAGATCGATCCCACCCTGTTCCAGGCAGACCAGGTCGGGCGATACCTCCTCAACCTGGGGCGGCGGCACCACCAGCAGTTTCACTGCCTCGACGCTCGAGCATCCGGCCGGCTCCAGGTTGGCGACCACCACATCCAGCAAACCTTCGGGAAGGGATCCGGCGGGAATCTCCACGACCAGTGAAGTGCAGGTTCGCACCGTCTCCGATGGACCCGAGACATCCGAGCATCCGCCAATGGACTTGGCCGACAACTCCACGTTCCCGAATGTTACCATCGGCAGGGTCCCGTCGATGTCCAGAAAGCCCTGCCCGGTCAAGGTCACGTCCTTCGGTCCCTGCTGGATGCAAACCAGGTCGGGCTCGATAGCGGACAACACCGGCGGAGGCACGATGGTCAGTGCGTCTTGAAGCAGGGTTTCCTGCCCGGAGCCGTTTTCTACCCGGACGCGATAGACGCCGGGGACCAAGGTCAGAGCGGGCTTAATGGCCGCGGTCATGGACCGTTGGCTTTCCCAGGTGACGTCTTCATCGGGAATCGCCACCTCCTCGCCCGAGACGGCTGTGCCGGTCAGGTCCTTCGTCTGCTGCAGGAATATTCGGGGCAAGACAACCCCGGAGTTGTCGGTCGCGGTGTCGATCATCAAGGGCGCCAGTCCCTCGCCGCTCAATGTGATCTGCCGCTCCGCCTGCTCCACACAGAGAAGATCGGGCTGGACATCTGCGAGCAGAGGCGTCGGGCCGTCGATACGATCGCTGTTTCGGCTGCAGGCCGTCGCCAGAAACGCGGCGCCGGCCATGACAATGAACAAGCGTATTCCACGACTCATTTTGAATCCTCCTCCCCCCCTCGATTGTTCTTTCTGAGCACAAGCACTAAACGTGCCAGCACAAGAACTCAGCACGTAATCAAGGAAGATGGCGGTGTTCGACGCTGGCGGGCTGTCCGTATTCGACGATCGCGTCGATATCCAATCGACGTTTTGGTCGAATTAGTACAGCGAGTACTTCTTCATCTTGTAGCGGATGGCACGCTCGCTGAGGCCCAGGTCCCGGGCGGCAGCGCTCTTGTTGCCTTGGTTGCGCAGTAGCGCATCGCGGATCAGCGAGATCTCCAGGCGGGCGACCTGTCCCTCCAGATCTTCCTCACCCGCCGGGGAGGACTGTAGGGGCGTGACTTGGCTGAGCTGGGGTGGGAAGTCGTCCGGCCCGAGCACGGCGCTCTCGGCGAGCACTACCGCCCGCTCGATCATGTTTTCCAACTCGCGCACGTTGCCGGGGAATGGCCAGGTCATGAGTTTGTCGAGAACCTCCGGCGCTACCGATTCGATCTGAACGGAGGAAAGATCGGCGTGCTTGCGGATGAAGTGATCCATCAAAATGGGTATGTCCCCGGGGCGTTCCCGGAGAGGAGGCATGGTGACAGAAACCACGTTGAGCCGGTAGTAGAGATCCTCGCGGAAGACCCCCTCCCGGATCCTCTTTTCCAGATCCCGATGGGTGGCGGTGATCAGGCGGACGTCCACCTGGTGTGTCTTTGGACCGCCCACCCGCTCGAACTGCCCCGATTGCAGCACGTTAAGCAGCTTGATCTGCACGGGAACAGGAATGTCGCCGATCTCGTCCAGAAACAGGCTTCCCCCGTCGGCCAGCTCGAAGCGGCCCCTCTTTTCGTAGGTGGCGCCGGTGAAAGCCCCCTTCTCATGGCCGAACAACTCCGACTCGATCAGGGTCTCGGGCATCGCCGCGCAGTTGATCTCGAGAAACGGCTTGCTCCGCCTACGAGAGCTGCGGTGAATGGCCCGGGCCAGCATGTTCTTTCCTGTTCCGGATTCGCCCAGGATCAGCACCGAAGCCTTCGACGGCGCAACCTTCACCGCCAGCTCTTTCACCTGCCGCATGGCCTCGCCTTCCCCGACCAGTTCCGAGAAGGCCTCGGAAGACTTCACCACCTCGCGCAGGCTGCGGTTCTCGCGGGCGAGCCGCACTTTTTCCAGGGCCTTCTCGACCAGGGCCTCCAGCCGATCCAGATCGACGGGCTTGGCCAGAAAGTCGTAGGCCCCCGAGTGCATGGCCCGAACCGCGTCCTCCACGGTGGCGAAGGCGGTCAGCACCAAAGCCTGGAGATCGGGATGGCGACCCTTCAGTTTCTGGAGCAGTGCGATTCCGTCCGGGCCCCCCAGACGCAGGTCGGTCAGAAGCAGATCCACTTCGTACCGCGCGGCTTCCTCCTCGGCCTGCCCGGCCGAGGCCGCCTCGATCACCTGGTAGCCCCGCTTGCGCAGAAAACCCGAGAGCGTTTTACGCTGGGGCTCGTCGTCTTCGACCATGAGAATGGTGATGTCTTCATCCGCCACTTTGTACCTCCGGTTTCATCGGAAAGAACACCCGTGAGCGCGTACCCTTTCCCATCTCCGACGATAGCCCGAACCTGCCTTGGTGCGCCTCGATCAAGCGTCTGGCAATGGAGAGGCCCAGGCCGGTTCCCCGGGCCTTGGTGGTCATGAATGGTTTCTGCACCCGCTCCAGCGTCCCTGTATCCATGCCCGGGCCGTCGTCAATGATCTCCAGGTGTAGTCCATCCGCATCGACATCCGCCTGCACCAGCACCGTACCGCCCGCCCCCACGGCATCCAGGGCGTTGCCCACCAGGTTGGAAACGATCTGGGTGAAGCGTCGGCGATCCAGACGAACTTTTTTTCCAGCGGCCACGCCCGCCTCGATACGCTTGCCCTCCTGCCCAGCGCGGACGCGCAGCGGCATCAGCGCCTGCTCGACAATCTCCAAAAGAGGCAGGCTTTCAATTTCCAGGACCAGCGGCTTGCCCAACTCCATGAATTCCGAGACCACGTGGTTGACCCTGTCCGACTCGCTCTGCAGCATGCCGACCAACTCCTGGTAGTCGGCTTGTTCGGAGTCCGGAATGGAGAACTCGCGCTGCAGGCGCTGCGCGGCCATTTTAATCGTGTTGAGGGGATTGCGAACCTCGTGGGCCACCGTCTGCGCCATCTGGGAGATGGTCTGCCAGTGGTGGCTCTCTTCCTCCCTGGCGGCCAGCATCCGCTCTGCCTCCCGTTTTCTAATCGCCCAGCGATCCAGTATCCAGGTTCCTGCAAGGGAGATCAGCACCAGCAATCCCACCACCAGGTACAACACGCGGTGGCGCCACTCGATGCTCGCCTGAACAGCCAGCATGGGGGAGGCATCCACGCCCACCCGGAGCAACGCCGTGGTGCCGTCTGGCAACGGGAACGGCCCCAGTCCCTCGAACAGCGGCTCTGCGGGACTGTTGATCGTCCGGAAAGTCATGCCTCGCCGGTCACCGGCAAGCACTCCGCCGAGTTCAGCGTCTTGCTCGAAAGAGGAAACCTCCGCACCGGGAGAGCTTGCCAGCATGCCTTTCTCGTCCTGGATGACCGCGTAGACCACACCCTTGCCGACCACCTGGCGAAGCAGTGGTCCCAGGCCGGTCTCCCGCCGCAGCCCGGCGAGTTCCTCGGCATCACGGCAGACGATCACCGTCTTGCGGGAAACGCTGAAGCGCGAGCAGTATAGGCCGTACCGGTTCGCCCCACCGCCCTCGACGATCTCACTTTCATCGGCGTTTTTCATCTCCTGCTTGAACCCGGCCCGGCCGTCCTCGACGACCGGCCCCCAATCGCCGGAAAGTTCCTTCCATGTCTCTCCGATCAGCCAGGCGCGTATCCCTCCCGACAGCAGCCGTTTCCTCTCGCCGGGATCCTCGATGTCGACCCGGGCGATCAGCCTGGCGGTGAGAGCCAGTGTTTCCTCGGACAATGCATACAGAGCATCCAGTGCTCTTGCGGCCCCCCGGGTGCTTTCCCATATCAGCCGGGCGACCGACTCGACGTGCGCTTCGTAGACTCGATCGAAATCCCGATGCACGCGCTGGTTCTCCATGCCTGTCCAGATGCTCACCGCCGAGGCGAACAGGATTGCCACGGCGGGCATGATCCATAGAAATCGTCTGTTTCTTACCGTCGACATGAAGGTCAATCCTCGTTCTTCGTCATCCGGGAAACCCCCAGCGCAATCATCATCAGCGCGGCTGCATGCAGCAAGGGAACAATCACGGTCCACACGTCGAGCAGCACCATGTAGGTCAGGGTAACGCCAAAATCGCCATGCTGGGCCTGCCCGCTCAGTTTCAGGCGGACAATCGGGTCGGCAATGAGCCCGATCAGCTCGATCAGCGCCCCGGCGGAAAGTAACCTCGAGGCGCTGGCCCACTTCTTCCGGACGAGCCTGCGGGCGACCACGAGCAGGCCGGCGGCTCCGCAGGCGGCGGCGATTGTAGACAACAGCCATGCTGTACCGAAGAGATTCATCTGGATATCCATACCGTAATCGATGCACGACGGCTTGGAGATTGCAAGCATCGGGCCCGGGTGCGCATGGACTGATTCTGTCGCGTCTGCTATTGTTGTTAACGGTAAAGCAAGGTTCGAGGGTGCGACATGGACGTGCACAGGCGTCTTCTTTCGGTATTGGCGGCGGCTTTCTTGCTCGCAAGCATGGCGGGTTGCACAGGGTCGATCGAAGTTACCGATGCCGGGGACGATGCCGGGGTTATCAAAGACGGTAACGATGGCGCTGCCGATCCCGGCGACCGGGCCGACGGTATGGCCGATGGCGCCGACTACGGTTCCGATCAGGGCGGCGATCCCGGCTTCGACGCCGGGCCGGACGAGGGAGACGAGTACATTCCTGACGGCGGCGGAAGCTGCGAGACGATAAGCTGTGCCGATCTCGAATGGTGCCTGGACGGTATTTGTCACTGCCAGTCGGGCTGGGAACGTCAGGGCCCAGACTGCCTGCCCGTCATTCCCACCGATTTCGGTTCGCGGACGGCGGCGGGCGTGTGTGCCAAGTGGAAGGCCGACTATTCAACCAAGGCCGCCTGGGTCTGGCAAGCGGGCGCGGACGACTGCGACGACGGAACGCTCAACCCCGAATCGATAGACGACGGCATCCGGCGCATCAACCTGTTCCGCTGGCTGGTGGGACTTTACCCGGTCTTCAACAAGCGCACGCTGAACGTCTACGCCCAACCCTGCGCCGTGATGATCAAGGAAAACGGAAGCCTGAACCACCAGCCGCCCACAGACTGGAACTGCTACACGGCGGAGGGGGCCTCGGGCGCATCCAATTCAAACGAATGCATGGGGCGCTCGGATCCGGCCGGGGCGATCGACGCCTACATCGGAGATAACAACGTCTCGTCGCTGGGCCACCGCCGCTGGCTTCTGGATCCGCCCTACAAACCGGCCGGCATCGGCCAGGCCACTTCATGGAACTGTACTTATGTCATGACCGGGGGCAACGAATTCAGGCCGGATTGGCTGGCCTATCCTCCGCCCGGGCCTTGCCCACAGGCAGCCATTCTCGGC
>DATKYQ010000018.1:0-11556 GCA_035528415.1 Myxococcota bacterium | reverse complement strand
TTTGCGAATACTGGGAGGAACACCCACCGCTCGACATCTTCGCAGATGACGAAATCCAAGCATGAACTGTCATCGATCTGTCGTCTGGCTCTAATCTGCGCTTTCCACCAACATCCGGCGCTTTTACACCGCCGTCAACATTGGTGACCGTAGGGGCGGGCTTTAAGCCCGCCCCTACGGTCAAATCTAACCGGGAATCCTCAGTCATGCCATGTCCGATGGTCGATCCTTGCCAAAAGAATTGCATGCGAGTAAAACGTTAGCGAACGAAAACGGGGGCGAAAGCAATCGTGCCACCTTCAAGTAGCTAACCCGAGACCAAAGAGAAGTTAGCGCCTGTTGGGATGTTCTGATAGGCTTGATTCTAAGAAGGCGGGAAGGGAGGTGCCCTATGTCGAAACAAGAACCTGTGCTTCAGATTCTCCTGAAGGGCGGTCGGGCTGACGAGCACAGGATCTCCATCGACTCGTTGACTGACCTGCTCAAGAAAGTCCAGCTCTGCGTCAAACGGGTGGGCTTGTCGCTGGTGGGGAAGTCGGCTGAAGCCAAACCCGGGCGCATCAAGGGCGACGTGGAAGCTGCCTGCTCCCTCGAAGTCGTGGCTATCAATCCGGGGAGCTTCGGCGTGGCCTTGGCACTGTCGCCGGACCAGGAGCCCGAGACAACTCTGTTCGGAACCAAAGAGCCTCTTGGGCAGGAAGCCGTTGCGAAATTCGTCGAGGGAGTGGCTCTTCTAGGACAGGAAACCCCAAAGCTCGTCAATGAGTTCGACTACGGCGTTCTGGCTTCGCTGAGGGACGCCGCCAAGGTTCTCAACCGTGGTTACACCTCCGTGGAGTTCCTGAGCCAGAGGAGGGGACGCCGGCCGGCCAAGGCCGTCCTGGACGCTCGGGTGGCCCGGAGGGTCGAGGACAACATCTCCGGCCCTATTAAAAGCGCGGTCGTCGTGAAAGGAACGCTCCGCGAAGTGGACCTGGAAAAGCAGTCCTGCAGAATCTACCCATCGGCGGGGGGAAAGTATATTCAGTGCGCGTTCGAGGAGCTGTTTCTGCCCCTCATGAAGGAGTTGCTGGACTCCTATGTCAGTGCATCCGGAGAGGCGACGCACAGGGAGGCCGACGGTCGAATAAGGGAACTCCGCATCAAGGATATTGAGCGGCTGGACCTGGAGGCACTCCCGCTGTTCCCTCAGGTGGACGCCAAACCCAAGACGGGTCGGGAGCTGCTCCGAGCCCTCCGGGCAAGCGGCCTGGTAGGGATCTGGAAGGACAGAGATGCCATCGGAGACAGCTCGACTTTTGCCCGCAAGCTTCGCAAGAGGGCACAGACCAGGACCGAGGAGTAACCATGCGGTTTCTGGACACCGACGTCATGGTTGATATCCTGCGTGCCAATCAGAAGGCATTGGAGTGGCTCGACTCCCTGGATGAAGCGCCCGGGCTGGTTGGCTTCGTTTCGATGGAGTTGATGCAAGGTTGCAAGGACAAGGGTGAGATGAACCGACTGATCAATGAACTGCAACCATTCGTGGTGCATTGGCCCAGTGATGCAGCCTGTGGCCGAGCACTTCATACCTACGCCCGCACACACCTCTCTCACGGCGTTGGCATCTTGGACGCTCTCATCGGCGAGTGCGCCGTCGAACGTCAAGCGGTCCTATGCACCTTCAACCATCGACACTTCAAGGGAATCGAGAACCTGGAGACGGAGCAACCCTACGAACGAAAGTGACTTGTATCCGTTCAGGCTCCCTATAGGCTAGTTTGGTGGGTTAGACAGCCTCCGACTCCTCAAATTCAATCCCGCCACATCCCGCCACAAAATGTGGCTTGATATGGCCCGATTTCGCGCGGGGCGGATCTCCCTGGCTGTACCAGTGACCATCTTCCAACTAAGTTGGAACTGTTGGAATATGTTGACAAGCGAGTATGTGATTTGGTAAATATGCGCGTATGACGGCTATAACCCTAAATATCTCCGACTACAAAAAACTCAAGACCGATCTGGCCGACCTGTTGGAAAAAGGGCGGCAGCAGGCGCAAGAGGCTCTCGCGGAGGTGGCCAATCACACCTACTGGAAAGTGGGACGCAGGCTGCAACTGGCCACCGACGGAGCCGGCAGGACGGAGTCGGCCGAGCTGTTTCGCAGATTATCTTCCGACCTCGGCCTCGGCCAGTCCACCCTGTATCACACCTTGCAGTTCTTCCGTCTGTACCCGAACGGCCTGCCGCGCTCACCGGCCGTGGCCAAGCTGCCCTGGGGAAAACAGGTCGCGCTGCTTTCCGTGCCGGACCAGGCCGAGCGGCTTTACTACGTCGGTCAGGCGCTCGAACAGGGCTGGTCGCGCTCGCGGCTCAGACGGGCCATTCGCTCTGGCTCCTATCGCAGCCTGCCGGCCCTGCTTTCCGGCGCGGGCTCCGAGCTGGCCCGGCCCGATTCGCGCCTGCACACCTACCTGGGCGTAGTGGAACGGGTGGTGGACGGCGACACGCTCGACGTGCGCATCGATCTGGGCTTCATGGTCTGGAAATCCGAACGGCTCAGATTGCGCGGCATCGACGCCCCCGAACTCAACACCCCGGCCGGCAAGAAAGCCCGCAGCTTCGTCGAGCGGGAACTCGGTCAGTGCAAGTTCGTCGTCTTTCATACTTATAAGACCGATCTCTACGCCCGCTACATCGCAGACCTATTGTACGATCCGGCGCTCGAAGACGAGAACGCCGTGTTCGAGAAAGGTCACTTCCTGAACCAGAAGCTGCTCGATAACGGCCTGGCGCTGCCTCTGCCGGGTTGAAGTCGACGGCTGCTCTTTTCTCAGTCTATAATTCGTCGCAGCAACCCAGCGCCTCTTCATTCCCCGGCCGCCGCATCCGGCCCGGCGTCTTGCGCCGGCCCCGTTGACGAATCGCAGGAGGAAAGGCACAGGCAGGCCGCGAGAGCAATAATGCGGTTCATGTTCATCGTCCAAGGGGCTTGTAGTACTGCACGCCTCCGCGGTGGCGCAAGATGCAGCGGGTCAGGTCGAGGCAGTCTTCCTCGGACTCGACTACGTTGATGTCCGAAGTGTCCACCACCAGCAGGGGGGTGTCCGGGTAGTGAAAGAAATAGTCGGCATAGATGGCCGACAGGCGTTTCAGGTAGTCGGCGTCGAAGTTCTTCTCGAAAGGCCTTCCGCGGCGCTTGATACGTTCGAGCAACACCTCCAGGCGCGCCTGCAGGTAGACAACCAGGTCGGGCTTGAGGACGCGAGTATCGAGAATCTGAAAAACCTGGTCGTACAACAGCATCTCGTTTTCCGAAAGAGTCAGCGAGGCGAAGAGACGGTCTTTGGAGAAGATATAGTCCGAGAAGATGTAGCGGTGGAACAGGTCCGGCTGCCACAGTTCCTGCTGCTGGCGATATCGGCTGAGCAGGAAGAAAAGCTGGGTCTGGAAGGCGTACTTCTCCTGGTCCTTGTAGAAATCGGGCAGGAAAGGGTTCTCCTCGACGATTTCCACCATCACCCGGGCCGAGAAATGTTCTGCCAGGCGCCGCACCATGGTGGTCTTGCCGACACCTATGGGTCCCTCGATCGCGATGTAGGTCGGGCGGCCCTTACTGTGAACGGACTGCTCGCCGTCGATCTGCCGTTCGGCGCCCGGGCGACGGTTCATTGGATTTCCTCCAGCACCAGCTCGATTCGATCGAGAAAAGTCTGCTTGCCCAACTTGGAGCGGAGGTCGAGCTTCTCGACGTTCACCCGGTGAACCGGAATGCCGTACTTCTTCTCGCACACCTGTGCGAAGGTCGAGTAGTAGGCGTTCAGGCCGATCAGGAAGGCCGGGTCGATGGAACGCTCCTCCTCGCGCCCGCGGACCTGGATGCGCTTGAGCAGCGTGTCGACGTCGTTCACCCCGAGAAAAATAATCAGGTCGGGCCGCAAGAGATCCCGGTTGAGGCGGTTGAAGTACTCGAAGTAGAGATCCAGCTCACGGTCGCCCATGTGGCCCAGGCCGTGCAAGTACTTGGCGAAGATCTCGGGATCCTCGTAGAGAGTGCGATCCTGTATACAGCTCTTGGGTACATTGCGGATCAACTCGTGGTGCTCGACCCGCTTCATCAAGAACTCCATCTGCAGCGTGAACGACCAGCGCCGCATGTCGGCGTAGTACGACTTGAGGAAGCGATTGTCGATCACCGGCTCGTCGAAAAGCTCGAAGCCGAAGTTCTGGCTGATCAGCTTTGCCGCGGTGGTTTTTCCGCTGCCGATGTTGCCGGCCATGGCGAGGAATGTCTTCTTCTTCAACACAGATCCTTTCCGAAGCGTGCGGCAATTATACAGACCCACGAACGCAGATCAAGGGTGGCGGAATGCACTTGCAAAGCGCGGTGACGATTTCCTATAATGGCTTCATTGTCATTAGCGCGACCTTCGCCTGAAATCCGTCGGCCGGGAGCGTTTGTTTATTTGCAGGAGGGTGCCAGTGAGCAAGACTATCCTCGTAGTGGAGGACGACAAGACCGTCCAGAAAATGCTTACCGAAGTCATCGAGGAGGAGGGCTTCACCGTTATCGGCGAGCGGGACGGAGAGTGGGCACTGAGGACCTTCGAGTCGAAGGAGATCGACTTCGTCATCCTGGACATCCTGATCCCGGTTATGAACGGCTTCCAAGTGGCCGAGAGGATCCGCAAGACGGTCAAGGGAAAGGAACTTCCCATCCTGATGATCAGCGGCATCTATCGCGGGGTCAACCATCGCCAGGACGCCATTCGCAAGTACAACGTCGTCGAGTACCTGGATAAGCCCCTCGACATGGAGAAGCTGCTCGATTCTCTCAAGGAGACCTTCGGGGCCGATTACCCGTCGGCGGTTGCCGCCCAGGCCGAGCGGGAGGCCGTCGATCGCAAGGCCCCCGAGCCATATGCCAGTCCCGAGAGCAAGGAAGAACAGGCGGAAGTCGAACGCCATTCAAAAGAATTCCTCTCGGCGGCACGCCGGGGAAACCTGCGCGACACATCCTTTGCCGAACTGCTGGCCGAACTATACCGTGACAAAGTCGATGGGGCGCTGTTGCTGAAAAAGGAAAAGCTGAAGAAGATTGTCTTTACCAAGAACGGTTATCCCGTCTTCGTCAAGTCCAACCTGTTGAACGAGTGTCTCGGCAAGGTGATGGTCAGGGAGAAGATGATCGGCGAGGAGGAGTGCGAGGAATCGATTATCAAGATGAAGGAGTCCGGGCGCCAGCAGGGAACGGTGTTAATCGAGATGGGCTGCATCTCGCCGCACAACCTGCAGTACGCTTTGCAGTTGCAGCTCGAAGTCAAGCTGTACGACCTGTTCGGTTGGGAGCAAGGCGAGTTCCAGTTCAACCCCAAGAGTTCGGTGCCCCCGGTCACCGTCTCGCTCGATGCCAGCACCGCCGCCGTAATTTACGAGGGCATCAGGAGAAAATACAAGCTCGAGCGCCTGCGCCAGGCGCTCGATGGATGGCTTGAGCACTACGTGGTACCGCATCCCGATCCCATCTTTCGCTTCCAGGACATGGATCTCGACGAGGAAGAGGAGGCTTTCGTCGAGCACCTCAAGGGAGATCGAACCTTACGCGAGATCCTCGACCTCGGCCTGGACAAGGAGCGCGTATACCGTATCGTTTATGCGCTGAAGTGTGCCGGCATGGTCACCTTGCAGAACGAGCCGGCCGAGGACACGAGTTGTGAGGATGCGGCGGATTCGGCGCCGCCGCCCGGCGAGTCCGCAACGGATGAGGAGCCGGGTGCTGCGGACGCAGAATCTTTCGAGGAGGAAGAAACCGTGTCTAAGGGGGCGGCCGCCGATGTATCGCCGGCGGATCCTTCGCAGGCCGGCCAACAGGCCGGTCCCCCTCCTGTTCCCCCGCCTGTCCGCGAACGCGTCAAGGGCCGCCTCGCCGAGCACGGCGGGGTGCCGGTTCCCTCGCTGAGTGCCGGGGAGAGTGCGGGCTCAAAGCTGAGCCCCGAGGAGCACTCGTTGCGCGAGGAGCTTGCCGAGCGGGCGGTGGAGATGAAGAATCAGGACTACTTCGAGGTCCTGGGAGTGTCCAAGAACGCCTCGCGCGCCGAGATCAAGAAAGCCTACTTCGCGCTGGCCAAGCACTATCACCCCGACAGGATGTCGGGGACGGCCAGCGCCGAGATCCGCAACCTGGCCGACGAGATCTTCCATATTATCTCCAACGCCCATGACGTTCTGGCCGACGACGCCCGTCGTGACGGTTACCTGGAAGAACTTTCCTCGGGAACCAAACGGGACGTCTCGAGCGAGGTCTCGAAGATTCTCTCGGCCGAGGGTCTTTTCCAGAAGGGTGAGATCGCGCTGCGAAAGAGGGAGTACGAAAAGGCCCGTGGCATGTTCGATGAGGCCGTCAAGCTTTGTCCCGACGAGGGCGAGTTCCACGCTTTCCTCGGCTGGGCCATGTTCCAGAGCGATCCCAAGAACGAGGAGGCGGTGCGGACCTCTCGCGATCAACTCAACCAGGCCATTTCTTTAAACTCCAAGGTGGACAAGGCCTACCTGTTTCTGGGTTACATCTACAAGGCGATGAACTACCGCGAAATGGCCGAACACGAGTTCGAGAAGGCCATCCAGTGCAACCCCGACTGCACCGAGGCCCTGCGGGAACTACGGCTGATCAACATGCGGCGCAAGTCGAAGAAGAAGAGCGGGGGCATCTTACGGCGGAGCCACTGAAATGACCGATTCCGTTCCATTCGGCAAGTACACCCTGCTCGAGCGCCTGGCATCGGGAGCCGTGGCCGATATTTACCGGGCGACCACGCGCACCGCCACGGGTGAAGATTTACCGGTCGTGATCAAGAAGATCCATGACGAACTGGCCGCGGACGCCGACTTTCTGGCGGGTTTCGTCGACGAGGCGCGCGTGGCTTCCATGCTCGAGCACCCGAACATCGTCAAGGTGTTCGAATGGGGCCGCAACGGTAACAACCTGTTCATCGCCATGGAGTACATCGAGGGCACCAACCTGGCGACATTGATGCAGGCCGTCGTCGAACAAGCAGTGCGCTTCCCTCCGACGATCGGGATATATATCGTCAGCCAGGCACTCGCCGGCCTGGCCTATGCCCATCAGATCAAAGACGCTTTTGGAAACTCGCTCGGGCTCGTACACCGCAACATGAGCCCACCGAACATAGTCATCTCTTCCGCCGGCCAGGTGAAGCTCGTCGATTTCGGCCTGGCGCGCGTGTCATCCAGGCTGATTGACACCCGCCCGGACGTCTTCCGGGGAGAGTACGGCTACCTGGCCCCGGAGGTATTGGGACGAAGGGAATTGGATGGACGGGCCGACCTGTTTTCACTGGGCGTCACTCTCTACGAAGTCCTGAGCGGCAAAAAAATAAGGGCACAGGCGGCCGAGACGCAGATCGAGGCGATTTCCAGGACGATCAGGCAGACGCCGCCATCGTTGATTCATGCCGATATCCCCGTCGAATTGGACAAGCTCCTGGTGAGTGCCATGTCGGAGAGTCCCTCCGAAAGACCGGCCTCGGCGGTGGTCATGCGCACAGAGTTGGACGCCTTTCTCGATCGCTGGGATCGGAAAATAGACGCCGATGCCCTGTCATCCTTTCTGGTCGATGCCCTTTCCGGTCGCATGGGTCAGAAGAAAGAGAATGTCAGTTTCGCCTTTGGTGAGGCCACCAGCCAATGGATGGCGCGAGGCGAAAACCTGGAGGAGCTGGTCAAGATTTCGCCTGCCGGTGTTCCGCGGCCGGATGATCTGTTCTCAGCGGCTCCGCTTTCGCAGCCGCCGCCTTCGGACGCCTCCCAGGTGACCGAGCCGGTCTTCGCGCCTCCTGTGGGCAAGTTCTCCAAGGGCGAGACGGTCATGGCCATCAAGGAGGGGGGTCTGGGCAAGGGGCGTCAATTCAAGAACCTGGTCATTGTGCTTCTGGGGGTAGCGCTTCTGGTGGGAGTGGCCGTATTGGTTGTCTGGCAACTAATCGGCAAGGAAGGGAGGGTGAAAAAGCGGGTGGTCAAGTCTTCGCCGGCCGAGGTAGAGAAGTTCGCTGGAGCCCTGACGGTGACCACCCAGCCCGACGGGGCGGTCGTGCTGGTGGACGGCGATCTCGTCGAGCGTCAAGGCGACCCGCCGCGAATTATGGGGCTCAGGGCGGGCGATCACAGCCTCAAGCTGGTGGTGGCTGGTTACGAGCCATGGCAGGGCGATATCACACTTTTGGCGGACAAGCCCTACCTGGTAGAAAAGAAACTGAAGCAGCGGCGCGGCAAACTCGTCATCGACTCGCAGCCCGGAAAGGCCTGGGTATACCTCGACGGGAAGCGCATTGGCCGGACGCCGCGGACGATTACAAACCTGCCGCTCGGCAAGGCACATAAAATCGTACTTTTCAAAAAGCATTACAGCAAGCAACACTGGGAGATAGGTCCTGCCGACTGGCCGGAACACCCGGCCAACGAGTTGACGGTCACAAAGAAGCTGACCAGGCCGGTCAGGCGTCGTCGCCGGAGATAGCGGGTCTTCATGAAGATAGCCGTCATTGGCGGGGGCAGTACTTATACGCCGGAACTCATGGATGGTCTGATCTCTGACGGGCCGGCCCTGGGGCTTACAGAGGTCGTCCTGATGGACATCGACGCCGAGCGCTTGGGCGTCGTCGGCGGATTCTGTAGTCGCATGGTCGCTCACGCGGGCGCGGCCTTCAAGGTCGTAACGACCGCCGATCGCGAACGCGCCGTAGACGGTGCGAGTTTCGTGCTCACCCAGGTTCGGGTCGGCGGCCAGGCCGGCCGGCACCTGGACATCCGGCTGGGCCTCGATCACGGCCTGGTCGGGCAGGAGACGACCGGGGTGGGCGGCTTCGCCAAGGCGTTGCGCACGGTGCCGGTTATGCTCGAGATCTGCCGTGACATGGAACGTCGTTGCCCGCATGCCTGGCTGATCAACTTCACCAACCCGTCCGGCCTGGTTACCGAGGCGATCCTCAAACATGGGCGCCAGCGGGCGATCGGCCTGTGCAACAACCCCATCAACCTCAGGATGGAGGTGGCCGCTAGGCTCAAGGTCGAGCCGGATCATGTGGATCTCGACTATCTGGGGCTGAACCACCTGAGTTGGGTACGCCGGGTGACAGTGGATGGGCGCGACGTCCTGCCCGGGGTGCTCGACGAACTGACCTCGGCCGGCCGGCCGGCCAATATTCCCGAGGAGCTTGATTACCCGCCCGAGTTCATCCGCGCCCTGGGAATGATTCCCTCTTCGTACTTGCGCTACTATTACCTGACGCGCAAGGCGCTGGCCGAACTTCAGCGCAAACCCAAGAGCCGGGCCGAAGAGGTGATGGACATTGAAAAAGACCTGCTCGCGGCCTACGCCGAACCCGGGCGCGTCGAGAAACCGCCCGAGCTCGAAAAACGCGGCGGCGCCTTCTACAGCCGGGCGGCTCTCGACCTGGTGCTGGCCATCCACCAGGATAGCGGCCGGCGGCAGATCGTAAACGCGCGCAACGGTAAGGCCATCGCCTGTTTGCCCGAGGACTGCGTGGTGGAAGTACCATGCACGATCGGGGCCGACGGGGCGCAGCCGCTGCCGGTGGATCCTCCGCCTCCCGAGATCCGCGGCCTGCTGCAGCACGTCAAGGCCTACGAAGAGTTGGCCGTCGAGGCCGCGCTGACCCGCTCTAGGAGGCTGGCCCTGCTCGCGCTAGTGGCCCATCCGCTGGTGGCGGACGTCGAGTTGGCCGGCACGCTCATCTTAGAGATCAGCGCGCGACACGGGATCGTGTTCGAGGACTGAAGCAGTCATGCCGGCCGGCCCGCTTCCCCTGGATGCATTCATGAGCTCGACGCCCGCGGGTTGTCTCGCCGCCGGAGCGGCCGCCGTTGAGATCACCCCGCCGCGGCCGGCCGGCATCTGGCTTGCCGGTTTCGGTGCAGAGCGCGCTTGCAGCGGCGTTCACGATCCGCTGTTCGCCAGAGCGCTCGTGGTCGCCGCCGCGGGAACGCCGCTTGTCATAGTTGCGGCCGATTTAATCGGCCTGTCGCTTGCGCGAACCCGCAGACTGCAGCAGCGGCTGACGAGCCGCTATCCCGACGCTATTCACATAGTTTGTACCCACAACCACCAGGGCCCGGACACGTTGGGCATCTGGGGCCCGGCTTTCCTGGGCCGCCTGCCGTACCGCAATGGGCAGGATCCGGCCTACATGGATTTTCTCGAGGCGCGCCTGGTCGCCTGCGTCGAGCGGGCGCTGGCGTCAGCCCGGCCGGCGCGCCTGCATGTCGCCTCCGGCACGTTCGATGCCGCCGGACGCTGGGTGCATAACGAGCGCGCTGCCGTGGCAGACAGGGAACTGCGCCTGATTCAGCTCGACGACCAGGCGGGCGAATCGATAGCCAGCCTGGTGCAGTATGCTTGCCACCCGGAGACGCTCTGGAAGGCAAACCGCCAAATCAGCGCCGACTTCTGCGGCGTCTGCTGCGAGATGATCGAGAAGCGCCTGGGCGGTACGGCGCTGTACATCAACGGGGCCCTGGGCGCCATGGTCAGCGCAGCCATCGGGCACGACACCCTGAGCCGATCGCGTGAGACGTTCATGTACGGGCTCGGCCGGGCACTCGGCCGGGCGGCGCTGCGACTCGTCGGGCGGGCGCGCCTTGCACCGGTCTTGGATCCCGCTATCAGCGTCGGCGGCGGCGAGGTCAGCATCCCGGCCTCCGGCAACCGCTTCTACCAGGTACTTGTCGCCCTGGGAGTGGTCGACAAGCGCGAGTTCGCCCCCGACATGGTCTCGCGAGTGTCGTTCTGCCGGCTGGGCCCGGCCTCGATCACCTTCCTGCCCGGTGAAGCGTCCCCGGCCCTGGGCCTCGAGATCCTGGCGCGTGTCCCGGGCAAGCCCAGGCTGCTTGCCTGCCTGGCCGACGACGAACTGGGCTACCTGCTGACACCGGAGATGTTTCACGATAGGATCTACGCCTACGAGCGCGGCATGAGCCCCGGTCACCAGGCCGCCGTGCGACTGGTGCTGGCGGTCGAGAAGCTGGCCATACCCAATTCACAAGTTTCAAAAAATTCTCTGCCGTCTGTGTTATAATAACTACATCGATAATCGACCGGGCGAGACTCAGAGTCTCAAAACCACTTGCGCGGGAGGGCGATCATGAAGAGCGTGTTCTTCGGTCGGCAGGGCTTGGTTAGTAGCTCATTTTTACAGGGGGGGGGGCATACACCTTGCCGCCGTCTCGCTCGCGTTGATCTTCTGCTCAAGCCCGGCCGGGGCCGTCTTGCCCTGTGAGGTGCCGTTGCACGAGGTCGAATACGACGGCTGCCTGCTGCCCGACGACCCGGCCCAGCAATATCCCTGGGAAGAAGCTCCCGGCAGCCAGGGCGAGCCGTTCATCTCCGAATGTCAGCTTGTGATACCGGTGAACAGTCCGTTTGGTTTTCATTACTACCGCCGCAACGACGAGGCCTTCGCCACGGCCGAATCGTACTCGATGGAGACGATGCTTAAGGTGGAGGAGTTTTTCATCCCCGGCACATATGTCAGCGCCAGC
>DATKYQ010000017.1:0-63839 GCA_035528415.1 Myxococcota bacterium | reverse complement strand
CGAATGTGCTGTTTCTGCTATGCGCATCCATTCCAATATGGTACCTGTACTTCATTAGCGGCTCCTCCTTTTAGGTTTGGGTTTTGGCACCAACAACCTATCAGGAAGGACGCCGCTTTTCCTATTATGCCGTCCCTGCTTCCTCCTCCATGGCATGATGCGTGACGACGCCATCCTGGTAAACGCCGCCCGCGGCGGATTGGTAGACGAACAGGCGCTTCTGGCCGCCCTGAACGACGGCCAGTTGGCCGGCGCCGGCCTGGACGTCTACGTTGGTGAACCCAATCCTCCGCAAGAACTGGTTGCTCACGAGAATGTCGTGGCCACTCCCCATCTCGGCGCCAGCACTTACGAAGCGCAGGTGAAGGTCAGCACCTTCGTGGCCGGCTACCTGGCCGACTACCTCTTGCGCGGAGTCGTGCAAAGCGCGGTCAACAAGCCGAAAATGGGCGCCTGAGGGATGCAGCGACGGGCTTGCCCCGGGAAGTTCAATATCGCAATCCTTACAGCTCAATCAGACGCCGCAGCAGGATATCCTCGATGTTTCTTCGGGCATCGAGAACGGAAAAGACCAGCACCTTTTTGTTTTCTATTTTGTAGATGATGCGCCAGGGGGCGACAATCAGCTCACGGTAGGTCGCAATACCCTGCTCCAGCAGTTCCGGCACGACGCGACCCTTTTGGGGCATGTGAAACAGCTTGGAGACTTTATGCTTGATCTTTATCAGGATCTTTTCTGCGTTGGCGGGGCTTTCGTCGGCGATGTACTCGATAATTCCTATCAGGTCATTTTCCGCAACGTCACCCCAAAGGACCTTGTATGTTTTTTTCATTTTTTCAACAGGCGTTTTTCCAGGTTGGCAAAGACATCTTCCTGCGATTTCACGCGTCCGGCGCGCACGGCTTCTTCACCCTGCGCGATCAGCTTGAGGAGCCCAATGGCATTTCTCATGCTTTGATAACTGGACGGGTCTTGCAGCACGGCCCTGGGTTCGCCGTTTTGGGTGATTACAACGGGACGATGCGTTTCGTTTAGTTGCTTCAGCAAGTCAGCGGCCCGGGATTTCAAGTACGATATCGGTCGGATGTCTGTCTCCAATGACATGCTTGCCTCCAGTCTTTTTATGGTACCATATTTAGACTAGTGGTCAAGATGTTTTTCATTCATGCCTCAGAGGTTAGACTTTCCGCGCCTGGCCCTTCTCCACAGGAAGAACATCAAGAACGTGCCGCAGACGGCCACTCCCAGTAGCAGCCACAGGATCGGGCCCAGTTCTCCGCCGGATGACTGGTAGAGACGGGCTACTATCTCCTCCTGAAAGATGGGGCCGGCCGAGCCCATGCCGTTTATTATCCCGGCCGCGGTCAGGGCGCCGCGGCGGCTGCCTACGTCTATCGCCCCGACGCCGGAGAGCAACGAGTCGGGGCCGTAGAGCATGAAACCCGCAAGACCCATAGACACGCTGAACATCAAAAGGTTGGCTGCGCCCAGCGTTGCCATCATCACGAAGGCCAGCGCCATGCCGGCAAGCATCAGAAGCGAGATCAGCGACCTGCGTCCCTTGAAGATACGGTCGGAGGCGAAACCGGCAAAGAGAACGCCGCCGAAGCCGGCAGCATAGAATATCGTCGACAGGTAGGCCGCCTGGTCTCCCCGCAATCCGAAGTTGCGCCCTAAAAAATACGCCGTCCAGGAGAAGAGCAGGTAACGCACGAACTTGATACAGAAATAGATCGCGCCCATCATCATGATGGTTACGACTACCTGCCTGCTCCAGCCCAGGGTCTCGCGCTCGCCCTTTTTGCAGGTTGCCCCGCTCTGGTCATCCTCGTCGTCGCAAACCGGCTCGAGCCCGACGTTCTCGGGCGTGTTGGGGTGTAAGAAGAGCACCACACTCCAGACCGCAAGCAGCACAATTGAGGCGCCGAAGTAGGCCCAGCGGAATCCGAGATGGCCCAGCATCAGCCCGGCGAAGTTGCTGGCCAGAAACGGCCCGGCCTGGTAGCAGGTCGACCAGACGCCCAGCACGCTGCCGCGCTGGCGGCGCTTGAACCAGTGACCCAGCGATCCGATGCAGCCCGGCCAGCCGGTGCCCTGGGCCATGCCGTTCAGCGCCATGAAGACTAAAAACGACCAGAACAGGTTGGAAAAACCAAGGCAGACATTGCAGGCCACCGAGATGCCTGTGCCGGCCACCAGCAGCAGCTTTGGTCCCAGCTTGCGCCCCAAAAAGGCCGAGGAAAACTGGCCGATCATGTAGCCCAACAGGTAGGCCGTGCCCAGGTGGCCAAGCTCTTGGGTGGTCAGGTGAAGGTTGTCCTGCAAGGTTTTCTTGACCACGTAGAAGTTCATGCGGCAGAAGTAGTAGCCGGCGTAGGCCAGCCAGGTGGCTCCGAAGATTTGTATCTGGTAGCGGCGCAGCTTGCCGCCCGAGTCGGGGGCGGGGACGACCCCAACCATCGCTCAGCTCCGTGCCCGGCCGGCCCTCGGCGCGACCAGTTCGTAGAGCCAGTTGTGAAATTCGATCTGGCGCCGCTGGCGGTCTAGTACGTCGTCGTCTATGGCGAGCTGCCAGCGCAAGTCGCGGCGCCCCGGTTCCGCGTGCAGGGCTTCCATTTTGGCAACCATTTCGCGCAGCTCGTCGCCGTTGGTGAAGAACTTCTCGCGCACCATACGCTCCTCGCGGGCGACGATCAGCCTGGCCATGTCGTGCAGGCTGTACTCGGGGTGATACTGGACGGCCCAGAAGGTTCCCTTCTCGTGTGTTACCGCCAGCGCCTGTACCCTGGTGAAGTCGTTGCCGGCCAAGAGCTGTGCCCCGGGCGGCAGCGCCGTCACCTGGTCGTAATGCGAGATGAAGGCGTCGAAGACCGGGGGCTGGCCGCTCATGAATGGGTGCCGCTCGCCTTCGGCCGTCAGGCGGATCTTACGCGCCAAGCCCATCTCCCTCCCGCGCGGGTTGAGCTTGACCTCGCCGCCGGCCGCGACGACCGCCATCTGGATGCCCCAGCAACTGCCGTAGGCGGGCACGCCCTCTGAGTAGATCTTGCGCGCCAGCTCGATCATCCGCCGCACCCGGGGATCGTCGTCGTAGATGGTCAGGTTGCAGCCGGTCCACATCACGCCGGCATAGTCACAAAGCCCGGCACCCTCGGGAAGCTCGGAGTCGGCGTCGGACGGCAGCAGGACGTCGTAGCCGGCCTCGGGCATGTGAGCCGCTAGCATGTCTGCGTACTGCCGCCAGGCGTAGGCCACGCCGGTGGCGTCGAAGTGCTCGCGACTTTCCTTGGGATAACCGTCGATGATCAAAAAGCGCAGGCTGGACATGATGGCTCCTAGCAGAGTAAATCGATTATTTCACCCAGTTCGGCGTAGTCAGCGCAGACCGCGTCGGCCCGGGTCGTCGCGCTGCCTCGATCCTTGACCACCGTTGTCAGCACGGCCCGGGCCCCGACGCCGTGCGGCCCGGCCACGTCGTTGGGCTCGCGGTCTCCGACATGGACGATCTCGGCCGGGGCCACGCCCAGATCTCGCGCAACCGCCTCGAACATGGCCGCATCCGGCTTCGAGCGCCCGACCTCGTCCGAAAAGGCGAATGCGTCGAAATGGCGCAGCAGATTGTATCTTTCGAGCAGCCGGCGCAGCACGTGCCCCGGGGAGAAGATGGCGTCCGAGACCACTCCCAGGCGATACTTGCCATGCAGGTTATCGAGTGCAGCCGCAATCCCCGGTGCCAGATCGGGCGGCGTTTCCAACTCCATCTCCTCATGCCGCATGATCAGCTCGGCCAGCTCCTGCTCGGGCAGCTTGCGGGACAGTCCGGCCAGCACGACTTCAAGCCTCTGGCGAACCGTCCAGGTCACGCCGAGTTCGTGCCAGACCTTGCCAAAAGCGGCGTCGGCCGCGGCATAGGCTGCTTCGACCGACTCGCGCGGGACGGGAGCCTTGCGATTTGTGTATTCGAATACCATCTCGCGCCTGGCTTGGGGCTTGGGCGGAAGGCCGGACTCACGGCGCCGTGGTTCGTCAGAGTCGTCGATGAAAACCGTGTCCCAGAGATCGAAGGTGACGGCGCGAACCGTAGTCGGCATGTCGACCTTTCACATGGCGTCGGTAAATAGGGCCGTCATGCTACGAGCGCTGCACTCGCGCGGGTTGCAGGTGTGGCAGCCGTCCTGCATGGCCTTCTCGGAAAGCCGCGGGATCAGGTCTTCGGTGACGCCGGCCTTGGAAAGTGTCGTCGGCAGGCCGATCTTCTCGGCCAGTCGGCAGGCCGCCTCCGCCGCGCCGGTCACCGATGTGTCCTGGCTGCCAAGTGCCCGGGCGATGTCGGCCACGCGCTCGGGCACTTCCTTGCCGTTATAGAGAATCCCGTGGGGTAGCATGATCGAGTTGGCCAGTCCGTGACTGACCCCGGCGACGGTTGAGAGGGGGTGCGCCAGCGAGTGCACGACCCCGAGCCCCTTCTGGAAGGCGACCGCACCCATGGTCGAAGCCATCAGCATCTCGCTGCGAGCCTGCTCGTTCTTGCCTTCGGCCACGGCTCGAGGCAGGTTCTCGGCGATCATGCGTATGGCGGTGATGGCGATCCCGTCCGCCATGGGATGATAACCCGATGCCAGGTAAGCCTCGACGTTGTGGCTGAGAGCGTCCATGCCCGTCTCGGCCGTGATGCGGGAGGGCAGGCCGTAGGTCAGTTCAGGGTCGCAGACGGCCACGGCCGGCATAAGGCGCGGCGAGAAGAGCACCACCTTGCGATCCGCGGCGGCTATGGTGATCACGGCAGAGCGTGAGACCTCGGAGCCGGTTCCGGCCGTGGTTGGAATTGCCAAAAGCGGCGGCAACTCGCCAAGAATCTTGGCGTCACCGCCCTTGAGATCGTCGTACTCCTCGAGCGGCTCGTCGTGGTGGATGCGGATCTGGATGGCCTTGGCCGCGTCCAGCGGGCTGCCCCCGCCCAGGGCGACGATGACGTCGGCCTCGTGGTTGCGAAAGGCCTCCGCTCCGGCCTCGACCTGCTCGGCCGTCGGGTTGGGATCGATCTTGTAGAAAGTTGCCGGTTCCAACCCGTTGACTCTCAGGATGTTAACCAGCCGCTCGGGAATGTCGGTGGCCATCAGGCCCCTGTCGGTAACCACCAGCGGGCGTTCGGCTTCGAAGGCCAGTATGTACTCCGGCATGTCCTCGATCACACCTTCCCCGAAGAGAATCCTGGTCGGAAAATTGAAACGCGTTTTCATAGCCGCCTCCAGAAAAATCAGGTCAGTTATTGCCTGAACAGCGTGAAAGATAGCAGATCGATCAAACATTGAGAAGTCAAAGTTCTTCCAATATCCACAAACGGGAATATTCCCGGCCTACCGGCAGTTTGCGCAACAGGACAACGAGCGCCCTGGAGGTGCCAGATGAGTGGATATTTTCACAGCCGGAAACCAAGAGCCCTGATCCCCTGGTCTCTTATTGTTATCCTGGCCGCGATTTTTGCCTGCGTCGGCTTCGGGGCCGGCGCCGTGCCGGGGCAGGGCAACAACCTGTGGCACGAACGTTCCAGCGAGGCCCCGCAGACACTGCCGAACGGCTTCTCGCCGCTACCGTCGTTGGCCGGACTGGTCAAGCAGCTCAAGCCAGCCGTAGTCAACGTCTACACCACCCAGGTCATCAAGCCGCGCTTCTCCGGACGCATGCAGCGCTTTCATGATCCCTTCTTCGATCGCTTCTTCGGAGGCGGGCAGCAGCAATTCGAACATTTCTTGGGAACTCCGCAGAACGAGATCAAGCGCAACGCGCTCGGTTCGGGGTTCATCGTTTCCGATGACGGATACGTCATCACCAATCATCACGTCATCGCCGACGCGACCGAGATCAAGGTAAGGACGGCCGACGAGCGCACCTTTGACGCCAAGCTGGTCGGCTCGGATGAGAAGACGGACGTGGCTTTATTGAAGATCGAACCCAAGGGCAAGCTGCCGTTCGTCTACCTGGGAGATTCGGACAAGCTCGAGGTAGGCGACTGGCTGGTGGCCATAGGGAATCCATTCGGGCTCGGCCTGACTGTCACAGCCGGGATCCTGAGCGGCAAGGAGCGTGTCATCGGCCAGGGGCCCTACGACGACTTCCTGCAGACCGACGCCTCGATCAACTTCGGCAACTCCGGCGGGCCGCTTTTCGACACGGCCGGCAACGTGATCGGCATCAACACCGCCATTATCGCCGGCGGTTCGGGCATCGGGTTCGCGGTGCCGATCAACTTGGCCAAGGAGCTTTTGCCCCAGTTGCGCAAATCGGGCAAGGTGACCCGCGGCTGGCTGGGAGTGGGCATCCAGGACCTGACAGAGGACCTGGCCGACAATTTCGGAGTGGCCGCCAAGAAAGGCGTGCTGATATCGCAGGTGTTTTCGGGCAGCCCGGCCGAGAAGGCCGGCCTTGAGGCCGGGGACATTGTTCTCTCGATAGAGGGGCGCAGGATCTCAGACGTGCGCCAGCTGACCCGCAAGATCGCCGCCATGCCCCCTGGCCACAAGGCCAAAGTGGTCCTGCTCAGGGACGGGAAAAAACGCAGCTTTACAATCAGCCTGGGCGAACGCGAGAAGGGCGAGTCGCAGGCTTTAGGGCGGCAGGGCGAGCCGGGAGAGGCGCCGCAGCAGGCCGACCTGGGGCTGACGCTCGAGCCCCTGACCCAGCGGCAAGCCCAAAGGCTGGGAGTGCCCGAGAATCTGCGCGGCCTGGTGGTCACCGCCGTGGATCCCAACAGCGAGGCCGCGGGCCTGATTCGCCGGGGTGACATTGTCATTGAGGTCAACCGACTGCGCGTGAGATCGATCAATGATTTCAAGAGGGCATTGAGCCGCGGCAAGAAGGGCAAAGTGCTAATAAAAATCCAGCGCGGCGGCACCCGGGTCTACCTGGTCATCACCAAGTAGAATCTACTCGACCGAGTAGCTGAAGTCGTCCGTGGTAAATATCGTCTGCCCGCCCACCGAAAGAGAGCATTCGACCTGAACCGGGTAATTCTTTCCGCCCAGGTTGTCGACATCCAGCCAGTACTGGCCGGCCTGCTCGGTGATCGGTGAGGTTTGCAGCGTGTTTGCCGAGTCGCAGCGGGCGTCCCCGCCGACGGTGATGTCGTCGAGCAATACGTAATTATTGAGTGAGTCGACCGTGAAGCGAATCAACAGGTCGGGATTGCTGGCGGCGGCAGGGTCGATCGATGCCAGGTCGATGCACATCATCAGGCATTCATCCTGCAAGGTCAGCCCTGCGCTCGATGAATAGGCCGGCTGCCAACCCGTGCCCGTGTTGAACTCGACCGCAACCAATGCATCCGTGTTGGGCTCGCCGCCCATGGTCCAGCACAGGTTGACCGGACCAGCCAGCGCCGAGGTGTCGACGGCGTGCTCGATCGCCCAACTGTCCTGGTCGTTGTGCAGGCCGTCGTTTACGCAACGGTAGCTCTCGCAGCGGACCTGATTGCCGACTATCGTCCAGCCGTTGTAGCCGTCGGACAAGTTGAGCGGGCAGGAATCGAAGTGTTCTTCAAAGACCAGGCGCGTCGTCGGCTGGCAGTTCTGGTAGCCGGCCACCAGCGAGATGTTGTCGATGATCCAGCTATCGCCGGGGTTCTCCGAGTGTGTCCATAGATCCAGGCGTAGCAGAGGCTCTGAAAACCCCCAGGAGGCCAGATCGACGCAGTGGCGCGACAGGTCGCCCGAATTTTGCGGCTCGTTGCCGTCGAAGCAATCGAGAGTTGTGCCGTCCGGTGAGCCCGTGCCCTGTTGAACCTGGAAGTAGTCATCCAGGCCGCAGCCGTCTTGGGCGACGTCGAAGCACAGGCCGGCCATGTCGAATGCGCGCAGATCGAACTCGCCGAACAGACGGTACTCCTCGAAGCTGCCGGCGCAGGTCCCCTCGTCGGCCTGCATGGCGTACAGGCCGGAGAGGGGACCGTCAATCACGGGACAGACGAGGTTGCTGCAACAGTTGTCGGGGCCGTACTGCTGGGCGTTCAACGGACAGTGGTGCGGCGATAAATCGTTTTGACAGTAGTTGCCGCCCTCGACCTGCCAGCCTCCCAGGTCGCAGACGCCTCCGCCCTGGTCTGAGAAATCCACCCGCGAAAGCTCGGGCTCGAGCAGGTGGGCGGTGCATTGCAAACAGCTCACCAGATCGGGAGTCGCAGGTGAGGTCACGATCTGGCAGGCGGCGCTCGCCCCGACCACCACGTCGCCGCAGTCGACGCTCAAGACGGGCGGCGCCAGGCAGCCGTCGGCCACGGTCGTACAGGCCGGAAGACAATAGCTGCCGGGAGCGCACAACCCGTCGTCCGGCGTGCCGAGGCAAACACCCAGTCCGTCACAGATGTCGGTCGTGCAGCCGATGCCGTCGTCGCAGGACGTGCCGGCGGTATCGAAAATTTCCTCGCACAGGCCGCTTACCGGGCTGCACACCCCGCGTACGCACTCGCCGTCCAGCACGCTGCAGTCGAGCGCCTGAGCCTGGCAAGCCCCGGCCATACAGGCATCGGCCTGGGTGCAGATGTCCCCGTCGTCACAGGCGGAACCGTCGCCGTCGAAAGCTGAACAGTTATCAAGCGATTCGTTGCACGACTCGTTGCAGTCGGCGTCGGCGTCTGCTCCGGGGCAAGGGTTGCCCGAACTCGCGCAGCTTCCGGATTGGCAGGCCTCCTGGCCGGTGCAAAACATCCCGTCATCCTGGCAGGGAGTACCGTCCGGCAGGTCGATCAAGGCGCAGCCTCCGGCGCCGTCGCAGGCGCTCGACTGGCATTCGAGATCAGCGCTGCAAACAGCCTGCGGATCGGCGCCGCCGTACGGCACCCAGAGACAGGTGGCCGGATCGCAACAGTTGCGGCCGCTTGGGGCCGCAGGATCGCAGTCCTCGTTGACGCTGACCACGCCGTCCCCGCACCCGGCGCAGAAGCCGCTGGCCTCGTCGCAGTCGGCCGGGACCGGACACGGGTTGCCGGGCGAGCTGCATGTTCCCGCCTGGCACTCCTCGGCGCCGTTGCAGAAGGTGCCGTCGCTTGCGCAAGGTGTTCCGTTCAGCTTGGCGCGCCCTTCGCAGATCTTCAGGCCCTCATTGCAGGTGCCGATCAGACAATCCGAGTCCTCGGCGCTGCAGTCGCGCGCGTCGCCGGTGCAAACGCCTGCCAGGCAACCGTCGTCAATGCCGCAGTAGAGCCCGTCGTCGCAAGGCGTACCGTCGTCGAGTGTTTGCGGCAAGCAGGCGTCGCTCGTTTCGTAACACACGCCGACGTTGCACTGGTCGTCGAGCGAGCCGCAGTCGCGCGCCTCACCGAGACACTCGCCGGCCTGGCAGGTGTCTGTGACGCTGCAGTACAGCCCGTCGTCGCAAGAAGTTCCGTCGGCGCTGGGCAAAGTGGAACAGACACCGTCGCCACAGGCGCCTTCCAGGCACGAGCCGCTGTCGATGCAGTCGGAATCCGTTAGACACTGTGTGCAGGCGGACCCATCAACTTGTCCGTCGCAATCGTTGTCCAGCCCGTCGCACCACTCGACTCCCTGGCGCGTCGGGCGGCACTCGCAGCCGTCCGACCACTCGCCGTTGGCGTTTACAAAGCCCTCATCACAGCCGTAGTTGCAACGGCCGCCGCTGCATTCGGTTGCCGCGGCGTGTGCGACGCCCGGACACAGAAAGGCTGGATCGCCGTCATCGGTTTGTCCATCGCAGTCGTTGTCCAGCCCGTCGCAGATCTCGACGCCGCCGTTCGTCGGCCGGCAGGCCCACCAGAGTTGAATTGTCACTTCCTGCTGACTGCCGCCACCGGCGAGTTGATCGCTGCAGCCGCGCAGGATAACGGCTCCAGTCGAGTCGCCGGCCCGGGCAAAGAAAAGGCGTTGCCCCGGCCCGATGTTTGCAAGAGCTCGCGCTCCGGAAAGCG
Organism: Myxococcota bacterium; assembly: GCA_035528415.1. GTDB lineage: Bacteria > Myxococcota > B64-G9 > B64-G9 > B64-G9 > DATKYQ01. The sequence goes on along the minus strand of DATKYQ010000017.1, from coordinate 53,922 downwards.
ATGGGTAGTCTATGCTGACTTCGTCTTCGATGGTGTAGCCGTTGTCTCCGGGCTTGGCGGAGCCGTCGATCAGCGCCTGGCAGCCGGCATCGCCCGCAGGTGAAAGAGCGAAAACATCGACACTCGACGTCCGCTCACGGGCTTCCTGGTCTGGAAAGGCAATCGTCACCCAGAAGCTCGCGGCCGCCCCGCAGGCGGCCAACAGAACGAGCGCCGGAACAGCAAGCCAGTTGCGCATCGCAAGACTCCTCATTTGAAGCGGATCCCGTAATCCACAGGACCGTCTCCAGATCCCGACGATCCGCCGCCCAGCACGGCTCCCGTGGTTGCCCCGGCCGCAACAACTCCGACTGCCGTCCAGAACCACCAGCTCTGATACCAAGGAGTGAAATCATTGCCGGAGTCCGGTTTTGGCTGAGGTTCGGACAGAGGACTGGGTAGAGGTCCAGGCTGAGGTTTGGGCTGAGGCTCGACATTCATCGCCATCTTACGGGGGGCTGAAACAATGGCTACACGAACCTCGAATGGTTTCTTTTGGCTTCCAGCCCGCGCCAGCACACCGCCCGAGCGGTTCAAAGCCTCGAAGTAGTAGCTGACCCGCCTGGCCTTGAGCTTGCCTGGAAGCTGCGGCTGAGTGGCTCCGGATTTCTTGACGGGAAAGACGAGTTCTTTCTGCTTGGCCGAGAGATCGGTCCGGTAGTGCAAGCGTATCGATCTAATCATCCCGAGCGGGTTAACGAATTCGACAGGTAGGCTCAGGCCGGATAGGACCTCGCGCGCCGCCGGCGCCTTGTGGCGCAATGACAGCGGAGCCAGGTTCTTGTTGATGGCCACGGCCTGGTAGAAAGGGGCGGCCAGCTTGGGCGAGACGTCGTCCGACAGGCGGAAGTCCGGCTTGATGGCCAATAGCTTCCTGAAGTCGGCCAGGGCCGCGGCCGTCTTGCCCATGGCGCTGAGGCTAAGCCCGTGAATACGATAGGCGGCTACCAGTTCTTCGGGACCGCTCCCGGCCGAGGTCAGCACGCCGGCTGCCAAGCGCCTGGCTTTTTGGTATTGCATGTCGTCGAGAAAACGTTTGGCCCGGGTGAGATTGTCGCCGTCTCCCGCCCGGGCCAGGGCGGGTACCACGAACAAGACCAGGATCAGCATTAGGCGACGCATGGCGGTTCCCTCGAGTTCAAGCTTGCTTTCCAGGTTAACACGGCATCGATAAAATTGGCAACGGCAGAGCTGACTGCAGGAATTGCCATGGTCTTGACACGCTAACCGCGTTCACCTCCGAGACAGAAGATTTCCGAAGACTGGGGTTGGTTTTGCTCCTTGTAGTATATAATAGTTAGGGGCAGACGCTGAGTGACTAAAAGTATTTTTCGAGGATGCGGGCAAGATGGCAACGAAAAGAGTGATTTCCTCGGGCAGGTTGGCTTTTTCATGGGCATTCCTATTCGCATTATCTGCCAGTTGTTGCGGGCCAAGCGATGAGGAGGTGGCAAGGTTCGTTAAAAAGAACAACAACTTTGGGCTGGAACTCTATCTAACCCAAAAACATGACACAGAAAATCTATTTCTTTCTCCATCCAGTATCTCCCAGGGACTGGTCATGACATACGCCGGCACCCGTGGAAAAAGCGCCAGCCAGATGGAACAAGTTCTGCACCTGCCGTCCGCGGACAAATCGATTCATCCGGTTATGGAAGCCATAAGGGAACGGCTTTTGAAGCATTCCGGGGAAAAGCACTATGAACTGAGGATCGCAAACGCCCTGTGGTGTCAAAAGGGGCACAGATTCCAGGTAGCCTTCCTGATGCTTTCCAAAAAATATTACCGGGCAGGCTTGATGGAAGAAGATTTCCGGAAAGATCCGGAAGGTACCCGCCGGGACATCAACAACTGGTTCGGGGAGCAGACAAACAACAAGATCCAAGGAATGGTCGCTCCGGGCGAAATCGATGCTAGCTTGATGCTTGTCCTCACCAGCGCAATATACTTCAAAGGCAGTTGGGAAAAGCCATTCAATGAAAAGGCGACACGACCAGGTACATTTTGGCTGGCCTCCGGCGACAAGACCAAAGTGCCAATGATGCATGAGACAGGAAAATTCAGGTACATGGAAGGAGAGGAGTTTAAGGCGATAGAGCTGTTTTACAAAGGACGCAACTTTAGCATGGTGATATTGCTGCCATCTGGCAAGAATGGCCTTTCCGAACTTGAGACAAAACTCACCTATGACAACTTACATAACTGGATTGGAAGCATGCAAGCGCAACGGGTGATCGTTGAAATCCCACGCTTTACCATCAGGTCCAGAATATTTTTGAAGAAGACCCTCTGGTCGCTGGGTATGAAGGACATATTTTCTCCCGGGGTGGCGGATTTTTCGGGCATGGACGGAACACGGGACTTGTTCATCAGCAAAGTAATACATGAAGCCGTGGTGGAGGTGAATGAAAGGGGTACCGAAGCCGCTGCTGCTTCGTCCATAGCTATGTCCAAGGCCGGACATATGCTTTCAAAAACAAAGTTCTTTTGCGCCAACAGGCCTTTCTTTTTCATGATACGCCACATCGGCACGGGCAGCGTGTTGTTCCTGGGACGTCTAAACAACCCGAACTCGCAAGCGATCGGAAACGAACCGCTGCGAAGCAGCGGGGGAAAATAGCCTGGGGCTTTAGCCCCAGGAAGAGTGCCGAAAAAGATGTATGCGCCCTGAAGGGGCGCGGCTGGTTCTCATGCACCTAATCACGACCACACATCGAGGTAAATTCTTCAGAGGTCCTGCAATGGAGCAGTGCTCCTGGGTGCGGCGCCCCTTCAGGGCGCATGGAAAATTTGCCCAACGCAACCTGGGGCTGAAGCCCCAGGCTATTTTCCCCCGCCCCTTCGGGGCGGTTTCGACCTACACCCCGTAGCAGGAGTAAAGAGGTGTACCCACAACCGAGGTGCTTCTCGCCTGGTATCACCACACAACCGCAGCGCCGAAACCGCCAAAGCCTTTTCGCCAGGTTCTGAATGGAGGCTTCCGTCTTGGCCTGCCCCTCGGCTCGGATTTTTAAGTCTTAGGATCAACCATTGCCGGCTCACGGATCTCATGATTCGTAGTTGTTGCCTGGACCGCATCGATTATATAGCATTGAACCCCATGGCGGACACGGGTCCCGAGAAACTTGGACGCTACCAGTTGCTGGCGCTGTTGGCCACCGGCGGGATGGCCGAGATCTACCTGGCTCGGCAGACGGGCATCAAGGGGTTCGAGCGGCTGGTGGTGGTCAAGCGCATCCTGCCGCACCTGGCCCGCAAGGAGCGCTTCGTCGAGATGTTCCTGGACGAGGCCCGCATCGCCGCCCAACTCAGCCATCCCAACATCGTGCAGATATTCGACCTGGGACATGAAGACGGCGAGTACTACATCGCCATGGAGTACCTGGAGGGCGAATCGCTCGGCCACCTGGCGCGCGAGGCAGGCGCTAGCGGGAGCTTCTTGCCCCCCCAACTGGCCGCCGGAATCGTTGCCCAGGTTTGCGACGGTCTCGACTATGCCCACAAGCTGAAAGACGAGAACGGCAAGCCGCTCAAGATCGTCCATCGCGATGTCAGCCCGCACAACATCATCGTGCTCTTCTCGGGCGGGGTGAAGCTGGTTGATTTCGGCATCGCCCGGGCGGCCTCCCAATCGCACCAGACCGAGGCCGGAACCCGCAAGGGCAAGCTGACCTACATGCCGCCCGAACAGTACATGTCCAATCCCGTCGATGCCCGCTCCGATGTCTTCTCGCTTGGAGCGGTCATGTGGGAACTGCTCACCAGACGGCGGCTTTTCAAGCGCGAGAACGAGGCCGCGGTGATCCAGGCCATCCTCAACGAGCCGGTTCCCGAGGTGCGCGAGATCCGTCCCGATCTGGCGCCCGATCTGGCGGCGGTCGCCATGCGGGCGCTCAGGCGCGATCCGGCCGAACGTTTCCAGGATGCAGGCGAGATGGGCGCGGCCATCATGGAGAGCCTCAGGGCTACCGGAGCCGCCGCAGGCATGCCGGAGATCGCCGCCTTCGTGAGCCTGGTTTTCGCAGAGCGGGCCATGACGAAACAGCGTTTGCTCGAAGAAATAAGATCTCAAGGGTCGAGCAGCATTTCGCTCAAGGTGCTCAAACCGGATACGGATGAGTCGCTGCCCTCGAGGTCACAGGTGGAAAACCCCGAGGCCGAGCAGGAGACGGTGCGCGGCGGGCGGGTGCTGGTGCATCCGGGAAAGCAGCCGGGAAAGCCGGATGACGATCTGCCCACCGCCAAGCGCAAGCGCCCGCTGGTCGACCAGGGCCATGCGTCTTCTGAGGCGTCACTTCTTCTGAGATCCGTCATGATAGCCATCCCGGTCCTGGTCGTTTTTTCGATTGTGCTCCTGTGGTTGACCTCGGGCGAGACGCCGCCCGGCGAGCGTCTGAACGTCCCTATTGCCATAGCCCGCCCGCATGAAGCGGAGCCATTGCCGCCCCAGCCGGATGAGCCGCCCGCGAGCGTTGCGCCCGATGTCGCGGGCGCACGCACCGCGCTGCTTAGTATTCGTTCGAAGCCGTCCGGCTGCCGAATCGAGATCGATGGCGTCGAGGTGCCCGGCTTGACGCCCCTTGAAGAGGTGGCCGTGGAAGCCGGAGTCGAGCACACGGTGGCGGCGAGTTGCAAACGGCACGCCAGGCAAGAGAAGCTAATATCCGCTGGGCCTGACGAGCGCCTGTTGGCCGATTTCGCCCCTGACAAGTTGGAACCGGCCGTGTCCAAGACGGGTCGCCTGCGCCTCAATACCGTACCCTGGAGCGAGGTCTTCCTGGGCCGCCGCAGGCTGGGTATGACCCCGTTGCTGGGAGTCAAGCTCCCCGCGGGCACTTATACCCTCACGGCCGTCAACGAAAGCAAGAACCTGAGCCGGACTTTCAAGGTTACGATTCAGGCGGGGCGTACCACCTCGCTGAAAATCCCGTTGAGTAAGTAAAATCATTGCCTGCTATGGGGAGAAAAACATGGCCAAGATGATGCGCTGCAAGGCTTGTGGCTACATCGCCACCGATGCGAAAATCGGCGGCGTATGCCCGGCCTGTGGGCTGCCGCGAACCGTGTTCGAGGAGTTCGAAGACAAGATTTCACCCAAGCGCAAGCGGATCATTGATCTGCACTTGCACCCCATAGCCGTGCATTTTCCCCAGGCGCTGGCGACGCTGGTTCCGCTGTTCATCGTCGCTGGATGGTGGATCCTGAAGCCTTCGCTGGCCATTGATGTCTTGAACAGCGCGCGCGTTCTTGCAGTCCTTTTGCCCTTCAGCGTTCTGGGAGCGATCGCCGCCGGAATCATCGACGGTAAAACGCGTTTCAAGAAACTGTCGACTCCGTTGCTGGTCAAAAAAATCGTCATCGGTTCGGTCTTGCTGCTCTTGTCGACTGCCGTATGTGTTCTGGTGTTGCTGCCCAACCTGGGTCAATGGGCGGTCTACGCGGTTCTGGCTCTCTCGCTGGCCTGTGTCGGCTGCGAGATTCTGCTGGGGAATATCGGCGCCGGTCTGATGTCCGCCTTCTTGCGCTAGGTAATTAAAGAACCCACTCCAGGCCCAGCTCCTTGAGCTTGCCGGGGGTCGGGTTGCCGGTTTCCGGATCCCAGCCCATTATGGCGTAGTAGTCATCCAGCATCGCGGCAAAGGCCTGGCGGTCGACGTGCTTGCCCTTGCTGGGGCCGTCGGGCAGCGGGTCGAAGACCCTCCCGGGCAGACGATCATGCTCGCGGCCGAAGCCGCGCCGGGCGTTGAGTTGGCGCATCATGTTCACCCGCCGCTCGCCGGCCTTGATCAACTCGTAGAAAGTGCACTCCCAACCGGTGGTGAAGCGCAGAAGGTCTTCCAACTCGCGGTAGAGGAAGAGGTTGCCGGGTCCCCAGCAAAACATGCACAAGCACAGCGAGTCTAGCAGGCTGTAGTAGAACTGCGAGTGGACGGTCATCAGTACCTTGGCCGGGTTGGTCGAGTCGCGATCTCCGCTGCCGACTATGGCCAGGCCGAGGCAGTCGTCGCCCGCCGCGTCGAGCAGCCAGTCGTGTTCCGAGGACTGGTGATCGGGTCCGATCGGGCAGACGGCGTACATCAACGCCTGGGACGGTTTGACCTGGGGCATATGGACGGCGAAGCCCTGGTTCTTGGTATGCACGGCATAGGGCGCAGTCTGCGGCCCGAACTTCTCGATGGCGGTGACGAAGCCCCCGGCCAACACATCGCCGATGCCGCGCCGCTCGCCGACTTGCTCGATCAGCCAAAACAGATCCTGCGGATTGCCGAAACCCGGCTTCCGGCCATCCAGCGCCTCGGCCGGGATCAATCCCTTTTCAGCGCACTCGAAAACATAGCCCGCCAGGCCGCCCATGGTGATGGTGTCCATGCCGTACTCGCCGCACAGCTGGCTTGCGCGGGCCACCGCGGCCGGGTCGCAGATGTCGAGGTTCGAGCCCAGCATGCCGAGCGTCTCGAACTCGGGGCCTCCGAGCGCGTCCGTGAGAGGGTAGGGCGAGGTGGCCTTTACCTTCTTGCGACAGCGTACGGCACAGCCGAAACAAGTCGTCGAGCCGGCGCCGAGATCCGACTCGAAGCTCTCGCCGTCCAGCAGCTTGTAGTCGGCCGTAAACCCGCGCGAATAGTTATGGGTGGCCAGGTTGCCGCTTTCGGCCTGGAATCCGACCACGCCCGGCGTGCCGAGCTTTTGGAGCGTTGCGGGAAACGACGCGCCGGCAATCCGCCCCGCCGCCCGGCGGGCAAGATCCCTGAGCCCCCCGGCGTCGGCGAAGTCGGGTTTGCCCCTGCCGCGGACGACCACGGCCCTGAGCTTCTTGGAGCCGAAGACGGCGCCCATGCCGGTGCGCCCGGCCACGTCGTTGCGATCGACCATCAGGCAGGCGAAGCGCACCAGGCGTTCGCCGGCCGGGCCGCATTGCAGGACACTGAAGCCCGACCCGTCGATCTCGCAGCCGATGATGTCCAAAGCCCGGCTGGTGCTCAGGCAGGCGAGTTGCACCGCCGGGCGAATGCTCACCTGGTCGTCTTCGACCAGCAGGTAGCAAGCTTCTGCGGCCCGGCCGCTTATCACGATAGCGTCGTAGCCGGCTCGCTTGATGGCCGGGCCGATGTTTCCGCCGGCCTGACTGTCGCCCACCATGCCGGTAAGAGGAGACAATGCGCTTATGGAGCAGCGACTCACCCCGGAGACCGCGGCACCGGTGGTGACGCCGGGTGCGATGGTCACCACGTTCTCGGGCCCGAGCGGGTCTGCCCCGGCGTCTGTTTCGTCGAGCAAGAAATAAGTGCCCAGCATCCCGCCGCCCAGGTAAGTGCGGAAAAAGGATTCGGGATAGGAGCGTTTCTCGATCTCACCCGTGGTCAGATCGACTCGCAGTATCAAGCCTCGAAAACCTTTGGCTGTCATCGATTACCTTTTATGCGGTCAGGCGCAAGTGAATGAGTGACAGGGCAGCCTCGGCTGAAAATGAACGAACAAGTTGTCGATCCAGCGCCGGGAACAACCTGTGCCTGACATCCGTGCCGGCGTCGTCGCTTATTGCAAGATAGACCGTGCCGACCGGCTTCGTCAAGCTGCCGCCCGTGGGGCCGGCGATGCCGGTGATGGCGACGGCCAGGTCTGCGCCCGAAAGACGCCGGACTCCCTCGGCCATGGCCCTGGCGCAGGCTTCGCTGACGGCGCCCTGCTCGCGTAACAGGGCTGCCTCGACCCCCAGCAGCTTCTCTTTCATCGAGTTTGAGTAGGTCACCGCCGAGAGCAGGAAGACCGCGGATGAGCCCGGGACATCGGTCAGCAGCTTTCCCAGCAGGCCGCCGGTGCAGCTCTCCGCAGCGGCCAGAGTCAGTCCCCTGTCTTTCAACGTCCTGATCACGGTCCTGGGCAGTATAGCGTGCCTCTTCGCGAACAAACGATAGTAATTCGAAAAATGCGGGCGCAAGTTTACCTCAGTAGGCCTTGGCGAAGATCACCCGCCCGTGCGACTCGCCGCCGCAGAAGGGGCAGCTTCCTTTCTCTTCGGGAGCATCGAGCGGAATACAGCGGATGGTGGCCTTTGTCTGCTCTTGGATCTGCGCCTCGCACTCGCCCCGGCCGCACCAGTGGGCGCGGAGAAAGCCGCCAGGGTTCTCGAGCTTTTCGATGAAACTTTCACGGTCGTCGACATCGAAAGTGAAATCGTCGCGCATCTTTTTGGCCTTGTCGAAAAGGTTCCGCTGGATGTCTTCGAAAATCTCGGTGACTTTCCGCGCCAGTTCGGATCGAGCCACGGAGATCTTCTCGCCGCTGTCGCGTCTTACCACTACGGCCTGGTCGGCCTCGAGATCGCGCGGGCCGAGTTCGATGCGCACCGGCACTCCGCGGTTCTCCCAGTGATGAAACTTGAACCCCGGGCTCTGGTTGACCCGGTCGTCGACCTGCACCGCCCGCCCGAGGCCCAGCTCGTCTGCGAGTTTGTGAGCCTCGGTGTTTATCAACGCGGGATCGGTTTTCTTGCCCGGAATGGGGACGACGACAGCCTTGGTGGCGGCAATACGCGGCGGCAGCACCAGGCCGCGGTCGTCTGCGTGAGTCATGATCACGGCACCAATCAGGCGTGTAGAGACACCCCAACTGGTGGCCCAGACGAGTTGCCGCCGGCCCTGTTCGTCCTGGTAGGTGACGTCGAAAGCGCGGGCGAAGTTCTGACCCAGGTTGTGCGAGGTGCCGGCCTGCAGGGCGCGGTGATCCTGCATCATGGCCTCGATGCAGTAGGTGCGCTCGGCTCCGGCGAACTTCTCGCGCTCGCTCTTGATACCCTTGATGACCGGGATGGCCAGGTAGTCCTCGGCCAGGCGCCGGTAGACCTCGAGCATCTGCAGGGTCTCACTCTCGGCCTCCTGCTCGCTGGCATGGGCGGTGTGCCCCTCCTGCCACAGGAACTCGGTGGTGCGCAAAAACAGGCGCGTGCGCATCTCCCAGCGCACCACGTTGGCCCACTGGTTAATAAGCAGCGGCAGGTCGCGGTGCGACGAGATCCACTTCTTGTACATGCTCCAGATGATCGTCTCGGAGGTCGGGCGGATGTAGAGCGGCTCGTCGAGCTTGCTGCCTCCCCCGTGGGTCACCACGGCGCACTCCGGCGCGAATCCCTCTACGTGCTGGGCCTCCTTCTTCATGAAGGATTCCGGGATCAAAAGCGGGAAGTAGGCGTTGACGTGACCGGTCTCCTTGAACATCTCGTCGAGCACCTGCCGGATGTTCTCCCACAGGGCGTAGCCGTTGGGGCGGATGACCATGCAGCCCTTGACCGGCGCGTAGTCGGCCAGTTCGGCCTGCTGGATGACGTCGAGGTACCACTGGTTGTAATCCTTGTCTCGCGGGGTGATCCTGGCTTGCATCTCGATGGCTCCCAATATTATTCGCGTTCAATGAAACAGTGTAAGCAGGGCAATCACGACCAGCGAAAGAAAGCATGCTAGAAACACGGCCAGGGCCAGCGGATCGATGCCAAGACGCCTTGCAAGCTTCTTGCCCGCCTCTGCCGCCGTCGTTATCCGCAGTGCGCTCTTGAAATTCCCATTCTCGACAAGATCCCGAAAGCGGGTTTCCTGTGGGTCAAGGGTCTTCGGCTCTTGGCCGGGTACGGGTATGCCTTGTTCTTCTGATTCAGGTTCCATGGATGGCAGAATACGTTCTAGTAGCCGTCCAGATCAACCCCAATCATTTCCAGGCATGAAGGCGTTGGGATCAACCAAATCGCGACTTGCTTGACATGGGGCTTGCAGAATTGAAACATTTTTCCGCAGGCGTCCTCCCAAAGTCGCTTGTGGCTTGCTACTAAGCCTTCTTACTTCTTCGGGTTCGTCGTTCGAGTCCACCGGCCCGGTTCTGGCACCGGGCTTGCAACAGAAGGCGACATTAGCGAATACCAGGAGGGAGGAAGATATGTTGGAACAGTCTACCCGCCAACTTGCCAAGGAATCACAACAGAGCAAGCCCAGTCCTGAAAGGGTAACATGCTTCGTTTGCAAGCAGCAGGTCAGCCATTCGCAGGTGGTAAAGCTGCGCCACCCCAGGGAGCATGACGTCTGGGTTTGTGAGCAACACCTGAAAAGATAGTTGATTGTTGATAATGCCGTAAATACGGCATGTTGTCGGATATACATTAAGTAATACATCCGGTTCTGCCTGTTTGTTCACAAAATGGTGTCTGTTTTTTGTACACCGCTATCCAGAACATGTTCTCGTCGGTAGTCATTTTTATTAAATACCTCTTTATTTCAACTAAATAGAAGCTTGGGCGGTTCGGCTGGCACCTAGCCCATCCATATCATGTGGTGTATATAATCTGTATACCAGATTCTGTGGTCTGGCTGTTATATGGACGATATATCGAAACAAAACCTGAGAAAATCTTGACATCACTCCTGGCGTGGTGGACTATTCATCAATGTGGGAAATAGTGGTAAGTAGTGACGTATATTGGTACGTCGTGCGCGGCCTCTTTACGGAGTGAGAATGTTCACCGGGCGATTCGAGCATACCATCGACAGCAAGGGTCGGGTGAGTCTGCCATCCCGCTTCAGGGAGATCCTTTCGACTTCGTATGCCGACGATCGCCTGATCATCACCTCGTTCACAGACCCATGCCTGATCGCCTACCCGGTGGCAGAGTGGCGGACCTTCGAGGAGAAGGTTCGCGCCCTGCCGCGCTTCGATCCCAGGGTGATGCAGGTGAAGCGCGTGCTGGTCTCGGGCGCCACCGAGTGTCCGATCGACAAAAACGGCCGTGTGCTGGTCCCGCCGGTGCTGCGGCAATTCGCGGGGCTCGAGCGCGAGGTTGTCTGGGCCGGGATGGTGGACACCATCGAGATCTGGTCCAAGGAAAACTGGGAGCGTATGTTCGCTGCCGCCCGGGGCGAAATAGCCGACCTCGGGGGAGCCCTGGGAGATTTGGGGCTCTGAAGTTCGTAAAGTCAGGGGCCGGATGCGCGTCCGGCCAGGCGGGGCCACACAGGCGCCGCGAGTCAAGGAGGGATACCAGGGGTGGAGCACCGTCTACACCAGCCGGTTATGCCCGAACAAGTGGCGCGCTATCTGCAACCGCGCTCGGGCGGCACCTATATCGATCTCACTCTTGGCCTGGGAGGTCACGCCGAGGTGATCCTCGAGCGCTCTTCACCCGATGGCCACCTATTGGGCATCGACCGCGATGCAGAGGCGCTCGAGCACGCGAGCCGCAGGCTTTCCTCCTTTGGAGATCGTTTTCGCGCGTTGCACGGCAGCTTTTCCGAACTACCCGATCTCATGGCCGGCGTCGGCCTCACGCGAGTCGACGGCATGCTTGCCGACCTGGGGGTCTCGTCGCTGCAACTCGACAGCGAACGGCGGGGATTCAGCCTGATGAAAGCCGGGCCGCTCGACATGCGCATGGATGCCACGGCGGGCGCCCCGCTTGCCGAGAAATTGGCGGGCATGGATACGCTGGAATTGGCCGGCGCGTTAGCGCGCCTGGGCGAGGTTTCACACGCACGAAAGATCGCGGGCAGGATTCTGGCGGCGCTCCATGCTGGAAAACTCAAAGACACTCTCGACCTGGCGCGTGTCTCGGCCGAGGGCCCACGGCGGGGGAAGATCCATCCCGCCACCCGGGTTTTCATGGCCCTGCGTATGCTGGTCAACCGGGAGATCGAGGAGCTTACGACGCTGCTCGACAGGTTGCCCGATCCTCTTCAGCCAGGCGGGCGGGTCGTCATTATCGCTTTTCACAGCCTGGAGGATCGTCTGATCAAGAGGCGCTTTACGGAACTTTCAGGAAAGTGCAGCTGCCCGCCGGGATTCCCGGAGTGCCGCTGCGGCGAGCGCCGGCGGATCACACTGCTCACCAGGCGCGTGGCGCGGCCTGATGACGACGAGATCAACGCGAACCCCCGCTCACGCAGCGCGCGCTTGCGAGCGGCAGAGCGATTGGCGGCATAGGCGTTACGATATGACAAGCGACAAGAAAAGAAAGCGTACCAAGAACCGTCCCGGGCCATCGGGCTGGACGGCTGGTTGGACGGCCGCCGTGATTGTCGTCGCGGCTTTCAGCCTGGCCGCGATTCTGCATGTGCGCACGAAACTCGTCGCTGTCGAACTGGGCTACCGCCTTTCGCGGGCCGCCTCCGAGAACAAGCAGCTTCAGGCCGAGTCGCGCAAACTGCGGCTGGAGGTGGCCACGCTTCGCAACCCCCGTCGGTTGCGCCGGCTGGCCGCTGACAAGCTGGGCCTGTTCGAACCGCGACCGGAGCAGGTGATCACCATCGGTACCCCAGGGCACGGCAAGCTTGCGGCCAGCACCTACAACGATCGGAAGGTGCCATAGTGCCCGATCGCAAGCATACCCGCTGGATGCAGATTCGCCTGCTGGTTATCACGGGCTTTTTGGCTCTATGCGCTGGCGTTGTGGTTTATCGCGTCTTCAATCTCCAGGTGCGGCAGGCAAGCTGGCTGCGCGAACTTTCGCGCCAGCAGTATCTCAAGGAGATCACGCTCGAGCCGATGCGCGGGCAGATCGTCGATCGTCACGGGGCGCCGCTGGCAGTGAGCGTGATGACAGAATCGGTCTTCGCTATGCCGGGTCAGATGCAAGATCCCCGTGGGGCCGCCGGCAAGCTGGCCGCTGCGCTCGAACTCGATCACACACACACTACTAGCCTTCTTGCAAAGCTCACCGGTCGCAAGCACTTCACCTGGGTCAAGCGGCGCCTCGCCCCGCGGCTGGCCGGACGGGTGCACGCTCTCAACATAAAGGGCGTTCACTTCACCCGTGAGAGCCGGCGCTTCTACCCGGCGCGGGAACTTGCAGCATCGGTAGTCGGCTTCGCCGGCGACGGTCGAGGCCTCGAGGGAATCGAGCTGATCTTCGACGGCCTGCTGAGGGGAGAGACTGTGCTGGCCCAGGGCCTCAGGGATGCCCACGGCAATCTCCTGTTAGCCGACGGCATCGGACAGCACAACTCGAATCAGGGCGGGGGAGTGGTGCTGACCATCGACAGCACCATTCAGGAGATAGTCGAGACCGAGCTGGAGAACACATTGCGGCGCACGGGCGCCAAGGCGGCCAGCGCAATCGTAATGGAACCGGCCAGCGGCCGCATCCTGGCGCTGGCCAACACGCCGGGCTTCAACCCCAACACATTCTGGAAGTTCAAAGCGGCCGACTATCGCAACAGGACGGTCACCGATTGCTACGAGCCCGGCTCGACCATGAAGGTGTTCACCATGGCGGCGGCCCTGTCCGCGGGTGTCGTCGATTCACATGAGAAGATCGACTGCCATCATGGCAGCCTGAAGATCGGCTCGCACACGATCCACGACTCTCACCGCGGAGGCTTCGGACTTCTCGATCCTACCGAGATCCTGGTTCACTCCAGCAACATCGGCATGGCCGAGATCGGCGGGCGTCTTGGGCGCAAGCGCTTGTACTCGGCGTTTCGGCGCTTCGGCTTCGGTCGACGCACCGCAGTCGACCTGCCGGGCGAGTCCCGTTGCAGGCTGCGTAAGCCCAAGGGCATCTCGGACGTGGGCCTGGCCACCATCTCCTTCGGCCAGGGCGTCAGCGTGACGCCCCTGCAGCTAGTAACCGCCCTGTGCGCGGTCGCCAACCGGGGCGTCTGGATGCGCCCCCTGGTAATCAGGGAGATCCGCGGGCCGCAAGGAGAACTGGTGCAGGAATTCGATCCAGATCCCGCGGGTCGTGTAATGAAAGCAGCGACGGCCGAGCGGCTGATTGCCATGATGGAAGGTGTAACCCGCCCGGGCGGCACCGGGCCCCGGGCGGCCATCGAGGGGTACACGGTGGCCGGCAAGACCGGGACCGCCCAGAAGGCCGATCCCATCGCGGGCGGCTATTCCGAGGACAAGCGTGTGGCCTCGTTCATGGGATTCGTCCCGGCCGACAAACCGCGTATCGCCGTGCTGGTGATGGTCGATGAACCGCAATCGAGCCCTTACGGAGGAGTGGTCGCGGCCCCTGCCTTCGCCCGGATTGCCGGGGCCAGCTTGCGTTACATGGGTGTGTTTCCAAGAGGCTCTGCTTACGCCGCGTTGCAACAAGTTACGGGCTTACTATCGACGGATAGGCAAAAGGCGGGGCTGGAGGATTTTGGTGGGGCTTCGGCGGGCAGGCCCTCGATGATCGACGGAGAGGTCGGGCCGGGGATTGGCACACAGACCAGTGGAAATACGGACGGCTTTCTGGGTGGTCTTTCCGGGCTTTCCGTGCGCGAGGCAGTGGCTCGACTGTACGGCCGGGGATTCGATGTCGTCGTGCATGGCACGGGGCGCGTGATGGACGCCAAGCTGTCTGCTGGAGTGGTGCAGCTGATTCTCGAACATCATTCGAATGTTCCCGATGCCGGCCCGCCTGGAACCGAACTTGCAGCGCTATCCGGCAAGGAGGGCGGCCGGTGAGATTGTTTCGTGAATACGGGCCGATTGCGCAGCGGGGGCTACGGCCCTGGCAGGATGTGTGGCAAGCATGACACGAGGCACTAAAAATTTGCAGGAGTTGATCGAGGGAGTCGAGGTCATACACCTTACTGGCGATTCCCAGGTGTCCATCGGCGGTCTGAGCTTTGATTCCCGCCTGGTGAAACAGGGCGATCTGTTCGTCGCCGTGCCGGGTCTGGATGCCGACGGGCACGACTTTCTGGGCCAGGCCGCAGCGGCCGGCGCCTCCGCCGCAGTGGTGTCCAGGGACGTTGATCCCGATGGGTTCGCGGCCGTTGTGCGCGTCAGAGACTGTCGGGCGGCGTTGGCGATGATAGCTTCCGATTTCTTCGGGCGGCCGTCTTTGGAAACTGACCTGGTGGGTATCACGGGGACCAACGGCAAGACGACTTTAACCTACCTGATCGAGCACATCGCCCGTGAGGCCGATCTCAGGCCCGGTGTCCTGGGCACCATCGGCGTGCGCTGGGCGGGGCACGGCCAGACTCTCGATCACACCACACCGGAAGCGCCGCTGCTCCAGGAGTTGCTGCGGCAAATGTGTACAGAAAACATCTCGCCGGTGGCCATGGAGGTCTCGTCGCACGCGCTCAGCCTCGAGCGAACGCTGGGTTGTCACTTCAAGCTGGGCGTGTTCACCAATCTCAGCCGCGATCACCTCGACTACCACGGCGACCTGGAAAACTATGCCCGGGCCAAGGCGCTTCTTTTTTCCCGCGAGCTTGTACAAAGCCGGGCCACGGATAAGGCGGCGGTCTACAACCGGGACGATCCATATTGGTCCACGGTGGTCGGCGGCTTCAAGGGCCGGAGTATGAGTTTTGGCTTCGACGCCGAAGCCGACGTGCATCCCATGGGTTCCGTGCACTACGCACTCGACGGCATCGAAGCCCGGGTGGCCTATCCCGGCGGGCATTTCGACATAACCGGCCGACTGCCTGGGCGCCACAATCTGCAAAACTCGCTGGCCGCGGTGGCGGTGGCCCTGGCACTGGGCATCGAGCCTCGAGCGATAGCCAAGGGTATCGCGGCCTGCCGCGTGGTGCCCGGACGCCTGCAGCGGGTACTGGCCGATCTAGGGCCGGCCCATGATCGTCCGGCGGTCTTCGTCGACTACGCGCATACCGACCAGGCGCTTGCGAACGTATTGAGTTCTCTGCGACCGCTGACTTCCGGGCGCTTGATAGTCATCTTCGGCTGCGGCGGAGATCGAGACCGCGGCAAGCGCCCCCTGATGGGCAAGGCCGTGGCCGGCTGGGCCGACCTGGCGGTGGTCACCTCGGACAACCCGCGCAGCGAAGATCCCCTGGCGATCATCGAACAGATCTTGCCCGGGCTCGACGAGCTGGGCTTCGGGCGCCTGGATGTCGACGATCTCATCGCGGCCGGCAGCCGGGAGTACGCGGTCATACCCGATCGCAGCAGGGCAATCGCCGCGGCCATTTCGGCAGCAATGCCCGACGACGTGGTCGTCATCGCCGGCAAGGGACACGAGGACTACCAGATTGTCGGAACGACCCGGCGGCACTTCGACGATTGCGAACAGGCGCGAAAAGCGCTTGGCGCCCGGCCCGCGGGAGACGAAAGATGACTGCGATTCTCGCAACCGCCGCCCAGTTGGCCCAGGCTGTGAGCGGTGATCTTATCGCCGGTGATGCCGACACTTCCTGCACCAGTGTCAGTACCGACAGCCGCGTGCCGGCCCCGGGGGCGCTCTTCGTGGCACTGAGAGGCGAAAACTTCGACGGGGCCCGCTTCGCAGTTTCTGCGGTCGAGCAGGGGGCCACCATCGTACTGATCGAGCGAAGTAGTCTTGCTTTAAAGATTGCGGGCGAATTGAGCGCTGCGGTGGTGGCGGTGGATGACACCCTCCGGGCACTGGGCGACCTGGCCGCCTGGCATCGGCGCAGGTTGCCTGCGCGGGTGGTGGGTATAACCGGCTCGAACGGCAAGACCTCCACCAAGCAGATGACGGCGGCGGTGCTCGGGGGTCCTCCGGCCGTTCTTTCCAACCGCGGCAACTTCAATAACCTAATTGGCATGCCGCGTGCCCTCTTGGGTCTCGGCACTGGACAGACGCACGCCGTGGTCGAGATGGGCATGAGCGCCCGCGGCGAGATCGCCCGCCTGGCCGAGATCGCCGCGCCCGAGATCGGCCTGATCACCAACGTGCATCCCGTCCATCTCGAAGGACTGGGAAGCATAGAGCAAGTGGCTCGGGCCAAGGCCGAGTTGATCGAGGCCCTGCCGGCGGACGGCGTGGCCGTGCTGAACATGGACGATCCCCACGTGCTCAAGGTGGCCTCCCGTACGCGGGCCAGACGGGTGACATTCGGTCGTGCACCCAACGCCGACGTGCGCCTGCTTGATTCACATGAGACGGACGCCGGGGTGAGCTTCGAACTCTCGGTCGCCGGCGAGAAGATCGTATCGCAGCTCGATCGTCCCGGGTTGCACAATGCGATCAACGCCGCGGCCGCTGCCGCCGTCGGCTGGGTCGAAAACGTCGCCGTCGCCAAGATTGGCGAGCGCCTGGCGCGCGCCGAGTTGCCGGCTCTGCGCATGGAGCGGCTGCGACTCGGCAGCGGATACTTGCTCATAGACTGCTACAACGCCAACCCGCGCTCGATGCAGGCGGCTATCGATACGGTCGTGCGGCTCGCTTCCGGCTCTGCTTGCTACGCCGTGCTTTCCGACATGCGCGAACTGGGAGACGCCTCGGACGAGCTTCACCAAAAGCTCGGCCACGCGGCGGCCGCATCCGGCCTGCGCGGCATGTGCGCCTTCGGGCGGCTGGCGCGGGACATCGCCGCTGCCGCCCGTGAGGGAGGCCTTGCGGAAATCATGCAGACCGAGTCGCTCGAAGAAGCCACAGACTGGGTCGCGGATAAGCTCAGGCAAGACGCCTGGGTGTTGTTGAAGGGATCGCGGGCCATGCGGCTCGAGAGAATCGCTGACCGCCTGGCCGTAAGATTCGGCGTCGCCTGGCGCAAACAGGAGGACTGACAGCGTGCTTTACTATTTGCTCTACCAGCACAGTCACCTGGTCAACGTAATACGCTACCCTTCTTTCCGGGCCATAGCGGCGGGCGCAACTGCATTGATCACCGGCTTGCTGCTCTACCCGGCCTTCATCGGCTGGCTCAAGTCGGTTCAGAAAGGCGCCTCCAACGTCAGGGAAGACACACCCGAGACGCACCAGGCCAAGTCGGGCACGCCCACCATGGGAGGGGCGCTTCTGGTGGTGGCCATCATGACCAGCTGCCTGCTGTGGGGCGACCTGACCGATATCAACCTCTGGGTTCTTATGGGCCTGACCACGCAGTTCGGCCTGATCGGTTTCATAGACGACTATCGCAAGCTGCGCAACCACAACTCCAAGGGTCTCTCGGGCAAGGTGCGGCTGATTATGCAGTTCTCCTTTACCGGGGCGATGATAGCGCTTCTGATCTTCTTTACCCACTTCGATACGCGCATCTCGTTCCCGGTGATTAATTTCAAGCGTTTCAACCCGGACATCGGCCCGTATTGCTACATTCTCTTCGCGACCGTGGTTATCGTCGGCACGGCCAACGCCGTCAACATGACCGACGGGTTGGACGGCCTGGCCATCGGCCCGGTTGTCACATCCTCGTTCACCTTTCTGGTGCTGGCCTATGCCGCCGGCACCGTGCTCATGAAGAAATTCGTGGTGGCCGACTACCTGCGCATCCCGCATGTCGAGGGAGCCGAGGAGTTGACCGTTTTCTGCGCGGCCATGATGGGTGCCGGGGTGAGTTTCCTGTGGTACAACGCCTATCCGGCAACGGTGTTCATGGGTGATGTCGGCTCGCTGGCCATGGGCGCCGCGCTGGGCACCATGGCCGTACTTACCAAGAACGAGATCGTCTCGGCTATCATTCATGGTGTTTTCCTTATGGAGATCCTCTCGGTGATCATCCAGGTGATCTCGTTCAAGTTGACCGGCAAGCGGGTGTTTCGCATGGCACCGCTGCACCACCACTACGAGTTGAAGGGCTGGGCAGAGCCCAAGATCATTGTTCGTTTCTGGGTCGTGTCGATCATGCTGGCCATGCTGGGATTGGCCAGCCTCAAGCTGCGCTAAGGGAGAGTCGTGGATTCGATCGATAAGCGTCTCGAGCATCCCGCCGGGCTGAAAGTCCTGGTTGTGGGCCTGGCCCGCAGCGGGTCGGCGGCGGCGCGCCTGTTGGCCGGCCGCGGGGCGCGAGTTCTGGGCACAGATCGCGGTGAGTCCATTTCCGGCGCGAGTGATCTCGAGCGGGCAGGCGTCGAACTGCGCCTAGGGGGTGACTACCCGGAACTGGTGCCGGAGGTCGAGATGCTGGTGCTCAGCCCCGGAGTTCCACTGAGCGCGCCGCTAGCGCAAGAGGCGCAGCGTTTGGGCGTGCCGGTATTGGGAGAACTCGAGCTGGCCGCACGTCTGCTGCGCAAGGATGCCGGCCCGCCGCTGCTGGCCGTCACCGGCACCAACGGAAAATCCACCACCTCGGCGCTTTCGGCCCACCTGCTGGCCGGAGACGGAAGACGGGTTTTTCTGGGGGGCAACATCGGGAGGCCGCTTTGTGAGTTGTTGCTTGGCGGGCAGACAGTCGATGTCGCGGTAGTGGAGGTCTCCAGCTTCCAGCTAGAGCACCTAAGCGACCCACGGGCGTTCGTCCCGCGTGTGGCCGTCTGGCTCAACCTGACGCCGGATCACCTCGATCGGCACGCTAGCCTGCAGAACTACGCCGCGATAAAACGACGGCTCTTCGAGGGGCAGGGCCCTGCTGACAGCGCCGTGCTATTCACGGACGACGCCACCGTTCGCGAATCCGGCCTTGGCCTGCGCGGCAGGTTGCTCGGCTTCGGCCGCGATGCGGCCGAACTTCCGGAAGACGGCATGCTGATTTCAGGGCGCGGGCTCTCAGTCATTGGCGAAGCGGGTCACTACACCCTCACGGCGCCGCGGCTGGCCGGCGATCACAACGCGGAGAACGCGGCCGCCGCTGCTCTGGCCGTTGCTGCGCTGGGAGTTGCCCCGGCCGCGATACAGGCAGGGCTCGATTCGTATCCCGGCCTGCCTCACAGGCTGGAACCTGTCGGCGAGATCGCCGGCGTGCGCTATATAAATGACTCCAAGGGGACAAACGTCGATGCGACGGCCAAGTCGCTGACGGGTTTCGGATCCTCGGTAATCTTGCTGGCCGGCGGGCGGGGCAAGGGCAGCGGTTACCAGAAGCTGCGCGCAGCGGTCGGCCGGCACGTCAAACAGCTGATCCTGTTCGGCGAGGAGGCCGACAGGTTGGCTGTGGATCTCGAAGGTTGCGCTCCCGTGCGGTTTGTGGCCGGGATGGCCGAGGCTGTCAATCTGGCAAGCCAGCTTGCGCAAAGCGGGGACGTGGTGTTGCTCAGCCCGGCCTGCGCCAGCTTCGATATGTTCAGCGACTACGCTCAGCGCGGGCGCGTGTTTACAGAGTTGGTTAGTGCTTTACAGGAGGGGTCTTGATCCGCATGCGCGAAAAAGAAGCCGCCAAGCAGCGGCAGGTAGCGGCCGCCGTCACCGCTGCCGGCCGGCCGGATGCACTGCTGCTCTTTGGCGTCATCGTGCTTTCGGCCTGCGGCCTGATCATGGTCTACAGCGCCAGCGCCGTGTATGCCCAGGCCAAGACCGGCGACTCGATGTACTTTTTCAAGCACCAGCTTGTCAACCTGGCGCTTGGAATTTCGGCCATGGTCGCCGCCTATCGCTTCGGTTACCAACGTCTGGTGCGCTACGCCTATCCCCTGTTGCTTTTCTGCATGCTGTTGCTGGTGGCGGTGCTGGTGCCCGGCATTGGCTCGCGCGCGGGCGGCTCCAGCCGCTGGATCAAGCTGGGCGGGTTCGGATTCCAGCCCGGAGAGTTAGCCAAGGTAGCTTTCGTGGTCTACCTGGCCTGCTCGTTGACACGCAAGCGGGCCAAGATCAAGGCCTTCGGCAAGGGTTTCCTGCCGCACCTGATGGTCAGCGGCGTGCTTATTTTGCTGCTTCTGGGCCAGCCGGATTTTGGAACCGCGGCCGTTTTGACCTTGCTGCTGTTCTTCATGCTCTTCGTGGCCGGTACGCGCATCAGCTACATCGTGGCGGCGGCCCTCTTGGCGATTCCCATGGCCTACGGTTTGATCGCCGGTTCGACCTACCGCATGCGCCGGCTGTTGGCTTTCCTCGATCCCTGGGCACACCGCCAGGACATCGGCTACCAGATCTCCGAGAGCTTGATGAGCTTCGGATCGGGCGGACTGTTCGGCATGGGCCTGGGCGAGGGCAAACACAAGCTGTTCTTCCTGCCTGCGGCACACACAGATTTCATATACTCGATCGTCGGCGAAGAGCTCGGCATCGCCGGCGCACTGGCGCTGATGGTCGTCTTCGGCGTCGTGATTTACAGGGGCATGCGCATCGCACTGCGCGCCCCGGACCTGTTCGGATGTTACGTGGCCTTCGGGCTGACGATGCTTGTGGGGCTGCAGACGGTGATCAACATGGGAGTCGTCACCGGACTGCTGCCGACAAAAGGGCTGACGCTGCCGTTCTTTTCGTACGGCGGTAGTTCGCTGATCTGCACCTTGCTGGCGGTGGGGATTCTGTTGAGTATCTCGGCCGCCGGGAGCGAGAGCGTACCGGATGCCAAGCTGACCTGGCCCTGAGGAAACAGTATGCGGGAGAACGGATTGAAAGTGCTGATTGCAGGCGGAGGAACGGGCGGTCACCTGTTCCCCGGTTTAGCACTGGCCGAGGAGATCGTCCGTCGCGATCAGGGACACGAGGTTCTCTTCGTCGGCACCGGGCGCGGTCTCGAGGTAAGGCACGTTCCGCGCTCCGGCTTCGAGCTGCGTCTAATCAGCGTCGGCGCCCTGAAGGGCCGCGGCATCTGGGGTTGGATGACAGGCCTTTTACGCCTGCCACGGGCCGTATGGCAATCGCGCCGGATCATCAAGCAGTTTTTACCCGACGTGGTGGTGGGGGTCGGCGGGTATTCCTCGGGTCCCGTCATGTTGGCGGCCTGGCTGAGGCGACTGCCGACTATGATCCTCGAGCAGAACGCACTGCCTGGCATGACCAACCGCTGGCTGGGCAAGATCGTGCGCGCGGTCGTAACGGCCTTTCCCGAGGCTGAGAAGTTTTTCTCCGGCGGCAAGGTGCATCTGTTAGGCAACCCGGTGCGCCGGGCCCTGGTCGAGAACTTGACGTTGGGCGACCATGAACGCACGGGTAAACACTTGCTGGTCTTCGGCGGCTCCCAGGGCGCTCGCGCTCTCAACCAGATTGTGCCGCAGGCGGCGGCGCTGCTGATGCCGAGCTTTGCGGATCTGCAGATTGTGCACCAGACCGGCGAGCGCGAACACAAACAGGTCGAGCGTCTCTACGCCGAGCTTGGCCTGGCTGCCCGTGTGCTGCCTTTCATCGATGATATGGCTTCGGCCTACCGCCTGGCCGATCTGGTCGTCTGTCGCGCGGGAGCCACGACCCTGGCCGAATTGTCGCTGTCCCGCAAGCCGGCCGTGCTGATCCCGTTTCCCCACGCCGCGGACAATCACCAGGAGGTCAATGGCGGGGCGCTGGTCGAAGCCGGCGCGGCGATTATGATCCGCCAGTCCGAGCTCAGCGCCGAGCGCCTGGCCGAGAGCATCGGTTCGATCCTCGACGATCCCGAGAGGCTTGTCCGGATGGCTAAGGCCTCGGAGGCCGTCGGCCGGCCCGGAGCGGCCCGGGAGATCTGCGATCTTTGCCTGCAACTCGCGCGCGGAGCGCGGGTGCCGGCGGGGGAGGGAGCCTGATGCCGCTGCGTCGCACATACAAAGTGCACTTCGTGGGCATCGGCGGGATAGGTATGAGCGGCATCGCAGAGGTTCTGCTGAACCTGGGATACACGGTCAGCGGGTCCGACCTGACACAGAGCGAGGCGACTTTAAGGCTTGAGAACCTGGGAGGCAATATCTTCATTGGTCACAGGATCGAGCAACTCGACGACGCCGACGTGGTCGTGACCTCCAGCGCGGTGCCCGCGGACAACCCCGAGGTGACCGCGGCGCGCGAGCGGGGCATACCGGTCATTCCCCGGGCCGAGATGCTGGCCGAGCTGATGCGCATGAAGCGCGGCATCGCCGTGGCCGGATCTCACGGCAAGACGACGACCACCTCGATCCTGGCCTCGGTGCTGGCCCATGCCGGGATGGATCCCACCATCGTCATCGGCGGCAAGCTGAACAGCCTGGGTTCCAACGCCCGCCTGGGGCAGGGCGACCTGCTGGTGGCCGAGGCCGACGAGAGCGACGGCACCTTCCTCAAGCTGAGCCCCACCTACGCCGTGATCACCAACATCGATCCCGAGCACCTCGATCACTACGGCAGCCTTTCGGCGATAAAGGACGCCTTCGTCGATTTCGCCAACAAGGTGCCCTTCTACGGGCTGGTGGTCATGTGCCATGATCACCCGCACGTCAAAGAGATTATTCCCCGGGTAGTCAAGCGCATGGTCACCTACGGCTTTTCTCCCCAGGCCGATTTCCGGGCCGAGAAGCCGAGCTTCGAAAAGACACGGGTCTCGTTCGATGTGCTCAGGCGCGGCGAGCCGCTGGGACGCGTCGGCCTTAGGATGATCGGCCGGCACAACATCCTCAACGGTCTGGCCTGCGTGGCCATGGCCGACGAACTGCAGGTTCCCTTCGAGGCCATCCAGGAGGCTTTGGAGGGCTTCGAGGGCATCCAGCGCCGCTTCACCGTCCGCGGCACGCTGTGTGGCATCACCGTCGTGGACGACTACGGTCATCATCCAGAGGAGATAAAAACCACCCTGGACGGTGCGCGGCATGCTTTCGATGGGCGGATCGTGGTCGTCTTTCAGCCGCATCGCTACACCCGCACCCGCGATCTGGGTGAGCAGTTCCATACCGCCTTCGATCTGGCCGATCTGGTGTGCGTCATGGACATCTACCCGGCCGGTGAAACACCTATCGAGGGAGTCAGCGCCCGGGATCTGCAGGCTGGTATCCGCAGCAAGGGACACCGCAACGCACACTATATTTCCGATCGGCAGGGCGTAGTGGCCTGGCTACTCGAGACCGTCATGGACGGGGATCTGGTCATCACCATGGGCGCTGGCGACGTCTGGCGGGTGGGCGAAGAATTCTTGGCCCGCCTGAGTCGACGGGCGAACGGGGAGGCGGATGAATGAGTACCGGCCTGACAGGCTGGAGGTCGCGTTTCGCTATGCGCTTCGGATGCCGGGTGTGTTTCGATGAGGCACTTGCGCGCCATACCACCCTCGGCGTGGGCGGGAGCGTCCCGCTGATGGCCTGGCTGGAGAGCGAGGAGATCTTGATCGCGGCCTGCCGTTTTCTTGATTCCGCGGGTATTGCCTGGCGGCTACTTGGCGCCGGCAGCAACGTGCTGGTTGCGGACGGCGGCCTGTCGGGGGCCGTGCTGCGGCTTGCCGGCAGCCTGGCGGCTTTGCGTGTGCTGGACGAGGATCGCCGTTCGATCGACGTGCAGGTCGGGGGCGGCGCGAGCCTGGCGCGACTTTTGGCTTGGGCTCGACGGCGGGGCGCCGGCGGGCTCGACGCGCTTTACGGTATTCCCGGAACGTTGGGCGGGGCTATTAAGCTGAATGCCGGCACGCGGCGCGGCGCGATCGCCGACCGCCTGATCGAGGTGCGCGTGCTCGGCGGCGGCCGCCTGAGCTGGTTGCGTGCCGAGCGGCTGGGCTTTGGCTACCGGCACTCATCGATCGGCGAGCGCCGGGTAGTGGTGGCGGCGCGCTTGCGCCTGCCGTGCTGGACGCCGCGTCAGTTCGAGCGCGCCCTGATAGAGGCCCGGCGGCTGAGAGAAGGCCAGCCGCGGGGGCGGCGCAGCGCAGGCTGCTTTTTCAAAAATCCTGAAAGTATGTCTGCCGGCAAGTTGATCGACCGGGCCGGCTGCAAGGGTGAGCGCCTGGGCGGCGCTATGGTCTCCAGGCGCCACGCGAATTTCATCGTCAATGAGGCCGGCGCGTCGGCCGCCGACATATGGCGCCTCTCGGGACGGGTCGCGCGCAGGGTGCGGCTTGCGTTCGGCATCCGATTGAAGCGTGAGGTAGAGCTGTGGGGTTCGTTTCGCACGCGGCCGGCTGCGGGAAGGAGCGTATGAAGACCAAGCACATCGGCATGTTGATGGGCGGGCACAACGCAGAGCACGAAGTCTCGCTGAAGACCGGCGCCGCGCTGGAAGCGGCGCTTGTCGCACGCGGCTACCGTGTCAGCACCATCGATGTCGATGTCGACTTGCCCGCAGTACTTATGAGCCGGGGCATCGAGGTGGCCTTTGTCGCCTTGCACGGCCGCTGGGGAGAAGACGGCTGTGTCCAGGGATTGTTGGAGGCCATGCGCATACCCTATACCGGCAGCGGCGTGCTGGCCTCGGCGTTGTCGATGGACAAGGTTTTCGCCAAGCGCATATTCAGCGCGGCCGGCCTGCCGTTGGCCGAGGATCTGGTCGTGGCGCGCACAGATCTCGACGACTTCACTGCCGCTCGGCTGCCCTTCGATCTGCCGGCGGTGATCAAACCTTCCCGCGAGGGATCCAGCGTCGGGGTGAGCATCGTCCACGATGCGGCGGCCCTGCGCGGGGCACTAGACGAGGCCCGACGCTTCGCGGGCGAAGTGCTCATCGAGCGCTACCTGCCGGGCCGCGAGATCCAGGTGGGCGTGCTTGACGATCGGGCTCTGGGAGCGATCGAGATCAAACCGGCCGAGGAATTTTACGACTACCGGGCCAAGTATCAAAGCGGCGGAAGCACACACTATATCTTTCCGGCTCCCCTGAGCGAAGAACAGACCAGCCAGGTATGCAGGCTCGGGCTGGCCGCGCATCGCAGCCTGGGTTGCTGCGGCGTAAGCCGGGTCGACACGATCCTGGGGCCGGACGGGCGCTTCGTGTTGCTCGAGGTGAACACAATTCCCGGAATGACCGAGGCAAGCCTGATTCCCAAGATTGCCCGCGGTGTAGGGATTTCTTTCGAGGATCTGGCCGAGAGGCTGCTGCTGGGCGCGGCGCTGAAGGCTTGAGGAGATAGGCGATGGCGCGCAAGAACCGCAGACTGATAGCGCCGGAGAAAAAGATACAGCGCCGTAAGAAGCGCGTGCGCTCGTGGTTGCTTTTGCCTCTGCGGCTGCTGGGTCTTACGACACTGGGCGCGGCAATCGGACTGGGTGCCTATCAGGTGGCCATTTTTTTACACACCTCTCCCGCCCTGTCGGTGAGGCAGATAGAGATCCGCGGTCTCGAACGCACGGGCGCTGCGGAACTGTTGCAGGCGGTCGGGTTGGAAGAGGGCATGAACATCTTCGCGGTCAACGTCGGCCAGGTTGGTCGCCGGGCCGAGCGCCTGCCCTGGGTTCAAAAGGCGCAGGCCGAGCGGATCGTCCCGGACAGGATCGTGATCGAGGTGCAGGAGCAAAAGCCGGCCGCGACTATCAACCTCGACGGGCTCTACTACGTGAATACCGCCGGCGAAGTATTCAAGCGCGCCCGGCCACAGGAGCGGATCGATCTACCGATCCTGACGGGCATATCCAGGCAGAGCTACGAGGATGATCGCCTGCGGGCACGGGTGCAGGTTTCCGTGCTGCTGCACATTATCGACAGGCTGCGGGCGCTGCCCTGCCTGCGCGGGCGAAACATCGCCGAGATGCACTTCGATGAGTTGATGGGGCCGTCGGCGGTTCTCGATCCGGGGGCCCTGACGGTCAGGTTCGAGCGGGATACAGAAAACGAGGCGGCCGACCTGTGCCGCGTGCTGTCAGAAATAGAGCGCCACAAGCTACGGGCGCGAACCATTCTCATGAGCCGTACAAGGGGGCGGGTCAAGGCGACGATCCGGCTGGAGAAAGACGGCGCCCTGGCGGCTTCAAACGAGCACAAAACCATTTTGGTGGACGAATAATACGAGGAGAACCATGGCAAAAAACAACGAATTAGTGGTTGGTCTCGACATCGGCACGACCAAGATATGCGCCATCGTGGGCGAGATCCAGCCGGATGGAGTGGACATCGTCGGCATCGGAACATCCCCCTCGCGCGGCCTGCGCAAGGGGGTGGTGATCAACATCGAGAGCACGGTCAACTCGATCAGGCGCGCCATAGAGGACGCTGAGATGATGGCCGGCTGCGAGATCAAGAGCACCTATATCGGCATCGCCGGCGGGCACATCAAGGGTATTAACTCCCACGGCATCGTGGCCGTCAAGGACAAGGAGGTCAAGAACTCCGACATCCGGCGGGTGATCGACGCAGCCCGGGCAGTCGTCATCCCGCTCGACCGCGAGGTGATTCACATCCTGCCGCAGGAGTACGTGATCGACAACCAGGACGGCATCAAGGAGCCGCTGGGAATGAGCGGGGTCAGACTGGAAGCCAAGGTGCACCTGGTAACCGGCGCCTGTTCCTCGGCCCAGAACCTGATCAAGTGCGCAAACAAGACCGGGCTGGACGTCGCCGACATCGTGCTGCAACAGCTGGCCTCCTCGATGGCGGTGCTCAACGAGGACGAGAAGGATCTCGGTGTGGCGCTGATCGACATCGGCGGGGGGACGACCGACATTGCGATCTTCTCCGGCGGCAGCATTGTGCATACGGCCGTGCTCTCACTGGGCGGCAACCAGGTGACCAACGATATAGCGGTGGGTCTGCGCACGCCGGCTCCCAAGGCCGAGAAGCTGAAGATCGATCACGGTTGCGCCATGGCCTCGCTGGTGGACAAGGAGGAGTCCATAGAGGTGCCCTCAGTCGGCGGGCGTAACACGCGCCACCTGTCGCGGCAAATCCTGTGCGAGATCATCGAGCCTCGGGTGGACGAGATCTTCAGCCTGGTGCAGCGCGAGATCCAGCGCTCGGGTTACGAAGACCTGCTGGCCTCGGGCGCCGTGATCACCGGCGGCGCGACGATCATGGAGGGCATGCCCGAGTTGGCCGAGGATGTGCTGGGCATGCCTGTGCGCCGGGGAGTGCCGGGAGGCATCGGGGGCCTGATGGATGTCGTCCGCTCGCCGATCTACGCCACCGGTGTCGGGCTGGTGCTGTACGGCAAAGAGCACCTGGGCCACAGGTTCTTTCCCATCAGGCAGGACAAGAACCTGTACCACCGTATCAAGTTGAGAATGAAAGGTTGGATGCACGACTTTTTCTAAAGGAGGGAAGGTCATGATCGAGTTTATGGAAATTCCGCAGAGCGGAGCCAGCATCAAAGTTGTCGGCGTTGGAGGGGGCGGCAACAACGCCCTGAATACCATGATCCAGGCGGGCATGGATGGAGTCGACTTCATCGCCGCCAACACCGATGCCCAGGCACTGGCGGGCAGCCTGGCGGGCATCAAGATCCAGATGGGCGAGAACCTGACCCGCGGGCTGGGCGCGGGTGCCAACCCCGAGATCGGGCGCAACGCGGCGCTGGAGTCGAGAGAGCAGCTGGCCGAGTTGCTCGAAGGGGCGGACATGGTGTTCATCACGGCCGGCATGGGCGGCGGCACCGGCACCGGCGGGGCCCCGGTGATTGCCGAGGTGGCACGCTCGCTGGGCTGCCTGACCGTGGGCGTCGTCACCCGGCCGTTTCGCTTCGAAGGCAAGCGCCGCTCCCGTCAGGCCGAGCACGGCATCCAGGAGCTGAAGCAGGCGGTCGACACGCTGATCACCATTCCCAACGAAAAGCTGATCGAGCTGGCCGGGGAAAACACCTCGATGCTGGACGCCTTCACCAAGGTGGACGCCGTGCTGCACAATGCAGTGCAGGGCATCAGCGACCTGGTCGTCGTGCGCGGGATGATCAACGTCGACTTTGCCGATGTGCGCACGGTCATGCAAAACCAGGGGCTGGCCTTGATGGGCAGCGGATGTTCCAGCGGCCCGAAGCGGGCGCTCGAGGCGGCCCACCAGGCGATCAACTCACCCCTCCTGGAAGAAGTGGCCATCACCGGCGCAACCGGCATTCTGATCAACATCACCGGCGGGCCCGATCTGAAGTTGTACGAGGTCAACGAGGCCGCCTGTTTCATCCAGGAACAGGCCCACGAGGAAGCCAACATCATCTTCGGCGCGGTCGTCGATAAGAACATGACCGACGAGCTCAAGGTCACGGTAATTGCCACCGGCTTCGATGTCGCCGCGGGGCTGGAGACGGAGCAGTGCCGATCGGTCGTGCAGCTGCCGGAGGATCTGGATATACCTACCCACATTCGCAAGTCCCCCACGCGCTACAGGGAACTGGCCTCGGCCCCTGCCTTCGAACGGGCGGCGGCCCCGCTGCCCAGGCCGTTGCTGCCCCGGCCGGTGAGGGACGGGCCGCCGACAGGCTTCGCCAGGATCGAGCCGGAGATTCCCGTGCCCGAGGAAGAATACGACGTGCCGACCTTTTTGAGGAAACCGGATCGCTAGAAACAAAAAAAGGCGCTCGCAAGAGCGCCTTTTTTATTGCTTACGAGAAAACCCGGCGATCAACCCTCGCCGCCTTCGGCTCCCTCTGGCGGCTTGGCCTCGCCACCGCCGGTGGGCAGCACCGCGAAGTTGATGTTGGTGTAGCCCACCGAGGTGCAGGTGTACATGACCTTCTTCAACACGCGGAAGGGGATCTTGCGGTCGCCCTGGATGATGATCTTGCCGACGAACTTCTCGTTGGGGTGTAGCTGCTGGAAGTTTTTCTTGAGGTTGTTCATCCGTTCGGAGAGATCGGGGATCTCAAAGTTTTCGTCCTCGGCGATATCGTCCATGCGACCGACGGTCTGGCCCTCGATGACCACCTGTCCGCCGCCGATGATGACAACAGGAGCCTGCTCCATCTCATCGGAGTGGCTGGCCTTGGGCAGTTCGATGTCTTTCTGAATGAAGAGGATCTCGCCCGAGGTGGAGAAAGTCATCAGCAGAAAGATGGTCAGCACGACGAACATGTCGATCATCGGAGTCAGGTTGAGACTGACGTCCAGTGTGCGTGATGCGTTTTTCTCGATATGTTGCTTGGCCGTCCTGAGCGGGATATCTCTCATCAAGCGCGGGCCGGGTTTATGGATAGGCATGGACTATATCTCCTTTGCTGACGCCGGGCGCTAGATGGTGCCCGAAACTGAGATGTTCGGGAACTCGTTGGCCAGGCAGACGTCCATGGTATTGATAAGATCCTTGTACTCGATCGTGTCCTCGCTCATGACCACGATGTCGTTCTTGTCCGGGAACAAGCCGTGCACTTCCTTGAGCTTGGCACCCAGTCGATCATAGTCGTACGATTCGTCCTTCTTGAGGATGTCGCCGCCCTCGAGAGTCTGGCCGTTGCCGGTCAGCAGGAAGCCCTGGGGAGTGATGGCCACCACCAGGTTGAGCTGCTGGCGTTCCTCGGGAGTCTGCTCGGTGGGCGCGCCTTGCCCGGACTGGGTGACCGAGATCTTGCCGATCTGCACCCAGACGGCGGCCATCAGCAAAAAGCAAATCAAACAGGTCAGCAGATCGATGAACGGCACCAGGTTCAAATCGACATTGAGCGCTTTCTTGCCGCTACCCGACCGTCCTCCTGGAGCACTTACGTTTGCCATCGCTGTCCTCCTCCTCCGGTTGGAGGTTCGCGGGCGAGGAAAGTTCCCTCGCTACCGCTTTGGGGCCTATTCAGCGCCCTTGACGTCGGAGGTGTTGAGCTTGTCGCGGTTGGCCAGGATCAGGTTCAGCATCCGCACCGAGCTCTCGTTGATGTCGTCGATCAGGTGCTGGGTGGTGCCCGAGAGGATCGAGAAAACGATCAGCGTCGGGATGGCCGTGCCCAGACCGAAGGCGGTGCAGTTCATCGCCTCGGAGATGCCCTTGGCCAGCAGGACCGCCTTCTCGGCCGCATCGGCGTATGAGACGGCCGCGAACGACCTGATCAGACCGCTGATGGTTCCCAAAAGGCCTGCCAGAACCGCAACGTTGCCCAGCATGGCCAGGTAGCCGGTGCGCTTCTCGATACGCGGCATTTCCTGGAGAGCCATCTCGTCCATGGCCGACTGGATTTCCTTCTCCGTGCCGTCGATGCGCAACAGACCGGCCTTGATGATGTTGGCCAAAGGCGCCCGGTTGCTCGAACAGTAGGTGATGGCACGCTGCAGGTTTCCTTGAAAGAGGTACTTGTGCATCGTGTTGACGAAGTCGTTTTTGTTGATGCTTGCCTTGAAGTAGAGATACGAGATTCTCTCGGCTGTGATGGCGATCACGAAAACGGCGATCGTCGCGATGGGGTACATTCCCCATCCGCCCTCTTTAAAGGCCTCAGCGATGGCATCCATGGTCAACTCCTTTTTCCGCTAGAGTGCAAAGTCCTTCTGATCCCGGTAGATTGTCTCAGGTGCTAAACATCTTATAGCCGGTCCCATGAAGTCAAGAAAAAAAGCTCGCTAGTGTGTGTTCTGTTTCCCTACACATGCTGATCGCGTTGCCCCGCCTGACTGTTAGTGCCACGTTATGTTGTGCATTATCAGTGATAGGTGTTAGTTTTTCACGATGTCCCGGCAAAAAAACTCGAGGCGCGCACTCGCAGGCAGGATCGCAACGGCGCTGGTCTACCCGGGGCCAGCAGCCCAGGGTAAGGCCAGCTTGGCCATGGCCGCGCTGGCTGAGCAGGTTGCTAAAGACGGAGCCTCGTACGAGCGGGTGTTTTGGGACGGTTCGGGCGGACGTACTCCGCTGAGCGAATCCGGCCGGGCGCTTGCGGATTTTGATGTGCTGTTTTTCACGACGGCCTTCGAGGAGCAGTGGGTCCTGGTGCCGCAGTTGCTCGCTGCCGCCGGTATTCCAGCGCGGGCCGAAAAGCGGAATGCTGCGCATCCGCTGGTCGCCGTCGGTGGATTCGCCGTGCGCCTGAACCCCGGGCCAATTGCGCCTTTCACAGATATGTTGATCCCCGGCGAGGCCGAGCCGGTCTTGCCGGAGATACTCGGGGTGATCCGCGAGGGGACAGGAGCGCCGCGGGCGGAGTTACTCGATCAACTCGCGGCGATCGACGGGGTAGGCGTAAGACCCGGCCCGCAAGCGAGCATCATGGCCCGCCTGTACGACGGCGATTGCCCTGTGGCCCAGAGAAAGATCGAGCGCGGATCGATCTTTGCCGACATGCTGTTGGTCGAGACCGGCCGCGGCTGTCCGGTCGGCTGCAAGTTCTGCGCGGTTGCTCACTCGCGCAGGCCGCCTTTGTTCTTTCCGGTAGACAACATACTGGAAGCGGCCCGGGAAGGCCTGCGGCCGGGCCGCCGCGTGGGATTGGTGGGCGCGAGTCTCTCGCGCCACCCGCGGCTTTTCGAACTGCTCGAGCGACTTTCCGCCCAGGGGGTGGATCTTTCCCCCGCTTCGCTCGACGCGGCCGTGCTAGCTTCTCGGAATGGTGAGAAGCTGGTAGCCTACCTGGCCGGAGCCGGCCAGCGCACGCTGACCCTGGCTCCCGAATGCGGTAGCCGGAAGTTACGGCTGCGAATCGGCAAGACGCTCACAGACGACAATTTGGAATGCGCCGTTGGGCGCCTGGCCGAGGCGGGCATCTTGCACCTGAAGCTATATTTCATGTACGGCCTGCCGGGCGAGCAGCCCGATGACGTCGAGCAGATAGTTCAGCTTGCGGCCCGGGCGCGCAAATGGATGTATGGGCCCCAGCGCCGCCGCGGGCGGGCGGGCAGGCTGGTGGTCTCGGCCAACCCCTTTGTTCCCAAGCCGCTAACGCCATATGCCGCAGAGCCAATGGCGCGCCTTGCTTACCTCAAGTCGACCCGGGTGAAGTTGGCGGCCGGCATTCGCAAGATAGGCGGCGTGTCTTTCTCGGGCTTCTCGCCCCGCCGGGCGGTGATGCAGTGCCTGCTCGACAGGGCCGGCCCCGAGCTTGCCGATCTTTTGGAAGAGACTCGAGGTCGCTGGCCCCCGTCGCGCGAACTGTTGAAAGCACACGTGCCGAATCTCGAAGATCTGCTGGCGGGCGGCTTGGTCACGCCGGGCCCGCGGGTTGTGCTGGAATAATCATGGCTGATTGCCTAAAGGCGAATTTTCGCATCATTCGTTACAGTAACGAAAATATGGGCTGGTATTTGTAAAACAACAATTATATAGGGAGGATAACTGATGATCAGCATAACCGAAGATGTCATTGATCCGCGAGTCGCTACAGAGTTGCTCGAGGTCGGGGCCGGCAGCGGTTCGGTGGTTTGTCACTACGCGCAGGTCAAGCCCGTGGCCGGGGGGCGCAGCAGTCGGGGTATCCGCTTCACGCCCACGGCGGAAACAGGGGCCGAGATGAACGCCCTGGAAGAAAGCCTGCGCCGCAATTGGAAGCTGGACGGTGTGATGCTGGTGCGCCGGATGGGCGAGCTCGCAGTCGGCGATCTGATCTCGGTGGTGGCGGTGGCCGCAGCCGGTCGCGGCGACGCCTTCGGCGCCGTACAGGAAGCCGTCAGTGGATTCAAGAAAATGGTGTCGATGCAGAAGGAAGAGATGTTCGACGATTGAGAAGCTGCCCCGCGTACTGTCTCAGAGCGCTTCCGCGGGCTTACTGTTCTTGATGCGGTCTTTAATTCGTGCCAAGCGCATGGAGCCCAGCGAGGCGGTCAGCGCGTCCAGGCAGGCGATTACCAGCGCCGCCACCATGTTGTTCAGCGACTCGCGCAGGCCCACCAAGAAGATCCACTTCTGGCTGTCTTCGACACGGTCGAGGTAGGCCACCGAGTGTTGCAGGCCCGTTACCGTGCCCA
This sequence comes from Myxococcota bacterium, assembly GCA_035528415.1. GTDB lineage: Bacteria > Myxococcota > B64-G9 > B64-G9 > B64-G9 > DATKYQ01. The sequence continues at coordinate 20,661 of DATKYQ010000017.1, read as the reverse complement.
GCAGTCCGGCGATGATCGTCGCCGCGCCGAAGCCGAGTATCAAGGGCACCAGGTCCCGCCGCGGGGAGACCAGGTGATAGATAGAGAAGAATAAAGAAGCGCCCCCGAAGATAAACACCGGCCAGATGCCCCAACCAGCCTCCACGATGAACTCGGACATTACACACCTCCTTTAATGTTGTTTTCTCGTGACCTGTCTTCGACAACCGCAAGGATGCTCCGGTTCCACGGCCCGCGCATGACATGGCCGATGTCGTTTTTGTGAGATTCGAAAACCACTGTACCCACCGAGTGCGATGGCGTAGAATTATCGCATGCAAAGACTATCGATTGTACTGGCTTGTCTGTTGTCCGCCCTGTGTGCCCGGGCCGAGATCTTGATCGACGACTTCGAAGACGTGTCCGATTGGTCGGGTCTGGATGCGGACTCCAGCCTGGCCGTCGAAGGAGCTTCGTCGGGACGATGGGACGATCATCCCGATCAGACCGGCGTCTCCAAGACCTTTGCGACTCCTCTGAATGCCGGCGCCGAGGATACCCTCATCGTCTGGATTCACTCGGGCGTGGCCAACGGAGCCCAGATCGAACTCATTTTCGATTCCGAGAACGCCGGATCCGACGGCTGGGACTACTATCGCCATCAGATCAACGTCGACTGGACCGGCTGGCGGCACTTCTGGATTCCGCTGGCGGATTTCGTCGTGTCCCGCCAACCGGTCGGCTGGCACGAGCTGAACAGCGTGCAGCTTTCCGCCAGCGGTTGGAGCCACGAGGCGCTCGAGGACACAATCTTGCATCTCGACGACATGCGCTTTACCTCGGCGCTGGTGGACGACGTGCAGGTCGAATACGGCTACAGCGCGGGCGACTACCTCTACACCTACCGGGTGGCGCTCTCGGAGAAGGCCGGGGGCCAGCTGTCGGCGGAGCTGACGGTCGATCTGCCGCCGGATTCCGACTGGCAGGCCTCCGTCGAACCACTGCAGCTGGACCTCGGCCCGGGCCAGGTAGCAGAGGCGCTGGTCAGCCTGCTGTTGCCGGCGGCGAATATTCTTCCCGATCGTTGGCTGGCAACGGACACGGCGTCCTTCGCGGTCCGGGTCGACGGCCGGGAGCGCGACAACCTGTTGCTCCCGGCGACCGTGCCCCTGCCTGAGCGGGCGACACCCCGCCTGCTGCTGGACGCCGGCGACTTCACCCGCATTCAGGCTTGGGCGGCGAGCTACCCGTGGGCCGAAGCGGTGGTTGCAGGGATCCTCTCGCGGGCCGACAACTGGCCCGGGGCTCACAACGACAAGTATGGACTTGCAAGCTGGGAGTTGCCCCCCGAGGGCGGACAGTGGACGCTCTGGTATGTCTGCCCCGAGCACGGGGTCTCGTTGGGCTACGACGGACCGGGCCGGAACATCTGTCCGATCGACGGACATAACTTCACCGGCTGGCCCTACGACCAGGTGATCTTCGCCTGGCGCCACGGCGACTCGGCACGGGCCGCCCAGGATCTCGGCCTGGCCTACCGGCTCAGCGGAGATCCGTCCTACGCCGGCGAGGCCGCGACCATTCTGCTGGCGTACGCCGACGTGTACATGAGCTATCCGCTCCACGACGTCAACGGCGGCCAGGGCAACTCCGGCGCCAGGGCCAGCGCGCAGACCCTGGACGAATCGTCCTGGTTGATTCCCCTGGCCTGGGGCTACGATCTGGTGGCCGACAGCCCGGCGCTGACCGACGCGGATCGCTTGCATATCGAGCAGGATCTCCTGCGCGCGGCGCTGGATGTCATCCGGCGCAACGACGCCGGCATGAGCAACTGGCAGAGCTGGCACAACGCCGCCGTTGCCGCCGTCGGGTTCGGACTACAGGACGCCCGTCTGACTTCGGCCGCCGTGTACGGCCCGAGCGGGTTCATCTTCCAGATGCAAAACAGTGTCACCGCCGACGGGTTCTGGTACGAGGGCTCGTGGGGTTATCACTTCTTCGCCCTCGATCCGTTGATGCACACGGCGCTGATGGCCGAGTCGGCCGGGATCGACCTGTTCGGCCAGGAGGCCCTGCATGAAATGTTCGGCTGCGCGGTGCGTTTCTCGATGCCCGACCTGACCCTGCCGCCCTTCAACGACAGCCAGCGCCAGGACCTGTCCGGCAAGCGCGGCATGTACGAGGTGGCCTACGCCCGCTACCTCGAAGAGGAGCTGGCGGTGCCCATGGGAAACTCCGCCCGGGGTCGGGAGGCTCTCTTCTGGGGGCTCGAGGAAGTGCCGCAGCAAGCCGCGCGGGCCCTGGGCAGCCTGGTTTTTCCGGACGCCGGCTACGTGGTGCTCAGGGCCGGCCGGGACGACCGCGCCCACTACCTGGCGCTCGACTACGGTCCCCATGGCGGGTGGCACGGCCACTACGACAAGCTTGGCTTCGTCTCATTCGCAAGGGGCGAAGTGATGGGACAGGACCCGGGCACTCAGTCCTACGCCGCGCCGACGCACACTAGCTGGGACAAGGTGACCGTGGCCCACAACACGGTGGTGATCGACGAGAGTTCCCAGGCCGAGGCGACGGGTTCGCTGATCCGGTCCGTCCTGCTTGCCGATGTGGGCTTCGCCCGCGCCGAGGCCGGGCCGGTCTACCCGGACACGGCCAGGCTCACGCGTACCATGGCACTGACGCCCGACTACGCCCTGGACGTCTTCCAGGTCGACGCGACCGACGGGGCGAGCCACCGGATCGATCTCGTCTATCACAACCCGGGCGGCGCCACGGCGGATCTTGCACTGGCCGCCTACAACGCCTTCCCCGACCTGGAAGGATACCAGCACCTTCTAAATTGCCGGGCGGCCGCGGCGGACGACGGTTTCGCGGTGACCTTCGACATGGAAGGGGCCGAGGAGCCGGAATACGGAAGCGTCTGGACCAGCGACCCGGGCATCGACGCCAAATTCACAAAGACGCGCGACCAGGCGGCCTCGGGCAACGGCTCGGGCCGCTTGCACTACGATTTCACCGCCGCCGAGGGGTATATTCTGTACTCGACCGAAGCTCCCCCGCCGGTCGCCGAAGTGCCGGCCGACCTGCGCATGGACGTCTACGGGGACGGCAGCGGACACCAGTTGCGCTTCAGGATCATGGATGCAACCGGAGAGAGGTTCGTCGCCACCATCGGGCCCATAGACTGGAACGGTTGGAGCACCGTCAGCGCCCAGGACATCACGGGCTGGAGCCACTACCTGGGCAACGACGACGGGGTGGTGGACACGCCGGTGAGCGCGGTGGTGATAGCGCTGCACTCGGAAGCGGGCGGTCCCGTGGCGGGGGACCTGTTCGTAGACAACATAGTCCTTATCTACCCCGGCGCGGGAGAGACTCTGGTTGCGGACTTCGATCGACCTTACCGGGCGCTCACCTGGCAGATGGCTCCCGGGGTCGGCACAACCCTGGTGGTGGGGGAGGGGCTGGGCCCGGACCTGCGGATAGCGGTGCCTTTCGCCATGGCCCGCCGCCAGTCGAGCGCGACGAAGTTCGTGTCGCTGCTGGAGCCACATGGTTCCGGGCGCCAGGTAAATGTCTTCGAGGTGCTGGGCGTGGACGCACCCGACGCGGATCAAGCCACGGCTTTCCGGGTGCAGGCCGCGGGCTGGGACGATTTCATGATCTTGGTGGGCGAGGGCCAGGCAGGCCCGGCCCGCAAGGCGGCGGACTGGTCTTGCGACGGGCTGTTGTGTTACGCAAGGCGCGACCCCGCCGGGCTGCCGCTGGCACTGGCGGTGGCCGAAGCGAGTCTCTTCGCCGACGCGCAGCGATCGCTGCTGGAGAGCACCGCCAGGCTGCCGGAACTAAGGGCCGATAGAGAGAATGATAGTTTGCGGATAGCCGGAGATCCGCAGGGCGCCACAGTCAGGATCCTGTCCCCCGGGACAACCGAAGTAACGCTGAACGGCGGACCGGTAAACTGGGAAGCCGACGGGGACTACGTAGTGTTGAACCCCGGCCTAAGCCCGGACGGCGCCACCGACGCCGGACCCGACGCGGGAGCAGACGCGGGAACAGACTCCGGACCAGACGCGGGATCTGACGCGGGAACTGACGCGGGAACAGACGGCGCGACCGACGCCGGCTCAGACGCGGGGTCAGGCGCAGGAATCGAGGGAGGCTGCGGCTGCGGTAGATCGGGCGCGGGATCATTCCCGTGGATGGTATTGCTGATCCCGGCATTGGCCCTAAGAAAGGAAAAGAGGGTCGGGATCGACGATCGGCGGCCTTTCGAATAAACAATGCTTGTGCTAACATGCCGTCTTGGAATCCACCGTTATGGGCTGTGCAACTGAGCATATGTTTTGTTTTTCCTGCAATCTGAGACGTTTGGTGCGGGCTGCTTTTATTTTGTCGCTTCTTCCCTTGCTTGCCGCCTGCGGCGGGGGCGCCAGCGACACTGCGCTTCCCTTCCCGCCGGCGGGGCCTGATAGTGCGCCCGATCCTATGTCTTTCGGGCCTTTTCCCGTGGGGGCCATCACCCTCGAGATGGAAGACCCTTCGCGCGAAGATCCCGAGACGGGCGGGCCGCGTTCCTTCAAGCTCGAAATATGGTACCCGGCGGTTCAGGGGACAAGAGACCTCTCCCCCTGGACTTACGAAACCTGGACTGATGCCTCCGAGGAATACCTGGGAGAGGACTACCAGAAACTGGTCGACGCCGCGCTGCCCGGCATGCAGAGCGAAGCCGTGCGCGACGCCGACATGGACACGGCCCACGCGCCCTACCCCCTGGTTCTCTTTTCCCACGGTTCGTACGGCATCCGCTGGCAGTCTGTTTTCTACACGGTGCACCTTGCCTCCCACGGCTACGTGGTGGCGGCGCCCGATCACAAGGGCAACACGGTGTGGGAACTTCTGCGCGACGGCTACGACGAAGGGACCACCATGGTCTCCAGCCAGCAGCGGCTGTTCGACATAGACTTCGTGCTCGACGAGCTGAAGGAAAGAAACGCCGACCATGCGGATTTTCTCTTCGGCGCCATCGACGAAGACAATATCGCGGCCAGCGGTCATTCCTTCGGGGGCTGGACGGCCTTCACCGCCGCCTGCAACAACCCGCACATCCTGGCCTCGGTGTCCCAGTCGCCAATCCTGGGCCTGGCCGAGATCTACGGCTGCGTTTTGGCCGAGTACCCCGTGCCTGCTATGGTAATGGGCGGCACCCTGGACAACACGGTGCCCTTCAAGGACCAGTACTGCGACTACCGTGCGGTCACGGCGCCCGAGATGTACCTCTACCAGATCGAGGGCGGCGGGCATTACACCTTCTCGGACATCTGCGACCTCGACCTGGCCGCCCTGGCCAAGGATTTCGACTTCGGCCCGGCCGAAGAGGCCCTGCAGGACGGCTGCTCGCAGACCGAAAACGTACCCTGGCACGAGGCTCACAAGAGCATCAACCACTACTCGACGGCATTTTTAAATCTGCACCTGCGAGCCTCGCCCGGCTGTGTCGACTACCTGGTCGAGTTCTCCGCAGCACCCTTCGACGCGGTCACCTTCCACGCCGGTACCGTCCCCGACTGGCCCGCAGGCGGCTGCCCGGCCGGGAAGTGAAGCAACAAAACGCAGGTAATCATAGGTGGTTAGCCGACCTCCGTCCCCGTCCTGTCAAAAAAACCAACGACATCGGTGACCAGATTGCCCGAGGAGGCCATCAGACAACTGTCCGCGGTCGAGAGCACCGCCGAAAAATACGACGCGAGCACTATCCCCATCAAACCCGTCGGCAACACCGTGCGCAGCAACATGGGCAATCCCGTTTCCGGATCGACATCAGCCACCCGGGACGCGCCGAGTGCCGCAAACATGCCCTGGTCCGCCGCCACCTTGGCCAGCAAGCCCAGGGTGACCCCCATGAACGCCATCACCGGGTACTCGAACAACCCGGCCAGGTACCAGGCGCGACGCGCCGTACGGGTATCGCGGCAGGCATAGATCCGCTGGTACAAGGTCATGCCCACAAACCAGATGGGAATGATGGTCACCCCCCAGTTGACCAGCACCGTCCAGGATACATTGCCCAGGGACAACATCTTGGGCGCAACGGTCTCGAGGATGGCCGGCATGCCCCCCACCGCCATATAGGCCACGGGAATGCCCACCAGGATCAAGCCCAGCATCAACACCGCCCATTGCACGGTATCGGTGTAGATCACCGCCTTCAATCCACCCATGACGGTGTAGGTCACGGCAACGGCACCCATCACCAGCAGGGCGCTCTCCATGGACAGTTCGGTAAAAGTTCCCGCTGCCAACTTGGCACCCGCCAGGATTTGGGCGCTGGTGAATCCCATGTAACCGACGGCGGAAATCACCCCGGCCACCAGGGCCACCTTGGCGCCGTAGTGGTATCCAAGCAGCTGTGGAAACGACAGGAACCGGGCGAAGGCCGGGTTGTCTTTGACCTTGGGGATCAAGAAAACGGCCGACAACCACGCCCCGATAAGTCCCGTCAGCAACATCAAGGAACCGGCCAGGCCCATGACAAAACCCAAGCCGCCCAGGCCGATGGAAAAGCCGCCCCCCACATCCGTGGCCACCACCGACAAACCGACGTGGAGGCTGCCCATTTTCCGGCCGCCGACATAGTAGTCGTCTCCACCCTGGTTCTTTTTGAAAAACCAGAAGCCGATGGCCAACATGACCAACAAGTAGACAACGACAATGATCAAATCAATGACATGCATGGAACAGGGTATTCACGAATGTTCAGGTTGGGGTTACTCTCGACTCGAATGATTCCAATACCTGGGGGGGCGAAAAGGTCGAATAATTTTGACGCAGCTCTGCGATCATTTCTTCCAGGGGCGGCTTGAGCACCGTCGTCACATAGCGGTTGCTCATCAAGCGCAACAAGGCTGCATATGACAAGCGAAATCTCATGGTGTCCCCCACCTTCAACTCGGGGGACTCCTCTCCTACAATCACCACGGTTACATCGGAGCTGGCGCCGGCGATTCGGTAAGCGGGGTTTTCCGGGGTCAACCCGGCAACCTCCGTGTCCAGGTTTCCCACATTAATCACCGCCCGGTAACCGCGTTGCCCCGGGTTGAGCTCCTCCTGTTCTTCGGCGGGCAGATGCTGAAACGGGGTCACGGTCCCCACCTCGCCAACGGGCACCAGGCTCTTCTCGCGCAGCTCGGCGACTTCCGCTTCCAGAACGAAGGCGTCGTCGCGCAATCCGGGCAAGAGCCCGCCGTTGATCAGGTCCGTGCCGAGAAACAAGGCCTCACCGATGCGAAAATGGTTGATCTGCTTGGGCAACTGACCGTCCAGCACCAAGGGCAGGGTGGAACTGGAGCCCGCGGAGATATACGGGAGTTTTTTGCCGAATTTGAGTTCGAGCAACTCCCGGTACAAAACCAGTTGCATAAACTGGTCGACGGTCGGCACCGTTCCCGCCATACAGCCCAAATTGGAACCGATGCCCAAGACCTCGATGTTCGGCAGGTCAAAGGCCAACTGGTAAAAATCGACCAGTGAACCGGGCAGAATGCCCTCTCGTAAATCACCCAGTTCAATCATGATGATCACGCTGTGAACCTTGCCCTGCCGTTTGGCCTCCTCATTGAGCTTCCGGATTATGGAAATTTCCGAGTTGAGACTTACCTCGCTGTATTTGACCACGTCTTGAATGACCGACGGCGTTGGAATACGAAGATACCAGGACGACTGGCCTTCGCGAGACATCACCTTCTTGACCACAGACAGGTTTTCCAGACGGGAATCTCCCGTGGTCTGTACACCCAGGGCCGCAAGTGCCTTCAGAGACGGTTCGTGCCCGCACAGCACCTTGGTCACCACCAGCCAATCGGCCCCATGGTTGTTGATCCATGCATTCAGGGTGGCGGCGTTGTGGTGCAGGGCCCTGAGATCGAATACCAGCCGGTTCATGCCGTCACCTCGTTCGTCGACCAGCGCATCTCCAGATATTTGTTTTTGAATCCACAACGTTGGTAGAGCCGAAGGGACGGGTTGTCATGTTCGACGTGCAATTTGAGATCACCATCGATCCGTTCTTGAATCTTGCCAATCAGCTCACCCCCGATACCCCGGCCCCGAAGTTCCGGCCGCACACCGATAAAAAGAAGCATGTTTTCAGGCACATATCCCCCCATTCCGGTTTTGAGCACCACCGACGCACCCAACAATTCATGTGCCCGGTGGGCGAAGAAAATCCAGCCTCCTCGATCCGAATCCATCGCATAATCGATGCCCCGGCCGATATCTTCCAGGCGATCTTCATAGGGCTTCATGTTAAGATGAAGAAAATCAGCGAGTTGTTCCCGATCACACCACCTTGGAAACGCCTCGCCCGGCTCGATCACGTGCACTTGTGTCAAAAGGAACACTCCTTCGCTCTGGCTTTCACCTTTCTTATCAGTTTTACAAGGTTCCCTCTTATAACACATCACGGTCCTGGATACAACCGTGGCCGGGGACCGATTTGGGTTGATCCCCACAAAACATCTATGTTGAACTGTAAACACGATGAATTCTCTAACAAAAATTCGCCAGACGCTGCACCGGCTGGCGGAGACAAGCGGCAAGGAAGCCCAGACGGCAGTTGCCCTGCAAAAAATGCTCAAAAGCTGCCAAGCGGATTCCCTCTTCGGCGATATCGCGGGCCACGGCGTGTTGGCCCGATGGCATGGCCCCAAAGCCGGCCCGACTTTGCTCTTTCGGGCCGAGCTGGACGCCTTGCCCATGGATGAACGGGAATCTTGCCTGGCCCACAAAGCGTCCCACGGGCTCGCCGCCCACAAATGCGGGCACGATGGCCACATGGCGATACTGGTCGGCCTGGCGCAGCATTTGCGCTCGCACCCGCTCAAGGCGGGAACCCTGTACTTGCTGTTTCAACCCGCTGAAGAGACGGGCCTGGGAGCCAGGTCCGTGCTCGAGGACCCCGCCCTTGCCGACATGCATTTCGATTGGGTTTTCGCCCTGCACAACCTGCCGGGCTTTCCCATGGGCCAGGTGGTGTTGCGGTCCGGGATCTTCGCCTCGGCATCCGAAGGCCTGCGCATCGATTTGCAGGGCCAAAGTTCCCACGCCGCCGAACCCCACTTGGGCCGAAGCCCCATGTCGGCCGTGGCTACCTTGATCACCGAGCTGCAGAGCCTGGTGCAAACCAGCACGCCGCTGGAGGCCAACGCCCAATGCACCCTGGTCTATGCCAAGGTTGGAGAAGAGGCCCATGGCACCAGCCCGGGACAAGCGCGGCTTTGCGCCACCCTGCGCAGTCATCAGGACGGGTGCATGCAGGCACTCAAAGCGGCGGCGCTGGATCGGGCGCGGGCCGTGGCCGACTCACATCGATTGGAGCTTGGCACCCAGTGGCGGGAGAGCTTTCCTGCAACCCTCAACCACCCGGACGCGGTCGTGTTAGTCAAACAGGCTGCCGAGCGGTTGGGATTGTCCCTGCACAGCCCTGAACACCCCTTCGCCTGGTCGGAAGACTTCGGCCACTTTACCAATCGCTTCAGCGGGGCCCTGTTCGGTTTGGGCAGCGGTGAAAAACACCTCGTGCTGCATCACCCGGACTATGACTTTCCGGACGAGCTGCTGGAACCGGGGGTCGGACTGTGGATCTCGCTATTGGAGGCCGCGCGACTGCAATGATTTCAAGCTCCGTGATCGAATTGGATCGCTCGGCCTTGCGAGACAACCTGCGCTTCATCAAAGCGCAAATGAACCCGGCGGTGCATTTCTGTTCGGTGATCAAAGGCAATGCCTACGGCCACGGTATCCGCTCGTTCTTGCCCATGGCCGAAAGCCTCGGGGTCGAGAGCTTTGCGGTGTTCGATGCCATGGAAGCCTTGGCGGCCTACCAGGCGCGCACCCGGGAAGACACCCGGATCATCGTCATGGGGGCCTTGCCCGATGACGCCCTGGCCTGGGCCATCGAACACGACATCTCGTTCTTCGTCTTTGACGCCGAACGGCTCGCCAAAGCATGCAGCCTGGCCAAGTCCATTCGGCACCCCGCTCGAATCCACCTGGAACTGGAAACCGGCTTGAACCGAACCGGCTTTGCCGAGAGCGAACTTGGGCAGGTGCTCGATACAGCCAAACAAGCGGGCGACTTGCTCCGGCTTGAAGGCATATGCACCCATCTCGCCGGCGCAGAGAGCATTGCCAACTACTACCGCATCCAACAACAGATCGAACAGTTTCGAAAACTCACGCGGTCATTAAAGGACCGTGGATTTGAACCCCGGTGGTACCACGCAGCCTGTTCCGCCGCCATCATTCGCTATCCCGAGACCCAGTACGACATGGTTCGCTGCGGGATCATGCAATTCGGATTTTGGCCCAGCCCCGAAACCCGCATGGCTTATGTCTTGGGACAACAAAAACTACAATCGAACAATATGCGCTTCGTCGATCCGCTGCGACGGGTGATGCGCTGGAAAAGCACGGTGATGAGCATCAAACACGTCAGCGCCGGCAGCTATGTGGGTTACGGCAATGCCTTTCTCAGCACCAAGGACATGAAGCTGGCCGGGGTTCCCGTCGGTTATTTCCATGGCTACAGCCGGAGATTGTCCAACGCAGGCTATGTTCTCATCCGGGGCACGCGGGCCGGCGTGGTCGGAATCATCAACATGCACATGCTGATGGTGGATGTCACCCACCTGCCCGACCTGAAGCGCGGAGAGGAAGTGGTGATTATCGGCAAGCAGAAGAATAACAAGATTTCCGTGCAGTCGTTTTCAGAAATGACCCAACTCCTCAACTATGAAGTCCTGGTAAGCATTCCGTCTGAGATTCCCCGGGTGGTCGTCAACTAGATCCCGAGTCGATAGTGGATAATAAAATGAGCCCGAGAGATGACGATCGCCGGGGGCGGCTGCTCCCCGGAAAACGCGCTTCGGTTGTCACCCTGGCGCTCATCTGCCTCGGCTGGTCTCGGCTTGCCGCCGGCGATGTGATCATCACCGAAGACACGGACCCAACATGGGCCTGGACGCATTCGGCCACCCGGGATACACGGGGCACTTGTAGGAATTTCAAAAGCCCTTTCTCCGGATACGCTCACGATCTGTGAATTCCAATATGGCATGTTAGCACAGGCACTGGTTGTTTGTAAGGCTGCCGATCATCGATCCCGGTCGTTTCTGAACTGATCTGGGTATACCACTATCGTTGTCCGGGTGGGTCCCACACGTGGGACCCACCCGTAGGCGGGTTACGGGAAGCCGACGGGGAAAGTCTAGTGACTCATCCCGCCAGGCCCTCGGCGGCCCAGAAACACCGGGGAAGACCAGGCCATCTCGCCGTCGCGCTGGGTGAGGCGCACGTAGTAGCTTGCCGCCCCGTCCGGGGGATCGTCGTCCAGGTATGTCAGCCGGCAGCGCTTGCCCTTGACCTCGGCCTTGAAGATGAAGACGTTGTTGCGGCAGATCTCCACCGCCCGGATTGGCGCCGGGCAGTCCGCCCTGACGGAGATCTCCACCGGCTTGCCGTCCGGCAAAGCGCCCAACTCGCCCATGAAGTGCCCGTTGACCCGCACGTCCAGAAAGATCTTGGGGCCGGTCGTGCCGTAGCTGCGTCTTTGGCGCAACGACTGCACGATTGATTCGGCCGAGAGCCGCGGAGCGTAGACCGCCGCCTTGCCCATCCCGCCGTGGTGATCCGGGGAGGCCAGCACGCCGATGACCAGGCCTCTGGCCCAGGCGTCCTGGAGAAAGTGGCCGGCGGGAGTGGTCCGGGCGGCCTGGCGCGGGCAGCCGCGGCACTCGTATGAGCCGCGGTACTGGTAGATCTCGGCCACCGGCTCGTGGACCTCGTCGTGGAAGCCCCAGTCGACCGGAACGTTGCCGGTGTCGGCCAGCTGGTGCGGGATGGTGACGAAGTCGGCCTTGAGCGAGACCAGCTCGTTCCACAGCTCGGCCGGAGTCGTTCCGTCCTCGGGGTTGAACCAGTGCGGGAAGAAGGGGTCGGCAATGACGATGTTGCGGTGGCCGTAGTAGCCGTAGCGGTAGCCGCGTTCCTGATGCTCGAAGCTGGAGGACCACTCTTGGGCCCGCAGGGTCAAGAAGCGGCCGGGATCGGTGTTGGCCCGGTTGACCTTGCCCAGGTAGTTCCAGTAGTAGGCGTTGAAACACTTTCCGTGATCGGTCAGCGCGCCGAAGTCGCAGCGGACGAGGTCGCGCATCATCTGGTAGCTCTGGTCGGGCGTATCGTCATTGGCCCGGTCGCACACCGAGAGGTCCGAGTGCTCGTGCAAGTCGCCGAAGAACAGGCGCAGTTTTCGGCCGTCGTACTCGACGTTCCAGCCCTCTCGCTCCTCTCCCCACCTTTCCCGGATCGCGGCGGCCTCGAACCTGTCCTTGGGCTCCTCGCAGGCGCCGAGGATTGGCGGGCCCGGGGACGGGGCGCCGCCGGACCGGACAGTGGCCAGGAGGACATGGCTGTCCCCCCGCTCGCTGTCGGGCACGCTCGCCCAGCGGCCGGGCGTGTCGTCGCTCTGGTATAAGATCAGCGCCCGCCGGCCGAACACGGCCAAGCCGGGGCTGCTGCTGCGGCCCTTGCGCATGGAAGCCAGCCAGGGCCCCAACCAGCGATCACCGGCGTAGCGCCAAAGCATGACGTCCCAGCCCGAGTTGCGATCGCGCGGAACCCGGGCGGCGACCCACGGCCGTCCTTGCCGGTCGAGCGCCAGCCGGGGAGCCTCGGCGCCGGCGAACTGCTGGCCGCGCCCGAGCCCCCTGGGGCAGCGCAGCCGGCCCGGGGCGAGAGCGTCCAGCCGGGCGACCAGCACCCTTTTGGCGGAAGCACGGCCCACCCGGTAGCCGGAGTAGCTGGCATGCTCCCAGGCCAGCCAGATCTCATCTCCGTGGGCGGTCAGCCGGGCGTCGCGGTCGATCCCCGCAGCGCGGGTCAGCCGCCGCTCCGGGCCGAGGCCGCCCCCGTCGAGCGTCCGGCCGTAAAGGTCGAAGTTGCCCCGGCGGAAGCTGTGCCACACCGCCTGGATCCTGCCGTTTTGCGCTGCGGCCAAGGCCGGCGAATAGTTGTCGCTGCCGGGGCTGGAGAGTCGCCGCGGCTTCCCCGGCCGGCCGGCGCGGACGGCTGTCAGGTATATCTGGCGGCGGCTGTCCCGGTTGCTCTCCCAGGCGATCCACAGCCGGTCGCCTAAGAAGACCGCGGCCGGCTCGACGTCGACTCCCGGGTGGCGGGTGACTCGCAGGGGCTTGCGGGGCCCGTCCCGGCGCAGCTCGGCCGCGAAGACGTCCCAGTTCAGCCCGTCTTCCCGCGCGTAGACCAGCCAGGCCCCCGGGCCCGCCGAGATCAGGCACGGGTTCAGGATCTGGGCCTGTCCTTCGATCTCCCAGCGCCGCGCTATCTTCATTGTTAGTCGCCCCGGCTCGAGCCGGGCCGCCTGAAGCGTATCGTGGCCGTCGCGATATGAGATCCAGGCGACCCAGGCGGAGTCGGGGCCGCTTTTCACCATCGCGGGGAAGTCGTCGAATCCACGCTCGCCGGAGATCTTCAGATGGGGCCACAGTGGCCGCTCGACCAGCGAAACGTCGTCGATCCACATGCGCCCAATCGGCGCCGCCGAAGAGGACGGAGCGACGATGCCGACGACGACCGGCCCGTCGTCGGAAACGGTGAAGTTGGCCCGGTAGCGGTGCCATTCGCGCTGCACCCGCTGCCAGCTTCCGATTACCTCCTTCTTTCCACCGGAGATCACCCAGAACATCAGCCGGCTGCCGTTGTCCGCCCGGGCCCAGACCGACAGCCGGTAGAGCTTGTTCTTCCACAGCTTGATCTTGCGCCGCAGCACCCGCCCATGCTTCGGCCGGGAGACCTCCCCGCTCAGGCAGCGCACTCCCCCGTGCGCCTGGGCGGGGTCTTCGACGATCCGGTGGCCCGGTCCGGCCGTCCAGCCATCGAGCCCCTTCTCGAATCCCCCGTTTGACATCCGCTGGCGGGCCCTACCCGCCTGGGCCAGCGCATCGGAGCCTCCGAGAAAAAGAACCACTCCCGCCAGGAACATAGACAAGCCGAAGACAGTGCTGCCGCGCGTGGAGTTTCCGGAAATCATTTCCACAAGAAAGGATAACAGATTACGACTGTCCTTGAAAGGCGAGCCGAAACCGGACAGCCGCTGCGACCATAGCGGCAGGATTACAAGCGCCGGCCGGGCAGGCCTTCTCCATGCCCTCCGGCTACTGTACGTAACCAATGGAGCGCAGTTCCTCGACCAGGGCCGGATCGACATCCTTGACTTTCTTGGGCATTAGTTTGTCGTCTATCTCGTGCTCGAGGACTTTAAGCAGCCGCCGGCCCAGGGTGTCCTTTCGCTTGGCCCAGCAATCTTTCTCTTCGTGAGGATCGCTGAGCATGTCGAAGAGCAGGAAGGTTTCCTTGTCAAACGAGGTCGAAGGCAGGAACTTGGTGTTTTTGACATATTTCATGAATACCGCCCGGTCGGCCGGCCGCTGGTAGACAAGCTTGTAGGCCCGGGTACGGATCGAGTAACGCCGGATGCCGTAGCAGACGTACTCGGAGATCGAGTAGCGCGGAACCGGCATTCTCGATCCGTCGCGCAGGCCGGCCAGCAGCGACATGCCGTCGAGGCCGTCGGGGATCTTGGCGCCGGCCAAGTCGCACAAGGTGGGAAACAGATCCACCTGCTGGGCGAACAGCGAAGTGTACTTTCCCATGTCCTTCAGCCAGGGGGCGCGGATCAGCAGCGGGATGTGGATGTGAGTCTCGTAGTGGTGGTAGGCGTGCTTGTAGACGCCGTGCTCGCCGAGCGACTCGCCGTGGTCGGCGGTGATCAGGATCGTCGAGCGGTCGTAGAATCCGAGCTTGCGCAGGCCGGCGAAGAAGTTTTCGAACTGCCGGTCGGTGTAACGGATCTCGCCGTCGTACAGGGCGACGATCTTCCGCCGCACCGGCGCGGGGTAGTCGTTGTTGTATTCCCAGCTGGGGCTGTCTATCACCTTGCCGTGGTAGTTCGGCCGGAACATGGTGTCGTAGGGCGGCGCGGGCCGGTAGGGATCGTGGGGATCGACCACGAACAGGAACAGGAAGACTTTGTCCTCTCCCTTGTGGCGCTTGAGGTGCTTCAACCCCAGCTCGAACACCTGCCTGGCCACCGGCAGCCCTTTCCAGTTGGTGGTGGTGTCTTCGAAGACGTCGAAGCCCCGGTCGAGCCCGAAAGCGGAGGAGGCATTGCCGTTTCCCACAACCGCCAAAGTGGCGTAGCCGGCCTGCTCGAGCCGCTCGGCCAGCGTGCCTACCCCGGCCTGCAACTTGTGCCATTCGCACTGTACGCCGTGGTTGCTGGGCAGAAGCCCGGTCAGCATTGAAGTTGTGGCCGTGCGCGTCCATGACGAGTTGGCGAAAAAGCGGGTGAACACAAGCCCCTGGTCGGCGAAGCGGTCGAGGGCGGGGCTGGTCGGGCGATGGTAACCGTAGCAACCGAGGTGATTGGGCCTAAGCGCGTCGATTACCACCCAGATGATCGGCTTGCCGCGCTCGATCTCCGAGACGGCACCCGCGCCCAGCGGTTGGCGGGCGAAGCCAGGGAAGTAGCCCTGTGGCTGCTCGTCGCCCGGGACCCCGCCCGCCCGGGCCGCGCCGAGCATGAAAAGAAACACCATCCCCGCACGCAGAACGGTTCTCATCGCCTTCTCCCGCGCCGGAACCTGCTGTGGCCCTTGCTCCGCCTGCCGTGGGGGCTACTCACCCGCCTGCTCGAGTCGGGCAGCCTGGGAATCGACCAGGGAGACTTCCAGATCATCCGCCAGACGGGTCTGCCGACGCCGTCGGGCTCGATGTATCTCAGCTTGCCGTCGTCCTCGATCAGCACCACCTGCCCGACTATCGCCAAGACATGGGCATCATCCCCCACCGAGTCGTCGACCTCGATGATGTACAGCCCGGGCTTGCACCCCAGCTCCTCGATTTCGTCGGACACGCTCACCAGCGCCTGCGGCCCTGACTCCTCGTCGATCCGCGTCCGCAATACGACCAGCCCGTTGTAGTCGACCGGCCGCGGCTTCCGCCAGTCGGTCGAGTGCAGCACCACGTTGCAGTACTTGCCGCGGCGAACCGAAAGCGAGCGTCCCTCGCGCAGCTTGCGGTTCTGCTCGCGCCGCTGCCGGTCTCCGAAAAGCCGCGGGCAGGCCGACGAGGGCTGCGCCTCGGAGAAAGACTCCTGCTCGCAGGTCTCCGGGTTCGCCCGCACGGCGTGCGGCGCGACGGCCAGCAGCATGCCGGCCAATGCAAGCTGCCCGATCGCGTTCATCCGTTTTTCCCTTCTTTCGCCCCGCCCGCGCCAGCGGCGGGAAGCTCGTCCGCGGCCGGCTGGTCGCCCTGATTCTCGGCCAGCCTGAGAGGCACGAGCTCGGAGCCGTTCTGCTCGAGGAACTCCTCGACCGAGCTGGCCGGTACCGAGGGGTCGCCCGAGGACAGCATCGGCGCGGCGTCCAGCTTCTCGGCGTCCATCATCCGCACGATCTGGTTGAGGATGGTGTGAATCACGAGCTGGTTCTCCTGCGGCAGCTTTCTGAGCCTCAAGGCGAAGCTCTCCTGCAACGGCGACGGGGCCGTCTCGATCATCTCGAGCCCCTTGCGGGTGATGGCAACGCTGACCGAGCGGCGATCGGCCTGGCTGCGCTCGCGGGTGACAAGCTGGCGGTTGAGCAGCCGGTCGACAATGCCGGTGATGGTGCCCTGGCTCAAGGCCACTTCCCGGGCCAGCTTGCCGGGGGTCAGCGGGCCCTGGTTCTCGAGCACTCGCAGGCAGACGAGCTGGGGTCCGGTCAGCCCGAACTGGCTGGCCAGCCGGCGGCTGTGCAAATCGATGGCTCGGGTGATCTTTCTGAGCGAGCGCAAGATCGAATCCTCGTAGCTGCTCTTGTCGGCCATGCGGGCCCCCATGTAATATATTCGGGCGCATGTTGCGACCCAATCGCTGCCAGTATATCGGAATCATAGCGATAATGCAAATAGTTTGTGTACAAACTATTATGGTTCAAATCACTACCGGGCCGGCCTTCTTGAGACAAGAGGAGACAAGAGGGACGTTGGTACATTAAGAACATTAAATTATAAGGTCCCGCTCTTCCAAGCCCAGCTTTTTCATCGAGTCCTCACCCTGCTCGACCGACCTGCGCGCGGATTGGAGCCGGAGTCGTACACCGTTGTCCACGAAGTGCCGTCCTGGCGCAGGATCAAGCCATGAATATTTTGCGAGTTGTTGTAGTTGATGGCGTAAAGTTTACCGCCGAACGCAGCCAGGCTGCATCCGATCGTGCCGGCCCCCGGGTCTCCTCCCGCGTCGAAAACCTCGTCGGCGCCCGGATCGGAGCCAGGTCCGCGCCGGGATCACCACCGGCATCGGCGTCGAGCGCGTCCTTTCCTCCCGCGCCTGTCTCAGCGCCGGTTTGCTTGGAAATTCAGGAAAAAAAGTGTATAAACTCAGTGCCAGAGAAACGCCGGGATGGTGGAACTGGTAGACACAAGGGACTTAAAATCCATAATATCTCTATTGTTTACGGCATGTTAGATGGGTAATTTCGTCACCAAATGCAGCGAATCGGTAGCGTTTTCAGATACTTTTGTGGTGACGAAATTGGAGGAGAGGCAGTAGGGTTTGAGCAATTCAGCAGGATACCCCGATACCTTCCAGGAATTCTCTTACAGCGGCAACAGCATCACGGCGTTTTAGAGAATCATTTGAGGCTGGATCAACCTGAAGTGACTGCGCAGCGTACCCCGCCGGTCCAAATCTATCCGGTGCGCCGTAACGGTCAGCTATCTCTCCCCAGACGGTCGCCAATCTAACCGACTCGAGCCGATCTCCGAACCGGCTTTTTTGCAACGCCTGTGCGGCATTCGCCGGACCGCCCAAGCGGTTGTAGATAAGCACGTATGCGAAATCGTAGTAGTCCTTTTCCTCCCCCCGTTCCCTTACCGCGGTCGCCTTGGCAAGCAGGTATCCACAAAGTCCGGCGAAACGCGCTTTTACAGTCGCTGTTTTTCCATCAGCAACTGTCCCCGTGATAACTTCGGTGGTCCAGTCTTCCCTCACATATCCCGTCCCCCGGAGATTAGCCGCCCCGAGTTGCTTGCATCCGGCCGGCCGGATCACAATATTGGCAGGTTGGTTGTCCAGTTCACAAAGGAATTCCAACTTGATCGGAGTGCCTCCGATCTTGCCAACCCAGCGCCACCCGTCCGATCCGGCCTGCGGGGCGAACCCAAGTCGGACCAGGGCATTCTCGATTGGACTCAGGTCGGCGTCTGCCGCTGTTTGAAAGTCAATCAGTACGTCCACGTCGGTTGTGCCGAGGTGCTTGGGTACAGGTGTGTCCTGATCGCGGGTAAGCATGTCCGGCACCAGGCCGCCAAGAACTATCAGCGGGGGATCAAAATCGCCCAGTTCATGAAGCAATGCCACTAGCGCGTCTTCGGACCTTCTTCTCGCGGCGCGATTTCGTTCAGTATCCAATTCGAGTCTCCCGAAGGTGCTCTGCTCCATCCTTTGCACGCCCGCCGATTGAGAGGAGGTCGGAATATAGGCGTGGCAGGCCGATCACCGGCACTTTAGAGTCTACGCGGTCCGTGACGATCAGGGGCGCATCCATCTCCCATAATTCAATGTTGCCGCCGTCTTCAACTTCGCTGATTTTCAGCTCTTTGAATACCTCCGCCGAACTTCGGTGGAAAAGATCTGTCGGCAAGTATACCTGCACAGAAGGCACAATGTTGGTGTATGGGGCGATCAACTCCAGCCCGGCCCAGCCGGTAACCGCCCATTCGCCGAACCTGTTCAGCACGGGCGCAAGTTCATCGGACAAGAAACGTATCGGATCCCGCATCAATCTGTGGCCCAGTATCCGTTCCGGTCTGTTCCCGAACAGGTGCGCGGACCAGGCATCGAGGAGCGACCCCGGATTCGTCAATTCCCACCATACCCCGCTGCCGCGGAGAGGGCCGTGCCGCGTGATCCACCCCGAATTGTCGAAGGCGCGGAACACGTTCGATACCTGAGGAACCGACCAGCCAGCCTTGGCGGCGACATCCTGAAGTTTGATCTTCTGTTGTGTGCGAGAAAGCAGAAACTCTGCCAAGAGAATACTCGAGGCGGACCATGAAAATACCGATAACCGCTTTCCCGCCTCTCTCTTTGCTTCTTTCAGCACTATCAGACCGGGCGGTGCATGTAATCGTATATTGCCCGCTTCATCGATCCAATTGGCATCGCGCTTTCGTAACTGCTCTAAAGCACCAGGCGAGAATGAACGTGCCGTCACGACCAGATGGCGAGGCCACGGGTCAGGGATGGTTGCAAGCACTTGTTGCACCTCTTTTGGCCACCCATCTTGCGCCTTCAGAATGGCCAAGCTTACAGAGAAATCATCATCGCCAATCGAGGTAACTTGGATCACCCGTTGATTCTGTGAATTGGGCCGAGCTGAGAGAGAAAATTGCAATCCAGGCAACTTCCCAAGTTCCAGTAAAATAGATTGTAATTGGCTTTTATTTGCTCTAGCCATGTTATTTACTATACTAGTAAATAGGCCTAAGTCAATAAATAAGGAATCATGGCCATGACGGCTGTCCCTCGACAATATTCCATCCGCGAATGATCTCAGCCTGTTAGCGAGTTACCAACGCCCTCGGCATGCACTCGGGCCTTGACGGGGCTCCGGTTGCCGCCGAGAATCACACCATGATGAACTCGGTCAAGAAATGGCTCTCCCTCGGTCTCCAGACCCTGTGTTCGTCCCTTCAGTCCCGTTCGGAGTTGGTGATCGAGAATCTGGCGTTGCGCCAGCAACTCGCTGTGTTCAACGAGAAACGGCCGAAATCTCGGTTGACCACCACGGATCGGGCATTCTGGGTGTTGGCACGCTTGATCTCGAAAGACTGGAAACGACACCTGATCCTTGTCAGGCCCGAGACTGTGGTCGGGTGGCATCGCCAAGGCTATCGGTTGTTCTGGAAATACAAATCGCGTAGTAGCAGAGTAGGGCGTCCGAGGATCAGCAAGGAGATCCGGGACCTGATCCGCAAGATGGCCGGGGAGAATCGCTGGGGCGCTCCGCGGATTCACGGAGAGTTACTCAAGCTCGGATTCGAGGTCGACGAGCGGACGATCTCGCGATACATGCCAAGACGAATCGCCGGACCAGATGGGATCGAGCGGTGGAAAGCGTTTCTGCGAAATCACATTGATGTCATTGCCGCCATGGATTTCCTGACAGTCCCGTCGGCGACCTTCGTGAATATATACATTCTAGTCATCATGAGCCACGGCCGTCGTCGGATTCTGCATGCGAATGTGACAACGCATCCCACCGAGAAGTGGGTAGTCCAACAGCTCAGGAACGTGTTCAACGGTGAGAATGATCCGCACTACATGATCATCGACAACGACTCTATCTTTTCGGCAAAGGTGCGTGGTTGGCTGAGTGATTCGAGTATCCAGGTCAAACGCACAGCGATCAGGAGTCCTTGGCGGAAGGGTTACGCTTCACACTGCACCTCCTCGGTACGGTTAGGAAGGATCCCGCAGGCAGGGCGTCTCTCCAGGAGTTTGATTCCCTGCTGCTTGAGCGGAGCGTTTGCACCAGGGCTTCGGTAGAGACACTCATTTTTGTC
>DATKYQ010000016.1:0-76156 GCA_035528415.1 Myxococcota bacterium | reverse complement strand
CGAATGTGCTGTTTCTGCTATGCGCATCCATTCCAATATGGTACCTGTACTTCATTAGCGGCTCCTCCTTTTAGGTTTGGGTTTTGGCACCAACAACCTATCAGGAAGGACGCCGCTTTTCCTATTATGCCGTCCCTGCTTTTCTCTGCTTTTCTCCCTGCTTTTCTCTGCTTTTCTTCCCTGCTTTTCTTACTTGCTGATTGTGCACTGGTTGTTGCGGCATTTACCCCCAGGGCATTCCGAGTCGGCGTAGCACTTACCGCCGGCTGTGGTGCACTTGTTGTTGCGGCACTTTCCGCCGCCGCACTCTGAATCCGAATAGCACTTGCCCCCGGCGGTGGTGCATACGTTGTTACGGCACTTGCCCCCTGGACAATCCGAATCCGAATAGCACTTGCCCCCGGCGGTGGTACAAACGTTGTTGCGGCACTTTCCACCGCCGCACTCCGAATCCGAGTAGCACTTGCCCCCGGCGGTGGTGCAAACGTTGTTGCGACACTTGCCCCCAGGGCAATCTGAATCCGAGGAGCACTTGCCACCGGCGGTGGTGCATTGGTTACTGCGACACTTGCCGCCGGCACAGTCCGAATCAGAATAGCACTTGCCCCCGGACCACGAATCTCGCGGAGAAAGGAGAAAGGTCAACATAGCTGCCAGGAACAACAACTTGGAGGTTTTCATTCGGGCTCCTTCGGTGATGGGTTGCGATTTCTTTTTCAGAGTATACGGAAAAAGTTCATTCTATTGTTACGGGCAGGCCGGGAGCCTCGCGTCCCTCAACTGTCTTTGAGCAGGGCTCTGCCTGTTACCATGCGGGCAATCTGGTTGGTGCCGGTGTAGATCTGGGTCAGCTTGGCGTCTCGCATCATTCGTTCTACCGGGTAGTCTTTCATGTAGCCGTATCCGCCCATTACTTGCACGGCGTCGGTGGTCACCTGCATGGCCGTGTCGCTGGCCAGCACCTTGGCCATTCCGCCGTGCAGCGCTCCGGCCTTCTTGTCGCCGCGATCGAACTCCACTGCCGCCTGGTATGTGAGCAGGCGCGCGGCTTCGACCGCCGTGGCCATGTCGGCGATCATGAACTGGATCGGCGCGAGAAAGGCTATCGGTTTTCCAAACTGCACCCGCTGGCGGGCGAAGGTTATCGCGTGATCGAGAGCGCCGCGGGCGATTCCCACCGCCTGGGCGGCGCAAAACATCCGGTTGATCGACAGGGTCTGCAACAGGTTGGCAAAGCCCGAGCCTTCTTCGCCTATCAGGTTGGCGGCAGGCACGCGCATGTCCTCGAAGAGCAGCTCCGAATTGACCGAGCCGCGCATGCCCATCTTGCGCTCGTTCTTGCCGTAGGAAAGCCCCAGCGTGCCCTTCTCGACCACGAAGGCGCTCATGCCGCGGGACTGCTTTTCGGGCGAGGTGTAGGCGTAGACTACTATCAGGTCCGCCAGCGAGCCGTTGGTGATGAAGCACTTCTGCCCGTTGATGACGTAGTCGTCGCCGTCGCGCACGGCCCTGGTTTTCATCGAGAGCAGGTCCGACCCGGCGCCGGGCTCGGTGGCCGCGAGCGCGGTCAGCTTGCGCGAGTCGCCGCCGAGCTGAGTCAAGAACTTCTGCCGCAAGTCATCCGGGCCGCCGTGCAAAATCGGCAGCATGCCGTCGGTCTGGGCGATGATCAGCAGAGCGGACGAGGCGCACACCCTGGCGATTTCCTCGATGATCATCACCGTGGTCAGCATCGACGACTCGACTCCGCCGTAGCTCTCGGGCAGCAGCGGGTTCAGCAGGCCGTTGTCGGCGAAGATCTCCAGCGCCGCCTTCGGGAAGGCGGCCTGCTCGTCCAGCTCGGCCGCGCGCGGCTCCAGCTCGCGGGCGGCGATGCGACGCACGCTTTCGAGAATGATCTTTTGTTCCTCGTCCGGTGAGAACATGGTTCGCTCCTTCGTTATACCAATTTCCCGCGGCGTTCCTATCCGCGGATCTTGCGGCGGAAGACCTCGAGCCGGATCTCTTCTCCGCCGGCCTTGCGCACGTTGAGCACGACCGTCGTGCCCTCCGGACCGCGGATCCTCTGGATCGCCCCGTCGAAGCCCAGCTCGGCGACCGGCACCCCGTCGACCGCTAAAATGGCGTCTCCGGGGGCCAGCCCGGCTTCGATGGCGCCGCCGCCGGGCAGAATCCGGCCGATCAGCAAGTAGTCCCCCTTGGGAGTCAGGGCGGCGCCGATGCCGGTCAGCTCGAGCTTCGGCTCCTCGCCTTCCTTCAGCTTGGTCAGGGCGACCGTTAGCGGGCCGATCGACGCGCCGTCTTTGACATCCAGGCCCGAGACGATCCGGCCGTTGTAACGATAGGCCATGACGTAGACCGAGCGCAGTCCCGGGGCGATGCCGCCCAGCACGAACGCGCCGCGGGCGTCGGTGGTAGTGCTGGCCACCACCGGCACCGGCAGGGCGTCGCCGCCCGCCCGGCCCTCGACGGTCACCCGCGCTCCCTCGATCGGTTCGCGGGTGTCGGAGTCGCTCACCAGGCCGGTCAGCTTTCCGCCGCCAACCAGCAGGAAGTCGGCGCGGGCGTCGTCCGGCGGTTGCACCGATACCCGGACCGGTTCCGAAGCGGCCAGGCCGTGGGCCAGCACTCGCACCAGGTAATCGCCGGCCTTCAGCGAGCCCACCTGGTAGCGCCCGGCCGGGTCGAACACCGACTGGCTGGTGATCTGGTTCTCGCTCATCGGGCCGGTTCGCTCGGACACCACCACGACGAACCCGGGCACCGGCCGCCCGTCGGCCCGGGTCTTGACCTCGCCGACGATCCGCCCGCCGCCGAGTTCGAGCTGCAAGACCAGCTCGCCGGACGCGCCCGGCGACGCGTCGGCAACGGCGGGAATCATCCCGGGATACGAGGCCGTCAGCCGGTAGCGGGTGTCGTCGAGCCCGTCGATCTTGAATCGGCCGTCGGTGTCGCTGACCGCCGCCCACCAGCCTCCCTGCGGATCGAACGGACCGGCGGAGGCGACCCGGGCCACAACCCGGGCGTCGGGCAGCGGGGCCCGCTCGGGATCCAGCACCCGCCCGGCGATGGCCAGGTTGCCGGTGCTGGTCGCCGGCTTCGGTTCGAGCTTCAAGACCATCTCATGGGTGAGCTGGACCGCGCGATCGACCCGACCGCGGGCCGGGCCGAAGTCGGGATGGCGGGCCTCGACCAGGGTGTCGTCCGGCGCGTGGAAATGGAACTCGCCGCGGGCGTCGCTGGAGAACTGGTCGGGCAGCGGGAACAGGGTCGGTTGGCGGTCGGCCCGGATGAACAGCTTCACCTGGGCTCCCGCGACCGGCGCGCCGCCGGGGTCGATCACCTTGCCCAGGTAGTCAACCGCCGGCAGCAGGTAAATGACGATTCCCCCGATGTGCATGCCCGGCGAAGCGGTCAAGGTCACCGGGCTGTGTCCCCAGGCGGGAGCGTAAGGAAGATAACCCTCGGCGGTCACCGCGGCCAAGGTGTATCTTCCGCTATCGTTGACGTCGATCTGAAACTCGCCATTGGCGTTGGTCGTGGTGGTGTAGCCGGCCTGCAGTCGGGCGAAGGTCATCTCGGCCCCGGCCACTCCCAGGCCGCTGCTCCACGAGAGCACCCGGCCGGAGAACGATGCGCCCGTCGAGGATTTCTTCACCTCCAAGGTCACCGGCGTCAGGTGGAGCGGCAGGGGGCGCTGGGTCTCGGGCCGTTCTTTCGCTGGAGCCTGGACATCCCCACCCGGAGCGCCGGGACGCTCGACGACCGGCGCCGGCTTCACATCAGACGATGGCGCCTCCTGTTTCTGCCGCAGCAGCCAAACCACCGATGCAGCCAGCAGCAGAAGCGCCAACAGGATCAGAGCGCCGTTTCGGGATCGCCGATGGGGAGAGGTTGACATGAAACGAAGGCAATCTCAGAAGCTGACGCCGGTCATTGAAGGCGGCGTGCGTTTCTTGTCGGGAACTATCTGGCCCGAGTAATCGACCGGAAAGGGCGTTGTGCTGAGCCTGAGCTTGCGGTGCAGCGGCGCCTCTTGCGTGAACAGATGCGAAAGCTTCGGACGGTCGGCCAGGGCCTGAAGATCGACGTTGTTCTTCAATACTTCCTTGAACATGAACCCTTCCCATTCGGCGTCGAGCAAGTGTTTCTCGGCCTCGTCCAGGCGCCCCTTGCGGGCCATGACTATGGCCAGGTCGTAACGCGTGCGACCGCGGGTGCGCCACTCGTTGGGCCCGGTGGAAATCTTCAGAGCATTTTCCAGTAAGCGTTCCGCCTCGTCATTACGCCCCTGGAGCAGGTAGACATAGCCCAACCTGAGCAGTACTTCGCCGAACACTTGTTTGTCCCGGGAGAGAGGCTGGAGGATCGACTCGGCTCCCTTCAACTGGCCGGCGTCGACCAGGCGGCTTGCCAGTTCGAGCTTCAATTCCATGTCGTCGGGATCGAGCCGGCAGGCCTGCGTTGTGAGCGTGATCGATTCGTTCATGCGCGCCAGGCGGGCAAGCGAGTATCCCTTCTGGGCCATTGCGTAGGAACTTGTCGGGACCATCTTTAGATAGCGATCCCAGCTAGCCAGGGCCTTGTCGTAGTCGCGGGTGATGTTCAGGTGCTCGCCATGGTAGACGAGAAACAGAAGCGCTCCGGGGAAATCGGCGACGGCTTTTGCGAGAACCGCGGCGCCTGCGGGGCTTCCCTTGAACCTGGTTTTCCACCAGTAGTCGGCGATAGGCTCGTAGGCCAGGTAACCCTTGGACGCTTCGGCGTGTTTCAATGCCCTGGCCGCGTCATCCTTGTTAAACGATAAAGAGTAGACCAGGCTAAGGGCGGCCCAGGCAGCGCCGAAGTCTGGATCGGCCTTGACGGCCATCAGGCAGTCGCGCCGGGCCTGAACCAGAAGACCGTGACTAATGACGTGGGATTTCCTGAGTCCCAGGGGCTGGTTGATTATTACCCGGTAGCATTCAAGGTATGCATCCATGGCCTCCGCCGAAACAGTCTCGGGATGCAACGGCACATTTTCGGCTAGTGTATCTTCGTATAGCGAGGCGATCGCGCCCGCGATGGCCCGGCCGCCCTGACGCACGGCCTTGGCCGCGTCATCGGGCAGCGCCAGCGAAGCGTGCGTGCTTTTCTTGGCATGCAGATCAAAGACACTGAACTCGAGCTGCCAACCTCCGGACTCGCCGCGCTCAATGGTGCCGAAGGCGCCGCATTCGGCGCCCAGAACCCGTGCGGCACTCTCGGCTCGGTCTTTGCTGGCCAGGTCTTCGGAGGTCAGGTGATGACTGCGGGCCATGCTGAAGATCTGCTTGAGGTGGAAACAGTTGAAATTTCCGGTCGCCAAAAGTTCGCTCCCCGCCCGATCGGCGATAGCCAAGGCCAGGTTCTGGCCGGGACTGGTTTTCGAAAAGGCGGGAAAGATGGCTGCATTCGCGCGCTGCCTGGTAACCGTCCCGGCAGGTGATGCCGCCAGAGCGGGAAGGCTGGCAGTTGTCGCAAATACAGGAGTCAACGAAAATAACAATATTGCCAAGTTGGTTTTCATG
Organism: Myxococcota bacterium; assembly: GCA_035528415.1. GTDB lineage: Bacteria > Myxococcota > B64-G9 > B64-G9 > B64-G9 > DATKYQ01. The sequence goes on along the minus strand of DATKYQ010000016.1, from coordinate 70,607 downwards.
TCTATTCGCCCCAGCGGGTTGGATCGAGGACGACCTCGCAATTGGCGATTTCCACCCCGGCCGGGTTGCGCCAGGGTGAGTAGCAGTATTGCAGCAGGTAGGCCATCTCTTCTGGGCGAACGTGTTTCGTGTCCGCGGCGTCGCGGTTGGGCTGGTAATTATACTCTCCGTCGGGAACGGACGAGTCGTAGAGATCCCAGTAGGCCCAATCCTGGTAGTGATCGACCGATAACGAATAGCGATCCTGAATGATGCGCGCCTCGGCCGAGGTAAGAGGCAGGCCGGAGGCCGCGGCGGCCAGCAGGAAAGAGGCCATGTCAGCATCCCACTCGGCGTGATCGATGCGCTCGCTCTGGTCGGCGGTCATGATGTCGCAGCGTTCGATCAGACCCTTCAGTAGATCCTTGGCAATGCGGTTCTGTCTGACGAGCAGCGCATTGACGATGGCCGCCATATGAAAGTAGCGCACGATATCGTAGTTGAAGTAATGGGAACCGGTAGCCGCCGTCTCGTATTGCAGACTAATGCCGTTGCCGCAGTCGTTGTCGTGGGGCTCGCCGTAGGCCAAAAGCGCAGAGGCCAACTTGGGATCGCACTCGGCATTGGGGATCAGCCAGTCATAGTCGACGAACGAGGCCAGGTCCTTGACCATGTCGGGGTGTTCTTCTTCCATCGGGACGTAGGCCACACCGTCTTCCTTGGTGCGGATCAGGTAGCCGTGATCGACGATGTCTTTAGCGAAGCCTTGCATGTAAGAGTAGGCCTTTTGAGCCGCGCTGCGGACCGACTCGTCTTGACTGTCGCGAACCACGCGCAGCAACAGAGGCGTCATCCTGAACAGGTGCGGCAGGTCGTCTTTTGAGCGCATGTTGCGCACCCAGATCTCGCCGAAGTAGGGGTTGTCGTTGTTGGGGACGGTATGGGCGTTCCAGTCGTACTTTTCCTGCTTGACGGGATCGTAGTCCACGGCCACCTTGCGGCCCGAATCATCGGTGTAGGAGTGGTTGTGGGTGAAGACGGCCCGGGCGGTAATGTAGGGGTCGGGATCGTTCTCGCCCCACTCCATGCCCTGGAAGAGGGCCACTATGCCCTTGCAATATTGTTCGGTAAGCTTGCCCAGCAGGGGATCGCCCGAGGCCAGGTAGCCCGAAATTGCCTGTGCCAGCACCTTGGAAGTGCGAATCTCGAGGTTGTCGGCGCCGCCGTAGTGGACGAAGGTGATAGTATCGCCGGCCTTGACCGCCCGGGTGTCCTGCCACCAGAGTTTATAGTCCGGCATGTTCGCATCATAAGAGGCGTCCAGGCCGTGACTGTGCCAGTAGACCCAACCGAAGTAATCGACATCTTTCCAGAAGCCGGTAATCTTCTTGGTGAAGCCGGCAACCTCGGTCGTAGTCAAAGGCTGGCCGACGTCGGTGCGGGTGAGCGTGAAGGGCAGCTCGTTCGGTAACTCCAGTCCGCCGTCGCTCTTGCCCGAACCTGACGAGCATCCCCCAATGACGAGCAGGCCGGCAAACACCAAGGCTGCAACGATGAATCTCGCGCTTGTCATCTTAACCTCGTGACAGGTTGCCTGAAAATGAACATGCCGAATATAGCGCATTTTGTCCTGTTATCACAAGCGCGAATCGACCAGAACCAAGGGGGACGGAGACGAAAAATTGAATAGTTGAAACCATTCTTCATTTCGCGCGATAGTGCTTAAATGCAGCCGACATACATAGTTGGATTTCTGGTGGCTGTCCTGATTGCCGGGTGCGCGGAGGCCGGCGGCGGCGAAGACCGGCCGTGGCCGGTGAATTTCCCCGAGAACCCCGAGGACGGCTTCCACTTCGACGGCGCGGCCGATCCCTTCTACGAGGGCTGGTACTACAAGGTTAGCCTGCCCGCAGACGACGAGGCTTTCTTCTTCATCTACACGGCGGTCAACCCGGCCCCGCAGACCGCCTTTTTGCCGCAAGCCTTCCTGTACTGCGGGAGGGCTTCCACTCTCGAGACGGTGTTCCGATCGTACCCGGTAGAAGCTTTCAGCGCCGCCCGGCAGTACCGCGACGCTCGGGTGGGCGACGGGGCGCGGGCGACCGCGCTGCGTTTTGCAGGAGAGGTCGACGACAATATCCACCGCTGTGCCTGGGACATCTATCTTACGGGCGGAGTGGCTTGGCCGGAGACGATGGGATGGCTGACCGGTACCGAGGGGCTCGAGACCTACTGGACGGTGGGTACCATCACGGCCTCGGCCAGCGGCTGGGTGGAGTTCGACGGCGAACGGGTTCGCTTCGAGAACCAGAAGGGCTACTGCGATCACAACTGGGGAATCGTGTTCCCGCAAAGCTGGATCTGGATGCAGGCCAACGCTTTTTCGGATACCAGTGTCGCCCTGGCGGCCGCGGGCGGCACAGTCGACATGGGAGGCTCGGAGATCGAGGCCTTCATGATCGGCCTGTTTTTCGAAGGCGAGATGGTGACCTTCCGCAGCCAGGACCTGGACACGGTGACTTCGGAGGCCGAGAAGGGCGCCTGGCACATGGTTGGAGAGCGCGAGACAGAGCGCATCACGATTACGGCGCACTGCGATCCGGCCGGCATGTTCCACCTGCTGGCTCCCACCAGGGAAGGCACCCAGGCCCGCGCCTGGGAATCGCTTTTCGGCACAGTCGATGTCTTGCTCGAGCGCCGCGAATCCGCGGGCGACACATGGAAGGTCGTCTTCCAGGATACGTCCGGGTATGCAGGGGTCGAGATCGGGGACTGAAGAAAGTATCTCCGTCCCCGGGTTCAGTGTGCGATAACTTGGATGGACAAAAAAAGGGGAAAAACCATGAAGAGAATCGGGTCCAAAAACACGTTTTTGCAATTTTGGTTGCTTGCTCTGGCGAGTGCGCTTGCTACCCATTGCGCAGCCCCCCGGATGGCGGCTCGCTCGCCCGGCGTCGCCGGTAAGCTCACTCAACAGGCATTGCCGGTACGTCGGGTGGTCTTGTTTCAAAACGGGGTCGCCTATTTCGAGCGCCGGGGAGAGTTCACCGGCGACGAGCTGACATTGAAGGTGCGACCCTCGCAGATCCAGGACATCCTCAAGTCCATCACGGTGGTCGACTTCTCCGGAGGTCGGGCCAACTCGATGGCACTGCCGGTGGACGTGAGCAGCGACAAGGCGCTAGCGGAACTGCCTCGGCAGGCGCTGGGCCAGGGCTCGCTGGGTGATATCCTCAGGGCGCTGCGAGGAGCCCCGGTCTTTCTCGATACGGAGGACGGAGCGGTCGAGGGCCGGCTGGTTGGAATCGATCCGGGGGGAAAAGACAACCAGCAGCGCATATCGGTGATGGACGAGTCGGGCACCATTCACTTAGTAAAGCTCGAAGACGTCGAGGCGCTACGTATACTCGACACGACTCTTGCCAAGGGACTCATCAAGGGGCTGGACATTTCGCTGGGCAAGGAAGCCTGGCGCTCGGTGGATATGAAGATATTCCTCAACAAGGGCGCCCAAAAAAAGCACAACCTGATGATCTCTTACCTGACCGAAATGCCCACCTGGAAATCCACTTACCGGTTGGTTCTCGGGGAGGACAAGAACCCGTTGCTGCAGGGCTGGGCCATTGTCGACAACGTCTCCGGCGCCGACTGGAACGACGTCAAGCTGACTCTGACCACCGGAAGCCCGGTTTCCTTCCGCTACAACCTGTACACCCCACGCTTCGTCCAGAGACCGGATCTGACGCCCTATCGCAGCCTGGGAATACCTCCCCCGGTGGCCGCATCCACCCAAACCGTCACGACCAGAACCGGCTGGGCAGGCGCCGAGAGGGAAAAGAAAAAAAGATCAGAGGCGCCCGCGTCTTTGATGGCCGGCCGCTCCCGCAGGGCCGCTCCGGCCAAGAGCTTGAGTAAAGACATGGCCTACCTTGGCGACGGCGATGTCGAACAAGAGCCCGAGCCGGAGGCAACCGTCGGTGCCCTCTACGATTCCATGCGGGTTCAGTCCGTCACCCAGAAGATCGGTTCGCTCTACCGTTTCGACCTGTCGGAACCGATGACGGTGCCGGACCGATCGAGCACCATGATCGCGCTGATCAACACCAAGGTTCCGGGCCGGGCCATCTACAGCTACAATCCGGAGTCGGGTATCGCGGCCGCGCGCAATCATCCTTTCAGGGCAGTGCACATCCGTAACCAGGCCGGCAGCGTGCTCGAGCCGGGCCCGATCTCGATAGTGCGTAAAGGTCAGTTCGTCGGCGAGGGGCTGATCAACCGCATCGAGAAGGGCCAGGACTCCTACATCGCCTACGCACTGGACACCGCCGTCAACGTCACCCACAACCTGTCGAGTTCTCAAGAAACGATTGGGCTTATCAAGATCTACCGCGGTGTCATTCAGACCAAGTCTTTCTCCATCCAGCGCCACGTCTTCGAGGTTATGGCATCCAAGGAAGACGGCGAGGCGCTGCCCTTGATGGTGAGCATCCCCAAGCGCTCCGGCTGGAAGACAGAGGTGCAGGGAGGCGAGGCGGAATCTGAAACTGCCGACCTGCGCTACTTCTCGATGCAGGTCGAGCCGGGCAAGAAGACCATGTTGGAGATCAAGGAGAAGTATCCCTCAACCAGCAGCTACCAGATCTTCGACAATGCCGCCCAGCAAGCCCTGATTGTCTACATCTCGGCCAAGGACGCCAAGCGCGAGATCGTTGTGCAACTCGAGCCGCTGGTGAAAAAAGTTCGGCAGCTTAGCGATACCCGCAGCCGGATACAAACCCTGGAGCTCAAACGATCCGATCTCCAGCAGCGCGCCGCGGAGATCCGCTCCAACCTGAAGCTGCTCAAGAGATCCAGGAACCTCAAGCTGAAGCAAGGGCAGCAACAGCGCCTGATGGCGGCGGACCGCAAGCTGAGCCGCCTGACCGATCAATTGGTCACGCTGCGGGACAAGGCCGCCGAACTCAGGGTCGAGCTGAGTACGCTGATAGAGAAGCTGGAGATCGACTTCTGAGCAATCAGTATAGAACTGGCATCCATAATCGAAATCAAGTTTAAGAAGAAACGCATGTGCTATTATGAACCAGAAACCAAGATGAGATGTTAGATTCGTAACAAGTGAGGAAATGAACGATGAGACTAGATGAACGATGGAATGTTGGATGGTTGTTGACTCTGGTCCTGGCCTGGCTGGTTACAGCCGCGGGTCAGGAAGCCCACGCCGATTCCCCCGGCGACTACTACTCGCTGCACCGGGAAACCCAGGGGATCTTTTTCCGCGGGGAGGACGGCGCCTACTACACTGAGTACCGATCGGGCTTCCAGGGCACGTGGGATCTCACTGATCCGAAGGTTCTCTGCGGCAACGAGGTGGGCCCGTGCGACGTCGAAGTCAAGACCATGGTAGTGTCGGTGCACGACCGCCTCGTCTTCCGGTTCAAGGTGTTCGTGCCGCCGGGTATGAACCGGCTCCAGATCATGTTGTACCTCTACAAGAACGCGGAGACCGCAACGGTGTCGCGTTTCGGACAACCTCCAACCGGGGACTACAGCGGCTACCAGTATACAGACTTTCCCATCGACAGCGACCAGGGCGGGACGATCGCGGAGCTCACCGCCGCCGACTACCTGACCCGCAACAGCGGGGGGCACACGACGGTGGCTCAGGACTACTTCCCGGAAGTGGGAGATGGCGGCTGGCTCTTCGTCAAGGTCTTCGCCTTAGACGGTCTGGAACCCATGGAGACGAGGTACTTCGCCCAACTGGACGTGGCTAGCTACCTGTCGTGGTACCTGGGAGTGGACTGGGAGACATTCAACGCGAGCGAGTACGGCACGGACACGCCTACCTGCGTTGATCAGGACGGGGACACGTTCGGATCGAACTGCACGGCCGGGCCGGACTGCGACGATCACGACCCGGACATCCATCCCGAGTCGACGGAGATCTGCGGAAACGACAAGGACGATGATTGCGACGCTCTCACCGACGAGGGCTGCGGCTGCACGGACCAGGACGGAGACACGTTCGGAGACGGATGTGCCGCCGGGCCGGACTGCGATGATCACGACCCGGACATCCATCCCGAGGCGGCGGAGACTTGCGGCAACGACAAGGATGATGATTGCGACGCTCTCACCGACGAGGGCTGCGACGTCTGCACGGACGGCGAGAAGCGAGAATGCTACGATGGCCCACCTGTGACTGAAGACGTGGGCTTGTGCCAGGGGGGCTTCCAAACCTGCACCGCAGGAGCCTGGGGAACGTGCGACGGCCAGGTACTTCCGGCACCGGAAGAGGACTGTTCGGACGGCTTTGACAACGACTGCGACGGCCACCGGGATGGTGTCGACCTGGACTGCGGCCCGTGCAGCAACGGAGAGAACTCGCCCTGCTACGAGGGTCCGGTGGGCACGGTGGGCGTCGGCAGCTGCCGGGAAGGCAGGTCGCTGTGCATGCTGGGCTACTACTTGAGTTGCCAGGATCAAGTGCTACCGCAAACAGAGGACTGTAACGACGAGATCGACAGCGACTGCGACGGTCTGACCGACGCGGATGATGCTGCCGACTGCGACCCCTGCACGGCCGGTGACGTGCGCAGCTGCTACGACGGACCGATAGGGACCGAAGGCGAGGGCATCTGCCAGGCGGGCACGCAGCCGTGCCTGGACGGAGCCTGGGCCGATTGCGAGGGCCAGCAACTCCCGGACGGGCAGGAGGTGTGTAACGATTCTTTCGACAACGACTGCGACGGCACCACGAATTACGACGATCCGGACTGTAGCCTCTGTTCGATCGGAGATGTGCGCCCTTGTTACGAAGGTCCCGATGGCACGGCGGAGGTCGGATCCTGCCTGGTGGGGACGGACACCTGCGGTCCCACCGGATGGGCTGGGTGCGTAGGACAGGTGCTGCCGGTGGCCGAGGTATGTGGAGACGGCGAAGACAACGATTGCGATGGCAAGAGCGACTACGACGACGTCACCGATTGTCAAGCGGACGACGAAAAGCCTGAAGGTAACGGAGCTTGTGCGACTCCGTCCGGCAATGCACCTTCCCCGTGCGGAGCCTTGTTCTTGCTCGTTGTGCTGGCAGGCGCGTGCCTGCGAAGGGGGAGGGGGACGATCATAACAAAATAACAAACTTCTTGCGTCCCCGGGTTGCTTCTTTGATTCGGCTCTTGCTAAGTTAAAAAACTCTTTTCTATTCCAGTTATCCTCGCATACTGCATGCAGAACATCCGGTGCCCCAATGGACACTTTCGAGAACTGCATCTCATCCTCGGCGGAGCCGCTGTCGATGGCGGGGCTGTCGCCCGCAAGGCGCAGGCCGCGGCCGGCGCCCCGGTCAGAGGCACCAGCAGCAGAAACAGCCACAACCAACGGACAGAAAACGATTGCTTCGTCTCATGGCCTTTGGCGGTAGTCACGACAGTCCCCACCTTTCCCTTTCGCGGAGGAGCATAGGGAGGCAGCCTAAGAGAGGTTTTCAAAAAGGTCAAGATCGCCTGCTGGGCAAAGTAAAAGTACAGCGCTGCGGTGTCGGAAGTTCACCCGGCCTGATCATTCTTGATGATCTTTCTCACCTGTTTCCTGCCGGGAGCATGTCGGGAAAAGCGGTCTGAATGATCTCCCTCTGGTAGCCGGTGCGGCGCCGGACCATGCTCTTGAGTTCGGTGTTCTTACGATCGAGGATGCGCATCTCGCCGGGCTGTGTGGTCTGGCAGAAGACGTTCGACCCCATCATGAACTCAATGCGCGTACGCCCGCCCGGAGCAACTAGAATGACGTCTTTGTCTTCCGGATTCAGACGCGGTTTGGGCGAGATCTTCGGCCCATTCTTCTTGCGACGCTTCTTTGTCTTCCGGCGCCCGGCCAGCTGCTGCGCCTCCGCCGCTTGAATCGAGTTTACCGAAACCGGCACACGCTTCGGCAACGCCTCGGACACGTCTGACCACAGGAACCCGCAAGCCACCAAGAAAACAATCAACCGGCACACGATGAAATCCTCCTTTCCCTATCGATAGGAAGACGCTGCAATGTCCGCGCCAGGTCTCTGAAATTCGCAGCCACCTGTTATAAAAATGAAATTCGGGCAGTGGGCCAACCACGTAGTCCGCCTAAAGTGGACCGTTTTTGCTTCAGCTCGCAAGGATTTCAGCGCAAATACCTCGATGGCCTAGAAAGCCGTTCCATCCACCCGCGTTCCGGGTGAGAATATGGTATCTCGATCGTCGGGTTTGGGCGCCTATTGACCCGCTGCCTGGGCATCGTCGGCTGACAGTTTGGGATAGTCGTTGCTGCCCGGGTTCTTGATGACCTGGCGGCAGATAGCCAGGGTGGTTACGGCCCATGGAGTCGAAAGCAGCGGATCGTCTTCCTTGGCATCAGTGAAGCGGTTTACCCATGAACCGTCGTTTTTCTGGCGCTTGATTAATTCGTCGGCCATTAATTCGGCCCATTTGATCTTGCCCCGGCTGGTTTCTAGTTCGACTATACCCAAGCGGGTCAGCGCGTGGGCGATTGACCAGAGGTAGTAATAGTAGGTAGCCCCGCGTAACCCCTCGCGGTTTTTTTCGAAAGTGCCGGGATTGGTCTTGACGCTGAAATTTTTTTGCAGCCATTTTTTTGCGGCTACCACCCTGGGATGATCTGGTTTCAAGCCGCACTGCAGGAGCGCCCGCAGGCCGTCGCCGGTCATGGCTCCGTAGGAGTTGTATCTCACTCGACCTAAGCGATCTTTACCGGCCAGGCCGGCTTTGTTCTGCAGGGCATCGGCCGGCATGAAAAAGAACCCGCCGTCATCGAACTGCGGGTCGGTTTTGTCCGGATCGTCGTTAAAGTTCTGGCACTTTTTTACGAAGGTTAGCGCAGCCTGCCAGGCGGGATCGTCCCGTTCGATTCCAGCCGAGCTGAGCGCTCCGATCCCGAAAATAGTCGCCGACAGATTGGATTCGAAAAAAGCCCCTTTGGCTTGCCCGGGCTCGGGCTTCTTGGGCAGATCCAGCGAAAAGCCCCAGCCACCGAACTCCGGGTCGTCCGGCCCCCAGCCCAACGATGCATTCAGTTGGCGGTTGCGTAAAAAGGCCAGCCAGGCATCCCGGGCGTACTGATATTCTTTGCTTTTATTTTCTTTCAGAATCAACCAGCTGGCGGTGGCCGAAGTATACACCGGAAAATTCAACCCATGTGCCCCGAGCACGATCTTGCCGTCAGGGCCAACCATTGCGACCAGGTAGCTTATGCCCCTTTGGAAAGATTCCAGGGCCGGCTTGCCTGCCTGGGGTGTGAAGAAAAGAGCATTCAGAACCAACGGGCTCAGCTCCGTGCCGCTCTTGAAACAGCCGTAGGTTTCCGAGCGCCAGGCGCCGTCCGGGGATTGCCTGGCGATCATGAACTTGGCGGCTTTGGATAAGGCCGCGTCGATATGTTTGAGTCCGGCGGCCGGTGATCCTGATGACAGGCGTCCTTCTTTTTTATCTGCCAGGCCGACAGTCTGCGAAGCAGAACACGCGGACAGGCAGATCGCCAGGGTTAAAACCAGGCCAGCCAGTCGCGAGAAGATATTTGTCAAGTGCTTACCTCGCTATCTCTTTTTCACTTTAGCGGCTAGCGGGACCGGCGCCCGGTCGGTCATCAAGACCAATAGCGCCGCCGAGGTACAGAAAGTCCGGCCGGTGATGCAATGATGGCCGGTCCAGCTGCCGTCCTTGTTTTGAATGCGATTCAAGTTGTCGGTGATCTGCTTGTCCCATTTTTTCCAGTTGTCGCCGCCTTCGACGACCAGACTTTCTCCGATGTTCATATAGCTCAGAAACTCTTCACCCCCGTTTGAGCCGAAGCCGGAGATGAATTGCTTGTCATCCAGCTTGGCTACGACTGCCATCTGGGCCGATTGAAGATCTTTCTTGTTTTCCTCGAAGCGGTTCAACTTACCTTGTGCCTTTTTCTTTTCGGGTGCGCTCTTGGCGTTCTTGACCTGTTGTTTCAGGTCGTTCTCCTGTTCGACATTGGTGTTGGCCGAGTCCTGCATGGCGCCCACGCTGCCTGCGCTGGAGTATAGATCGACCCCGGCCGAGCCCTTGCCGGAAAACTTGCCCGATTTGTTATCGAACTGTGAGCGGGCTTGTTTCTCCAGGCGCTCGCGAACTTGTTCGTTGACCGGACCGCCGGCCTGGGCCATCCGGTTGACTCCCTTGCTGGCCATGGACTGTGAAAGGGCGTTGGCCCAGCCCGATCCGCCGAAGGTTCCATCCTCGCGCTGGTTGCGTTCGATTTTGTCCATGACTTTGTGGAGCCCGTCGAAGACCATCTTCTCGCTTTTTTTGTCCGGCATCTTCCCCCTGACCTCTGCCAGCAGCATCGAGGCCAGGAAAGTGTCGATGTAAGTGCCCAGTTTGGACTGCAGTCGGGTGCCTTTGGTCTTAGTGATATATAGAGATTTCTTGTCGGATTCTTTGATCTCTTTACAAACATAACCAATCGCCGAAAGAATGTTCTTGGCGTATGGCCCTTTACTGGGTGTGCTGCCCGAGCGGACCAATGCCAGGCTGGCGATACAGGTGTCACCAACATTGGGTTTGTCCTTAATCTGGGCCATGCCGCTGCCCATGTTGCTGGATTCTTCGCCCTGGGCCCAGCCGCCGTTTTTCTGCTGATGCTTCAGAAGCCAGGCGATACCTTTCTTGGCATTTTCACTCAACGGCTTCGGGTCCACGGCCGGGGCCCATTTTGCGTCTTCTTTGGTTTTCTTCGGTCCGGCCAGGGACGCTGGCGCATTGATGATCGTCCCAAACGCAGCGACGATAACAAATGTAAGAATCCTTCGCATGACTACCTCCTACTAAAGCGGATATGAACCTGTGAATGCCGAAGGATATTGAATTTGACACATAATTACAACCAAAACCGATGGTCCGGCCAGCGCCACTCGATTGACATCCATTTCCCTCAGCGTATAGACAGCGGTTGCCAGCCTTTCCCCCAGCCCCAGTCGACCTCGCAGGTGGGCGGTAGCCGGGTGCAGCGGATCTTCACTCCGTTGTTCCGGGCGTGCTCGATGTGTTTGGCGCCGACCTGGTCGGTGATCGCAATGGCGAGATCTTTCGACAGCCGTTGGACTTCGTTCTCGATTTTCGGATCGTAGGTGCCGTCGTAGGTGGCTAGCATCTCACTCTCGACGAAATAGCAGAACCGTCCCTCCACGATGTTGCAGTGGAGGAACAGCCCTTCGTCTTTTTCGAATGCCTTGCCCACAGCGAAAATACGATCGATGGTCTTCCGGTTCAGGTGAGGTTCTATCTGATCGAGAAGCGCTTTGACTTCGGGGCTGAGCTCGGGCTCATCTGGTTTGACCACAGTGGACTCGAAGTAATTGCGTTCGACGATAATCCGGTTGTTGTCGCCTTTCGGGAAAACCTTTCTTACGGTGGGCAAGGGTCGGGTCAGATCGGCAGGCTGTTCCGATGCACGGATCTCGTGGGCGGTCAGCGCGTTGATGATGCCGGCAATCAACCAGGCTCCCAGAGCCAGGAAGAGAAGATTGACCAGCCAGAAGTACTTGTTCGAAGATGCCTTTAGCACCTTTCCCATCGTACTATTATGCCGTCCCCGGACGTCGTCCCCGGACGTCCTTTTGGGACGTCCTTTTGCGTCCATTTGAGATCGGAACTACTTAATGAAATAACCCGAAACTTTCCAACTACCGTCTCTCTCTTTCATCGGAGTAACGGTCTCAATGGCGTCTTTCTTGTTCTTATAGGACGTCTTGAACTGGATCACTACGTACTTGCCCTTGGGCGCATTGGGCAGGTCGGTCATCGGCTTGGCGCCTAGCAACTCGCGCTTCAACATTTTACCTAGAGGTTTGCGCACGGCTGCTACCGCCCCTTTCCACTTGTCCTTGGTGACGGCTTTTTTAAAAAATGCGGCCGCCGTATCCCAGCTTGCGGCATACTTACCCTGGTCGACGACACCCAACCAGACCTTGGCTGCCTTGATCGCCTTGTCTTTTTCTGTCGCACCTCCGGCCAGGGCGCAAGAACAAATCAGACACAAGCTGAGTGTGGTCACAAAAACGCTAAATATTTCAGTCCGTTTCATGTATTCCTCCAAATGAATTTTGAAAATGATAGCCTTTTATTGGCGCTCGTTCAACCTCTTGCTGTTCGAAAAGATACCCAACGAAATTTTTTCGACATTTTCGACAGTCGAAATTATGGATAACTGTAAAAAATGGTGCGTTTCAGGGTATTCTGTCCATTTTAGTGCTGGCCGAGATTAGACAGGGCCCGGTCCGGACTTGGTCTCGATAAATTTCCTGGTTTGCCCGTCTTCGCCGCTATTTTCTGGGCACGACGAACATGTAGCTTGCAGAAAGCAGCGCCACCAGATTGCCCTGATCGTCCTCTATTCTGGATTCGAGCACAAGCGTGCGTTTGCCCGAGGATAGTACGTGGGTTCTTGCCAGCAGCCGGTCTCCGGCTCGCGCGCTGCGGGCGAAGTGTATGTTTACTTGCACCGAGGTCGGCACCTTGCCTTTCGGGGTGATGCTGTAGGCCGCCGCTCCCATGCTGTCGTCCGCCAAGGTGAAGAGGGCCCCGCCGTGGCAGACACCGTTGGGGTTGCAGTGCTCGGGTCGCAGCTCGAGCTCGGCCTCTGCCTCGCCTGCACCCACCTTGTGGTACTCCATCCCCAGCCGCTGACCGAAGCTGCCCTGCCATGCCGGGCGGTCTTGCTCGCTCATTTTCAATCCTCCGCCTCGTTCGCCACGTTTGCCAGAATACACTACTCGTTCCGGCTGTTGCAAAACTGAAAATCAGAGTACATTGCCGTCATGAATCCGATCCCGCTCGAACTCGAACTTCTGGACGGCGAGCTGTTGCATGAGCACGTAATCCAGGACCTGGTCCTGAATGCCCGGCGAACGGTCTGGATTGCTACCGCCAACTTGAAAGACATGCGCATTCCCATGGCTCGGGGGTACCGTCCGGCCCTGGAAGCGTTCGACCACATGGCCGCGGACGGCGTTCAATTCCGGATCATCCACAGCGACCTGCCATCCCGTTCATTTCGGAACACGCTCGAGAAATTACCACGCCTGACCGGCGGTAGTCTGGAGTTACAGGTTTGCCCTCGTTGCCATTGGAAGATGGTAGTGGTGGACGGCAGAAAGGCTTACGCGGGTTCGGCCAACTTCACCGGCGCGGGCCTGGGGGCCAAGAAGGCAGGGCGGCGTAATTTGGAACTGGGACTCTTGGGTGAACAACCCGCCTGGGTGGGCTGGCTTTCGGGCTTGTTTGACGGATTCTGGATCGGTCAGCGCTGCAAGGATTGCCAACGGCGCAATCTTTGTCCCGATCCGATCGGAGACGATTGACAAGGGGTGTCGAGGGCCGGGGGTAGCCTTTGCTATACGCTATAGGTGGATGAGGAGGTGGACCCGCCCCTTCCCGTCCAATTGGTGTGAAAGAACTCCCCACGCGGCTTGTCAAGCCTTTCATAGGTGTGCGCTCCAAAGTAATCGCGTTGTGCCTGAAGCAGATTGGCTGGAAGCCGTGCTGTGCGGTAGCCGTCGAAGTACGCCAGCGCGGCGCCGATCGCGGGCATGGGGATACCTATCCGGATTGCTGCGGCCACGGCGCGCCGCCAACCCGCCTGCGCCTTTTCCATGCTGTCTTTAAAAAACGGATCGAGTAGTAGATTGACCATTTTCGGATTCGCATCAAAGGCCTTTTTGATTTTTCCAAGAAACGCAGAGCGGATGATGCAACCGCCGCGCCACATCAAGGCGATGCCTCCATAGTTCAGGTTCCAGCCCTGCTTGGCCGCCGTGGCGCGCATCAATTGGTAGCCTTGGGCATAGGAAACGATTTTCGCAGCGTACAACGCCTGCCGCAGATCTTCCAGCAGGGCCTTGGGATCGCCGTCAAATCGGGCTTCCGGTCCGGCCAGGATCAGGGAGGCCGCGACGCGCTCCTCCTTCAAGGCCGAAAGGCAACGGGCAAAGACTGCTTCCCCGATCAACGTGAGCGGCTGGCCCGCGTCCAAGGCGTCCTTCGCCGTCCACTTGCCCGTCCCCTTCTGCCCGGCGGCGTCGAGGATCTGGTCGAGTACCGCTTCGCCGTTATCGTCCCGGTAGCCGAGAATGTCGCGGGTGATTTCGATCAGGTAGGAATCTAGTTCCCCTCGGTTCCATTCGGCAAACACATCGCGCATGGAATCGTTCGATAAGCCCAGCCCGTCCCGCATCATGTGGTAGGTTTCGCCAATCAGCTGAATGTCGCCGTATTCGATGCCGTTGTGCACCATTTTCACAAAATGGCCCGCGCCGCCTTGGCCGACCCATTCGCAGCAGGGTTCGCCGGCATCGGTTTGCGCGGCGATCTTCTGGAAGAGCGGCTTCACCGCCGGCCAGGCAGAGGGTGAACCGCCGGGCATGATGGATGGTCCGCGCAGTGCGCCTTCTTCACCCCCGGAAACACCTGCGCCGACGTAGAGGAATCCTTTGCTCTCGACGGCGCCGGCGCGGCGGATCGTGTCCGGATAATACGAGTTTCCTCCGTCAATGATAATGTCGCCCTTCTCCAGATGCGGCAGGACGGATTCAATGAACGCGTCCACGGGCGCGCCCGCTTTGATCATGCACATTACCAGGCGGGGTCTTTTCACAGCTTGGGCAAGCTCTTCGATAGTGTGGCAGCCGATAATGTTCTTGCCGGCAGCGCGCCCCTTGATGAAGTCGTCAACTTTACTGGTTGTACGATTGAAGCAGGCAACCGTAAATCCCTTGCTTTCCATGTTCAGAATCAGGTTTTCGCCCATCACCGCCAGGCCGACGACCGCGATATCCGCTTGTGTTTGCATTGAGTCAGATTTCCAAATTTCATACAGGGAATGGTCAGATCAGGCCGTTACGCTTGCGGTAGCGAATCTCTACTCTTTCGGCCTCGGCACGGTCCAGTCCTATCTGCTCGGCCAGGCTGTAAGCTTCGGCCTGGGCTGACTTGTCGAACTTTCCGTTTGGGTACACGCCGTCCATGGCCTGGTCGATGACGAATTTCCGGGCCCAGTTCTGCAACTCAGCCGCCCGGGTTTCGTCGATACCCAGGCCGGCGGCAAAGCGGGCCAGTACGCTTTTTTCCGCCTCGGCCAGGTTCTTGTCGGTGAAAGCCAGGCCCCAAGCGATCATCAGCATGGTCTCGCGCACCGGACCCTTGCCTGTTTCGGCCAACTCGGCTCCGGACAACGGGGGCCTGTCACGCAGCACGTCGACACCGCCGGTCTCGGGGGGCATGAAAGATGCCAAAAAGGATTTCTCCTCCGTGGCCAGTTGCCCGTCCGCCAACGACACTTCCATCAGCATGCGTGCCAGCACACCCTTGTCGTAGGTCTGGGTGACCGGGGCCTGGTTGAGTTGGGTGGCGAAGTCGGTCAGCACGTCACCGGCCGCCTGGGCGCTCATCCAGCGGTTGTTCTTGGCGTCCCAGACGAATCGAGATTGGATGTTCTCGAAGGCCTGAACTACCGCGGCCTTCTTCTCGTCTTCTGAAAACGAGGTGGCGTGTTTGTTCATGGCGCTACCGACAGCCGTACCGGCCACGTCCCCGGCCACCCGGCCGGCCAGTCCGTAACCCAGCGCCGAGCGCACCGCCCGGGCGATGCCCCAGCGCACGCTCGAGAAGAGGCTGCGCTTGACCGAATGCCGCGCCACGTCCCCCAGTCCTTGGCCCTTTTGGATGCCGCCGGTGGATTCGAAGGTCTCCCCGCTCACCAGGCACTTGAAGCCGCAGCGCATGCTGCCACCGTCCTGTTCGGCGGAGACCAGATTGGCCTGGATGTTTTCGTAGGTTACCTCGGGCATGATTGCACCTCGTCTGACACGCGCATCCTGGACCTCCTCGCAATTATTGGTTGAAATGGAACTTATCGACCATGGCACAGTCACCAGAGTCGGTCAACGCCATTTTCTCGTGACGCTGCGAATGCGACCGGGCGGATTACGCAGTGGCAGTGATTTCCGCTTGTGTTTCCGTTTACTGCCAGTGACATTGTTTGATGTTGGAGGGCGACATCTTCGCGTCCGACCAGGCCGCGCTGGACCTGGGCGCTTCCAACCTCGACTGGGCGGTCAACACCACCGGCAGCAACTGGGTGGGCACCTGCCGCTGAGAAATCCTGCCAAAAGAACCATGCGAATTCAGGAGGCAGCAACCGGCATCAAACTGCCTTTGAGGCAGGGCAGGGGAAAGGCTGGCAAGCAAGGCTCGGGGAGGCTTCCCTTGACCAAACCACGCCTGTCCATTAACGTTATATGACAAACGGATGCCTTGTCGCTGGAGGAAACATGTCGAGAATCCTTCCCGTCTTGACCATTGTATTGCTGGCTGCTCCGGCCTGGGCGCAATCCGTCGTTCTGAACTGGAATGCGGTGACCGAAGATATCAATGGCCAGCCGGAACAGATCCTGGGCTATCACGTCGACTACGGCACGACCCAGGGCGGGCCTTATGCGTTCGGTTTTTCGACCGCTGATGTGTTGACTGCCAACGTGGATGATCTTGTCAACGGTGACCACTATTATTTCGTTGTCAAGGCTATCGATACTTCCTCGAACGAAAGTGGATATTCGAACGAGGCCGATATTGTCGTGCCTTTCGAAGACTGCAACAATTTGCTGGATGACGACCACGACGGTTTGACGGATTGCGAGGATCTCGAGTGTCCCGACGGCACTGAAGTATGTGACGGTTTCGACAACGATTGCGACGGAACAGCGGATAACCACCTGAGCCCGCCGGCCTGCCCGCTTCAGAATGGAGTCTGCGCCGGTTCAACACAGACTTGCGCCGGCGCCACCGGTTGGCAGGCCTGCGACGCTTCTTCGTACGGCAGCGACTATGAGCAAACAGAGTCGATCTGTGACGGGCTCGACAACGATTGCAACAACGCTCTCGATGACAATCTCAGCCCGCCGCCCTGTGCCTTGCAACTCGGTGTCTGCCAGGGCTCGATCAGACCTTGCAACGGCAGCAGCGGGTGGGGCGTTTGTGATGCCGCCGACTATGGGGCCGATTATGAAGTCAGCGAGAGTCTGTGCGACGGTCTCGACAACGACTGTGACGGCACGACCGACACCGGCCTGAGTGGGCCGGCTTGTCCGCTTCAGTTGGGTGTCTGCGCCGGCTCGACCCAGGAATGTGGACCGGGTGGTTGGCAAGCTTGCGATGACAACTCTTATGGCTCGGACTATCAACAGGCAGAATCCTCGTGCGACGGCCTCGACAACGACTGCGACGATTCCGTCGACGAAGGTCTGACGGCTCCGTTGTGTCCTTTGCAGTTAGGAGTGTGTAGTGGCGCCGTGCGCACCTGTAACGGAGCAGCTGGTTGGAGCGACTGCAGCGCAGGCGAGTATGGGGCAGACTTCGAGATTCAGGAAGTCACCTGTGACGGGCTCGACAATGACTGCGACGGATCGGACGACGACAACCTGAGCGGTCCGGCCTGTCCGCTTCAAGTCGGCGTCTGCGCCGGTTCGACCCAGACTTGCGCGGGTTCATCCGGCTGGCAAACCTGCGACGCTGTTGCTTATGGTGCTAACTTCGAAACAGACGAGACTATCTGCGACGGCCTCGACAATGACTGTGACGGCTCCAACGATGAAGACTTGATCGGGCCCTTGTGCGTTCTCCAGTTGGGCGTCTGTTCCGGAACACGCAGAGTCTGTGCCGGGGCCGGCGGGTTCGTTGCCTGCGATGCGTCGGTTTACGGGCTCGACTATCAACTCGACGAGAGCCTGTGCGACAACCTGGACAACGATTGCGACGGCCTGACCGACGAAGACTGCCCCTGTAGCCAGGGCGAGATAAAACCCTGTTCGTTCAACGAAGGCGACTGTCTGGCCGGAACTCAGGAATGCGACCAGAACGGTGCCTGGGGCGAATGCAGTGGAGTGTTGCCGACCGGCGAAAATTGTGACGGTCACGATAATGACTGCAATACCATTGTTGACGATCTGACCGGCCCGGATTGCCCGCTGCAAAATGGAGTCTGTGCCGGCTCGACTCAACTATGCGGCGGAGCGGCCGGTTTCTTGCCATGTAACTCGGATGCCTACGGTATCGACTACGAACAGGAAGAGCTGACCTGCGACGGGCTGGACAACGATTGCGATGGCGCCGCCGATGAGAACCTGAATGGTCCAGTGTGTCCTTTCCAGATGGGTGTCTGTGCCGGCTCGCGCAGACTATGTGCCGGTCAGACAGGCTGGACGGAATGTGACGCAGACTCGTACGGCGACGACTACGAAGCAGATGAGACTCGGTGTGACAATTTGGACAACGATTGCGACGGTTCTACCGATGAAGATCTGGTCGGTCCGGCCTGTCCTCTGCAGGCTGGAGTTTGCGCAGGGTCCGTCCAGCGCTGCGGCGCCCAAGACTGGTTGCCATGCGACGCGACCGATTACGGAGTCGACTTCGAAGTTGAAGAAGAAAGTTGCGACGGCCTCGATAACGATTGCGACGGCGCTGCAGATCAAGGTCTCGATCCGCCGTTTTGTGCGCTGCAGTTGGGAATCTGTTCAGGTTCGCAAAGGCCGTGCCTGGGCGCGCAAGGATTCGGCGATTGTGGTCTAAGCGACTACGGCGCAAGCTATCAGCAAGTGGAGACACTCTGTGACGGCATCGACAATGACTGTGACGCGATAACCGACGAAGACTGTCCTTGTTCCCAGGCAGAGACGAAATCGTGCTCGGTCGATGAGGGTGAATGCCGGGTTGGAGTTCAGGATTGCGACCAGGACGGTAACTGGGGCGAATGCAACGGAGTTTTGCCGGCCGAAGAGGTATGCGATGGTCTGGACAACAACTGTGATGGTTCGACCGATGAGAACCTGACGCCGACCAACTGCCCGCTGCAGGAAGGCGTTTGTGCCGGGGCACTGCAGGCCTGCCGCGGCACTGCCGGTTGGCAATGCGATGCGGAGACGTATGGCGCCAACTACGAGCAGGAAGAATATAGTTGCGACGATCTGGACAACGACTGTGATGGTCTGACCGACGAAAACGGCTGCGGCCATGACGATGGTGGTCAGGCGGACGCTGGACCTGACCTGCCTACAAAAGTCATGGGTGGCTGCGGCTGCGGCAATAGGCCTGACTCGTCATTCTGGTATTTTTCGCCGCTGCTGGCGTTTATCTGGCTGGGCCGTCGCCGTAGCCGGGCCTGATTCGAGACGAAGAAGAACTGCTGGATCTACTCTGGCTCATGGAACAGCCGCAAGATCAGCGCGGGACTAGTCAGTGTCAGGCCGGGAGGAATCCATGGGTTATTCAATCCACCGTGGTCAGAGCGTTTTCTGGCTTGCGGCTGGCTTGATGTTTCTTTGTGCTCCAAGCAGGGCGCAGACGGTCAGCTTGCAGCTGGACGACAGCGTGGTAGCTCCCCGGGCTCTGGTGGGCATCGGGGTAAACGGCGGAGGTTCTTTTTACAACTTCGTCGGGGCCATTCTGGTCGACGATCCTGGTTTCGAGGGTCCCGCCGACGGGAACGGATTCGCCCACAATGGATGGCCCTGGTATGCAAGCGGCGACCTGAGCGCATCGGTCGACACCGGCCAGCCGTACTCGGGGGCTCAATGCCAAAAGCTGATCGTCAACTCCGCCCCGGCCTCGATCAACCAGGGAAGGGCCGACCTTCCTCAGGCGCCGCTGGTCATGATCGCACGGCCGGGCCACGGCTATCGCATCAAGGTGCGCATGCGTTCAAGCGTCGCGGATGCCCGCGTGCAACTCGGCCTGCTTGACGACGGCTGGTCGGGCCGCTTGGGGCCGGAATTAACCGTCGGCACGTCCTGGCAAGTGGTGGAGTCGACTTACCAGCCAAGCGAGCAGTTCTTGCTGCGCGGGGTAAGCATTCGCTTCCTCGACGCCGGAACCTTCTGGCTTGACGATCTGGTCGCCTGGGACGAGAACGATATCGACCCGGACACCGGCCTGTCTGCGACTTTCGTCTCACGCTTGGAGGATCTCGCCCCGGCCACGCTGCGTCTTGGCGGCCTGGGAGTCAACGGCATACCGCTCGAGCAATACCTGCGCCATCCGTGGGATCTCGATTACGGTCCGCCCGGCCTTCAGCCCGACATGGATCTCAATACTTTCCTGCGCCTGTGCAAGAGGGTGGGGGCGCAGCCGTTCATTACCGTACCGCCGGCCTTCTCCGACGATACCCACTGGCAGACGGGAGATCTGACCTACGAAGTGCTCGATTCGGTTTTTGTCGATCACGGCAACCTGGTCGATTATGTCGGCGGCGACGCCGGCACGACCTACGGCACCCGGCGCGGGGCCGACGGTTTCGGGCGCTGGGACACACAGTTCGGACGCATCTATTTCGAGTTGGGCAACGAGTTGTGGGGCACGCCCGACGATCACTGGGACATGGACATCAACGGCGACGAATCGCTCGAGCAGCAGATGCAGAACTTCGTCGCCTATAACCAGTGCCGCATGGACGAGATGAAGTCGCGGCCCGGATGGCGGGATAACATGAAGCTGGGCTTTTGCGGCCGCAGTCCGGACGTCTGGATCGGAGGCTGGCCCGGTTCTTATGACGGCACAGTGGTGCCGGCCATCGGTTCTGTCACCGACTTTTCAACAATAGATCTCTACTACGGCAGCGGAAGCATCCAGGATGGAGACGCGGCAATCTATGCAGGTCTGTTTGCCGCCGCCGAGCGCCAGCGGCGCCAGATCATCGACATGAAAAGCGCCTTCAACCAGGCCGCGGGCGGCCGGGAGATTGCCACCGCGGTCTACGAGGGCAACGCCAGTTGGGGCGGTTACGAATCGGACCTTCAGAATCCCTCGGCCCTGTATTTCAAGGAAGTCAGCCTGGGCGCGGCGGTGTCTCTGGTAGACAACTACGCTTCGGCCAACAGCGCAGGAGTCGAGAATATCAACCACTTCCACTACGGCGGCAACGTCTGGGGCGCCACCGGACCCTACCCGCAGGTTCTGAGAAAACCGGACTTCTTCGCCCTGCAGCTGCTCACGCGCCATGTCAAAGGCGACATGGTAACCTGCACCGTTACCGGTGCTGGAAGTTGGGACGATGCTCTGACGGGCGAACAGGCGGTGCCTTACGTCGCTTGCTACCCCTACCTGGATGGAGACGCCTATTCGATCTTGCTCGTCAACAGGAACCTGAACGAGCCGGCCGACATCCAGATTGTGCAAAGGCTTGTGCCGCTCGAAGCAGTCTGGCTCTCGGCCGACGATATCAACGCCAATAACGAGTCTGCCGAGAATGTATCGCTGCACACTGATGCGCTATCGGGCACAGCCCAGGATCAAGTCGATCTCCAGCTGCCGCCACATTCTGCCGTGGTGCTCAAGGCCAATAAAGAGTCCATCGTACAGCCCGACGGTGGCGCCGATGCCGGTCCGGACGAGATCAAAGACGGAGGTTCTGAGGATGCAACCACCTGGCCGGACGGAGGAGAAGTAAACCACGATGATATCACCTACGCGGATCAATCCGGCGCCGATCGGGGCGGCAAGATGTCCGGCTCCTGCGGCTGCGGCCGGGATGCAGACGCCTCGGGAATATCCTGGCTGGCCCCTTTCATGCTGCTTGTTTTTCTTCGCAGAAGGTAGCCTTGGTAGCTGATTCAACTGATACAACTTTGTCTCAACTGGATTGCTTGAGACAGATCTAAAGCTACTCCGTCCCCGTTTGTTTTGGAAACTGCTGGGCTCTTAGAAAGTTCCGGTTTTCCCGGCATTCCAATTGGTTTCACGGTTGACTTGAAAACGGCAATCGAGCTAGCCTGGGATTGTTCCGAGCTTTTTCCCGGGGAGGGCCCATGTACAATCTATTGCTCCCGTTTGTCCTGCTGTTCTGCTCACCGGCGACCTCGTTCGCCCAAGTGCCGGGCGAATGTACCGGTGGATTGTGCGGTGCCCCGGAGGATCGGTACGGCGGTTGTGGATGTGGTTGCGGAAGCGTTCTGATATTAAACGTCGAAGAAGAGTGGTGGGAATACCTGAACGCGGATCCCTGCACCCCTGACACCGATTGGTATACTCACGATCGTGACGGGGACGGTATCGAGGACGAGTTCGACAACTGCCCGACCGTCCAGAATAGAGACCAGACAGACAGTGATGGTGACTGCATAGGGAACGCCTGCGACAACTGCGAAGAGGCGGCCAACGAATTCCAATTTGATTATGATCAAGACGGGGTGGGCGATGCCTGCGATCCGGACGCCGATGGCGACGGCGTTGAAAACGTTGACGACAACTGCACATACGTACCAAACGAATTGCAGGAGAACCTCGACGCCGACCGGTTCGGCGATTTTTGCGATTCTGATGTCGACGGTGACGGCTTCCTGAACATCGAGGACAACTGTCCGTTGGTGTACAACCCGGATCAGTTGGACAGCGACCCGGACACTTACGGAGACGCTTGTAATGCCGATCATGACAATGACGGGGTGCAGGACTTCGCGGACAACTGCCCGTTGGTGCCCAACCCGGATCAAGCCAACACTGACGGCGACCTGTTCGGCGATCTGTGCGATGCAGACATGGACGATGACGGCGTCAAGAACACGGCCGACAACTGCCCTCTGGTCATGAATCACGATCAGCATGACGGGGACGCCGATGGGGTCGGTGATTTCTGCGATGACGATTTTTGCTGCGTGGTGGATCCGACCCAGAACTGCCTGGACACGACCAAGACCTTCACCGTCCAGGCCGGACCCGATCGAACAGTTGTAACCGGTGAGCCGGTCACCCTGTTCGCCTGGACCAACCGGACCAACCGGGCCATCGATTACCAGTGGACCATGGAGAAGAAGCCGGGCGGCTCTGGCGCCGGGATCGAGCACCCCGAGGGGAGCGTGTCTCTCTCGACTCCATTCGTCATGTTGTACACTAAAGGACACCGGGTGCAGTTGACCCCCGATCGGCCGGGGGACTACACCGTCCGGCTGACCGCATCGCTGGTTTTTGGTGACGAGCTCTTTCCTGGTCATGACACAGCCACCGCCCAGGCGACACTGACGGCGGAAGGAGCCTCCACCGACAGCGGCTGCACCACAGGGGCCGGCACTACAGGTACACAGGCCATATACTTGATGGTTGCGATAGTTCTCGTTTTCAGGCGACGGAGAAGCTAGTAAAAAAACGAGCTGAATTTATTTAAATTAATTTAATTTACATCAAAATATAAGATCATATTGTCAGCGCTGGCGCTGGCGCCCCTGGACGCGCATCAGCTTTCGACGACAGGCGGGTCTCAGCTCTGCGCGGTGGCCGGACAGGCAGTCTACGATGCGGTTGTGGCCCGGCCTGACATCGTTACAGAACCTGTCCTTGTCCGCCTTGCATGCTCCGAGGATCAACTTGTCGAGCCCCTTCTTCACTTTCTCGCCGGTCTCCCTCACCCTGGCAACATGGGGTCTGCAGGCAGGAGACAACTCTGCCTCGTGGCTCAACAGGCAAGCTGCGATGCGTCCCTTGCCGGGGATGATGCCCCGGCATAATTTTCTTGCGTCCCGGGTGCAGTCGGCAGAGATCTGCATCGCCTTTTCCCAATCGCGCCGGGCCTGGGCCTTGCAGCGACCCGATAGCTGCTCCCGTTGCTGCCACAAACAGCGAACCAATCGGCTTTGCCCGGGCCTTATGCCCTTGCAGAAATTCCTGACATCCGCGCCGCAGGCTCCCCAGTCACGGGCCATGGCGAAATCGCTAATCAGCAACAAGCCGGAAATGACTGTCAACACCGTCAGCAATCGCGCGCGCATCTCAGACCTCCTGGTAATTATCGGTGGGTTACTATTGGCCCGACCATGGCATGACAGCTACGGGTTGGTCAATGTCATTTTGACGGTATGCGACATGTCGCGTCAGAAAACCCTATGTGACAAGCTCTATTCGTAATATCATTTACTCGATGTTTCAGCCTCAAGACAGGAATCGGGGAACAAAGAGCGGGATCCCTGGATTTGTCATTGTAATGTGTTGGCTGCTCATCCGGGTTTTTCCTGTTTTGGCACAAGAAAAAGTACAGACGGCGATTCGGATACGTCCCGAGCTGAGGTTCTTATCGGTCTACTCGGTCAACTACGAGGAACATACGAATTTATTCAAGGGCGATACGGACATCTTTAGCTGGACCAGCTTTCGCTTGATTGTGGACGGCCAGCCGGCAAATTGGTTTGGCTACGAAATACATGCCATCCAGAATTTTGCCCTCTCGACGGCAGAATTCGTTCATTATCCAAGTTTTAATGAACTTGGAAGACTCAGGTATTACAATCTTATAAATTCCACCTGCGGTCTCTATCCGCAGACAGTGGTTGATGCGTCGATGCGTTCGTTCCTCAGACCTCAGGGTATCTACCGGATCACACCGGCCCAGTGGCTCTGGGAGGATGAACGCAACCTTCAAGCCAGGCTGCAACTCGACCGTCTCAACTTCATCTTGCATTTTGAAAGAGCCGACATCCGTCTTGGTCGGCAAGCGATCGACCTCGGCGGCGACTGGCTCTTTAGTCCGCTGGATATCTTCGAACCGCTCGACCCGCGTCAGTTCGATCGAGACCACCGCTTTGGAGTGGACGCGCTGCGGCTGGAGATTCCATTCGGCAGCGACTTCGGATTGACGGTGATCGGAGCGGCCGGCTCCGATGAACCAGGCATTGAGGAACCTCGGGAGTTTGCAATCAGCTGGTATGCATCGGCCGTCATGGCAAGATTCTCCGGCCGTCTGAAGTCATGGTCTTTCGCTGCACAGGGCGGCAAGGTTTATGGAGGATACCAGGCCGGAGGCGAGTTGGAAGGAAAAGCAGGCCCGGTTCGTATGAAGGCGCAAGGGTCTTACTTTTTTGCAAATCAAGAGGACATGCTGCCCGATCATTACAGCGGCGTGGTCGGAATCGGACTCGGATCCGAAGACGGCCTGTCCGGATCCTTGGAGTATTCTTTCAACAATGCAGGTTCGGACGAGAACACGTATGTCTATATGCCACGTAAAATATGTGGGCGTTGCATGCAGCGTGCCGAACACTTGCTTGGACTTCTTTTGGGTTGGCATTTCATAGACACCCTTTCTGTGACCCTGCTTGCGATGGTCGAGATTCCCGACGCCGCCTGGCTGCAGCCGGGAATAAGCTACCGAGCGTCTGCGAATCTGGAACTTACGGCAGGAGCGATGATCCCGGTGGGAGGACGACCCGCCACTGGAGTGATTATTGACAATCCCTGGGATCCTGGCGCGTATGCGCGATATTATCCTGTCCCCATCTCGGATTTCGGAACTTACCCATATTCTTTTTTCTTTCAGTTGAAACTGATTGGATCCAACTGACGGACGCTTCATCTTGGAAATATGCTACAATGTGGAGTGCAAGTTGGCTGTCGGGAGGTGATGCGATGCGTAGTGTCATTATTGTTGGCCTGGGAGCTTTTCTACTGGCTTTGGTGGCAGCAGGTTGTGGCGGGGAGAATCCCGGCAGCGCCTGCGAATCGCACCAGTCCACCGTTTGTGAACTGGGGATTGTCTACTGGCAGGACGGATGCGGCAGGCGTGAAGAGCTGATCGGCGCCTGCGATTGCGGTTGCGATATCGCCGCTGCCGATTGCAAGACACCTTGCGATTGTCAGCCCCAGTGTACGGGCAAGTGCTGCGGAGACAACGGCTGCGGCGGCATTTGCACAGACGCCTGTGCCGTTGCCGGTCAGTTTTGCAACCCGGTCAGCTGCGAGTGCGAAGGCACATGCAATGCTTCGACCTGCGACGATCTGGGCAAGGAGTGTGGACAGTGGGACGACGGCTGCGGCGTTCAGTTGGAGTGCGGGACGTGCACGGAAGGCGACTGCGGAGCGGACGGCAAGTGCAGCTGCACCGAAGGGCACAAGCGCTGCCAGGGGGCCAGCTACCAGGAGTGCCAGGCCGGCACGTTCAACGAACTGCAGCATTGCGGCGACCAGCAGGCCTGTCTCGTTGACCTGGGTTGTGTCGACTGCGACCCGGCCGCCGGCAACGTTTGCTCGGGCGGAGACGTGCACGCCTGCAACCCCGACGGTACCGTCGGCGACCTGGTCGAGACTTGCTGGACTGAGGACTGCGTAGCAGGAAGTTGCGGCAACCCGGCCTGTCCGCCCGAGACCATGTTCATATACGTTGTGGACGATTCCTATCGCCTGCTGAGCTTCAACCCGGCCGGCGGCGCCAACGAATTTGCGTTGATCGGCAACCTGGATTGCCCGGCCGGTGCCTCGTGGCCGGACTGGAGCGGCGGCGGGACAGCCACTCCTTTCTCTATGTCGGTCGATCGCTCCGGCCGGGCCTGGGTGCTGTACACCAGCGGAGAGATCTTCTGGGTCAGCACCACCGACGCCTCATGCCAGGCCAGCCCCTATCCCAAGGGACAGGACGGCTTCAAGCTGTTCGGCATGGGTTTCGTAAGCGACGAAGCCGGCTCGGAGGCCGAGCATCTCTTTATCGCCGGCGGCAACGTCGATGCCCAGGTCATGGGCGACATGGCCATGATCGATCCCAACACGCTGGCGCTTACGACCATCGGCTCCTGCCCCCAGGCAGAGTACGGGCCGGAGTTGACCGGCACCGGCAAGGCCGAGTGGTTCGGCTACTTCCCGGGATCCGGCAGCACCTTCGTGGCCAAGCTGAACAAACAAAGCGGCCAGATCGACAACCAGTGGGCGCTGCCAGGACTTTCTGGCGATATCCGAGCCTGGGCCTTCGCTCACTGGGGCGGCAAGTTCTACATCTTCGTAACCACTTACTCCGGCAGCTACGACTCAAAGGTACTTCGGCTGGATCCGGACAGCGGGCAGACCGAAACCCTGCTTGACAACCTACCCTACATCATCGTCGGCGCCGGGGTTTCCACTTGCGCGCCATACCGTTGAGGCCTATGGCGGATCGACGCCGCGCGATTGATTGATGGCGATGCGGGCCTGTAGCACCGAGTTACCGGCGTTGGCCGAGACGACGTCGTAGCCGCTCTCGTATAATCCCTCGAAATGCGCCGCCGTTGCTACGTCTGCACTATCGTAGGTGAAGGCTCGCACACCGCCGGGGTGCAGGCGTGTCGCCACCAGGTCTCCGATCGGCGCGTCCGGATCGAACTCATACATGAAGGCGCGCGGGTTCTGGATTGTGTCGAGCAGCGTGTCGATTTCGCCCATGTTCGATCCGACTTCGATCAGGTAGTAGACCGTGTCGGAGCCGGGCAGCGTCGGGATGATGTTCTGCAAATCAGCGGTCGAGACCTCAATGAAAGCGAAATCCTCGGCGGCCTGGGTGTGGATCTCGTCGATTGTCCGGCCGTAGTCGCTCGAAAGCTTGACGCACAGTTGTACCACCATCTTGCCGCGCAGGTAGTTGATGACGTCGTCGAGTCGTTGAAAGGTTTCGGTCGTCGACGGCAGGCGGTGACAGCCGGTAACTTCCGCGGCCGTCATTTCCTCGATTCGTCTGCCAGAGCAATCGAGCGATTCGTAAATCTCGATCGGACTCGAGTGTGAGATGACCGGAACGTCGTCGGCTGTTACACGCACGTCGATCTTGACGCCGTCCATGCCGGCTTCAAAGGCAGCGGCCAGGGCCGCGTTGGAATCGTATGGCACGGAGAAAATGTCCCACAGCCCGCCGTGGCCGATTGCCATCGCACGCGGACAGCTTGCGTCGGTCCAGCAAGTGCCGAGCGAACTGCGGTAGTTATCAGCGTCACCCCCGGCGTCGCCCCCGGCGTCGTCCCCGCCGGTATCGTCCCCGGCGTCGCTGCCGTCGTCGGGAATCGTATCTCCACCAGCGTCGCTTTCGCCGTCCATCGGCTTGTCTCCGGCGTCGTCGCTGTCGCCGTCCCAACCGTCTTGCGAACCCGCATCATCCGCGTCCGTCACCAGCGCATCGGGCAGGTCGGCGTCCGCGCCGGAGGCTGGAGCACCGCTACAGGCGGATAGGGCCCAGGATAAAACTGCCACTGTAGTGGCAATGATGAACGCCGAGGAAATTCTCACGCTGTATCGTCCTCCCGCTCATACCCGCCCACTGATCACCCTTACCCTGAGATGATAAATAGCATCGGGATGAACAAAAACAGTGTATAGCGAAGACAGGCAAGACGTCAATCCAGGAACTGGGCTTGTGATTGAGCTGCCTCTGAGTTAGATAGGTTGACATGACCGTTGCGGAAGATCGCCGCGAAGCGCTCGCGGTGCTGGAGGCCTGGAACATAGCGCCGACCGAAATCGAGCGAATTTACGCGGGACACATCAACCTGACTTTCAAGGTTACCAGTGGCAAGACTTTTGCCCTGCAGCGACTGGCTGACATTTTCGACCCGGCCATGCACAACGATATTGAATTCGTGACAGCCGGGCTGGCCGAGGCCGGTATGCTCACTCCGCGGCTCGTCCCGGCCGGCAAGCGTCTCTGGATAGAGGACGATCGGGGTCGCGTCTGGCGGATGCTGACCTGGATCGCCGGCGAGGTGATGCTCACGGTCGACGGTCCGGATCGCTGCCGCGAGGCAGGGGGCTTGTTGGGCCGTTTCCACCGCGCCCTGTGGAACAGCGAGCATGTATTCGAGGCGGCGCGCATCGGCGTGCACGACACGGCGGCGCACCTGGCTCGCCTGGAAAAGGCTCTCGATAGCTGGCACGGCCACCGGCATTACGGCGCTATCGCCGAACTGGGCGAGCAAATACTCGAGACGGCCGGGAAGTGGGCGTTCGACTGGGCCGGGTTGCCGGAGCGTATCGTGCACGGCGATCCCAAGATCAGCAACGTGATCTTCGACCAGGCCGGTCGGGCCCTGTGCCTGATAGATCTGGATACGCTGGGACGCATGCCGCTAGCCTGCGACCTGGGCGATGCCTTCAGATCGTGGTGCCAGCCGTTCGGGGAAGACAGCTCGGGGCCGTTCGAGATTGCTTTCTTCGAGGCGGGCATCAGCGGTTGGGCCGAGGCGCTGGGAGGCCTGCCGGGTCTCGATGAGCGCGAGTCCATTGCCACGGCCGTGCGGGCGATCGCCGTGGAGTTGGCCTCGCGTTTTTGCCTGGATGCCTTTGAGGAGAGCTACTTCGGCTGGAACGAGACGCGCTTCAAGTCTGCCTCGGAACACAACCAGGCCCGAGCCCGATCACAACTCGGGCTTGCGCGTTCAATCGACGGGCAACTTGCCCGCATGCAGAGCATTGTAGCAACGGCCTTCCGGGAGGGATGAACAATTAGTATGTTCCAATGAAATTGGCAGCCAGCGTCCTCCCGGTCATTCACCCCAGCGGGCGGGGTCGCGGACCACGTCGCAGTCGACGAACTCTGCGCCTTCGGGATTCTTGAAGGGGGACCAGCAGTACTCTAAAAGCATGGTGAGTTCTTCCACCCGGGTGGCGTCGGGACGTCGTTCGGGCTGGAAGCCCGAGCGGAAGTTGTAGGCGCCGTCGGGAACCGAAGGATCCCACAGGTCCCAGTTGGGGAACTCCGCGTAGACCTCCACGGCCCGATCCAGGTACTTGTGGATCTCGCGCGCCTCCTCGAAGGTCAGAGGCATGCCGACCGCCGCGCCCTGCAGGAGGTACAGCGAGATGTCCCGCTCCCAGTCCTGGTCGTCCCAGCCGGGCTCGCCGCCCTCGGGGTCCCGGTAGCGCTCCAAACGGGTGATCCAACCGCGTAGCAGATCCTCGGCCACCTGGTCGTAGTCGTGAGTCAAGGCCAGAAGCACCGCCACCATGTGGAAGTTGTCGATGATCGAGTAGTTGAAGTAATGACCCGCCCCGGCGATCTTGTCGTACCCGCTGCCCTGCCCGCTGCCGCAGTCGACGTCCAGCGGTTCGCCGTAGCCCAACAGCGCGCTGGCCAGGCGTGAATCGCACTCCGCGTCGGGAAACACGTTGGTGTACCCCACGA
Organism: Myxococcota bacterium; assembly: GCA_035528415.1. GTDB lineage: Bacteria > Myxococcota > B64-G9 > B64-G9 > B64-G9 > DATKYQ01. The sequence continues at coordinate 40,676 of DATKYQ010000016.1, read as the reverse complement.
AGGAGGCCAGATCCTCCTCGGGAATGTAGGGTTTACCCTCGGCGTTCTTGGAGCGGATACGGTAGCCCGAGTCCACGATGTCTTTGGCAAACGCATGCATAAGCGACAAGGCTTCTTCGGCGGCCCGGCGAACCGATTCGTCTTTGGCGAACTCCATCAGGTAGGGGAACCAGGCGGCGGCCCTGTACATGAAGGGGACGTCGTCCTTGGAGCGCATGGTGGTCACGTAGATGTCGCCCCAAGTGGGGTTTGTGGTGTAATGGTACCGGTTGGCGTTCCAGCCCTCGTAGGTCGAGTACCAGTCGGTGTAGTCCACCGCCTTGTTTTTCCCGGAGGGCAGGGTGAAGGCATGGTTGTGGGCCACGATGTTTCTGGCCATGATGTGCTGCAGCGGATCGTTCTGGTCGTAGACGAATCCCAGCATGACTGCGGTGTATGACTTGATGAACTGTTCCACCACCATTTTCATGGCCGGATCGCCGCTGGACAGGTACCCGCCGATAGCCGCGATCAAGACCAGCGAGGTCGGCTCGGCGTTGTTGTGGCTGCCCCCGTAGGCGCTGTTGTTTCTGAAGCTGACCAAGTCGCCCGTCTTGACCGCGTCCACGTCGTGCCACCAGATCAGGTAGTCCGGGTATCCGCTGGAAGCGTCCATCCCGTGGCTGGTCTCGTAAACCCAGGTAAAGTAGTCCACCTGCTTCCAGAATCCGGTAATCCGCTTGGTGAACGCGGTGATTTCGGCCTCGCTCAGCGGTACTCCCACGTCGTTGCGTTCGAGAGTGAAGGGCAGTTCCATGGGCAAACTGGAGCCTTTCTGGCCTTCGCCGCAGGCACACAGGAAGAAGACAACGAAAAGTCCGGTCACGGCTTGCTTCATATTTCATTCCTCCACCAAAGAGGGTACCACGTCCTCCCGGGTGATGCACCCGGATACAATGGCCGAAAACCATGCAGAGCATTGTGACAACGGCCTTGGGGGAGGGATGAATAAGTGATATGTTTCAAGAGATGTCTTTTTAGGGCTGGGAGGAGCTGATGCGTGGCTTACTTATTGTCGGCGCGCTGTGCGTGCTTGTAGTCGGTGGTTTGATAGTCTTAGTGCTCCTCGATAGCGACAAGCAGCCGCCGGTCGCAGCAGCGATATCGGAGCCGCTGAACAATACTTCAGAGCCCGCAGAGTCTATGCGGCGCTATACGCAAGATCGCGGACGGCGCGTGATGCCGGACGAAGTACGCGAGAAGCAGATCGCACAAGCGAGCAAGGATGCGGATTCGGACAAAGTGCTCAAGTTGGGGCACGAATTTCATGCAAAGTGGTACGCCGACAGGAGCAAGTTGGGCGAGGAGCGCCACAAGCAGATGGAGAAGCTGTGGTTCGAAGGCCGCCGCCCGCGAGGCAACCCGGAGTCGATCGAAAAGCTTGAGAAGCTGCTCGATGAGTATCCGGACACAAACCGGGCCGGTTGTGCAGCCTACGAGCTGGGCCAGCACTACATGCGCGATCGGGCGCTGACGCTCGATCAGCGGCGCAAGAAGGCACAGAAGTACTGGGGCCTGACGGAAGAGCGCTATGGCGACTCTTTGTGCGAGTTCAACGAGCACCCGGCGACGATGGCCGAGTTGGGTATGGCCAACTGGATCTACCGCAAGACCGATCCTGCCATGGCGCGCAGGCTGCTTGACGATATCATCAAGAATCATAAGGGCGAGGCCGATCACCTCGGCCAGCCGGTGGAGACGCTGGCCAGGCGGATGCTCGAGCAAATCAAGTGAAGTAGAGCACGTTTTGTCTTTGCCGGCGCCTGGTCCTGTGGCATAGTCCCACGGCGATTACGACGGAGGTGACCGATGACCGAAGTGCTTCGCCTGGCGGTTTTCGTCTCCGGCGGTGGCACAAACCTGCAGGCGATCATCGATAGCTGCAAGAAACCCGATTTTCCAGCCCAGCTGGCTGTGGTCGTCAGCAACAAGCCCGGTGTTTACGGTCTTGCACGGGCGCGGGAAGCCGGAATTCCCAGCGAGGTGGTTTCACACCGCGACTTTCCCGACCGCGCCGCGCACGAGGCCGAGATCGTCCGCCGCATTCGCCGCTATAAGATAGGGCTGGTTGTGCTGGCAGGCTACATGCGCGTTGTGACCAGCACGCTGCTGGATGCTTTCTATGATGGGAAACGCTGCCTGCCGGGGGTGATCAATATCCACCCGGCAGACACAAGAGCCTACCAGGGGACGCATGGCTACGAGTTCGCTCTGGGCCTGCTGCCGGATTACCCCCAGCGCCTTACTGAAACGAAAATCACGGTTCACTTCGTCGATGCCGGAGTGGACACAGGGCCGGTGATCATGCAGGCGCCGTTGCCGATCTTGCCCGCGGACGGGATCGACGATCTGAGGGCGCGCGGCCTCGAAGTGGAGCACCGCATCTATCCCGCGGCGATCAGGCTGTATGCCGAGAATAAGATTTCACTCGATTGCAAACGTGTGAAGATCACGACGTAACACTGGTAATTCACAGCATAACGTGGCACTAACGAATCAGAAGACGATTCGTAAATGCCACTAACAGGAGGTGGCAAATGGCGGGTAACGTTGTTCATCAGATCGATGACTGGGTCAGGGTGAGACAGGTGCTGATCAGTGTTTCCGACAAGCGCGGCCTGGACATCCTGGTTCCGGGCCTGGTATCGGTTAACGCCGAGCTGAAGATATTTTCCACCGGGGGCACCTACAAGCGCATCGCCGAAATACTGGGAGCCGATTCGGCCGCCAAGCACTTGATGCCGGTGTCCGAATACACGGGTCAACCCGAGACCCAGGGCGGGTTGGTAAAAACTCTCGACTTCAAGATCTACCTGGGGTTGCTGACTGAAAAATACAATCAGGACCACCAGGCCGACCTGGAGCGCACTGATGCTGTGCCGATCGACATGGTGGTTTGTAACCTGTATCCTTTCGAGGAGACCGTCTCGCGAGCTGGTGTGACGGTCGAGCAGGCCCGGGCCAACATCGATATCGGCGGCCCGTGCATGGTGCGTGCCTCGGCCAAGAACTACCTGCGGGTAGCCTCGGTTACCGATCCTGCCGACTACCAGAATCTAATTAAAAAGCTGAAGAGCAGCGGCGGGCGGCTTGATCTGAAGACTCGTTTTGGCCTGGCAAAAAAGGCCTTCGCCCACACCGCGTCCTATGACACCAACATCTCGCGTTTTTTGGCCGAGCGTGCCGACGCCGAGGTGGAAGGCTGTTACGACAAACAGGAGGTCTGACCAATGACCGAAGATCTCAAGAAGGCCTATCGCACCCTGGCGGACGACCATTTCCCCGATGATCTCGAAATCTCATTCGGCTCGGGCGACGAGCGCCAGACACTTGTGTACGCCAAGGTTAGCTGGGTGGTCGACGGTCAGCGCAAGGGATTGCGTTACGGCGAAAACCCGGGGCAGGAGGCAGCCCTCTACCGGCTGGTGAACGGCAATCTCACTCTGGGCGATGTGCATTTCATCGGCCCGGGAGAAGATCTGGTCTGCGGCGCCGAGTTGCACCAGTTCGGCAAACATCCGGGAAAGACCAACCTTACGGACGCCGACAACGCCTTGAACATCCTGCGCAACCTGACCGAGCGGCCGGCGGTCGCGATCATGAAGCACAACAACCCCTGCGGGGTCGCCCTGGGCGAGAGTCTGGCGCAGGCCTACGTGCGGGCCGACCTGGCCGACAGGGTGGCTGCCTTCGGCGGCTGCATCGCCTGCAACCGGCCCGTGGACAAGGCCACAGCCGAGGAGATCTCACGGCGCTACGCCGAGGTGGTGGTGGCGCCCGGGTTCGAGCAGGGCGCGGTCGATATTCTGGCGCGGCGCAAAAACCTGCGCATCATGGAGATCCGCAACATCGAGCGCCTGCGTGACTTTGCGCTAAGGCGCTTCGTAGATTTCAAGGCGCTGATCGACGGCGGGCTGGTGCTGCAGCAGTCGTTCGTGCCGCAGGCCAGAAGCAAGGAAGATCTCAAGCTGGCCGAGACGGACTACAAGGGCAAGCACTACCGCGTCGATCGCGCGCCGACACAGGCCGAGTATGACGACATGCTCTTCGGCTGGATGGTCGAGGCCGGGGTGACCTCGAACTCGGTCATCTTCGTCAAGGACGGCGCGACGGTGGGCATTGGCACTGGCGAGCAAGACAGGGTGGGCGTGGCCGAGATCGCGCGCGACAAGGCCTATAGAAAGCTTGCCGATCGTATTTGTTTCGAAAAGCACGCCAAGCCGTATACCGACCTCGAAGACGGCGACGAAAAGGCCGCGATTGACGCGCAGGTGGGTGATATGAAGGGTGGCCTGCCGGGAACGGTCATGGTCTCGGACGCTTTCTTTCCATTCCGCGACGGTATCGAAGTTGGCCTGCGCGAAGGGGTCGAGGCCGTCATCCAGCCGGGCGGGTCGCTGAACGACTACCAGTCGATAGAGGCCTGCAACGAGAATGGAGCGACGATGGTCTTCACCGGCCAGCGGTCTTTCAAGCACTGACCCGCAGGATCTGAGCAATCCCCAAAATACCCCCAAACACCGGGGGCCGTAAAAAGCACGGCGGGGACCGCAAAAACCGCGGAAGGCGCAGAGGTCGGCCCGCCGTAGGCGGGACGGGTGGGGGGCGAATGGCGGCAGGATCGGGCTTTCCGGTACATTTTGCTGGATTTAGGACGCACCGGATAATCGTCACGTCCGTGCCCGCGCAGTTGTTCCAGCAAGCAGACCAGTTCTTCGTCGGGCAGCGTACTGAGCACGAGACGCAGCCGATACAATACGGTTTTGCAGACAGCGCGGAATGCTCGGTGTTAGTAGGTGTTGACATTGCATGTCAGTGGGGCTAATCTCACCTGCTCCGATCGGCGGATTTCGCAAGAGAGGTTGTTCCACTTTAGAGGTTAGTGTATGTTCGATAGCTTGACCGATAAGCTTGGTGTGACGTTCAAGCGCCTGAAAGGGCACGGGAAACTCTCCGAGTCGAACATTAAAGACGCACTTCGTGATGTGCGTCTTTCGCTGCTCGAGGCCGATGTCAACTACCGGGTTGTCAAGGATTTCATAACGGCCGTCAAGACCCGCGCCATGGGCAAGGAGGTGCTGGCCAGCCTCACCCCGGGACAGCAGTTTGTCAAGATCGTAAGCGACGAGTTGACCGCGCTGATGGGCGGCCAGGCGGCGGATCTCGATCTCGGTGGCCGACCCCCGGTGGTTATCATGCTGGCCGGCCTGCAAGGTTCGGGCAAGACCACCAGCGTGGGCAAGCTGGCTTTGCAACTCAAGTCGCAGGGCCGCCGGCCCTATCTCGTTCCGGCGGACGTCTATCGACCAGCGGCCATAGAACAGCTTACCAAACTCGCCTCCGACATAAACCTGCCCGTGCACCCGTCAACCACCGAGGAAGATCCGGTTGCAATATGCATCGCGGCGGTCGCCCAGGCCGAGCGGCGCAATTTGGATACCGTCCTACTGGACACGGCCGGCCGGCTGCATATCGACGAGGAGTTGATGGAGGAGCTGCGCGTGATCAAGCGCGAGGTCCGCCCGCGACAGATCCTGCTGGTGGCCGACGCCATGACCGGCCAGGACGCCGTCAACGTTGCCGAGAAATTCGATGCAGACCTGGGCATAGACGGCGTGGTGTTGACCAAGCTGGACGGCGATGCCCGAGGAGGAGCGGCGCTCTCCATCAAGGCCGTCTGCGGCAAGCCGATCCTCTTTGCGGGCACCGGCGAGAAGCTCGAGGACCTGGACGTCTTCCACCCCGAGCGCATGGCCAGCCGCATCCTGGGCATGGGCGACATCCTCAGCCTGGTCGAACAGGCGCAGGAATCCTATGACCAGAAGAAGGCCGCCGAACTGCAACGCAAGTTCCGCAAGAACGAGTTCACGGTAGACGATTTTCGGGAGCACCTCAGGCAGCTACACAAGATGGGCTCGATCACGGACCTGATGGAGAAGATCCCCGGCATGAGCGGCATGCTGAACAAGATGCAGGGCGCCGCCCCCCCGGAAAAAGAGCTTTCGCGGATCGAGGCGATCATCGACTCGATGACGAAGAAAGAGAGAATAAACCACGCTATTCTGAACGGCGGCCGCCGCCGGCGCATCGCCCTTGGCAGCGGCACGAGCGTGCAGGAAGTCAACCAGTTCATCAAGCAGTACTTGCAGATGAAGAAGATGATGAAGAGAGTGAATCGTTTTGGAATGAAGTCAATGATGCGAGGCCTCATGGGAGGCGGTTTCTAACTTCAAGCAGCAGAGGAAATCGGTCATGTCGGTAGCAATAAGGTTGAGAAGGGCAGGCGGAAAGAGAAAGCCGTTTTTTCACATCGTGGCCACTGATTCGCGCAACGCGCGAGACGGCAAGTTCATCGAGAAGTTGGGGCATTATAGCCCGGCGGTCAAGCCAACGGTCTTCAAGATCGACCGTGAGCGCTTCGACTACTGGTTGAGCGTTGGGGCCAAGGCAAGTCCCACCGTGACCCAACTTGTCGCAAGGTCCGCCACAGACAGCGCCAAGGGTGCCGTCAAGGACACCAAAGATGGAAAGCCCACACCGGCCGCGTGAGCTTCTGAGCTTCATCGTCGGCGCCCTGGTGGACAAGGCCGAGGCCGTCTCTATCGAGGAGATTGTCGACGAGCACAGCCGGGTGTTCAAGCTGCGGGTCGATCAGGCCGACATTGGTCGGGTGATTGGCAAGGATGGACGCACCGCCAAGGCGATCCGCACGATCATCGGAGTGGCCACGGCCCGCGACGGACAGAAGGCGAAGCTGGATATCGTTGACCCCGATTGAAAACGAATTACTGCAAGTAGCCAGGATCGTCCGCCCGCACGGACTGCGGGGAGAGGTGAAAATCGTCGAGCAGCCGAGTGGTTCGGGCGCCTGGCGAGCCGTCGTCGAGGTGTTTATCGGCGGGAGCCCCGGCGCTGCCCGGCGCTTCGGGCTGTTGCGGGTGCGCGGAGCTGGAAGGTCGCTGATTATGTCGCTCGAGGGTATTGAAACGATTGACGGGGCGCGCGAGTTTTCGGGCCTTGGGATCTTCGTGCGCCGCGACGATTTGCCGCCGCCGGAGGAGGGCAGCTACTACGTCGACGATCTTCTGGGAATGCGGGTCGAGGACGAGACCGGGCGCAGCCTGGGAGTCCTGACTGAGATCTTCGACAACGGCGTGTACGATATCTACGTGGTCATTGGCGAAGCCGGGGAGATCATGCTGCCGATCGTGGAGGGAGTGGTCCTGTCGCTGGATGTGAGCGCCGGGACAATGGTGGTCAGGCCTCCAGCGGGGCTTCTTGATGGGGACATAGATTGAAAATAGAAGCCGGCATGTCGTCTATCGGGTTGCGCTGGAGCGTGTTGACGCTGTTTCCCGAGATGTTCACCTCGCTGCTCTCGGCCAGCCTGTTCGGCAAGGCCCGCGAGAAGGGCCTGATCGAAGTCGATCTGGTGGATTACCGGCGCGAAGCCTGCGGCCGGCACAAAGTTGTGGACGACGCGCCCTTCGGCGGCGGGGCCGGGATGGTGATCAAGGTCGAGCCGGTGGCCCGGGCGCTTTCGACGCTGCGACAGATCAACCCGGGTGCTCACATCGTCCTGCTCACGCCCCAGGGCCGACCTTTCGATCAACGGACGGCCCGACGCCTTAGCGGCTTGGGGCACGTTGTGCTGGTGTGTGGGCGCTACGAGGGTGTCGACGAGCGCATCCGCTCACTTGTCGCAGAGGAGATCAGCATCGGTGACTACGTGCTTTCAGGAGGCGAAGCGGCCGCTTGGGTCGTGATGGACGCCGTGACAAGGTTGGTTCCCGGCGTGGTGGGACAGCCCGAATCGGTGTTGCACGAGTCTCATGGCGATCTGGGCATGTTGGAGCACCCTCAGTACACGCGTCCCAGGGATTTCGACGGTATGCGCGTACCAGAAGTGCTGTTTTCGGGCGATCACGGGGCGATCGCCGCCTGGCAGCGGCGCCAGGCCATCCTGAGAACAGCGCGCCGGAGGCCCGAGCTTCTAGGGCGAATCGAGCTTTCCGAGGAGGAGCGTTCCTTATTGGAAGATTTGGGATTGACAGGATAGCGGCGAGATGTAATAAGAACGCTGCCTAACATGTTTTTGCGAGGAGGCAGGTGATGCGCAAGATGGACTTTATCGAGAAAGACTATATCAAGGAGTCGGTCGATCCTTTCAAGATTGGCGACACCGTCAAGGTGCACTTCAGGATCCACGAGGGAGCCAAGGAGCGCGTTCAGATTTTCCAGGGCGTCGTCATCAGGCGTCGCGGGGGAGGCGTGGACGAGAGCTTCACCGTCAGGAAATATTCCTACGGTATTGGTGTGGAGCGGATGTTCCCACTGCATTCCCCGCGGGTCGAGAAGATAGAGGTGCTTCGCTCCGGGCGCGTCAGGCGCGCCAAGCTGTACTACCTGCGCAAGCTGAGAGGAAAAGCGGCCCGCTTGAAGGAAGTCTGAGCGGGGTCTCCCGACAAGTATGCTTGCGCCCCGGTGGTGTTTGGGGCACCGCGGCCAAGACCACGACTATGTGCGGATACCATGCTTTTTTCAGAGTTGGTTCTCCAGGGAGTGCGTAACTATCAGCAGATGCACCGCATTCCTGTGGGGCTGGGGTTTTCGGTGTTCGTCGGGGGTCAGGGCGCCGGCAAGTCGACGGCCATCGACGTGGTCACCCATCTCCTCAATCCCAATCCCACCGAGCCAGCCACCGACAGGTTCAAAAGTTCCGATCCCAGCCTGTGTCGCGCGGCGCTTTTGATCGACGATGACTCCGGGCAGCGCTACCGGCTGGTGCAGGATCTCCTGCGCGGCAGCATGGCGCTTGCGCGCCTAGACCCGGCCACTAAACAATTCGTTCCGGTGAGCAACTCACCCACCGAGGTACGGCAATACCTGACCAGCCAAATACATTTGCCGCATATCGATGTTTTCGAAGAGATCTTTATCACTCGCCGGTCTTCTTTCCCCACAGCCGCAGGCGAGACGACCGCGGAGGCGCTGGGGGTCGGCCTGCCGCCAACGGTAAGCCTGCCGCCAACGGCAGGGTTGGCGGGCGGGGGCGGTTCGAGTCACTTTCCCGGTTACCAGGGGGGCGATTCGGGCGAGGAGGTCTTGCCCGACAATCCGGACGAGTTGCGTTCACAGTTGAATGTTCTCCGGCATGATTTGTCGATGGCCAAGGAGGTTGACGACTTGCAGTTCAATCTGGATGGGCTGCAGAGCAAGCTGTTCAAGATGGAACAGAAGACCAAGGGCGTCGGTGAGGCTTCCTCCCGGGTCGAGAATCTCGAGGCCGAGTTGGGCCGTTTCGACAAGTTGGGTGAGCTTCCGGGCGACTTCGAGCGCCGCATTCGCGAGTTCGAGAAGTCGAAGGGGAAACTCGATCGAGACAAGGCCCGTCTGAACGATGAGCAGGAAAAATGGGACAAACGCGCCAACCAGGCCATTCCCGGTCCGTTGACGCAGGATCGCAACTTCGTTCTGGGCCTTTCCCTGGGCCTAGGTGCAATCGGCGTGGGTGTGCTCGGTTTTTTCCTCGAAGAATATTTGCGCTACGTCGCGTTGCTCGATATCGCGGGTTTCGGCCTGGCGCTGGTCGCCGCCGTCCGGCACATCGACAGGAGCCAGGCCGCCCAGAGAAGCCAGGCCCGCCTGGCGATGATCGACGAGCGGCGCGAGAAGTTACAGCGCCAGTTCGATCTTGAGTCGTCAATCGTCCGCAGCACGATGGTCCAACTCGATGTAAGCGATCCGCAACAGATCATCGAGCAGTACGCCGCGCGCAACAAGGTTGCCGGGGCGCTCGAAAAGGCCCGCCAGGACCTGGAGGCGCAGAAAAACGATCCTGCCTTTGCCGAGACCGAATCGCAACAGGCGCAACTGAGGGCGGAAATTGCCGAGCTGGAGGAAAAGCTGGCCGGAGCCGGCGGCCTGATGATGGGGCCCAAGGAGATGGAGCGCCGGATCGGCCTTATCGAGGACAAGCTTGCGCGCACCGAATCGGGAGCGCCGGCCGCGTCCGAGCAGACCGACGGTTGGCTGGGAGGGGAAGATCCGATTCAGGTCAGCGGCAACGATCCCTACGACCTGGGGGTCGGCCTGCCGCCTGCAGGCGGCAGGCCGCCGGGCGCGAGCCTGCATAAGCCCGGCGGTCATGGTTTGCCGCCCTCGCCCGCGCTGGAATCGTCCGGGCCAAGGCCAGGTAGCGGTCCTTTCGATCGGCTGATGAAGAAGGCCGACGACTTGTTCCTGGTCGATCGCCAGCGCATCGAGTTGATGCTAGCGCCCCGGGCCGGGCAATACCTGTCCGCCTTCAGCGCCCAGGCACAAACCCAATTGTCGTTTGGTCCGGGCGGCCTGATCGAGGTGGCCGACGGGACGGGCTCGCGGACTGCGGCGGCGACATTGCCCGCCGCCGATCAAGACCTGGTTTACCTGGCCTTGAAGCTGGCCGTAATCGAGAACGCCTGCAAGCAACAGCCGGTTCCGGTGTTCTTGGACGATCCTTTCGGCGGTCTTCCCGCCGGGCTGCAGGATCTGTTGGGGCGCGCCTTGGCCAATATCGGTTCACAGACCCAAGTAGTGCTCTTCACTCGCGAGGCGGCCTGGGCGCAACACGCGACTGCCTCTTTCCAGTTGTGAGGTCGCGCGCCCGCAAAGCGCCCGTAAAAGAGACCGGGCTGGAGGGTGTCGGCAGTCTCGAGAAGTGGGCCCGGAGCAAGGGATACACGCTTGTGGCCGGTGTCGATGAGGCCGGGCGCGGGCCCTTGGCCGGCCCGGTAGTGGCTGCGGCAGTGGCGCTGGGCAAGGGGCACGGCATCGAGGGACTGGACGATTCGAAAAAGCTCACGGCCCGCAAGCGCGAGAAACTGGCCGTCGGGATCTGCGCAAAGGCCTTGGGCTGGGGGTTGGGTATAATCGGTCCGGCCAGAATAGACGAAGTCAACATCCGCATGGCCAGCCTGGAGGCCATGTCACGTGCTTTATCGCAGCTTCTGATCCAGGGGCTCCAGCCCGACCTGGTGCTGGTAGACGGGCGCGACCTGTTCGAATTGCCGCCGCGTTCTGCGCGGCTAGTGCAAAGGGCCTTTGTCGGGGCGGACGGCCTGTCCGAGGCCGTGGCCGCGGCGTCCATCGTGGCCAAGGTGTACCGGGACACATTGATGATCGAGTATCACGCCATGTGGCCGCAGTACGGCTTCGAGCGCCACAAGGGTTACCCGACCGCCGAGCACAGGCGGCTTCTGAAACTGCACGGCCCCTGCGAAATTCACCGGCGCAGCTTCAGGGGGGTGAAGTAGTTGATGCCATTTCAGCGGCCGGCCTCGAAGGCGTTCTTGTAAAGCTCGATCTCACCCTTGTCGCCGAGTACGGCGACCACGTCGAAGCGGATCATGGTGTCTTTGATATTGTGGTCCTGGCAGTAGGCCATGGCCGCGCGAACCACCTGGCGCTGCTTGCGGGGGGTGACCGTGGCGGCCGGGTGAACCTGGTTGGGGTTGCTGCGGGAGCGCACTTCCACGAAGACCAGTGTCTCGCCTTCGGTGGCCACGATGTCGAGCTCGCCGACCTTGTAGCGCACGTTGCGCTCCAGGATCTGGTAGCCTTGGCCTGCTAGGTAGTCGCGGGCTTGGTCCTCGGCGGCGGCTCCCAGAATGTGGCGTGGATCGGAAGACATGGCTATTTCAGCTTGGTCTTGTCGTAGGGGCAGAACTTGGCACCCATCGGCAAAAGACGCTTGCAGCTCGGGCATACCGGGGCCGAGGCCAGAGTGGGAGATGACGGACTGTAGATCGGCGCGCGATCATAGGGGCAAAACTTCGCCTCGGCCGGGATGGCCTTGCCGCACGTGGTGCAGAAGATCTTGTCGGGCTTGTCCGCGGACGTTTGTGCTGTCTGTTCTTTCCTGGAAGGCACCGGAGCCAGCGGTTCGGGCACGGTCGGTTCTCCGCGGTAGGCCTCTTTAGCGCGTGTTCGGCGCTTCTTGCCGAGGATGACGGCCAGCAACACGAAGACGATCAGGGCGCCGCCGCCTATGGCGGCAGGAAGCAACCAGGCGGGCAATTCGGCTTCGGAGGGTTTCTGAACCTGGATCGCGGCCGGCCCGGAGTCGACCGGCCCGGAATCATCCGCTTTAGGACCCGCGTCCGGGGCGCCGATTGCCTCGGCCGCCTCAGAACCGCCGTCAACCACATGCGTCTCGTCTGCACCGCCGTCAGCCTCGGGAGGCCTGGGGACGGCCGCGTGAGCTGCAGCCTGGCGCTGAATCTCGATGGTGACCGAAGCCTGCGCCCGGCCGGCCGAGAGCGCGATTGGGTAAGAGCCGGCCAGGGCGTGACGATCGATCTTCAGACAACCGGTTGTAGTCAACTTGACGCCGGCAGGCTGCTTTCCCTTGCCCCAGCTCAGGCCGGCTGTAACCGGGCAGCCATGCTCGTCGGTCGCCTCAATCTTGGGACAGAACTTCTCGCCCGTTTTCAGAACCGCCTTCTCGGGCGTCAATGCCAGGCGTACGGCCGGGCCGGGTGTCTCGCAGGGATCGTCCTTTTGGGCCGAGACCTTCTCGGCGGATACGGGTTGCTCGATCTCGGCGACTTTTGCCGCATCCTTTATGCGCTTGTACATTCTCCTTATGCGCCGGCTGTAGACGCACAATGCTCCGGCCACGTTATGCGAGAAGCGCGTTGTCTCGCGGTACTCGATCCGATCCTGGGACTGGATCCTGAACGAGTACAGGCCGCTCTCGTATGACTCGGAGGTCTCGGGCGTAGCGCAGCTTATCAGAAACAACTTGTCCTTGAGCGTGCGCTCCTTGGGCTTGACGGCCTTGTTGTCCGACTGGCAGGCCACGCTCGAGAAAGATTTTCCCGAGGTCGGTACAAAGAGCAGATCGACGCCGCGGTCTTGCACCTTGAAGGTCAGCTTGCGCTTGTGCCGCCCGATCGAGCGCGGCACCTGGCCGCAATGGGTGCCCCACTGATCGAGCGAGTAGATCGTCTCGGTGTATTCCTCGGTGAAGGTTCCCGATATGTCGTCCCGAGCCCGGGCCTGCGGGACAAGCAAGAGCATGCCGGCAAGAGCCACCGTGTATATAACCGAGAGACGCGACAGGTGCACATTCATGCGGCCATTATGACACCCGGCGTCGAGGTGTCAACTCGGGTTGATCGTCCGCGCCGCCTGGCCTAGTATCATCGGCCAGGGAGACGACTTGAGAGAATCTACGACTATTACCGGTTGTCTGTACCTGGTGGCCACTCCACTTGGAAATTTGGAAGACATTACTATCCGTGCGCTCAGGATCCTCTCATCGGCAGGGTTGATCGCGGCCGAGGACACCCGGCACACTCGCAAGCTTCTTTCGGCCCATGGGATTGCCAACCGGGTGATTAGCTACCGCGAACAGAACCATGCCCAGGCCGCCGGCCGGGTCACAAGCGTCCTGCAGGCCGGCGCTGACGTCGCCCTGGTGTCGGACGCGGGAACGCCCGGCCTGAGCGACCCGGGCACGGCCCTGGTGAGAAGCGTCCTCGATGCGGGATTCCGGGTTACGCCCATTCCCGGCCCGGCCGCCGCCGTGGCAGCGCTGGTCGCCTCCGGCCTTGCGACAGAGCGCTTTACGTTTCTCGGGTTTCTCCCGCGCAAACCGGGACAACTGCGGAGGCTGCTCGAAGATCTCTCCTCCGAGCCCGGCACCCTGGTCGTCTACGAGTCGCCCAGGCGCATCGGCAAGACGCTTGCCGCCATGGCGGAGATCCTGGGAGAGCGAAGCGCGGTGGTGGCTCGGGAGATCAGCAAGCTGCACGAGACCTTCGATCGCGGAAGCCTGCCTGAGCTTGCCGCTCGCTATGCGGACGGGACCCGCGGCGAGGTGACCCTGGTAGTCGAGGGAGCCAGACAAGAGAAGGCCGGGCTTACAACTGAATGGCGCGAGATCATCGACGCTCTGCGCGCGGCAGGCGGGCTTTCGCCCGGGCGTATCTCGGCGCTGGTCGCCGGGCTTGCGGGAGTCAGCCGCAAGCAAGTGTATGACTTTTTGATAAAGTAAGATCTGGAGAGCCGGCTTGTGGATCAGAGTAAAGGCCTGGGTGGTCTGGCTGCTGGCCAGGATCGTGCTTGCCAGCCTGCGCCTTAGGGTGCGCGGATTGGACAACGTCGAGGCGGCCGGCCGCGGGGGGCGTCCGGTGTTGTATGCCTTCTGGCACGGGAGACAGCTTGCCTTGCTGAGAGCCAATCCCACACGGCGCCTGACCGTCATGACCAGCCTGAGCCGTGACGGCGAGATGCAGGCCCGTGTCATGGGGCGTTTCGGAATCGAGGTCGTGCGCGGTTCGAGTTCACGCGGGGGACTGGCCGGCATGTTGGCTTTGAACCGCAGCCTGACAGACGGCTCTTCTGTCGGCATGGCGGTGGACGGCCCGCGCGGGCCCGCTTTCGTGGCCAAGCCGGGCATAGTGGCGTTGGCGCGCCGGAGCGGAGCGGCCATAGTTCCGCTGACTGCGGGCTTCGGAAGGCGCGTTCAACTGAAGCGCGCCTGGGATGGCTTCAATATACCCATGCCCTTCACCCGCGCACTGGTCGTATTTGGAAAACCTATACACGTAAAAAGACAAGCCAGGCCGGCCGAGATGGAAAAAACGGCCGCGATGCTGACTGACGCTTTGCGAAAACTGACCGAAGATGCAGACACAGCGATACGGGCACGGGTGGACGCCGGGGACGGAGCGGGTTAGACTGCCCGCCGGTACCATGTTTTTCATCTACGCCGTGCTGGTGCACGTGGCTTTCGTGCTGTTGCTGCCGCTGCTGTTGCTCAACCGCAAGCTGCGGGAGGGGATCCGCTCCCGTTTCGGATTCTACCCCGCAGGCTGGCCCGGCGGCGAGGGCCGGCCAGAGCGCCGGCCGACTATCTGGTTCCACGGGGCCTCGGCCGGAGACCTGCTGGCGCTCAGGCCGGTGATCGCCGAGGTGCGCGGATTGCTACCCAAGGCGCGCATCGTCGTCACCACGATCACCAACTCGGGCATGACCATGGCCCGAAAAATGCTCGAGGGCGTGGATGCCTGCGGCTACCTGCCCTACGACTTGCCTTTCAGCGTCAGCCGGGCCGTGAAAGCCATCCGGCCCGACGTGTTGGTGCTGGAGTACGCCGAGGTATGGCCCGCCCTGCTCAGGGGAGTCAGGCGCAGCGGCGCCGGGATCATCCTGATCAACGGGCGCTTCGATGAGCGTTCGCTGGGGCACTACCGCTGGTTCTATCGGCTGGTCGGGAACCCGTTGCGCCACCTCGACCTGCTTTGCATGCGCGACGAAGCCGAGGCCGAGCATGCAGTATCCATCGGAGCCGACCCGAAAAAAGTCAGGGTGACAGGCAACACCAAGTTTGATTCCTGCAGGCAGGCGGAACCGACCGGTGGGCTTGCCGATTTGGCCCGCGATCTGGGCGTCAACGGAACGACGCAGGTTTTTTTGGCCGGCAGCACCCACGAGGGAGAGGAGGGGCCGCTTTTCGATGTCTTCGTAAGGCTCAGGAAGAAGTTCGCCGATCTCAAGATGATCGTGGCGCCGCGTTACATCGAGCGTACCGAGCGGCTGGAGTTCCTGGCGCAGGAGCGCGGAATAGCGTACGCCCTGCGCTCGCGGGGAGCAGGGGCGGAGCCTTTGGTAATCCTGGACACGGTCGGGGAGTTGCGCGGGGCCTACGAACTGGCCACGGTCGTTTTCGTCGGCGGAAGCTTCGCCCGGCACGGGGGACACAACATTCTCGAACCGGCGGCCTGCGGCAAGCCCGTGCTGTTCGGGCCGCACATGGAAAACTTCAGGGGCAGCGTGCGGGTGCTGCTGGGCCGTGGCGGGATACAGGTGCCGGATCCTGACAGGATTGCCCAGGTGCTTTCAGATCTGCTCTCCTCGCCGGACGAGGTAGAGAAACTGGGGCGTATGGCCCGCCAGGCGGTCATCGCGGTGCAGGGCGCCTCTGCCGAGTGCGCCCGGGTGATCGTCGAGACGGCCGGAGCGAGGCGGGGTTCGTGAGCTGCGCGCGGCACATTCTTTTGGCGCGCCTGTCCTCGGTGGGCGATATCGTGTTGGCCACGCCGGTGGCCGCCCGCCTGCGGGCAGAAAATCCAGAAGCGCATATGAGTTGGCTTGTGGATTCCGGCTACCGCGACCTGGTCGAGCACAATCCCCACATCGATCAGGTGCTCGAATACGACTACATCGGACGCCACAACGGGACGTCCGGCGTGCGCCGCCTGGCGCGCGAGATTGGGCCTGTCGATCTGATGATCGATCTGCAACACAAGGTCAGAACTTTAATGCTGGCCGCCGTCCTGCGCCCGGCGGAGAGGCGCGTGCTGGTCAAACGCCGCGGGTTCGGGGTATTCCGGGCGCTTATCGGCCACGATGCGATCCTGCGCTCACCGCACCAGGTGGCGCGCTACCTGGCGGTGCTCGAGAGCGGGGAGAGCGAGAGTCAACAGGCGCCCCGCCCGGTGCCGCAGCTGCGCGCGGCGGCCCGCGATCTCGAGTGGGCGCGCGATCTCCTGGGCGGGTCCGATGGCCCTGGACCCATTGTCGGACTGATTCCGGGCGCGCGTCACGAGACCAAGCGCTGGCCGGCGATCAACCTGGCCCGGCTTGCCGATCGTTGTATCGCAAAAGGCTTCCGGGTGGCCCTGCTGGGAGGAGAGAGTGACGGGCCTGTATCGCGGGCGGTGTCCGATTCGATGTCCGGCCGGCCGATCCTGGTAAGGGCCGGTGGAAGCCTGGGGCAACTGGCGGGGTTGCTTGGGCTATGTGCCGCGGTTGTCAGCCCAGACTCCGGTCCGGCCCACATGGCCGCCGCCCTGGGCATTCCAGTGGTGGCCTTGTTCGGGCCGACCTCGCCCGAGCGTTGGGCGCCGGTAGGATCGCGGGTCAAGGTCGTCGGCATGGACCTGCCTTGCATGCCGTGCAGCAACCACGGATCGGCAACTTGTCCCGAAGGCACGCACGAGTGCCTGGCCGCGCTGGAACCCGAAAGAGTGTGGCAAGCGCTCGTTGAAATCATGGAACCCGTGAATGGATGAGCCTCGGACGAACAGCTTGATCGAGCGCATCTGGTACTCAGAAGGGCATTTGCCCGGCGAACGGTTTTCGGCGCTGGCGCTAACGCCGCTTTCCTGGGTTTATCGCCTGGGCCTGGCAATGCGCGCTGGCCCAAAGCCGGTCAAGGTCGATCGACCGGTGATCTCGGTCGGCAACCTGACGGTGGGCGGCAACGGCAAGACGCCTTTGGTTATCGAACTGGTTGCAATGCTGGAAAGCCGCGCTAAGCGGGTGGCCGTGGTCTCGCGCGGTTACGGCAGAGCCAGCCGGGGATTGCTGGTTGTCAGTGAGTTGTCCGAAGAATCGCGGACGGCGGCCATGGCGGGCGACGAGCCGCTCTTGATTGCCAGGCGCTGTCCGCAAGCCGGGGTAGTGGTAGGTGAAGACCGCCTGGCGGCGGCGCGCCTGGCCATCGAGCGCTGCGACCCGGACGTAATAATCTTGGACGATGCTTTTCAACACCGGCGCCTGCAGCGCGATCTGAATCTGTGCGCGATACACGCGGACAGGGGTTTCGGCAACGGCCGCCTGCTGCCCCGCGGCCCGCTGCGCGAGCCGCTAAGTGCGCTTCAGCGCGCCGACATGCTGATCTTTACATACGGCGGCAGCAAAGACATCGGCGAGCTGCGTTCCAGGCACAATCTACCGGATAGTATTCCGGCCTGTTCCTGTGACTTCGCGCCAGCCGGGTTTTCAAAAGGACCCGAGCTGTCCGAGGCCGAACACCCGAAAGACGAGCCGGTTTTTGCGGTTTGCGCGGTAGCCGCCGGGGAAGGCTTTCTGAAAACCTGCAACCAGGCGGGCTTGAACGTGGCGGGATCGTTGTCCTTTCATGATCACCACCGTTTTCGGCAGGCAGACATCGAAAGAATCGAATCCGCCTGCCGGCGCCTCGGTGTCGAGACCGTGGTCTGCACGGAAAAAGATCTGGTTCGCCTGCCGCAATCGAATACGAAACTGAGTTACATTGGGTTGCGCATAGAGGCGCGATGGCATGAGCCGCAGAAGATACAAGGGTTGCTGAAATCGGTCGGGTGAGTCTATTTCTTACATGAGCAGTTGCGTCTTGGCGTGGGAGCCTCGTCCGTGCACCACTAGCAAATTGCCGTTGTCCAAGGCCAGCGAGACGCCTGTTGACTTCTTATCCAAGAGTAGTTATCATGACAACATGATGTCATGATAACTACCGGGAGAAAGATCATGATAAGAACGCAGGTCCAGCTCGAGCCCGAACAGTACGAGAAGCTGCGTAAGCTTGCGCATCGGCACAAGATCTCCATCTCGGAGACGGTTCGGAGGTTGATCAAAAAGGGCATGCGATCGGGCGTGGAGGAAGACGAACTGCCCGACGCGGGTAAATTGCTGAAGTTGTCGGGAATAGCCTCGAGTGGTCGCGACGACATAGGCCGGCGCCATGATGACTACCTGGATGAAGATTTCGGGCAATGAAGGCCGTATTCGTTGATACCTCGGCGCTGCTTCCCTTGATGGATCGCGATGCGTCGGAGCATGACCAGGTCGCAGACAGCCTTCGCGATCTGGCGGGTAAAAACACCCCCTTGTTCACCACGTCTTATACCCTGGTCGAAGCCGGCGCACTGGTTCGAAGTCGCCTCGGGATCGAAGCCTTCCGGGCGCTCGGCTCGGTTGTCCATGAAGCTGTGGAGATCGTCTGGGTGGACGAGGCCTTGCATCGAAAGGCGTGGCAGAAAGTCGCCGCCGCGGGTTCCAAGGGACCGAGCCTTGTCGACTGGGTGAGTTTCATCACCATGAGGAACATGGGCATCGAACATGCCTTGACACTCGATAGGCACTTCACCAAGCAGGGATTTTCGAAAATACCCTGATCCAGATATTCTTCCGCGTTTTTAGCGGCCCTTGCAGTTTGAGGGTTGTGGCGCTAGACTCCCCGCTGACATGAAAATGATCGCTGCAATTGCGCCTCTTGTCTTTTCGCTGTTGCTTGCGGCCTGCGGCGGAGAGTCTAAGCCGGTCGACCAGACTCCACCAGTTGACCTGGTGAATACCTTCATTGGATCCGGGGGGACATATTGGAACTTCGGCAGCGTCTTCCCCGGAGCCAGTCGGCCTTTCGGGATGGCCAAGCCGGGTCCGGACACCTGTCCCAGCTTCGATCCTTGCTTCGAGTTCCACCACTTCTCAGGCTACCATTACGACGACGACCAGATCCACGGCTTCAGCCAGGTGCACATCTCCGGCACCGGCGGGGTCGACTACGGCGCGCTGCTTTTCATGCCGACACTGGGCTTCGACGACAAGAAAACCAGCGAGGCGAACTACCTGTCTATGTTTCAAAAGGAGAACGAGAAGGCATCACCAGGTTATTACTCGGTGCTGCTCGACGATAATAATATCCAGGTGGAACTGACGGCCAGCGACCATTGCGCCTACCAGCGCTACAGCTTTCCAGCCGGCGCCGTAGACGGGTTCGTGATCGTCAACTTGTCCCACGCGCTTATTACCTGCAGCGTCTCCGAAGCTCATTTGGATGTCGACGCCGCGGCCCGGGAAATATCCGGCAGCCTGCTTTACGACGGCAGCCTGACCGGCCGCTCGGGCGGCTTCAGGCTTTTCTTCTCCGCGGTCTTCAATAAACCTGTCGAGCACTGGACCGTCTGGCGCGACGGCGAACTGCTTACAGACCAGGTCAGCGCCGAGGGCACAGACCTGGGTGTGGCTGTGGCCGTGGACACCGCCGAGCCGGTCGAGGCGCAGATCGGGCTTTCTTACGTTGACCTGGCCGGCGCCAGGAAGAATCGCCAGGCCGAGCTTGCGGGCAAGGACTTCGACAGCGTGCGCGCCGAGGCCCGCCGCGCCTGGGAAGACAAGCTCGCGCTTGTCTCGATCGAGGGCGGAACAAAAGACGAGCGGGTCAAGTTCTACTCGGCCCTCTACCACGCCATGCTGCATCCAACTCATTTCAGCGATACTGACGGCCGCTACACGGGTCTCGACAAGCAGGTGCACACGGTATCTGACTTTCTATACTACACCGACTTTTCCATGTGGGACACCTATCGTAACCTGCATTCGTTGTTCGATCTGATCATCCCGGATCGCCAACGGGACATGCTTGTCTCGCTGGTAAAGATGGCAGAGCAGGGCGGCTCGCTGCCCAAGTGGCCGGCCGGCACCAGCTACACCGGCTGCATGGTAGGCACCCCGGCCGATGTGATCATCTCCGAGAGCTACCAGAAGGGCATCACCTATTTCGACGTCCAGACGGCCTATACCAAGATGTACGAACACGCCAGCGGCCCGGTCCTGCAGGCAGGCCGCGGCGGGATCGAATACTACCTGACTCTCGGCTACGTACCGGCCGACAAGGTGGGCGGCTCGGTATCGAAGACCCAGGAGTTCTGTATCGCCGACGCGGCCATCGGCGCCCTGGCCGAGTTGTTGGGCAAGACCCAGGACGCGGCCGACTTCGAGGCCCGCTCGAAAAACTACAAGAACCACTGGGATCCGAACACCCAGTTCATGCGCGGCAAGAACGAGGACGGATCGTGGGTGGAGTCCGACGAGGATTTCGAGCCCCTGGACTGGGGCGCCGAGTATTACACCGAGGGCGACGCCTGGCAGTACCTGTGGCTGGCGCCCCACGATCCCCAGGGCCTGGTAGAGTTGTTCGGCTCCGCCGACGCCATGGGCGACAAGCTGGAAGAGTTTTTCTCAACGCCCGAACCGGATACAGGTGGGATACCCCCCGAATACGTTCCCCCGCGCTACTACTGGCAAGGCAACGAGCCGGACATCCACGCCGCCTACCTTTTCAACGAGGTCGGCCGGCCCGATCGCACCCAGCACTGGGTGCGTAACATTCTGGAAACCCGCTACCACGCCCAGGCAGCCGGCATTCCCGGCAACGACGACCTGGGAACAATGTCAAGCTGGTACGTCTTCTCGTCCTCGGGCTTCTATCCAATAGCCGGCCAGACCCGCTACTATATAGGCAGCCCGCTTTTTACAAAGACAACCTACCAGCTAGGCAATGGCGCTGCCCTGGTGGTCCGGGCCCAGGGCGCCGATGCAGAGAACAAGTACATCCAGTCAGCCAGGCTGAACGGCAAGCCCCTGGATGTCCCCTGGTTCTACCACCAGGACATAAAAGACGGCGCCGTCCTGGAATTGAAGATGGGCCCGCAACCCTCCGACTGGGGTAAGTGAGCTTGCGGCCTGGGATTTGACCATAGCTGGTTCAATTGCTAGTATCCGGCCTGCTCGTGTTGAATAGGCGCCGTTTTTTTCACGTCTTTTGAAAAGACGGATCGCGGCGCGGAAGAGGGATTGGACATGTTTAGATGCTGGTGGTTGGTGTTCGGCTTGTCGGCCCTGATGATTGGGGCTGGTTGCGGGGGAGGCGGACAGGCTATTCGGGGGGAGAAGCAAAAAACGCACGGTGACCGCACCATGGTGTCTCACTCCGAGGGCCTGGAGCCTTTGTGGATCCAGGAGTGCCCGGCCCGGACGGAACACAGCTTGCCTTTTTGCGGACTGGCCCAGCGGGGAGCCAACAGCGAAATCGCTTGCAGCGGGGCTTACGCAGACGCCTTGGGTAAGTTGCGCAGAGCCATCGGGCAGAAAGTCACGGCCAAGCTGGTGGCCGACGGGAAGGGCGGCTACCGCTTCGAGATCGAGGGGGGCGGCGAGCCCTTGACCCTTCGCGGGGTGTGGGAGGATCAGCGCTGGTTCGAAGAGTACAGCGGGCCCGGCGGACATTCCTTCGATTGCTACATGATGCTCGTCTATCCGCGTCTCGAGTACGAGAACCTTCTGGGCATGGCCCGCAAGGCGGCCCGTGATATCGTCAAGAAGGCGGCCGAGTTGCTGGCCGAAGGCAGGCGGCTGATGAGTTCGGGGCGTTTCGCCGAGGCGCCCGATGGACTCAACCGGGCGATGAAATTGCTGGCCGGTCTCAAAGAGCCGGTCGTCAGCCCGGACGGCAGCCTCAACAGCACTTTATTGGCAGAGCAGGTAAAGGCCGATCTCGATCGCGCTCGACAAGAGGCGGCAAAGATGGCCAAGACGGCTCTGGTAGCATTGCACCTGGTGGTCGACGGCAAGACCGTGTCTTCGGGGTCGTTGATGCGATCGTTGCTAGTGCGCACCAAACAGTGGCTCGCGGCCCGGGGCGTAAGCTGTCGCCCGGGCGGGATACCCGCCTTACAACTCGAGGCCGTGCTGGCCGGGGACAAGCAAGAAGCCGCAAAAACCGCGGCCGAAAAAGGCGCGGGGTTGCTTCTGGTCATCGACGTCGATTCCAGCTTCATCTCCCGGGAAGACGGGATCTACTTCGCCTCGGCCGGCGGCTCGTTGCGCCTGGTGCGCACCTCGGACTGCCGCGAGGTTGCCGCGGTCGATCTGGGCCCCGAGAAACAGGGACACCCCGTCTCCCGCGCTGCGGCCTTGAATCGCAGCGTGGAGAAACTCCGGGACAAGATAATCGAAAAGGCGATTGGCACATGCCTTTCCAGGCTATGACAACAAGGAAGGTTCAATGAACTTGAAAGAGAAGATACTGCTTCTGATGCCGCTGGCGCTGTGCCTTTCGCTTCCGGCCCTGGCCGCTCCTCCCGCTGCCGACAAGCCGCAGGCGAAGGTGGGCGAACGGGCCCCGGATTTCAGCCTGCGCGATTTGAACAGCAACCTGATTCGCCTGAGCGACCTGGCCTACCCGGGTTCGGAGAAGTCCTGGAAAAAGAAGACAGAAGTCTTGATCGATTTCTTCAGGACCGATTGCAAGCCTTGCATGAAGGAACTGCCCCAGGTGCTGGCCTACCACCAGAAGCACAAGGACAAGGTGCAGGTGATCATGATCGCCTTGCTCGAGTCGGAGAACGGGCGCGACAAGCTCGACCTGTTTCTCAAGGCGCACAAGTTCGAGTTTCCGGTTCTGGTCGACGCCTACGAGACGGTTGCCAAGAAGTATATCGTAGACGGAGAGACGGTCACCCTGCCTTCGATCTTCTACATCGACAGCAACGGGATGGTGCGCGCCAGGTTCGTGGGCCTCAGTGAAAACCTGGAAAAATCGCTCAACAAGGCCCTGGGCGGCTGAGACGCCTTGCTGCTGCGCGGCCTCCTGCATGTATTGAGTTTCCTCTTTCGCTGCCTGCCGCGGCGGGTCGCGAATGGGCTGGGTGCCGGCTTGGGGCTGGTCTGGTACTACCTGGTGCCAATCCGCAAGGGCGTGGCGCTTTCCAACCTGCGGATTGCTTTTCCCGACAAGCGCCGGCCTGAGCGCAGGAGAATCGCCCGGAAGTGCTTCATGCACCTGGGGCGTTCGGCCGTGGAGTTCCTGCGCCTTTCGGGGTTTTCACGGGACAAGGTTGCGAAGCTCGTCGAGCATCGCGGCTGGGAGAATCTGGAAAACGCCCTGGCCGCTGGCAAAGGTGTTATCGTGGCCACCGCACATTTGGGCAACTTCGATCTGATGGCCTGCGCCGAGGCTTTAAGGGGAGTGCCGCTGCACGTGGTCACCCGCAGGCAGCATGCCGCAAACGTAGACAGCTACTGGATGAGCGCGCGGGCCGGGTGCGGTGTGGGCCTGCTTGCGGACAAGGGCTCGGCTTTCGCCATCCACAAACTGCTGAAGCAGGGCCGCGTCGTGGCACTGGTCATCGACCAGCACATGCCGGCCGGCCGGGGGATGCCCGTAGATTTCTTCGGCCGCCCGGCCTCGACGACGACCGCGCCTGCGCTGTTCGCCCTGACCGCCGGGGCGCCCATAGTGCCGGTCACAATCGAGCGCCTGCCCGGCGGCCGCCACCGGGTGACCGTGGACGAGCCGCTCGAGATCGATCGCTTGGCCGACAGGCAGGAAGAGGTAGCCAGGCTGACTTTGGCCCTGAATAGCTGGCTCGAAGACAAGATCCGCAAGTGCCCGGAGCAGTGGCTGTGGATACACAGGCGTTTCAAGCTCGGGCTGGACGACAAAAAGAAGACGTGATACCGGTGGGTTTCTCAGGCCTTCTTGTATTGCGCCGGCGCATGAAGTAAAATAACGACTGAGTTTGAATATATCGTTTGGCTCGAAGGGAGGTTGCCCATGGCTTCTTGGAAATGCGGGTTTCTTTTCGTCCTGGGAGTCGTGGCACTGGCTGCCAGGGGTTGCGATTGTTCCGATACCGGCGGTGACCCTTACAAGGACTGCGTCGACGCAGACGGCGATGGCTACGGGGACAACTGCATGCTTGGCCCCGATTGCGACGACAGCGATCCCAAGCTGAACTTCTCATGCGATTGCGATCTCGTGCCCCACGAGGGTTGTCCCTGCGAGGGCACCGACGAGACCGACTGCTTCGAGGCCGACGAGAAGTTTCTCGACATCGGCATCTGCCAGGCCGGCAAGCGCAAGTGCGAGGCGGGCAGCTACAGCGCCTGCGTCGGACAGGTGTTGCCCGAGTCGGAGCGTTGCGACAACGTCGACAACGACTGCGACGGATCCACGGACGAGAGCTTGTCGTGCACCGACTGCGGCCCGCGCTGCCAGGGAGTTACGGTGGGTCCGGGAAGCGGCCAGGAATTCGAATGGAACGACGACAATCACCACGGCCTCGAGAAAGATCCCTCGGGCAACCTGGTGCTCGAGGAGGGCGAGAACATCCGCTTGACCTTCCTGTACGTGGCCAACTCGGACGAGGGGACGGTGTCGAAGATCAACACCGTCACCGGCCGCGAGGAGGGGCGCTACATCTCGGCGCTTCACAGCCCGGATCCGCGCAACCGCGGCAACGCCCAGGCGACGGGCAACGACCCCTCGCGCACCGCCGTCGACTTCAACGGCGACGTCTGGGTTGCCAACCGCGCCTTCAACCAGCAGGGCACGGTAACCAAGATCGCCAACGACAACTGTCCCGACGTCGACGAGGACGGCACCGTCGAGACCTCGACCGACGTCAACGGCGACGGTGTGATCGGGTTGAACGACCCTCAAGAGTATCTCGGCGAGGCGGACGAGTGCATCCTGTTCACCGTCAACGTGGGCGGCAACAACAGTGTGCCCCGGGCGGTGGCCCTGGACGCCGGGGGCGTCGAGGGCGGCCAGGGCAACGCCTGGGTGGGCGCCTACAATGAGAACAAGTTCTACAAGCTCGATCCCAACGACGGACACGTGCTGGCCGAGGTCTCGATAGGCTTGCATCCCTACGGCGCGGCCATCGATTCCAAGGGAATTCTATGGGCCACCCAGGAAAATAGCGGGAGGATCGTCAGCCTCGACACAAACGCGAACACCGCCGGCCAGGTTGTACAGATCCAGGGCTGGGACGGTTCCTACGGCATCGCCATCGACATGGAAGACCGCGTCTGGGTCGGCGGCTACCAGCGCGAGGGCGCCGCGCGTTACGATCCCGCCGACGGCTCGTCTATGACCGTGCCCACGCCGGGCGTGGGCGTCGGTCGCGGCATCGCCGCGGACGCCGACGGCAACATCTGGCTGGCGCATTCCTGGCTGACCGACGGAACCAGGGTCGGCCGCATCACGCGCTTCAAGGCCGCCGACGGATCCGATATGCGCACCTATGACTTGCTCAACGCCAAGGAAACCATCGGCGTCGGCCTCGACTTCGACGGTTATGCCTGGGGCGTCAACCGCCAGACGGACAACGCCTGCAAGGTCGACCCGGAATCGGGGGACGTCGAATGCTACCCGACCGGCAATGGCACATACACCTACTCGGATTTCACGGGTTTCGCCCTGCGCAACTTCACCGCCCCGCGCGGAACCTACAAGCAGGTCTTCGAGGGCTGCGCCCTGCCCACCGAGACCCGCTGGAAGCAGGTCAGTTGGGAGGCCAGCGTGCCGGTCGGCACTTACGTGAAGGTCTACGTCAGGGCGGCCGACAGCATCGACGCTCTTCAGACGGCCACCCGTTACGGCCCCTTCGAGGAGTCGCCCGCCGACCTGATCGCCGCAGGCGAGATAAGCGGACACTACCTGCTGGTCGAGGTATCCCTGTCGACCGAGATCGATGGCCTGACGCCGATCTTCAAGGGTCTCGGAGTGCAGTGGGTCTGCGCGGGAGAGAATTGACAGAAGCGGGCAAGGCGAGTAGTTTCCTGTCCATGAACGACCTGACCGAAATCATCTCTAAGTTTCCTGATCTCAGAATCGTCGTACTCGGCGATCTGGTGATCGATCGTTATATCAATGGTACGACGGGCAGGATCTCTCGCGAGGCTCCGGTGCTGATTGTCCGCGAGGAGAGCGAGGACGCCAGGCTGGGCGGCGCAGGCAACGTGGTCGCGAATATCAGCGCCATGGGCGGCCACCCGCTGCCGGTTGGACTGGTCGGCAGCGACGACGCCGGCAGCGAGCTGACCGAGATGCTTGCCACCCGCGGCATTCCGGGGGAAAGCGTAATGGTCGACCCCAATCGCTTCACCACCGAGAAAACGCGCGTGCTGGCGGGCGGCAAGAACACCGTCCGCCAGCAGATGCTGCGCATTGACCGGGTGAACGACGGTCCGGTGACCCAGGCGATCAGGGACATGCTGGTCGAGCGCTTGATACGCGCGCTGGGGGAGGCGGACGCCGTGGTGATTTCGGATTACGGCGAGGGGGTGGTCGAGGGAAGTGTGCTGGACGAGGTGCTGAAAGTCATCCAGGCGGGCGCAATCCCCGTCTTTGCCGACGCGCGCCGGGGTATCGAGCGTTTCATGGGCGCCGAGGTGCTGACTCCCAACGAGCCTGAACTGGCCATGGCGACGGGCATCGACGTCCACAAGTCATCCGGGCTCGAAAAGGCCGGCCGCAGGCTTTTAGCCGATGCGCGGGCGCGCACGGTGCTCGTGAAGCGCGGCAACAACGGCATGGCGCTTTTCGTGCCCGATTGTGAAACCCAGACTCTGCCCGTCTTCGGAACGGCCGAGGTGGCCGACGTCACCGGGGCGGGCGATACGGTCATCGCCGCCTTCGCCCTTGCTCGCACCGCGGGAGCAGAACCGGCAGACGCCATGCGGCTTGCCAACATGGCAGGCGGTATCAAGGTTACCAAGTCGGGCACGGCCGTGGTCAAGGCGGGGGAACTCGTTGCCGCCCTGCAACGTAAAGATTGAGGGCGCCGTCGCTCTTATCGACATGTCGAAGCTAATCGATCTCGAAGGCCTGGTAAGGCTTTTAGCCCCGGCCCGCAAGCTGGGCCATACGATCGCCTTGGCCAACGGCGCCTTCGACCTGCTGCACGTCGGGCACCTGCGCTACCTGCGGGGAGCCAAGAAACTTGCCGACATTCTGGTGGTGGCAGTCAACTCCGACGCGTCTGTGCGCAGACTCAAGGGTCCCGGCAGGCCCGTTTTTCCAGAGCAAGAACGAGCTGAGATCGTCGCCGCGCTCGATGCGGTGGATCACGTACTGCTGTTCGGCGAGGACGACGTGCGCGGCGTGATCCGGCGCCTGCGACCGGATGTGCACGTCAAGGGCAGCGATTACACGCCCGACAGCGTTCCCGAGCGAGACGAGGTGTGTGCCTATGGCGGACGGGTTGCCATCGCCGGAGATCCCAAGGATCATTCAACATCTAAGATTTTAAAGCTGCTTGCCGGAGACGACTGAGTTGGGCTCACGGCCGCTGAGCATCCTGCACCTGCTTTCCTGCCACCTGTACACCGGTCCGGTTGAGCCGGTCCTGCGCCTGGCGCAGGAGCAGCGCCGGGCAGGACACTCAGCCTGGCTGGCCGTCGACACGTTGAGAGAGGGTGACATCGAAGCAAGCGCGGCCGAGTTCGGGGTGCCTCTCGATAGGCGCTTGGCCCTGTCGGTAAAGTCGGGGCCGATCCTGCTGCTGCGCGACGTCCTGGCTTTAAAGCGCGCCTGGGCGGGGACGGAGTTCGACATCCTGCATGCCCACCGTTCACACGATCACACCCTGGCCGCCCTGGCGCGACCCAGAAAGACCAAGGTCAGGCTGGTGCGCACGCTGCACACCTCCAATGCCTCGTCGCCCGGGCGCGACTGGCAACTGAGAAGAGCCGACGGCCTGGTTGTCGTTTCCAAAAGGCAGCAAAATGACCTGATCGAAAGACAGACCCTGTCCGAGGATCGCATTGTTGCGATCGACGGCGCGGTCGATGCCTCGCGTTTTTGCCCGGGTCCCGGCGGCGACGCGGTTCGCCGGCAGGCGGGTATAAGCGGCGACGCTCCGGTGGCTGGCATCGTCGCCCGCATGAAGTCCGGCCGCGGACATGATCTGCTGCTGGACGCCTGGCGGAAGGTTGCCGCCGGCCTGACCACGGCCCGCCTGATGATCGCCGGCCGCGGAGAGTTGGCAGGAAGCCTAAGGCGCCGCGTCACCGATTCCGGCCTGGCAGGGTCGGTTGTCTTCCTCGGATATCGCGATGACCTGCCCGAGGTCTACCGTGCCTTCGATCTCAAGGTTATCTTGGCCCCGGGCAACGACGGAACCTGCCGGGCCGCCCTCGAGGCCATGGCATCCGGAGTGCCCGTGCTAGCCGCCGACCGCGGGGCGCTTGCTGAGATCGTCACTC
Organism: Myxococcota bacterium; assembly: GCA_035528415.1. GTDB lineage: Bacteria > Myxococcota > B64-G9 > B64-G9 > B64-G9 > DATKYQ01. The sequence goes on along the minus strand of DATKYQ010000016.1, from coordinate 12,047 downwards.
AGGGCCGCACGGGCCGGATAGTGCCCCGGGACGACAGCCAGGCCCTGGCCGACGCGCTCGTCGAAATGCTTGCCGATCGAGCGGCTTTGAAGAACATGGGAGCCGCCGCGCGAACCGAAGCCCATGATCGATTTAACGTGGAAAAGCAAGCAAAAAAGATCGAAAAACTTTATCGCCTCGTGATCGAGTCATGATCATGTTGCGGACGGGGCCCGCTGGAGATATCCTACTGACCCGGAAGTATTAAGGCGAACAGACGACAAAACAGGAGCCTGATTGGCAGCGAAATTCAAAGGGCTTGGGCATCCACCGCAGAAGGTCTTGGTGGTGCAGACAGCTTTCATCGGGGACGTGGTATTTACCTCACCCCTGGTGCACGCCATCAAGCGGGCCCATCCCCGGGCGCAGGTATGGCTGCTGGTGCGTCCCAAGAGCCGAGAGGTGGCGGCCTGCATCCCCGAGGTTGATGGAGTGCTGACCTTCGATAAGTATGGTGGCGAGACGGGGCCGGGAGGGTTGTTGCAGGCGGCGGCGCGGATCCGTCGGGAGAAATTCGACCTGCTCGTGTCTCCTCACCGCTCGGCTCGCTCGGCCCTGGTGGCACGCCTGTCCGGCGTGCCCTGCAGGGTGGGCTACAAACGAGGGCTGGGTCGCCTGGCCTACAACGTGGCTCTTTTGCCCTTGCCTGGCGAACCGTGCAACCTCATCCAGGACCTGAAGCTCCTTGAAGCCGTCGGTATACCGGCGGCCGGAACCCGCCTCAGGCTTGCCGCCCCGGAAGACAAGTCTGGTTACGCAGACGGCTTTCTCGAACAGCACGCCATCGGAGGAGATGATCGCCTGGTGGCTCTGTGTATCGGCGCCTACTGGGCTACAAAGCGCTGGCCGGCGGTCTATTTCGCAAGCCTGGGCGAGTCGCTCAAGGAGCGCGGATATCGTCCCCTGATTTTCGGCGGGCCCTATGAGAAGGAGATTGTCGCCCGGATTGCCGAGGCGCGTGGCGAGCCGCTGGTGAGCTGCGTCGGAAACTCGCTGGCCGAATCGGCGGCGTTGCTATCCCGCTGCGACATGGCCGTTGGGGGCGACTCGGGGATGACCCATATGGCGCGGGCGCTGGGGGTGCCCACGGTTCTGATCTACGGACCCACCGATCAGCGAGCTAATTGTTTTGACGAGAAGACCCGGGTGCTGAGCGCCAAGGTCAAGTGCCGGCCCTGCAGCCGCCACGGCCCCAGACGCTGCCCCAAGCGGCACCACGACTGCATGCGCATGGTAAGCCCGGAGGACGTGCTGGACGCGCTACGTCGGATAACCGACCTGCAAACCCCCGTGCCGCGGCCCGGCGGGCGCGCTACCCGCGCACGGCCCGACACGACGCCGCTGCCCGGCTGAACATCCTAGAAGATGGACACCTTCTCGCCCTCGGCCGAGACGACCCTGCGCGCCAGCCCCTTGAGGATCCTGCCGAAGATCTTCAGGTAACCAGGATCGAAGCGATGCCTCAGGTCGGTGTTCATCAGGGTAAAGGCGATATCCGGCCCATATCCCTGTAGCGAGGTGAGTGTCTCGTAGCAGTCGGCCAGGGCGACAATCTTGGTGTAGGAGCTCAGCTCGTCGGTTTTTTCCACCATGATGACGTTTCCCGAAAGATCTTTGATGGGCTTGCCGTAGGCGGTCTGGTTGTCGCGGGCAACGATGATTTCGTGGATGCCCGCGCGGGAGAGATTGCCCGTGCGCAGGCTTCTACGGACGGTCTCCATCGGACAACTCTGAAACAACCGCGCTTCATACGGGGTAAGCTTCCCGGTCTTGATCAGCAGGTCACGGTCTAGGCCGGCCTTTCCGACGTCGTGGAACAGGGCGGCGTGCCCCAACTCGCGCAGTTGTTCTTTCGAAAGGCCCACCTCGACCCCGAAGACGATTGCCAGAAGCGTCACGCTGACCGAGTGGTAGGCCAGGTAATCCTCGTTGCTGGTCGCGGTCACCAGGCCTAAAAAGTGCGCGCTCTGCTCGAAGCTGATGTCGACCAGGTCCTGGATCAGGTGAATGGCCTTCGAGGCCGGCAGCTCGGGGCCCTCTCCGCGGACACCGGCCAGGTAGTTGCACATGAACTGCACCGCCCGGGCGTAGACGACCAAGGCGTAGCGCTTGCGATCCAGCTTGGACTGGTCGATGGTTCCCTCGCCCTCCTGCTTGCTTTGCAGGATCTCCTTGATCTTCTCGAACTTGCGCAGCTTCAAGGCCGTCAGCTTGCGGGCCGATACTCCGCTCTCGCCGGCGCTCTCGGTGTTATCGTTGCTGAAGATGTACATGAAATTCTGGATTTCCCGGGTATTGATTGGGCGATCGAGGGAGAACCCCCCCACGTTGCAGCGCTCGAGTTCCTGCACCAGGTAACGCGTGGTGTCCAGCGACTTGAGATCGAGTTTGACCTGCATGCTGTTGAGGTAGAACGAATCAGAGGCGCCCTGCAGCGTGAACTGGCCCTCCATGGCGATGATTGTGTTGATGCAGCCCTCGGCCTTCTCGAGCGGCTTTATGAAGATGGCGTTGTCCGGCGCATACAGTTTGACGTTCTTGAGCAGCATGTGCAGAGAGCCGACCAGCTCACGGCCCAACTCCTGCAACTTGGCCTGGTAGGCGCGCGCGGTGTCGATCTTGTTGGAATCGAACTCGAGCTTGTCGGTGATCTTGAACTTCTCGTCCGTCACCTGTTAACTCCTTGTCAGCCGCCCAGCAGCCTCTCTTTTAGACGCTTGCAGGCTCTTTCGACGGCGGCGGCCACATCCTGGTCTCTGATGCCCGCCTCCAACTCGGCCTTCAGCAGGCGGTAGACGGCGATCGATCCCGAGTTGGCCATGCCGGCCACCATGCTTTTCTTGTGCCCGGCCAGCTTCTTCTTGCCCAGCAGGCTGCTGGTTCTGAGCTGCTTTTGCAGGTACTCGAGAATGTCGGGCGTACCAATGCTCGAAAGCGCCGCCCAGACAGCAACCTGTTCGCGCTCGGGTTTTTCTTCGAAATCCGTGCGCTCGGCGATGGCCATCAGCGACTGCCGGGCGATTATAGGATCGACGCCCGGCAGAAGGCCCGCGGCGGTGGTGCGCACCTGGGGATCTTTGTCGCGCAGGGCGCGGGTAAGATAGGCGCCGACGCCGGGATCATCGCTATCAGCAATCGACTTGAGCGCCTCCATGCGCAGGGCCAGGTTGGGGTGCGTAAGCAGGCCGGCCACCATTCTGGTCTTGTCGGGCGGGTTGAGCTTGTCGAGGATGTAGAGCATGTCCCTGACCAGGTTGGCCTTCGGGCTGCTGAGCAGTTGGGCGAATACCTCGGGAACATCACGCCCCAGCACCGACAAGGCCTCACAAAAAACGTGGCGGGACTCGACTTTGTTCAAGCTTTCGAGCGTGCGCAGCATGGCAACGGTCGCTGAGGAATCAAGGCCGATTAGATAACGATAGATCCGCTGGTAGCTGTCCCTGTCGGAACGGGCATCGAGCATGTCTCCAAGTCGTGCAATCGTGCTCTCCTGCGACATCCTGTGACGCAGTCCGAGTGCGACCTGGTTGGCCCAGGCAAGGCTCTCGGGGGGCAAAGCGCTCTTTGTGATCTTTTCGATCTCGGCCAAGAGGTTGTCGATGGAAGGCAGGTCTTCGTTGAGCAGGTAGCCGTCGAAGAGCTGGTCGAAGGCCGCAACCAGTTTCTGTCCGAGCTGCTCATCGATCTCCCCGGAGAAGATGTCCGTCAGGATGACGCTGAAGCGCGGCAGTAGCTGGGTGCGATCGTAGGACAACATTTCCGCCTGGATGGCGTCTTTTTCGGCCTGGCCGGCCGCTTGCTTGGCGATGTTCACACCCGCCACCTGCTTGACGTCTTCGATCTCCAGTTCGAGATCATCTAGTGACAATCTTGCGAACTGGTGGCTGTCTGTGCTCTGTGACGTCAGGCGGCCATAGAGGTAACTGACGATCTTGTCGACCTCGAGCTTGGTCTGCTCGGTGCCCTGACTGCCCAGGGCGAAGGACTCGATTACCACGTACTCGATGTTCTTGAAGTCCTTCTTCCAGAGCAGGCTGACCATGTCTTCCTGCATGGCCTCGTCGGCCTGCACGCGGGTCAGGCAGACCAGGACGAAGTCGAGAAGCTCCTGGCTGCCGAGGTTCTTGCGAAACACCAGCATGCGCACACCGTCGCGGTAGAACTTGAAGGCCAGGTTCTGATCGCTGGCCTGATCCTCGTATACCGGGACGCCGTGGAAGCAAAGAGACATCTGCTCGACCGCCAGGCCGATGTTCTCGCACTTTTCCAAAGCCTGCATGAGCGCCTTGTAGGCCGGCTCGAGATAGGTAGCGTACTGGGCTACGTTGTGACGGTAGAGACCGATGGTCTTGATGCACTTCCTGAGCTGGATGAAAAAATCTCTGACCGCCCCGACGCGTTGCTGCTCGTCCGGGTCGATCTGTGTGGACTGATCGGGCATCGGCTCATTATAAGCACCTTGCCCGGTCATATTTCAAGGCCGCTTGTCTCAGGCACGCGGACATTGAGGCGCCGGCGTTTGACAGCCGCGAGGCGGGCGCGATAGGAGTCTACATGTTCGCAAGGAGGGCGGCAGATGAAGAGCATGACGGGATACGGCCGGGCGCAGGGCAGGGTGACCGGCAGGGATGTCACGGTGGAGGTGCGCTGTTACAACCATCGCTACAAGGATATCAAGCTGCGGCTGGCGCACGGCTGGACTGCGCTGGAAGTGCCGGCCGAGAAGCTGATACGCGCCTGGCTGGGTCGCGGCAGGGTCGAGTGCCAGGTGCGCTCGGCCAATGCCTCTGCGGGCCTGGCCAGGCCCGAGCTGAACATGGAGGCCGCCGGGGAGTACCTGGAGCTGTTCGGCAGTCTGGCCCGTGAGGTGGAGCGTCAGACCGGCCTTGTGCAGAAACCCTCGCTGGAAATGCTGGCGCGGGCCGAGGGGGTCGTTGTCTTGGACGAGATGCTGGCTGATCCCGCGGCGGCCTGGGCCGATCTGGGCGGTCTGATCGAGGCTGCCCTGGAACAGGCACAGCAGATGCGCCGGGCCGAGGGCGAACGACTGGCTGAAGAGATGGAAAAGCGCCTGGACGGAGTAGCCGAACTGGCGGTCGAGGTTCGAAGGCTCTTGCCGAAAGAGAACCAGGCGCTCTTCGAGCGAATGGGTGAGCGCGTGCAGACGCTGGCCGCCAAAGTGGATGTTACCCAGGAGCGCCTGGCGCAGGAGGTGGCCATTTTGGCGGATCGCATGGACGTGACCGAGGAACTGGATCGCATGGACAGTCACCTCGATCAGTTCAAGAAGCTGATGACCAGGGCCGATCCGGTAGGGCGGGAGCTGGACTTCTTGCTGCAGGAATTGAACAGGGAAGTAAACACGCTTTCTTCCAAGACGCGCTCGGCCGAGGTGCTCAAGTTGGCGGTGACGCTCAAGGCCGAGATAGAAAAGATCCGCGAACAGATCCAGAACGTGGAGTGAAGTTATGGGGCATGGAGAGAAAGGTCGCCTGGTTGTGATCTCCGCGCCCTCGGGCACCGGCAAGAGCACGGTTTGCAGACGGCTGCGCGCGGCCCACGACGACATCGCCGTCTCGGTGTCCTATACCACGCGCGCGCCGCGCGGCTCTGAACGCGACGGCGCCGAATACCACTTTGTCGATGACGCTTGCTTCGATCGGATGATCGAAGCCGGCGAGTTTCTCGAATGGGCGGAGGTCTTCGGCAAGCGTTACGGTTCGGGGCGGGCCGATGTCGATCAACTGCTCGCCGAAGGCAAGGACGTTCTGTTCGATATCGACGTGCAAGGCGGGGCTCAGATCAAAGAGGCCGTCCCTGAAGCCGTGCTGATATTTCTCTTGCCGCCCTCTATGGACGAATTGATCAGACGCCTCAATTTGCGCGGCACCGAATCCGCGGCTCAAATGCGCAAGCGCCTGCAAAAAGCCGTTTGGGAACTCGAGCAAAGCGGGCAATACGACTACCTGGTGGTCAACGACGATCTCGATCGGGCGCTTGCACGGGTGAACTCGATCCGACGCAAAGCTCCCGACGATACAGAAAAAAATACCATTCTCGTCGCCGAACTGGTAGCTCAGGCGCACACGTTGTTTGACTGAAGCGGCCGGAAAGGCGGGGCTTATTATTTATTTGAAATAAATTGCATTTTCTCTTGACAAGCATTACCAAATGACCTATCTATGCGCCTCCACGCCACAAGAAACATCATGCCGCGTGGGTGTTTGGCTCTTTTGAATTTGGTTCTTGACGGAAGTCCAGCGGTGTTGTACGTTGGTCGCTTGTCAGGGAGTGCGTCCCGCGCGGTAGGCGGGAAAGGGCCGGTTCGGTCTTTGAAAATCGGAAAGCAATGAAACGACAGCGGGAACTTGTCAAATGAGTTTGTCCTGCGGCGATCCTCCCTCGTTTTCCTGATATGGAGCGAGGGATCAAAGGGTCGTCGGGGATTCAAAGAAAGAGCCTGCCCTGCGGCGCACGCGCCGTGGCGGCAACGATTTTAAGTGGAGAGTTTGATCCTGGCTCAGAACGAACGCTGGCGGCGTGCCTAACACATGCAAGTCGAACGAGAAAGTCCCCTTCGGGGGATGAGTAAAGTGGCGCACGGGTGAGTAACACGTGGGTAACCTACCTTTTGGTTCGGGACAACACCTCGAAAGAGGTGCTAATACCGGATAAGACCACGCCCTCTTCGGGGGGTGGGGTAAAAGATGGCCTCTCCTTGGAAGCTATTGCCGATTGATGGGCCCGCGTCCCATCAGCCTGTTGGTGAGGTAACGGCTCACCAAAGCTAAGACGGGTAGCTGGTCTGAGAGGATGTCCAGCCACACTGGAACTGAGACACGGTCCAGACTCCTACGGGAGGCAGCAGTGGGGAATATTGCGCAATGGGCGAAAGCCTGACGCAGCGACGCCGCGTGAGTGATGAAGGCCCTCGGGTCGTAAAGCTCTGTAGGACCGGAACGAATAAATCCGGGGAACAATACCCCCGGGTCCTGACGGTACCGGTTCAGAAAGCACCGGCTAACTCCGTGCCAGCAGCCGCGGTAATACGGAGGGTGCAAGCGTTGTTCGGAATCATTGGTCGTAAAGAGCGTGTAGGCGGGATGGTGTGTCGGACGTGAAAGCCCTCGGCTCAACCGAGGAACTGCATCTGAAACTACCATTCTTGAGTACGGGAGAGGGAAGCGGAATTTCCAGTGTAGAGGTGAAATTCGTAGATATTGGAAGGAACACCAGTGGCGAAGGCGGCTTCCTGGACCGATACTGACGCTGAGACGCGAAGGCGTGGGTAGCAAACAGGATTAGATACCCTGGTAGTCCACGCAGTAAACTATGAGCACTAGGTGTTGCGGGTTGTTGACCCCTGCAGTGCCGTAGCTAACGCATTAAGTGCTCCGACTGGGGATTACGGTCGCAAGACTAAAACTCAAAGGAATTGACGGGGGCCCGCACAAGCGGTGGAGCATGTGGTTCAATTCGACGCAACGCGCAGAACCTTACCCAGGCTTGACATCCTGAGAATCCCCGAGGAAACCGGGGAGTGCCAGTTTACTGGAGCTCAGTGACAGGTGCTGCATGGCTGTCGTCAGCTCGTGTCGTGAGATGTTGGGTTAAGTCCCGCAACGAGCGCAACCCTCGCCCTTAGTTGCCAGCATTCAGTTGGGCACTCTAGGGGGACTGCCGGTGTTAAACCGGAGGAAGGCGGGGATGACGTCAAGTCCTCATGGCCTTTATGTCTGGGGCTACACACGTGCTACAATGGGCGGTACAATGGGCTGCGAACCCGCGAGGGGGAGCTAATCCCAAAAAACCGCTCTCAGTTCGGATTGGAGTCTGCAACTCGACTCCATGAAGTTGGAATCGCTAGTAATCGTGCATCAGCACGGCACGGTGAATACGTTCCCGGGCCTTGTACACACCGCCCGTCACACCACGAAAGTTGTTTGGACCAGAAGTCGGTACGCCAACCCTTCGGGGAGGTAGCCGCCCAAGGTCTGAGCGGTAATTGGGGTGAAGTCGTAACAAGGTAGCCGTAGGGGAACCTGCGGCTGGATCACCTCCTTTCTAAGGAGATTCGCGTCCTACCCTCGGGTGGACGACAGAATCCCAGGTCAACCTGCTGTCGCGTAAATTGCTTTCCGATTTTGAGAGGCCGAGCCGGGCGCGCTAGGCCTGTATGGGCCTGTAGCTCAGTTGGTTAGAGCGCACGCCTGATAAGCGTGAGGTCAGTGGTTCAAATCCACTTAGGCCCATGATCTTTCACATGGAGTTGTGGGGCTGTAGCTCAGCTGGGAGAGCGCCAGCTTTGCAAGCTGGATGTCGTCGGTTCGAGCCCGATCAGCTCCATGGTTGGGCGGGCAAATGCTCCGCCGAGGTTCTTTGACAATTTAATAACTGTTATCAAGTAGCGTTCAATTTTGCGCTGAGACGTTCAGAATATTCTTGTTCTGAACTCTGGCCATGTTCCGGCCGTGGAGCGGTTATATCCGCTCGGCGGGCCTCGATATGAGGACAAGGATTATGGTCAAGCAACAAAGGGCATGCGACGGATGCCTTGGCGTCGAGAGACGATGAAGGACGTGGATAGCTGCGAAAAGCCTCGGGGAGCCGCTAACAGGCATTGATCCGGGGATATCCGAATGGGGCAACCCGTGGAGAGTCATATCTCCCATCGCCCGGCACAATCAATAACCGGGTGAGGTGAACGAGGGGAAGTGAAACATCTCAGTACCCTCAGGAAGAGAAAGCAAAAGCGATTCCCTAAGTAGCGGCGAGCGAACGGGGAACAGCCCAAACCGTGCATACATGTGGCCCGTATGCTTAGTATGTGCGGGGTTGTGGGGCATCGGGGGGCGGGGTTACGGACCCGCCGAAGGACGTCGTCTAATACGCGACGTGATCTGTAGTCTAACGGAATGGAAAGTCCGACCATAGAAGGTGATAGTCCTGTAGACGAAACAGTGAAAATCCTTTGCCCGAAGTACCCAAGTAGCGTGGGACACGTGGAACCCTGCGTGAATCCGGGAGGACCACCTCCCAAGGCTAAATACTACTCGACGACCGATAGTGAACTAGTACCGTGAGGGAAAGGTGAAAAGTACCCCTTTTAGGGGAGTGAAATAGTACCTGAAATCGCATGCCTACAAGCAGTGGGAGCCCTATGGCCGCGAGTTTCGGCCCGCGACCAGGGTGACCGCGTACCTTTTGTATAATGGGTCAGCGACTTACTTTGCGTGGCGATAGGTTAAGCCGTAGGTTAAATCCGAGGGTGAAGCCGTAGCGAAAGCGAGTCTGAAATGGGCGACTTGTCGCGTTGAGTAGACCCGAAGCCGGGTGAGCTACCCATGGCCAGGATGAAGAGTGGGTAAAACCATTTCGGAGGTCCGAACCCAATGAGGTTGAAAACTCATGGGATGAGCTGTGGGTAGGGGTGAAAGGCCAATCAAACCCGGTGATAGCTGGTTCTCCCCGAAATATATTTAGGTATAGCCTCGCGAACTCAGCGATGGAGGTAGAGCTCTGGATGGGCTAGGGGTCTTACCAGATTACCAAACCCAACCAAACTGCGAATGCCATTGACTGCAATCGTGGGAGTCAGACTGCGGGTGATAAGGTCCGTAGTCGAGAGGGAAACAGCCCAGACCGCCGTCTAAGGTCCCCAAGTACGTGCTAAGTGGGAAAGGAAGTGGGAGCGCACTGACAACCAGGAGGTTGGCTTAGAAGCAGCCATCCTTTAAAGAAAGCGTAACAGCTCACTGGTCGATGTGAACCCGCGCCGAAAATGTAACGGGGCTCAAGCACGTCACCGAAGCCGCGGGATCGGTTCGATCTTCGGATTGAATGGATCGGTAGGGGAGCGTTCCAGCGCCTGTGAAGGCAGACCGAGAGGACTGCTGGAGGTTCTGGAAGTGAATATGCTGACATGAGTAGCGATAATGCCGGTGAGAAACCGGCACGCCGGAAGCCCAAGGTTTCCTGGGGAAGGGTAATCCGCCCAGGGTTAGTCGGACCCTAAGCCGAGGCCGAGAGGCGTAGGCGATGGAAAGCAGGCGAATATTCCTGCACCACTGGGGTGATGTTTTGAAGCCGCAAGAGAGGACGGAGAAGGGTAGGTCAGCCTACGATCGGAAGTGTAGGTTCAAGCTCGCAGGGGTCTCCAACGGATAATAAACGGGAGAATCGCCCCGAGGAGTTAAGAGGAGCGCCCTAGGCGCACAAACTGACTGATCCCATGCTTCCAAGAAAAGTCTCGCGGTGGAGCGCACTCCGGTGTCCGTACCGCAAACCGACTCAGGTGGGCAGGGAGAGAATCCCAAGGCGTTTGAGATAACCCTCGTTAAGGAACTCAGCAAATTGGCACCGTAACTTCGGGAGAAGGTGTGCCCACTTTGGTGTAAGTTTATACATCTGAAGCCAAGGTGGGTTGCAGTGACCAGGCGGTAGCGACTGTTTACTAAAAACACAGGACTCTGCAAACTCGTAAGAGGAGGTATAGGGTCTGACGCCTGCCCGGTGCTGGAAGGTTAAGGGGAGCGGTTAGCACTCTTCGGAGTGCGAAGCTGTGAACCGAAGCCCCAGTAAACGGCGGCCGTAACTATAACGGTCCTAAGGTAGCGAAATTCCTTGTCGGGTAAGTTCCGACCTGCACGAATGGCGTAACGACTTCCGCACTGTCTCAACGAGGGACTCAGCGAAATTGAACTGGCGGTGAAAATGCCGTCTACCCGCGACAAGACGGAAAGACCCTGTGGACCTTTACTACAACTTGGCAGTGAATTTCGAATTGATTTGTAGAGAATAGGTGGGAGGCTTTGAAGCTGGGGCGTCAGCCTCGGTGGAGCCAACGGTGGAATACCACCCTGATCAATTTGGGGTTCTAACGTAGCGCCCTAATCGGGCGCGCGGACACTGTCTGGTGGGTAGTTTGACTGGGGCGGTCGCCTCCAAAAAAGTAACGGAGGCGCGCTATGGTTCTCTCAGGCTGATTGGAAACCAGCCGTTGAGTGTAAAGGCATAAGAGAGCTTGACTGCGAGACCGACAGGTCGAGCAGATGCGAAAGCAGGTCTTAGTGATCCGGCGGTGCTGTGTGGAAAGGCCGTCGCTCATCGGATAAAAGGTACCCCGGGGATAACAGGCTGATCGCCTCCAAGAGTTCACATCGACGAGGCGGTTTGGCACCTCGATGTCGGCTCATCGCATCCTGGGGCTGAAGTTGGTCCCAAGGGTTTGGCTGTTCGCCAATTAAAGCGGTACGCGAGCTGGGTTTAGAACGTCGTAAGACAGTTCGGTCCCTATCTGTCGTGGGCGTAGGATACTTGAGAGGAGCTGTCCCTAGTACGAGAGGACCGGGATGGACGCACCACTAGTGCTCCAGTTGTCGCGCCAGCGGCATAGCTGGGTAGCCACGTGCGGAAAGGATAACCGCTGAAAGCATCTAAGCGGGAAGCCTCCCTCGAGATTAGGTATCCCGTCCCTCCCTTCGGGGAGGGCCTAAAGACCCCTTCTAGACTAGGAGGTTGATAGGCCGGAAGTGGAAGCGCAGTAATGCGTGTAGCTAACCGGTACTAATTGGTCGTGCGGCTTGACCATATTTTTATTCGTCTCGCCAGGACGATGTTCTGACGAGTGGGATAAATATTCCCATGAGGGACGTGGTCAGAGTTGAGAACGAGAAGGACGCAGGTTTGAAATTGAATGCTTCGAAATAACAGTTTCCGGTGACAATGGCGGAGGAGTCACACCCGATCCCATCCCGAACTCGGAAGTTAAGCCCTCTAGCGCCGATGGTACTGCACTGGCAACGGTGTGGGAGAGTAGGACGTCGCCGGGATTAATTTTGAACGGATCGTCGCAAGACGGTCCGTTCTTTGTTGTGTGCCCAGCATGGGCCTGGACAGGAGGTGAAAGTCCTCTGGGGAGTTGGTCGCAGCGACCCACACGAACCGCAAGGCGACAATCCGGGAGACCGGTCCGGCCGCGAGGCCGGCGCTGAAAGAAGCGGGTAGTG
>DATKYQ010000015.1:0-2000 GCA_035528415.1 Myxococcota bacterium | reverse complement strand
CCCCTCCCTCTCGGTCTTCGAGGTTTGAACCGGACCCGGCGGAAGCAACCGCCGGCTATTCCAAGTCGAATAAGCGCGTGCTGAAGTAGCGCTCGCCGCGGTCGCCGAAGATCACCACAAGATTGCCGCTCTCCATCCTCTCGGCTATCTGCTGCGCCGCCCAGAGGGCCGCACCGGAGCTGATCCCGGCGATCATCCCTTCACGCGTGGCGATTTCCCTGGTGGTCCGGTAAGCCTCTTCTTCCGGCGCGCCGAGCGTCTTGTCCAGCAGGCCGCGATCGTAGATCGGCGGCTGGTAGGCCTCCGAGCTGTGCTTGAGGCCGTCGATCTTGGCCCGCGGGTTGTCGCCCGGCTCAACGGCATAGATTCTTGCGTCGATGCCGTGATCCTTAAAATACCTCGCCACACCCATGAGGCAGCCGCCCGTGCCGTAGCCGGCCACGAAGCCGTCGATCCGCCCGTCGAGCTGCTCAGCGATTTCCCGCCCGGTGCCGTAATAATGCGCCCAGACGTTATCTTCGTTCTCGTTCTGGTCGATGTAGAAATACTTGTCGGGCTCTGCGGCGATCAGTTCCTTGGCGGCGTAAATATGGCTGTCGGGATCGTCCTTTGTCGTCAGAACCAGGTCGGCGCCCCAAAAGCGCAGCATCTTGCGCCGCTCGATCGTCTTGTTCTCGAGCATGAACAGTTTGAGCTCGTAGCCCTTGACCGCCGCCACCATACCCAGGGCGATGCCGGTGTTGCCGCTGGTCGCCTCGATAATCGTCATGCCGGGCCGCAGATCACCGCGCTTCTCGGCCTCATCGATCATGTAGAGAGCGATCCGGTCCTTGAGAGATCCCGTGGGATTGGCAAGCTCCAGCTTCGCCCAGATTTCCACCTTCGGGTTGGGACTCGAGCGCTGCAACCGCACCAGAGGCGTGTTTCCTACCTGAGAAAGAATACCTTTCGTCGTCGTCACTTCATTCTCCGCTTTTCTATGCCGTCGCTCCGTTTTGGCGCCGCCCGCCGACAAAGCATACGGCCCGCCTTGCAATCTTTCAATAGTCATGGCGAATGTTATAAGATGATATCGAGAACCGCCGTGGAGGAGGAGCGATGCCAAGTAAGTTCGAAACTCTGCTAGAGGTCAGGCCGAGCGACATCGACGGCAACCGCCACGTCCACAATACGGTCTACTTCGACTATGTCCTGGCCGCGCGCTACGACCAGATGGCCCGATGCTACGGGATGCCGATGACCGAGTTCGAGCGGCACGGCTGGGGTTGGATTGTCCGCGCCGCCGAGATCGAGCACAAGCGTCCCCTGCTGCTGGGTGACACGGCGCGCGTTCGTACCTGGGTGGAAGGGATGGGCGACGCCGGCCGCGGCAAGCGGGCGCGCTCGCTCTGCACCATCCGCTTCGAGATCGAGAGCGTAAAAACCGGCAAACTGGCCGCGCATGGGCGGATCAACTACGTCATGGTCGACGCCAAGACCGGCAAACCCATCGAAATCCCCGAGTTCATCATCGAGAAATACTCGATCTGAATGAGAGCGTTAAAAAAGTCTCACACCACCAAGAACGGTCGAAGGCCTGATATCGTGATTGCGCAATCAATACCAATGTGGCGGTGAAGATCGGCTCAGTCGCGAATCCAATCACGATAGAACCAGCGCTGTCAGGCCAGGGCGGACTTTTTCAGCACCCTCCATTAACCATCAGCTATTAGTTAGCGGCCTCCAGCTGCTCGCTCAACGTCACTTCACTTCCCGGACGACACGGAAGCCGAGGTTAGCGACCGCGTTGGAGTCTGGATACCAGCAGGTGCGAAGGGACGACCGCAACCACTCCGGGAGGGAGAGCCAGCAGCCGCCGCGCGAAACGCGTCCTTCGCCCGACGACGGGCCCTGGGGATCAAGCAAAGGCGAACTGCCGTAGTAATACTCACCATACCAGTCCTGACACCACTCCCAGACGTTGCCGCTCATGTCATACAGGCCCCATGCATTGGGACGCT
>DATKYQ010000014.1:0-2446 GCA_035528415.1 Myxococcota bacterium | reverse complement strand
TGCGACCACGCTGTCGATCCGGCCGCCGCACTTTCTCCGATCTGCCGTCCAGATGTTGGTCTGCAGGTCCATCCGGTGCTTGAAGACCCTGTGCTGAGAGGACTCGTTGAACGGCCCGCTCTCAGACATGTAGTCGCCTTCAAACACGTAGGGGAAGAGATACTTGAAGTTGATCATCATGAGGGTCTCGGTCGTCCAACTGTCCATCTCTTCTGCCCACTGGATGGGCGTGCCCTTGACCACCGTGCTCCCAGCGTACTTGCCGAGGTCGGCGCCGAGGTTGTCGTTGTTGTCCTGGGCCAGTGACTCCATCGCCTCGATCAGGAGCTCGCCCGAGAACGCGGCGTACACCTGCATCTCATCGCTCTGGAACTGAGTAGCCGTGTAGGGGACGCGGAACCGCAGGTGCCGATGCAGGCGGCAGATCTTGATCACGTCTTTTCGGCTGAAGCCGCCAGAGGTCGCCGTCGCGTTGGCGTCCCAGACATCGTTGTAGCTACGCCACAGCGCGTTCGCAGGCAGCGAAGAGTCGATGCCGAGGCAGTTGCCGATGCTCGTGCTGGTGTCGACGCCGTAGTACGGGTTGGCGCCCTGGTGGCCCCACGTGCCGGCGGTAACCTGCGCACCGGTGATCGGCACCAGGTAGTACGGGAAGCCGAAGATGTTCTTGCTATCCGAAGCACTGTCCGGAGCCTTGAACGCCCTCTCTTCCAGCAGGTTCGCCATGTCATAGTTGGCCTTGCCGCGCCGGATGTCGATCAGGTTCATCAGGCGGTTCGGCTCGCGGTTGCGCAGCATCTCCGTCTTTTCCAGAACCCACGGCACCGACGCCAGGCGGAGAGGCATGGTGAGTTTGAGGGTGACCTGCGGAACGGAGTAGTCGGTCACTTCGTACGGCTCGATCATCTCGGCCTGGTTGTCCTTGTCCAGAACAACGTTCTCCGAGACCATCGTGCCGCTGGTGAGCTGTTCACGCCGGTTCTTGAACATCTGGTTCATCACCGGCCACTCGTGACGCTCCTGGAGGATATTGAGACGATTCTTGTTGGGGTATTCCTCCAGTGTGATCTTCAGAAGATCAAGGAGATCATTGTTGACCTCGTCGCTGACCCCAATTACGTCGAAATTAGTTCCAGCCATCTATTGGTCCTTTCCAGACCTCAGACGGCTATTCCCTTCTGCCTTGCCCGGTTCCTTATCCGGGACTCGGCCTTCTGGCGGTCGTCCATCCCTGACGCGTCCACCCCCGAATCTCGGTTCGATGGGCGAGTGACGCGCTGGGACGAACGGCGCCGTAGGGCTTCTGCTTTCCGGGTTGCCGCCTGGGCCTGCAGAATATCGGAGTCGAGGATTTTACTGGCCTCGTCGAGGGCTTGGGAGAGAGGGATCGGGGAATGCCCGGCCGCGATGTAACCCTGTTGGATCACAGCGGCCTTGTCGATCAACTCGTCCCGCGCATCGCTCTCAGCCGTGTCATCTTCTACCGCGCCTTCGCCGTACCTTTTCTTGAGGGCGGCGGGCAGCGCTTCGAAGAATCTGTCTCGCTCTGCCGATATGCGGCCATCTTCGTTGTCATGGTGAGCAGCGTCCATGTCGGCGATCCTGGCCTCAAGACTCTTGATCTTGCCGGCCATATGGTTGATCGCAGCCAATCCGCTATCTTCACCCCAGTCCTCGTACGTGAACTTCCTATCGCCGTCATCGCCAGCATTGTCATCAGTCGGAGCGGCGGGGGGAGTTTCTTTGTTCCCCTGACCGGTCTTCAACTGCTGCTCCAGACGCCCGACCTCGGACATCTTCTTGCTGAACTTGCGGCCGAGACTCTCAACCCACTCCGCAGTCGCCTCGTCGAGACCCTCGATCTCAGCGGTGCTGAGGCCGAGTTGCTTGGCGTAGTCGATCTGCCTCTGGGTTGGTGCAAAGCCCGCGTCCGAGGGGTCCCGGCTGTCGCCGGTATTGACGTCCTGCTGGGGCGGTTGCGGAGGCTGCTGGTCGGGATTGGTGCGTGCCGCGACTGCCTCTTTAACTTCATCTCGAAGCCTGGAGGAACGGTCGTCGGCGCCACCATCAGCGCCAGAGCTGTCCGAAGGCACCTGAGCTGCGTCGTCTGCCATCACAATATCCTTAACTGAAATGCTTGGGCGACCGGATTTCGTCACGGTTGAACAGTCCGCGCCGCGCAAGCGCCTTTAGGTACTGCCCCCGGTTAGGGGCAACCATATCTCCTGTCTTGGGACAGAAGTGTACATCCAAATCGGCATAGTGCTTGTTCGCCTCTTGTATCTGGTCGATCCCGACGCCCGCGTTGACCGACCGCACCTCGCCGCTGCTTGCCATTCTCGAGCATCCGTGCTCGGCATTCATGTCCCGCTCGCAATGGGCGCCGCAAGCCTGGCACATCGGCATCAGGTTACGATCCGCCCGCGGCCGACTGTCCTCCAGCGTC
>DATKYQ010000013.1:0-99088 GCA_035528415.1 Myxococcota bacterium | reverse complement strand
ATCTCGACGCCTTTCGTCGCCTGACCGACCAGTTGAGTTGCAGCAGGCCGAACCGCTCTCTGCTTTTGAACCTGGAGCAGAGGCACAACATATTCCCCGAGATGGATTACCGTTGTTTCCTAAAAGATTATTGTGCCCCGGAGCCTTAGTGAAGCGTGTCGGGAATGTCCTTGATCAGTTGTTCTTCTTTGTCTTTCTCGAGAGCGCCCCCGATCAACTCGGCGCGCTCGGCCTCCATTTGTCGGGGCAGTTCGATAAGCTTCCGGCGCAGGAGCGCCAGATCTTCCTCGTCGACCAGTCCCTTGCGACACAGGTACTCGCGGATCAAAAAGATATCTTCCGAGGCGCGGCGCAGGTCGGACTCCAACACACCCAGCCTGTCGAGCAGGTAGCTTGTGGGATCGACCATTCGCCGGCGCCTGCTTAAATAGAGCAGAATCGCCCCGCCTAGCACCCCGGAGCCAAGAGCCATGAAAACCAGCAGGACCCAACCCAGCGTGTTAGAAAAATTCATGCCTTCCCTCCTGACTTCATATTATGACAACGAATGAAGCTTGGCAACGGGTCTTGACACGGATGCCCCCGGCTGCTACATCCGGCGACGTCGTGGAAGAGATCAGAAAAGCCGTTCGCCGACGGACACTCGAAATTTCCCGTCCCGATATCTTGCCGTTCGTCGAGACCATCCTGCGTCTTTACGGCAACAAGGTCGTGGGCATCTTCATGTACGGTTCGATGCTCAGTTCGGTTACCGCCTCGACTACTTCCTTTCCCGATTTCTTCGTGGTCACGGACGGATACCGCCGCGTTTTTCGCCGCTTGTCGCATTGGCTGCTGGCCTACTTCTTGCCGCCGCACATTTTTCATCTCAGGTTGGATGAGCGCAGGCGCTGCAAATACAACCTAATCTCGCTGGGGCGCTTCAGGCGCGAGTGCTCTCGGCGTGCAAAAGATATCTATATCCTGGGACGCTTCGGAAAACGCGTGGCCCTGGTCTTTGCGCGCGACGAAGAGGCAAGGACTCGGCTCACGGATTGCTGCTTCAGCGCGATGTCCAACGTCGTGCCCTGGACGCTGCGCGGCATGCGCGAGCCTTTCGACGAGCAATCGTTCACCCTGAGCTGCCTGAACCTGTCCTACGCCGGTGAGACCAGGGTCGAGACAACTTCCAAGGTGCCCAAGCTGTTCGAGTCGGAACGTGACTTCTACCTGGATATTTACCCGGCCTTACTTGCAAAGCTTCCCTTGGCCCGCAAGATGGCCGTCAAGAGCGAAGACGGGCTTTACCATCCACAAGGCGGAAGCTTCGCCAGGGCAATTCGCAGGCTGCGATATCGCTGGTTTCTGAAAAAGAGTCGCATCAGGGGAATACTGCGCTGGCCCAAGTTCCTGGTGACCGTGGACGAGTGGGTCGACATCATCCTGGCCAAGATCGAGCGAACCAAGGGGATCAAGCTACAGTTGACCCCTCGCCAACGGCGTCATCCCTTGATTTTCGGCTGGTCGCATTTCTTTCGCCTGCTCAGGGCGGGAGCCATCAAGTCGGCCTCGTCGCGGCCCGACCGCGGCGCAAAGAAATAGAGCGTAACATATTGAATCAACACTGGATGCTTGTCTGATTTTTTATCATTGACTGTCATGTCAACAAGTATTAGACTCAGCGCGTCATGAATCGAGACACCCTTCAATATTCTTCTTGCCAAGGAGGCTGCTCATGAGTCCGTTTGCCATCGACAAGCGCGACATTCAGTTTTGCCTGTTCGAGTACCTGGATGTCGAAAACCTCTGTAAATTGCCGAAATTCACGGAGTTCAACAGAGAAGTCTTCGAGATGGTCATTGACGAGGCCAGAAAGTATTCGACCGACGTGCTGGCTCCCCTGAACACCATTCTCGACCGGGAGGGAATCCAGTTCGACAACGGCAAGGTAACCATGCCCGCGGAGTGTCACAAGGCCTACAAGAGCTTCTGCGAGGGCGGCTGGGTGTCTCCATCCGGCGATCCGGAATTCGGTGGCCAGGGAATGCCCTTGACGATGAACACCGCGGTAACCGAGATGCAGTGCACGGCCTGCATGCCGTTCCTTTTGGCCCCCGGCCTGACCCACTCGGCCGGCCACCTGATCGAGACTCTCTGCGACGACGAGATCAAGCAAAAATACCTGGCCAAGCTCTACAGCGGCGAATGGACCGGGACGATGTGCCTGACGGAAGGAGGCGCCGGCAGCGCGGTAGGCGACCTGAAAACCAAGGCCGTCCGCGAAGGCGATCATTACCTGATCGAAGGCGAGAAGATCTTCATCAGCTTCGGCGAGCATGATCTGACGGACAACATCGTGCACCTGGTCCTGGCCCGTATCGAGGGCGCACCCAAGGGAATCCGCGGCGTGAGCCTGTTTCTGGTTCCCAAGCAGCGTCTCAACGACGACGGTTCGGCGGGCGAGTTCAACAATGTCCTCTGCGGAAACATCGAGCACAAGATGGGCATTCACGGCGCGCCCACCTGTACCATGATATTCGGCGCCGACGGTCCCTGCAGGGGGTTCCTGATCGGCGAGGAGAACCAGGGAATCCGCCACATGTTCCAGATGATGAACGAGGCCCGCATCGGGGTGGGCCTGCAGGGCCTGGGCGCGGCCGCGGCTTCATACCAGGAGGCGCTGCAGTATGCCAAGGATCGCATCCAGGGAGTCGACATGAAAGACATGAAGGACGTCGACGCCCCCCGGGTGGCCATCATCAAGCATCCCGATGTGCGCCGCATGCTGCTCACCATGAAAGCTTTCGTCGAGGGCATGCGCGCAATGATCTACTACACGACCTTGTGCGCCGACATGGCGCTCAACTCAGAAGACGAGGGAACGCGTAAAAAGAACAAGCTGATGCTCGACCTGCTGACGCCCATCTGCAAGGGATACTGCTCCGACTCGGGTTTCGAGATGACCTCTATCGGCATCCAGGTTTTCGGCGGCTACGGCTACACCAAGGAGTACCCGGTTGAGCAGTACCTGCGGGATGTCAAGATCGCCTCGATTTACGAGGGAACCAACGGAATCCAGGCTCTCGATCTGCTCGGGCGCAAGGTGGCCGGCAAGGGTGCCGCCTCTTTCATGACCTTCCTGAGCCAGCTCAACGAGTTTGTCGACGGCAACTCGGAGCACCCCGTGCTGGGAGAGCATGTCAAGAAAATCGGCGTGGCCAGGGACAGGTTGACCCAGACGGTGATGAAGTTCCAGCAGGTTGGCGCCGAGGGCGACTTCTACTATCCGTTGCTATACGCCACTCCCTTCCTCGATATGTGCGGGACGATTGCCATGTCGTACTTCTTGTGTGACATGGCCATTCTTGCCGAGCGGAAACTCGCGGCCGTTTTCGAAAAGGCCGGCCTGCCCTCAGGCAGGTCATCCGATGACGATAGGCGCAAGCTGGTCGAGGAAAATCCCGAGGCCGGCTTCTATGACGGCAAGATCCACAGCGCCAGGTTCTTCGTGGACGTTTTTCTGCCGCGTGCCCATGCCATTGCCGAAACCGTCATGAGCGGCAATCGCAGCCCGCTGGAAGTGAATTTCTGAAATCACCAGGGCTCTTGATCCAGCGATGAGAGTACCTCGCGCACCTTGTCCAGAAGCCCTTGGTTTCTAATACCGGTCAGCATGCGGTAGAGCATCTGTTGCAGATCCATCAAGCGCCCACGCAGCCTGAGTATGATCTCAGCGCCGGGTGGGTTTACACCCAACTCTTGCGTCAGCAACAGGTAGACGCGCAGGCGATCTATGTCGTCCAGACGATAGGCCCTCTCCCTGCCCGGCCTGCGCACCGGCACGACGAGTTCGAGTTCTTCCAGCCTGTCCAGCACCTCGCCATCCAGGGAGAGTCTCCGGATCACGGTTCGTCGAGCGACGATGCGCGGGTTTCTTGCCAATTCGTTCCTCCACAGGCGAGGTTAGTTTTCGTAACTTTTGAGACCCTCGATCAATTCCTTGCCCTTGGCGTCGAGCTTCTTAGGCACCACTACCCGGACGCGCGCAAAAAGGTCACCGCGACCGCCGCCCACGTGGGGTAACCCCTTGCCTCGCAGGCGCATCTTCTGGCCGCCTTGAGTGCCCGGGGGAATCTTCAGGTCGGCATGACCCTCGAGAGTGGTTACCGAGACGTTGCCGCCCAGCGCCGCTGTCGAGAATGGTACCGGGACTTCTATCGTCAGATCCGAGTTCTCGCGACTGAAGCGTGAATCGGGATCGTAGATGATCTCTATCAGCAGGTCTCCGGGCGGCCCGCCGTTGATGCCCGGCTCGCCCTTGCCCGCCAGGCGGATTTTCTGCCCCTCGCGCACGGAAGCAGGAATCTTGACGGAGAGATTTTCTCGCTTGCCCCCACCCGCGCTGAGCGTGATGTTCTTCTGCGCTCCGCGGACGGCATCCAGCATGGGAATCGCCAAGCGAGACAGTGAATCCTGGCCGCGCATGGGCCCCCGGGGACGTCGCCTTCCCCGCCCACCGAACATATCGCCGAAGAGGTCTTCGATATCAATGTTGCCCTCCTGGAAGCCGTCGAATGGCCGGCCGCCGGCGCCGGCAGACCAGCGAAACCCGGACCCGGTTCCGGGCGCGCCTTCCTTGAAGCCGGCTTTCCAGGCCTGATGCCCTGCCCTGTCGTACTGAGCGCGTTTCTTCTTGTCCGCCAGAACGTCATGGGCCTCGGAGACTTCCTTGAATTTATCTTCGGCGGTCTTGTCACCGGGATTCACGTCCGGATGGTATTTGCGGGCGAGTTTCCGATAAGCGCTCTTGATCTCTTTGTCGCTGGCGCCCTTCTTGACGCCCAGGATGTCGTAGTAGTCGGCCATGTCCACAAAACTCGCTTACAGGTCTTTTCAGGTATCTTCCCCAAATGTTCTTCCAATCCGGGATAATCTATTCACCAGGTTTTTTAAAGTCAAATCGACACCCCTAGCGGGGTGTCGAAAGACCTGCCTGCATTACCTTGTTTAGTGTTCGCTGAATTCCGCCTCAATGACGTCGTCTCCCCCATGGCTTCCGGGTCTCGCCGTCTCAGTCTCGGGGCGGGAATATTCCTGATGACCCCCATTTTGATTGCCGTAAAGCACTTCTCCCATTCTCTGCGCCACGGTCTTCAGCTCTTCCAGCGCCGAACGCAGGCCGCCCAGGTCGTCGGAATCCTTCAAGTGCTCGACCTGCTCGATCTTCTGGCCAATCGCATCCAGGGTATCCGTATCCAGGCGCTCCTTGTTGTCGTTCATTATGCGCCTGATCTCATGCGAGGTCTGGTCGGCCTCGTTCCTGAGCTGCACCGACTCGCGCCGCTTTTGATCGTCGCCGGCATAGCGTTCGGCGTCATGCAGGGACTTATCGATTTCTTCCTTGCTCAGGCCTCCGCCCCCGCTGATGGTGATATGCTGCTCACGGCCTGTGGCCTTGTCGGTCGCGGAGACATTGACGATGCCGTTGGCATCGATATCGAAAGCAACCTCGATCTGTGGCGTCCCTTGCGGCGCCGGCGCAATACCGTCGAGCTTGAAGCGGCCCAGGCTGCGGTTGTCCGCCGCCATGGAGCGCTCGCCCTGCAAGACATGGACGTCGACAGATGTCTGTCCGTCGGAGGCCGTCGAGAACATCTCGGATTTCCTGGCCGGGATGGTGCTGTTGCGCTCGATCAACTTTGTCATCACGCCGCCGAGTGTCTCGACTCCCAGCGAAAGCGGCGTAACGTCCAGCAAGAGGACATCGGAATAATCGCCTGTCAGCACGGCGCCCTGCACCGCGGCGCCCATGGCAACCACTTCGTCCGGGTTGACCCCGCGATGGGGTTCTCGCTTGAAAAGCTGTTTGACCAGCTCCTGCACGCGAGGAATCCGCGTGGAGCCGCCCACAAGTACCACCTCGTCGACTTCCGAGGCGGACAGGCCGGCGTCCGTGAGCGCTTGCTCTGACGGGGCGCGGCAGCGCTCGATGATCGGCTCCATCAACTCCTCGAGCCTGGCGCGGGTCAACTTCAGGTTCATGTGCTTGGGGCCGTTCTGATCCGCCGTCAGGAAAGGCAGGTTAATCTCCGTTTCATTGGTGCTGGACAGCTCGACCTTGGCCTTCTCGGCCGCCTCTTTCAGGCGCTGCATGACCATCTTGTCACCCAGCACGTCGATGCCCTGGTCTTTCTTGAACTCGGCGGCCAGGTAGCGAACCAGAACCTCGTCGATGTCGTCGCCGCCAAGATGGGTGTCACCGTTGGTCGAGAGCACCTCGACGACCTTCTCGCCCACCTCGAGAACCGAGATATCGAATGTTCCGCCGCCGAAATCGAAGACGGCGATCTTCTGGTCTTTGTTCTTGTCCATGCCGTAGGCCAGGGCCGCTGCGGTCGGCTCGTTGATGATGCGCTTGACATCCAGCCCGGCAATCTCCCCGGCATCCTTGGTGGCCTGGCGCTGGGCATCGTTGAAGTAAGCCGGTACGGTGATCACCGCCTGGGTCACTTTTTCTCCCAGGTAGGCCTCGGCCGAGGCCTTGAGCTTCCTTAAAGTCATGGCCGAGATCTCCTGCGGTCGATAGCGCTTGCCGCGGATCTCCACCTCGGCCATCTGATCTTTCCCGGCCAGTACCTTGTAAGGAACGCTTTGCTCTTCGCTGGCCACCTCGGAGTGGCGCCTGCCCATGAAGCGCTTGATCGACAGGATCGTGCTCTCAGGATTAGTGACCGCCTGGCGCTTGGCCACCTGGCCGACCACCCGCTCGCCGTCCTTGCTGATCGAGACGACGCTGGGTGTAGTGCGCGCGCCTTCCTCGTTGATGATAATCTTCGGCTCGCCCGACTCCATAACAGCCACAACGCTGTTGGTCGTACCCAAATCAATTCCGATAACCTTGGACATTACACACCTCCCTTGTCATTTCTTGTCCCCCGGGTTCCCCGGCCCGGATTACCGATCACTATAGGGAAGATTGTTCTGTATTCACGAATGTCAAGGGGGCGTCGCGACCGGAGATCACTTCCCGCAGCGGCACAGGCTCTGGCCGCCGGCCGTCTGGCTATCACAAAAAAATCCCGGCGGGCAGTCCACATTCTGGTCGCAATATCTGGAACAGAAGTTTTGCTCGTTTTGATCCTTTAGGCATTCGAGCCCCAACGGGCCGCAAACGTCAGTGAAAGGCGGATTACAGGTCGTTTCCGTACACAGGCAGCCTCGCTCGATGCACCAGCCGACAGAATCATCCGAATTCTGTTTCCAGCACAGCCATCCAAGGGGGCACTCGTTGTCCTGTGAACAATTCGCAGAACAAATCTCGATGGGCAATTGGAAGCCAAGCGGGTCGGTGAAGCTTGTGCACAGCATGTCGAAGAGATCACAGATCTCGTAAAACGTTTCACACCACAGGCAGTGTATTTCCGGAACGCAGGCGCATTTCTTGCTGATATTGCAGTACGTCTGACCTGCCAAAGGACAATCGGAGGCGTTGTCGCAATCATAATCACACCGGTTGTTCAGGCACTCGGCGAAGTCACCGCTCTCTGGCAACGGACAATCGTCCGGTTCTGAACATGTCAGGCAGTCGTCAGGCAGGTTGCCGCAATGGCATTTATCTACATCGCAGATGTAAGGGTAAGGACACTGCTTGTCCTCCGAGCAGTCGGCGGTGCAGTTTTGCCCAGTGCCACAAGTTGTAAGGCCGTAGCTGAAACACTCCTGGTCGTTGTGGCATGGTTGCGGGCAGTTGGGCATGCAGGCGCAGAAGCTGCCCACAGGCAACGCCGATGCCACGCAAACACGTGCCTGGCCGAACTGATTGGGGCTGCATTCGTTCGTCTGACCGTCCCCCTGGCAATGCAAGACGCAGAAATCGCCCACAGCAGGATCAGCGAGGCACGTCTCGCCCGAAGGGCAATTATTGTCATTTTCACAAACGGTCATGCAGCCGCAGACGGTGTCCGATCGATCGGCGTTCTCATCCGTATAGCTGTCGCAGTCGTTGTCCTTGCTGTCGCAGACTTCGTTGCTGGCGGTGAAAAGTGGTTCGCAACTGCCCCATTGGGAGTTAGTGCAGATCTGCGTGCCCCGGGAGCATTCTCCATTCTGCCCTTCTACGATACAATCCCGTCTGGCGCCGTCTGAGCAGTAATGATCGTCTCCCCCGTCCTGCCCTGCGTCGTAGCCCCCATCCTCCTGCCCGGCATCGTAGCCTCCATCGTCCTGCCCGGCATCGTAGCCTCCATCGTCCTGCCCGGCGTCATAGCCTCCATCGTCCTGCCCGGCGTCATAGCCTCCATCGTCCTGCCCGGCATCGTAGCCGGGATCTCCCATACCGTCATCTGTCTCGGCTCCCCCATCGTCTCCATCGCCTGTGGGCATGCCGTCTGCCATCCCCAGACAAAAGCCGCTGCTGCAGTGAGTGCCTGGCGGACAATCGGTGTTGCTGTCGCAGCGGGTGTTATCGACGCAATCTGCAGCCGCATCGCAATGTTGCCACGGTTGGCACAAGCTGCTGTCCGGGATTACCTGGCATTGGTTTGCATCTTCGTTGCACGAGTCGAGTGTGCAGATCAGACCGTCATCGCAGTTTGGCGGGATCCCCGGTCGGCAATCAGCATTGGTGTCGCAAGTTTCTGGACCGTTACAGTATAGGCCGTCATCACATTTTCTGTCGTCGGGCAAATTGTCGCATTTGTCGGTTTGTTCTCGGCAGATGTCGAGGGTACAGTCAACTCCGTCATCGCAGACACGAGCATCGGCCGCAGTCGTACCGACACACTTTTCAGCCTGGCACTTCTCCTCGCCGTTACAGTAGATCTCGTCGTCGCACTCCCAATCCAGCGAGCAGGGCTTGATCACGCATCCACCCTCTCCCGGCAGGCAAACCTTGTCGCCCAGACAACGCCAGTGCTCGGGCGTGTACTGGCAGCCATCCGTGCTTTCGTCGCACGAATCGCCGGTGCAATCAATGTGATCGTCGCATTCGACGTCCTCGGCGGCCTGGCAGACACCCGCCACGCATCTCTCGTAACCGTCGCAGTATAGACCGTCATCGCAATCGCCATCGACGGCACAGGCAATGGGAGTGCATCCCGTGTCCGCGGAACACCATTCCCACTCCTTGCACACAGAGTTGTCTTCGAAGTGGACGCATTTTCCAGCCTGGTTGTTGCAGTTATCCCGGGTGCATTCAACAGCGTCGTCGCAGTTGGGAATGATTGCGCCGCTGGCCGGACGGCAGGCATAATCAACACATTCCTCGCCACCGTTGCAGGGATTCCCGTCGCTGCACTGGTAGTCGGCCAGGCAGCCGCTAGCGACGCATTTCTGCGAAGCAGGATCCCGGCGTTCACCCGCCAGGCATTTTGCAGGATCGGACCCGGGAGTTTTTTCTGACGAACAGCCCGCCGCGAAAAGCAGCACGGCCGCAGCAAGCATAATGGTCGCTCTCGACACTAAGGCATTCATGGCTCTCATATTACACTATTGCGGCAGGAAAAATCGACTATTGGCAAGGCCCTATCTAGATTTGTTGATTTGTGCAGCCAACTCCCTGCAAAGCTTCCTCTCGGCCGGCTCTCCAATCCTGGAAAACTTGCCCAGAAATTTCAACATTTTTGGAGCCTTGCCGCCGCGGCGCTTGACTTCCTCAAGGTAGATCTTGAGTGACTTATCCGCCCGCATGTCCTTGGCCACGTTCCTGATAGCGTTTGCGAACCTTGGTGGGCCGGCTTCGGCCAGCGTGTAGAGTGCCTTGCCCATACGCAGGCGCATCGAGTCGGGCGCTCCGGCCGCGACCTTGTAAAGCACCTCGTTCGCGGGCGGATCCTCGATCATCGAGCCCATGTTGGTCAGCTTGACCAGCATCTCTTCGAAAATGTCCTTATCGGCCTGTTGCAAGGCTTCGAGGCCGGCCGCAGCGGTCGGGAAATTGCGGATGAAGGACTCATCCGAACCGTCGATCTTGACCCTGGCCAGGCCCAGACCCAGCCTGACAATGGGATTGCTCACCGTCTTCTGGTTGGCGATGATTTGTCGGCGATATTTCTTTTTTGCCAGGCCGACGGCGGCCCGCAGCCTGTCTGTTATAGGAGCCTGCTCGTTCTTCATTACCATCATGATGTAAAGCAGCGACTTGTCCCTGGGCATTGCGGTCGGGCCTGCCTTCGGTTCGGACGTCCAGTCGCCGGTAGATGCCGACAACTCGGAGAACTTCATCCACTTTCCCTTCCGCACAAGCGGGATGGCCGCCTCGCCCGCCCTGGAGTCGAGTATCATCAAGAAACCGTCCGCGGAGTTCTTGAGCGATACGACCTTGACGTTAGAAAAAGCGCCGGCCCTCGTGCGCCCGAGGCACTTATTGATGTGCGCGCTGAAATCGGCCTCTGTCAGGCTGGCAAGCAAAGGCCCCGAAAAGAAGTGGGCTAGCCTGACAGGATCCTTGCCGACGTCGCGTTCGCCCAGCGCCGCACGATAGTTATTCCACAACTCGACGGCCGCCTTCTTGTCTGCCTCGGAAGCGTCGGCAAGTTTATCATACTTGGATTTCGTACAGCCGGCAAAAAGCATCAACAAAGAAAGTCCGGCAACAATCACCTTTTTCATCTTCGCCTCCAAAAGGTATTTTTGAAAAGTTTCACCCCTAAGTTCGCAAGGTCATCTTTCGCCTGGTGCTGGAAGCCAGGACCGCAAGTCGGCGCAGCCCCCTCTTGGGCCCGAAACAATAAAGGCCCATTCCCTGACGGCTTTCGACGGGGTCGATCCAGCAAACCCTGCATTCCAACCCCAGCCAGGACGAGAGACCCGAAGGCTTGATCTTGACGAACAGCCCCTGGCCGACGCCCAATAGCGGGCCATCCGTGCGCAGGAAGAGTCCCTCGACGCAAATATTCTGAATAGTACCCGTGTGATAGCTTTTAGGAATGTAATAACTGGCCCTAAACTCGGTTCTCAGGCGCGGCGAAGACCGGCGCACGCCGGGCTCCCAGAGCCCGTCGGCGAACTCGCATAACTTGCCGAAACGCCCCCTGTCTTCCGCTATGACTTCCAGGTACACGCCGCGGGGCTTGCTGGTTCCGCGCGGGCGCGTGCGCCTGGCAATCACGGTAGCCCGCATGGGGAAGAGCACGTTCATGTCCCCGACAGCAATGTCCAGATCCACAAGGTGCCCTGCCCGCATCTGACCGATGGCCGGATAAAAAAGAACAAGGTTCTCCCGATCTTCGATGCTTTTCGAAAGCATCTCCCTGGAACCGTATTCCAAAAGCGTCCACTTACTCAAGCGAGCCTCCCCTGCCCCGCAGGAAAACTACTTTTTGAAATCACAGCCGGATTGTGGCACAAACAAATTGGAGGTGCAATGATGACAGCTAGACTTATCATGGCCCTTATACTGTTTGCAGCCATTCCCCAAGTGAGCGCCGACGACGAGCCAAAGAAGAAGTCAACTCCGGTCTTCAAAATTACAAGCCAGCTTTTCGCGCAGGGCGTGAGCTTCGACAAGGAAGGTCATTGCCGTGCGGCCGGGGGAGTTTCACTGAAAGCCTGGCAGCTGCCCGGTTTTCCGGCCGAGATTCCCCATTTCGAGTCCTGTACAACCATCTCGTCGCCGACCACCAGCGGTGAGGTCGATTTCGTCTTCTCGATTGTCGACAAGGCCGGCGACAGGCTGCAGCATGTGGACGGGGTGCTGGATCTGGGTAAAGTGGGCCAGGTCAGCCAGGCCGTCGACTGGGACCACCTGAAGATCCCCGCGGCCGGCATCTACTACTTTGCGATCAAGATCGAAGGCCAAGAGATCGGCCGCTACCCGATGAGCTTCAACTCGCGAAAAGCAAGGCACAAGCGCGCCGGGAAGAAACATTAGGCGCCTGGTTTACCCCCTGCGATAAACCTCGGTTTGGCGAGCATCAGGATGGCCGGCATGACGATCACCGAGGTCAAGGCGCTTATCAGCATTGCCAGCGCCAGCAGCACGCCGAAAGTCTTCAGCGGAACCATCTGACCTGCCAAAAACACAAGCTGACCGCCGGCAACCGTCAGCGCGTTTATCATAATCGCGCGCCCGGCCGTGCGCATAGTCACCTCCAGAGCACCCGCCATCTCGCCGCGCCTGATCATCTCCAGCCTGGTGCGCGACATGAAATGAATGGTGTAGTCGATGCCCACTCCGACGACCATTGAAGCGATTAACACGCTGGCGGGCTCGAGGTCGATCTTGAAGGCCCCCATCACGCCGAAGTTGACCAGCAACGTCAGCAGCATCGGAATCATGCCCAGCAGGCCGGCCGCGAACGAACGAAACTGGATCATCAACAGGATCGTGGCCATCAGCGCCGCCAGGCCCAGCGAGGACAACTGGCTGAATATGATACGATTGTCTACGTTCACCGAGATCAAGTGCATGCCCGTCTGCTGAAATTGCAGGCTTTGCACCTCGGCCGTATTCGCATTCTCGGATGCTTCGAGAGGCAGGTAGACAAGCCCGTCGTTCAACTCGGAAATGTCGCCCCTGAGATCTTCTCGCAGGCGGCGGTTATGTGCAGCTTCCGGCGGCAAGGCGTGAAGCAGCTCGGAGAGCAGCATCTCCTCCTGGTTTTCGCTATCGATCTCGCGGCCCAGCAACCACAACGACTTGGCCAGGTAATCGGCCGCTTCGGGGTCCGCACTCAGCATTTCGGCGGGAATGTTTGTTTGAATTGCCTTTTGCAACGCCCCGGGATCGGTGCGGCGCCCGGAGAAGAGTTTCGCCGCGGCCCGGGCCACTTTGTCCGCCAACTCCCGATCTGAAAACTCGAGGTCGGATTCATCGGATAACATGAAGGTCGTGAATTTTCCGGCTAAGCTTTCGGGCTTGGTCTCAGGCTTCGATCGCAGGACCCTTGATATCAATGCCTCGATCTTTACGGGCGGCAAGGCGTGCGCCTCATCTTGCCCACCCAATCTGAACTCGATGTCCAGCGCGGCCAACTTCGCCGTACGCTGCATCCGCGCGCGCCTGGCACTGGCGGCCAGGGGCTCTGCGGCCGAGTCGAGATTCACGAGCCTTGCCCGGTGGGGAAGCTTTTGCAAAAACGCTTCGACCCTGCTTGCTGTTTTTCTCAGCACCGATGTGTCGGCGGTGTCGCAGACGGCCTGGATCAAGCTGTGCTTGCCGTCTGATGAGACCAGCTGATCGAGTATGTCCCTGCCTTCGAGGTTCAGCCACAGGTTGCCGACTCCGGCGTTGGTGTCTGGAATCGCCAAGCGTCCGTTCATGGCCGAGTTTATCTCGGACAGCAGGCCGGCTATCGACCTGGCATTGTTGACCCCGGGAATGGTCCTTAGGAATTTTTCGACAAACAGCATCGATTTGAGCGTAAAAGCGTTTTTCACATTACCGTCAACCGTCACCCACAAAGGGACATTGCCGCCCAACTCGCGGCGCATCATGTCATCCGCCCGGCGCACGTCGCTGTTGGCTGGAAAGTAGGCAACCATGTCGAAGCGCCGATTGAGCGAGGGCAAGAACGATGCCGCTGCAACGGCGACGACTGCCGAGATAATCAGCAGCATCCTGGGCCTGCGGATGATTGCAGTCCCGGCCCGATTAGCCATGAGTGCCGGGCCGGACAACATCTTGCCGTGTTCGGCAGTCTGTACTTTCGGCGGCTTGAGCCAGGACAAAACCGCCGGCAGGAAGGTCAAGGCGATCAACATGGCCGAAAAAATACCGAAGGCAGCTATCACCCCGGTCTGGCGGATGAACACAAGGCTCGATGTCAGAAAAGACAAGAAACCGATCACGGTTGTCAGGCCGGCCATGCAGATCGGCAGCATCACGTCGGCCATGGCGGATCCGATCAACTCATCGCCGGGAGCGTTTGCGTCTGCGACTTCGTTGTAACGGTGTAGCAGGTGTATGGCATAGGCCGTGCCCAGGGCGATCAACAGCACCGGTACGGTATTCGAAAGAGTCGTGATGGGAATGTCCAGGGCGGCCATCAGCCCCATGGCCCAGACCGAGCTAATCAGCACCGTCGCCAAGGGCAACAAAACACCGCGCAGCGACCCGAACGACAGAAGCAAGATGATGATAATCACCAATGTGACTATCGGAACCAGGAGGGTCATGTCTTCCAGGATCATGTCGGACATGGTTTTCATCCAGAAGGGGAATCCAGAGAAGTACAGGCGCACGCCCGGCGCTGCCCGTCGAGCCGTCTTCTCGAGGGCGCGTGCAACATCGACCCTGTCAGCATCGGCCCGAATGTTTACAATCAGGTTGGCGATCCGGCCGTCCTGGCTGACGACCGTGCCGACCAGCCGCTCACGTGACAAGACGTATGTGCGTAGCTTCTCTAAGCCTGCGGGGTCTTTGGGTATGGCGCCGTTCGGCAACAGTCCCTGTACCGAGACGGCCTTTTCACCGTCGACAATGGTCTGTTTGACGTCGTCGACGTTGGTCAGACTGACTACCCACGAAACACCCGGGATCTTTTTGAACGAGTCGGTCAGGCGTTCGATTCGTTCGAGCCCCGGCCTGCTGAAGAGATCGTCCGACTCCACGGCCACCATGGCCACGGCCACTGTGCCGAAGCGCTCGCCGGCCCGGTTGAAACGAATCACCACCGGATCTTCCGGCGGCAGGAATTTGCTGATGTCGCTTTCCACCCTGGAGAAATTCACAATCGAGACGATTCCCGCGATCGTCAGCAAGGCCACCATGACGACGATGGCCAATCGATGACGGATCACCCAGCGCGCAAAGCTTTCCATTGCACAGTCCTCAGAACTCGGCTGTGAATTTCAGAAATACCTGGTCGAGCGGCTCGAACATATCGAGACCGGTTCCACCCTCCCCACGCGTCATGATATAGCCCAAAAGCACTTCCGCCCCGTCGAACGGTTGGTAGGAAACGGTTGCCTCCAGCAGCCCCGCCAGACCATCGCGCCCACGAGTCGTATCCAACTCACCTCCCAGTGTAAGCTCGAATTTAAGGCGCTCGGACAGCAGGCTCTTTCTGAATACAGCGAAGAGATAATCGTGCAGGTCGTGCCCGCTATGCTCGGTGAAAAAACCGTGCACCCATTGCAGGTTGAGATACCAGCCGCCGGTGAAGGTGTACTCGGCACCCAGTGTCCACTTGGTGAACGGTTGGTCGTCTATCACTTTTATCCGCGCCATCTCCCCGCCGGCCACGGTGGTAATCGCCGTAAGGCCCTGCGGGAAAAAGAGGCCCGCCTCGCCCCAGACACCGATGCCCCACACATCGGCGCGAAAATCGAATCCCAAAACGTCCATTTTTGGAAACACCAGATCGACGCCGGTGATGATCAGACACCCCCGGCCCTCGATCGGACAGCCCTGATCCGCTGATGAGGCAAATTCACCCAGGCTGCCGCCCAGGACCGGGATGCTGTCGCGTCCGTGGAAATAGCTCAGCGACATATCGATATCGAAGAGCAACCATTTTATCCTGGCGCCGGCCATTATGTTGCCCGCGTTCCAGCCGGGAGCGAGCGTGCGGATGGCGTCGTTGTCCGGGCCGACAAGATCCGTGTTCAGGCTCTCGAGTAAAGCCAGCATTTGCGGGTCGATCGCCGGTACCAGCGGGTTGTTGAGCGGATCGTCTCCGATGAAGAGTTCCACCGGCAGCACCGCGGGCAAGAAACGCGGGGCGACAACGCCCTCGATAGTGAGCAACTCGTCGGCTATGGTGAAAGTGGCCTTCAGGGCAACGTTGCCGAGGTGCTCTTTGAAATCCAGCGGGTTTTCGAGGTTGTAGGGGTCGAAGTTGTTGGTCGGGTTGAATCCGTCGGCTTCGCCCCAGGCTATGTTTTGCTTGCCTGCCCTGATGTCCAATGTCACTGCATCGCTGTCGAACAGGAAGCCGTAGATGTCCAGGTAGGCCTGGTTGATCCTCCAACTGACTGGATCGACCGAGCCCCTGTCCCACAGGTCGGATATCGTCTGTACCGCCGTGAAATTTGTGTTGCGCAACTCGATATCAGCCAGGGCGGCGACCTGTTTTGCGGGGTGGGCCTTGATCTTGAGTCGCAAGAGGTTGGCGTTGCGAAAATTGTAGAACTCGGCCTTCTTCAGGCCAAGGTAGTTCTCGGTGGCGATGACGCCGTTCAACTCCATGTCTGCAAGCGCTGCCGGGCAGATCGCAAAAAGCATCAGCAGCAAGCAGCATTCCAGGCGTTTCACGACAGTCATTCTCCAGTGTCTGGTGTGTTACAGGCGCTTCAGTTGCCGCTTGGAGAACCTGCGCTCGCGCAGGCCCGAGTCGCATTTGATCGATTCGACAATCATGCGTGTCTTGTGTTTCTTCTTGAGATCGGTCATCTCGGCAAAGTAGCTTTGCACGTATTTCCCGACCGGCTTGAACTGGCTGCGCTTGAACACTTTCCAGCGCTTGCCCGACTTGTCGAAATACTCAACCGAGTCGAACATGAAATCTTTCTTGCGGACGGCAAAAACAAGCTTGGAGTAACGAGAGGCGTCCCTGTTCTTCTCAATGCATTCGAGCAAGTAATGATCGCCTTGATCACGCACCGCTGTTGCCGTGAGTCTATCGGAGAAGCGTTCGCTGCTCAGGTCGTCATGGGCGAAATCGGTGCCGGCGAAGTTTTCGTTCTTTACGCTGCCCGCGATCCTGCGAATCTTGTGAAAAGCCGGCAGGTAGACGTACATCTTGCCGTCGACGTCCAGAAAGCCGATGCCCTTGACGTCGGCCGGGCTCTCGAACTGGATCAAGCGCTTTTCCGCGCCTTGCTGGTACATCTTCATCTTGCGCGTCGATATCCGGCCACCCTCTTCCTCGAGTTCCATGGAGACGACGGCGATCGTGTCCTTGGCCGCGTACTCGGTGGCATCCATTTTTTTCAAGATTTCCTCACCGCTCAGCGCTTGTGCCTGGCCGGCCACGAGCAGGGAAATCGCCGCGCAACTCGTAAACATCGCAAGGTTTTTCATCGTGTTATTTTCCTTTCATCAGCCGGGAGATAATCTCCTTGGCCTGCTCCAGCTGTATGTCTTTTCCGACACCGTCCCAGGCCAGGCTGACATCGGGTTCGATGCCCTCATAGAGCGGATTGCCCTTGGGCGAATAGTACCTGCCTGTGGATATCTTCAGCGCCGAACCATCCATCAATTCCATGATGACCTGGACTGTCCCCTTACCCAGTGTTTTGGCGCCAACGGTCTTGGCTCGCCCGTAGTCCTTGAGGGCCAGGATGACAATTTCCGAGACGCTGGCCGAGCGGTGATCGGTGAGCACAACCAGCGGCAGTTGCCTGTAGGGCCCGGGACGCGGGCTTTGCTCCACTTCGGTTCTGAGATGATTACGACCGACGACACTTACGACCTTTCCTCCATTGATAAACAGTCCTACGACTACGGTTCCTTCGGTAACCAGCCCCCCGGGATTGCCGCGCAAATCGAGGATCATGCCATGCATGCCCATGGATGCCAGTTTACGCAAGACTGAAGAAAGCCTGTCGCCCGTGCCGGCGCGGAAGTTGAGCAGGTGAACCACGGCTATTCCGTCGACGGGCGCATCTACCGAGATGTTGTGCTTGGGCTCCGGTGCTCTTTCGAGACTGTATTTCTTGCCGCCAACCAGCAACTCGACTCGACTGCCGACTTTTCCGCGCATCAGAGCCAGCGCTTCCAACTCTTCCAGCCTTCCCGCCGGCCTGCCGGCCACGCTTTCCACCTCCATGCCGACACGGATTCCGGCCTTGTAGGCCGGCATGCCCGGGCTGGCATCCAGCACCGAAAGCTTCATGCCGTGCGGCTCCACCAGCAGACCAAGGTCACCCATTTTTTGCGTGCCATCATCAAGCAGCCTGCCGTACAAGCGCTGATCGAGGAAAACAGTCCAGGGATCTCCGTCACACTCGGTCATCCCGCGAATCATGCCGTGTTCCAGTCGCCGGTGATCCTTGGAAAGCCCGGCCCGCTCGACAAGCCTTCCCGCGCTGGAAAGCGCTTTTTCGAGCCCGGCAAAGCTCGCGCTTGCCGTCCGGTCGATCTTCAAGGTTTGAGACTTTGCCCGGACCAGGTAGCGAAAAGGTGTCGCCAGGACACTGATTTCGCAACCGGGAGCCGCCAGCTTCAAGCCGCTCAAGCCTCCCGATAAGAGGGACTCGAGGTTCGCCCGGCCCACGAATGCCACCTGATAGTGGCGGATCACCTCGTGCAGCGAGTTAAAGTTGCCCGCGGACCGTGCCCTGGAGCAGAGACTCAAGCAGCAAGCCAGACAAATCAGAATTGTTCGCCGTTTGATCATATCGACCTCCTGCCAAAACTCAGTGGCGAATGGAAAATTCCAAAAATTCGCCCGTCGGCTCGAGCCAATCCAACTTCACGTCGCTGACGCGTGCCGAGGGTGGTCCCGCGTGACACCAGGAGACAAGTTTCTCGAGCGCCTCTCGCGGTCCCTCGGCAACCAGTTTGACCTTACCGTCGGGCAGGTTCCTGACCCAGCCGACGGCGCCCAGCGACTCGGCCTCGGCCCGCGCCGACCAGCGGTAACAGACACCCTGTACCCGCCCCTGGATTAGCGCCTGCAAACGGACAGATTTGTCAACCGCATTCATCAGCCCCTCTGAAAATCATCACAGGAGATCGCTGGCCAATTCGGCCAGCTCGCTGCGTTCACCCTTTCTGAGGGTGATGTGCCCCGCGATCGAGCGGCCCTTGAAACGATTGACGGTGTAAGACAGCCCGTTGTTCGATGAATCCACATAAGGATTGTCGATTTGGTACAGATCGCCGGTCAAGACGATCTTGGTGCTGTCTCCGGCCCGGGTGATGATCGTCTTGACTTCGTGAGGGGTAAGATTCTGCGCCTCGTCGATCACAATAAATTGGTTAGGAATGCTCCGCCCGCGGATATAGGTGATCGGCTCGACCTCGATCATGTCCATGTCCATCAGTTCGCGGTAGCTTCGGCCGCGGCGCTTGTCCTTGCCCGAGAGGTTCAACAAAAAATCCACGTTGTCATAGATCGGCTGCATCCAGGGATTCAACTTGTCCTCGATGTCGCCGGGCAAAAAGCCGATATCCTTGCCCATCGGAAAAATGGGGCGCGAGACCAGCAAGCGCTGGTACTGGCCCTCCTCGGCCGTCTTGTACAGCCCCGCCGCCAGGGCAAGCAGCGTCTTACCCGTTCCGGCCTTGCCTGCCAGCGTCACCAGCTTGAGACGATCATCCAGCAGCAGGTCCATGGCGAAGGTCTGCTCCCTGTTGCGCGGCTGCACACCCCAAACTCCGCCGCGCACCTTGCGGATTCCACAGGCTTCCTTGCCGGCCGGGTCCATCCTGGCCAAGGCGCTGTGGTTCTCGTCGACGCCGTCCTTCATGTGCAGGAACATGTTGGCGACGATATCGTCACTATCGCCTGAAATCTCTTCCAGCGGCAGGCTGCCTGCCTTGAAGAAGGCGTCTATTTTCTCACCCGGCACCTGGATCTGTGAAAAACCGGTGTATATCTCGTCTACTGCTACCTTTTCGGTATCGTAATCCCTGGCGGTGACGCCCAGCACGTCGGCCTTGATGCGCAGGTTGACGTCCTTGGTGACGAAGATGGCCGGTTTATCGGCCTCCTTCTCCTTGAGTTCGAAAGCCACGGCCAGGATCTTGTTGTCCATTTTCTGTTCCAGGCCGATTTCCTTGGGGAGTTCCCGGGACGAAAAAAGCACCCGCAGCTTGCCCCCGCCGGGCAGGTCGACGCCCTGGGTGAGCTTGCCGTTCATCCTGTACTCGTCGATGTAACGGCCGACAACCCTGGCGTTACGCCCCAGTTCGGAAAGATCGCGTTTGAAACGATCTATCTCCTCGATCACATAGATCGGAATCACCACGTCGTTGTCTCCGAAAGCCAAGATAGCCTGCGGATCGTGAAGCAGTACGTTGGTGTCCAGGATGAAGTTCTTTTTCATGTCTGACCCCCGGGATCGTTGCGATCCTTTATGTCGGCGTAGTGTACCGACTGGTTACGCCCGTGTTCCTTGGCAAAGTAAAGCGCCTGGTCGGCCCTCTGGATCAGTTCTTGTTCGTGCCGCGCGAATTCCGGCAGAGAGCATATTCCCAAAGACAGCGAAATGGAAAAGTCTTTTTCCTCGTGTTTGAATGACTGCGCTGCGATCTCCTCACGGAATCTCTCGGACAGCAGCAGGCTTCCCGCCCGATCGGTCTGAGGCAGCAATATGGCGAATTCCTCACCGCCGATTCTGCCGACACGATCCGTTGTGCGGGCGATCTCCATCAGCACGCGTGCAACCCGTGTGAGAACCTCGTCACCCATCTGATGGCCATAGGTATCGTTGACCCTCTTGAAATGGTCGACATCGGCGATCATGAACGTGAGCGGCCTCTCGTACCTCTTGGCCGCGGCTATCTCCTCGTCCATGATCTCGAAAAAACGCCTGCGGTTCAGAAGAGAAGTCATGGGGTCGGTGGTGGCCAATTTATCGAGCAGTTCGAATCTCCTGGCGGACTGGATGCCCAGCACGGCAATGTTCGATATCGTCTCCAGGTTGCGCCTGACATCCTCGGCTCGGCTTCCCTGCTGGTGAAAAAACGCCTGTTTGGTGCTGCCCACCACCAGCGCCCCGATCGAACCCTGTTGCCGACCGGTCGTCTTGAGCGGAGCGACCTTGACCGACTTCAGACCAACCGGATCCCACTTCTCACCGAACACTCTGTTCTGACTGCTGCTTCTCTTGGCAAGCGGCTTGTCGGGCAGGATCAAGCCCTGGCGCATCGCCAGCGAACACAGGTTGCGGTTGTCCCGGATCTCGCCCGCCAGGTGCTCGTTTTTCCATTGCGCGAAACACTCGGCGCCCGCCACGGCCTTGATGATCAACGAGTTGCCTTCCTCTTCGAGGACGACTGCCGAAAAATCGGCTCCTTCGAACAACTGCAGCAAAGAATCGGATATCCCCTCGGCGACGTCCTGAACGGTATTGCATGAGATCATGTTTTCAGTCGTGCCGTACATCTCGCGGCCCTCATTTCTCAGCAGATCGATCTTGTTCAGCCGTTCTTCGGTGCTGATCGTGCGCATGAGTTCGAGCGCGGCGGCCTGCATCAGCTTTTCGTCGTCTTCGCCGAAGGAAACGTCGACCTTGCGATCGGCCAGCAGAACTCCCCTCAAGTGGCGCCTTTCACCCTCTAGCAGGGGCACCCCGATGAACTTGGCTATCGGCGTATTGTCTTTGTAATAGGTGATGCCGCGATCAGTTTTTCGCAGGTTGTTCCTGAAAAGGGGCTTTTTACTTTTGAGTATCGCGCCGATCAGGCCCGTTCCCGACTCCATCGGCCCGGTGCGCAGCAAGGCACTGTGCTTTGTAGGAAGCGAGTCCTTCAGCGTGACATACCTGTCATCCGTCGTAAGCC
Organism: Myxococcota bacterium; assembly: GCA_035528415.1. Classification (GTDB taxonomy): domain Bacteria; phylum Myxococcota; class B64-G9; order B64-G9; family B64-G9; genus DATKYQ01. The sequence continues at coordinate 77,715 of DATKYQ010000013.1, read as the reverse complement.
AGTACACCGCCACATTGTTCGGCCGAAGCGCGCCCTCAATCACTCCCAGGAGGTTTCTCATGCTGCTGTTGATCTGATTAATCGAGCTTCTTGTCAGGTCTTGCTTACGTTTTTCGCGCGGTGCATCAATTTCTACCGACATCATGCCGCTCATACGATACTCTTTGGCGTCCTCCTCGACTTTCTCTTGGAATTTCTTTTTTTCCTGCTCGTGTCTTAGGCGCACCAATTCGGTCCAGGCGGATTCAAAAGTGACAATCAGGATGGGAAAGGCCGCAATAGCGGCAACGTGGACGCTGAAATCCAGGAAACTGGCCGGCCCGGCCCGTCCAAAGAATGTCAACAACTCGAACAAAATGGCCACGCTCACGATTGCCAACCGATTGACGTTCGATGAGTCGAACCCCCCGGCCGCCGCCAGCAGCACGAAAAGCGCCGGATAAAACGGGCTGCTGATACCTCCTGAAACGCCGATGAACAGGTATATCGCGCACAGAAGAATCAGCTCGAGTTGGAAGGTCTCCGCCCTGAGCCCTTCCTGTTTGGCGGCCTCGGAAGAAAAATGCTTAAGAAAGCGCCACAACCTGACCGCCACAAGTATTGCCAGTACACCGGTGAACGCCAGTTGAGGAATGCTCCAGGTAGAAAATCTCCCGAAAAACAGCATTAAGGCAAACCCCGCACCGACCGATTCGACGAGGAGATTTCGTTCGAACCAGGTAAGGCTTCGCCCCAGGTGTCGGCCGAGACTCATTTGTCGAGATCTCCTCCGTCACTCCGGGCGTTGTCTGCCTGCCGGACAGGAGCATGCGCCCCGGTGTGCGCCTTGCCTCCATCGGGTCCGCCGGCGCCGGGGGGCATGGTCAGAACCATCTCGTCGTGCCTGATCAGGCCCAGTTCCTCGCGAATCGTCTTCTCGATGAAGTCGTTACTGTCCTGCAACGCTTTCGCCTGCAGGGCAAGGCGGCGATTCTCCTCACGGAGCCTGTTGTTTTGCTCCTGAATACGATCGAGTTCGGCTTCGAGTTGGGCGCGTTTCGCCCCCCCGCCCGGCCCTAAGAGGGTATAGGCAATGAATCCCAGGGCCAGGGCCATGGCCAGCAGAAAAGAAACCTTCGCTCCGTAACTCACCGCGGTTTTACTCTTCGACGGTTGCAATGGCCAGGTGCTTGAGACCTATCGTCGCCGCCATGTCCATGGCGCTGACGACGATGCCGTGCTCGACTGTCTTGTCCGCCTGGACGATCACCATCGTTTGCGGATTGTCCTTGTACACCTGGCCCAGTTTTAGCTTGAGGGCTTCATTCGAGATCGTCTCTCCTCCTACCACAATGCGGCCGTCTTTCAAGATGGCTATCACCATGTGCCGCGACATCGATGGTATCTGGGCCGACTTGGCCCGTGGCAGGTCGACCTCGAGCCCTCCTTCCTTGACGTTAATTGCGAAGGTAGTCGTCAAGAGAAAGAAGATCAGCAACTGGAATACCATGTCGATCAAGGGGGTCATATCCAGGGTGATCTCCTCGTCACTGTCTTCGGGTTGCATGAAATTCACTTATCATCCTCTACTTCGCGAGTGATGCCTGGTTCCGAGGACAAATGCTGCAGAACCGAGAAGGCACCCAACTCCATCTCCATGACCAGGCTTTTGACCCTCGTCCTGAAGTAGCGATACATGGCATAGGCGGGTATGGCGATGATCAGGCCCGCTGCGGTCGTGATCAGCGCCTGCCACACGCCGGCGGCCACGATGCTGGGGTTGCCCACGACCTTGAGCTTTTCGACCTCGCGAAACGCCTCGATTAGTCCCAAAACCGTTCCCAGCAACCCCATCAGCGGCTCCAGTGCCGCGATTGCTCCCAGGGCGCCAACCCAGCGGGACAGGTATGAGGCCTCTCCACGGCCGGCCAGTTGCAGCGATTCTTGTATCTCCGCCCGCGGCCTTTGCGAGTTTTCCAGCCCGGCGGTCAGGATGCGGGCGATGGTAGAGTCGTTTTCGCGGCATGCCGAAAGAGCCTCTGCCCTGCGGTCCAGCTTCATCATCTCGTTCATGCGGGCCAGGAAGGCCTCCGGAATCACCCGCGATCTTTGCAAGAACCACAGGCGTTCGATGATGATGGTCAATGCCAGGAGCGAGCCCAGCAGGATGGGCACCATCATGAATCCGCCGCGTACGATTGTCTCTATCATGGCCCGGAATCCTACCACAAACGGAGTGACTTTCAACAAGAGATATGCCCGGTCTTTTTGAAGTTACAACAATTGCGTAACCAGCTTCTCAAGCGCTCTCGGATCAACGTAGCCGGCCAGCACCTTCATAAGGCGCCCGCTTTTATCGAACAGTAACAAAAGCGGCGTGACCGTCAGCTTGCCCAACGGGCTCGATCCGTCCTTGACCCGCTCATTAGCCAGCAAGACCGGGTAGGGAATCTCCATTCCGGCGGCAAAGGGTACGACGACCTTCGAGCCGAGATCATCGAGCGCGATACCGATCATGCACAGCCCGCGAGAGTGGTATTTTAGATACAGGGCCGAGTATCCGGGTATCGCGGCCTCGGAGGCCAGCGACCAGGTCACGAAAATATCCAGCAGCATGACCTTCCCGCGGCAGGCGGACAGAGCCAACATGCGCCCGCTCGTGTCCGGCAGGCTGACGGCCTGCAGATCCTCGGCGCAAAGATTCGCGCCGCTCGTTATGCAACTCGTCAAAAGTAGCAAGCAAATGGCGACAATAGCGCGCCGTACGTTATTGCGTGAAGCAGGCGCGTCCGAAGGCCGTAAGATCATGAAAGTCACCCCGGGTCGGCCTCCAGGCCGATGCCTCGCTTGAATGTTTGCTCACATCGAGCCTGAACATGTTCATCCGCCAGCAGTCGGAGGCAAGTGGCGGCCGCCGTCCCCGGCCGGTCATCTGGTCGAATGGAATTGCCATCTCTACTGTCCAAAAATTGTCTTCGTCGTCGCTCTTGTTCAGCGTACCATCTGTAAATACCGATACTTGTATATCAGGGTTGAAGCTTAACTTCATGCCTGTGCGACGAGCCGAGAAAGACGCATCGAAGAGTACTGCCGCCGGACTGACCTCGAATTCCATGTAATCCTTCTCGTCCGAGTCTGGATCGAGGAATACCTCCACCGCCTCTTGCAAATAAAGCGGCTCGTCCCGATGCATGTACTTGCTGATGATGTCCCGGTCACGGCAGACGAACGCCAGGTAGAGATTTTTCTCATCCCAGGCCAGCCTGGCTTCAGTGCTCTGTCTGGCCGCCGCCTTGCCGTCGAATCTCATAAAGGCGCGGGTAACAGCAGAACGGGACCAGGCCGGTTCGTCGAGCTTGCCGTCGATCTTAAGCTGTTCTTTTATCTTGGGTATCTGGATCCGGCCTTGAATGCCTTTCCTGCCGTCTTCGCATCCCGTGTGTGCCAGGCAGCCCATGATAGCGAGCATCCCGCACAGCCAGAATCCATAAAAATTCAGCATTCGAGGCAACATGGTTGTCATACCCCGTACAGATTGAAACATCCAACTTGACAATCTACCTGAAAAAATCTATATTTCCAAATGTTGGTCGGGCCTACCTTTTTACAAGGAGGCCACGGCCGGAAGAAAACGGCCCACTCGATTGTCGGCCGCGCCTGGATCCGCGAGTGACCGGGACCGGTTGTCTGAGAATTCCCAACCTACTCCGGGATCTATGGCCTGTTGGCACTCGCGGGAGTCCAGATCGGGAGGATGAAGTCTTGGAGCGAAACATGTTCAAGTCGAAAATCCACCGGGCGACCGTCACCGAAGCCAACCTTGAATACGAAGGCTCCATCACCATCGACGCCGACTTGATGGATGCCGCGGATATGCTGCCCCACGAAGAAGTGCATGTCTGGGATGTGGACAACGGCTCGCGTCTGGTGACTTACACCCTGCCCGGGCCGCGTGGGACTGGCACCATATGCGTCAACGGAGCAGCGGCTCACCTGATAAAACCGGGAGACAAGGTCATCCTGGCCACTTTCGCCCGCATGAATGAAAAAGAGGCACACACCCACGAGCCCAAGGTCGTTCTGGTGGATGACGATAACATGATTCTTTCCTCCGCCCATCAGGAGATGCCCTTTCAGCGGGCGACAGTGTAACCAACATTTGATTGCAGTAAATTGGCTCAGCTGAATTGCCTGTGCTAACATCCTGCCGTGTGCTTGAAACGGTTGCAGAATCCGGCGAGGTGCTGATCGTATGAGTCCCGCTTTGTCACGAAGGCAGGTGTGGTTCAGGCGGGTTGTTCAGCTCGTACTGGCCGGCGTCGTGGTAGTGGTTGTCATGCTGCTGTTGCCGGAGCACGTCATCGTGGTGCGCACGGTTGAGATCTCCAAAGGCGACGTGGAGGAAATTGTCTCGTCCCTGCAGGCGGGCGAGGTAAAGGCTCACCGGCGGGCTTCCCTGCGCTCGGTCACCCTGGGCCGGGTCGCCGACATACACGTCGAGCGGGGATCGAGCGTCAAGGAAGGCGATCTACTGGTCGAGTTGGAGAGCGCCGCTTTGAAAGCCAGGGTGCGCCTGGCCCGGGCTAACCTGGTTGCCGGCGGCAGCGCCGTGCGCTCGACGATGTTGCGGCGCGATGCCGCCGGGCGCTCTCTTGCGCGCTCGAAAAAGCTCTCGGCCAAGGGCGTGCTGTCCGCCCAGGCGCTCGACCGGGTACAGGCGGAGTGTGACCTGGCCAAAGAAACCGTCACGGCGGCAGAAGCCAACCTGGCCCAACTAAAGGCGGCGCTGGACCTGACGGTCGACGCTTTAGACGAAACACGCATCAGCGCCCCGTTCTCGGGCCGGATCGTGAGCGTGCATATCGAGCGCGGCGAATCGTTGATGGTGGGAGCGCCGGTGATGGATATCGTGGACGACAGCGGCATAACCGTCGTGGCCTCGGTGGATGAGGCCGACGCGGGGCGCCTGCGCGAGGGAATGCCGGTCAGGGTTGATTGCGACGCCTATCCCGGACGTCACTTCATAGGCAGGCTTGACTACATCGCGCCGGTCGTGCTGAAAGACCTGCGCCAGAACCGCCACCTGGAAGTAGAGGTCAGCCTGCCGGACGACACCTCGCTGTTGAAGGTCGGCATGTCGGCCGACATCGAGATCGTCGTCAAAAAAGCCACAGACGTGCTCAACGTCCCTACCAACGCGGTCATGCGCAAAGGACAGGTTGAGCAGGTCTATATTCTGCAAAATGGATGTGCCAGGCTGCGTGACATCAAGACCGGTATGAACAACTGGGAGTGGACGCAGGTTGTCGAGGGTCTCACAGAGGGAGAGCGGGTTATCGTCTCGCTTGAAACCAAAGGGCTTGCAAACGGCGTCCGCGTACGCATGAGCGGCGTCTCCAGCCGCCAGAAAGTTGCCTATTGAGATGATCGAAGTCAGCGGGATAACCAAGATGTACAAGATGGGAGCCACCGAAGTGCATGCCCTGCGGGGAGTCGACCTGCTCGTCGAGAGCGGTGAGTTCATCTCCATCGTCGGACCTTCCGGCTCGGGCAAGTCGACTCTGATGAACATCATCGGCTGCCTGGATACGCCCACCACGGGCAGCTACCGGCTGGACGGCAAGTTGGTCTCCAACCTGCGCGACGACGCCCTGGCCTCCATTCGCAACCTGAAGATCGGCTTCGTCTTCCAGACATTCAACCTCTTGCCGCGCCAGAGCGCCCATGAAAACGTCGCGCTGCCCCTGCTGTACGCCGGTGTCGGGCGGCGCGAGCGCCGGCTACGGGCCATTGCTGCGCTCGAAAAGGTCGAGTTGGGCGAGCGCAGCAATCACCGCCCCACCGAGATGAGCGGCGGTGAGCGCCAGCGTGTGGCGATTGCCCGCGCCTTGGTCAACAACCCGTCGATAATCTTGGCCGACGAACCAACCGGCAACCTCGATCAGAAAGTCGGACGGGAGATCACCAATGTATTTCAGAGACTCAATCGCGAGGCCGGAGTCACCATAGTCTTGGTCACTCACGACAAAGAGATTTCCGCCCTCGCGCAGCGGCAGGTAGAAATCCTCGATGGCAGTATCGTTGCGGATCGCCGCACGCGCAGTTGATTGAGTCTAGCGGGGTCCAGTAATTGAACATCGGTGAGCAGATCCGAGTTTCGGCAGACTCCATCCGGGCGAACAAGATGCGTTCGTTCCTGACGACGCTGGGTGTCGTGATCGGGGTAACCTCGGTGATCCTGCTGGTGTCCATCGGCGAGGGCATGCGTGGTTACCTGGCCGACATCTTCGCCGGTATGGGCTCCAACCTGCTGTTTGTCTTTCCCGGCAAGTCGGACACGCAGGGGCACGGACGCACCTTGACGACTGTCAGAAAGCTGACTTTAAGAGACAGTCGCGCCCTCGATCAACGCTCGCCCAACATCGTGGGAGTGGCGCCGCTGGTTGTCGGCGGCGGCAGCGCCGAGCGAGGATCGGTCTCCCGCGATATCCTGGTGATGGGCACTAACGAGAATTTTCCCGCCGTTCACAATCAGAGTGCCGCCAGCGGACAGTTCATCCGCAAGGAAGACGTCAGCAACAAGCATCGCGTGGCCGTGATCGGCAAGACGGTCGCTAAGGAGCTTTTCGGAGATCGCTCGCCCTTGGGGCAGGCGATCAAGATAAACGATTCGCGTTACCGGGTGGTCGGCGTGATGGAGCCCAAGGGCCAGTCGCTGGGGTTCGATTTCGACGACGTGGCCTACATTCCGGTCACCTGCGCGCTCGACATGTTCAACCAGGAGGGCCTGACGAGGATCTCGATCAAGGCGGCCAACAAATCGAACCTGCAGCCCGCCATCGACGACGTCAACCGCATCTTGAAAAGCCGCCACAACCACAAGGAAGATTTCACCATTGTCAGCCAGGAAGACCTGCTGGACACATTCAACGACATCGCCAAGACGATGACTTACGTGCTTTTGGGCATCGCCAGCATATCCTTGCTGGTGGGCGGCATCGGGATCATGAACATCATGCTGGTCTCGGTGCGCGAGCGCACCCGCGAGATTGGCATTCGCATGGCCGTCGGCGCCCGCCGGCGGGACATCCTGGTGCAGTTTCTGGTCGAGTCGGTCAGCGTCAGCATGCTGGGAGGCGGAATTGGACTTGCGCTCGGCGCCCTGATAGCCGCCATGGTTAGTTGGGCGGTGCCCGAAATTCCCACCCGGATAACGCTCTGGATTGTCCTGTTAGCCTTCGGTTTCTCGGTGGCCGTGGGAGTCTTCTTCGGCGTCGCCCCGGCCCGCAAGGCCGCCGCCCTCGATCCGATCGAGTCTTTACGCTACGAATAACTCGCCGATTGACCGTAGACAGCCAATAGAGTTAGCATGGTTCGGGTGGTACGCAAGGAGGTTCTTATGTCCACAGGAAATCCGTCCAAGATCCTTCTGTTTATCTTTATCGCCTGTTCGCTGCCGGCCCTGGCACTGGCCGCGCCCAAGTGGGTACGGACGTCCTTCACCGGCGATACGGCCCATAGCCAAACTGTCTCCTGGAACGACGGCCCGGCCGATTCGACAGTGGAGTACGGACCCGACAGCAACTACGGCATGACCGCCAGCGGGACCTCTGCCGACGCCGGCGGCGCGATCGGCGTGGTGCACGAAGTGACGCTCACGGGCCTCACTCCCGACACTGCCTATCACTACCGCGCAGGCGGCGCCGGCGACTGGAGCGCCGATCACCTCCTGCGCACCGCGCCGGCCGACGTGTGCGCCCCCTTCACTTTCGGCGTTGCGGCCGACAACAGGCCCGATTTCGACTGGCTGCCCTCGGGTTGCTGGAAGCAAGTCTACGAAAAGGTCGCCGACGAGGGCGTGGCCTTCGTGATCAACTCGGGCGACCTGGTGCTCGACGGCGCTGAGGACGGGCAGTGGTCGGATTTTCTGGACGACTCGGAGCCCTTCATGGGCGATGTCCCGCTGATTGCCGCCCTGGGTAACCACGACGACGGTCCCGGCCAGGGAGACGGGGCCAACTATAACAAGATCTTGGCCCTGCCCCGCAACCAGATCACCAACACCGAGGACTACTACTCATTCGACTACGGCAACATTCACTTCGCGGCGTTGTCGACCGAGACATTCAAGGACGACGGGAGCTACAAGTACCAGAAACAGCACGACTGGCTGGTGGACGACCTGAGCAACACCGATCGCATGTGGAAGATAGTCTACTTTCACCGGCCGATATATTCCGTTGGCGGACACGGCGGCAACGAGGACGGGCAGAACCCCGTTTTCATACCCGTGTTCGATCAGTTCCACGTCGATTTGGTGTTAACCGGGCACGATCACCTCTATCAGCATGACGGCCCCCGCTTCAACGACCAGGATGTGGCCTCGACTGACGACGGCACCGTCTACATGGTGTCGGGCGGCGGCGGGGCGGCCGTTTATCCGACTTTCAAGCATCATTACCTGGTTATATCGGTGGCCAACAACGTCATGCACATCCGGGCCCAGATAGCCGGCACATCCTGCCTGACTCTCGGCAGCGGGGGCTCAGGAATCATGGAGGAATTCGATATCGTAAAGACTCTTGCCGACGACCCCTGCCAGGGGGGCGACGACGACGACAACGACGGCTTTTCGACGCCGACCGACTGCTGTGACAGCGGCAGCGAGCAGGCGCCCGGCTGCAGCGTTGCCACGGCGGCCGGTATACATCCCGGCGCCGCGGAGATTTGCGAGGATGGCATCGACCAGAACTGCGACGGCCACGACGAGGCCTGTGCCTGCGCCGATGCCGACGGCGACGGCTACCAGAGCGACGCCTGCGGCGGCGACGATTGCGATGACGCCGACCAGGCGGTCAACCCGGACGCTTTGGAAACCTGCGGCGACTCGATAGACAATAACTGTGACGGCCAGACCGACGAGAACGGCTGCGAGAACTGCTTAGACGCGGACGGCGACGGCTACTACGCCGAGGGTGCAGACTGTCCCTCGGGCACTGACTGCGATGATGGCAACAAACTCGTCTATCCCGGCGCAGCAGAAATTTGCAACCAGATCGACGACGATTGTGACACGCAGACCGACGAGGACAATGTCTGTGCCAGCGACTGCACCGACGCCGACCATGACGGTCATAACGCCATCGACGCCGACTGTCCCGCCGGGGACGACTGCGACGATAAGAACGAGGCCGTTCATCCCGGGGCCAACGAGGCCTGTAACGCTATTGACGACGATTGCGACGGGCAAACCGACGAGGATCTCGGCACGCAAAGCTGCGGTATCGGAGCCTGCGCAACCAGCGTTGACGCCTGCCAGGGCGGACAAGAGCAGAGCTGCGAGCCGCTAACGCGCCCCGAAAGCAGCGAGACAAGTTGCGCTGACTCCATCGACAACGACTGCGACGGCTACATCGATGGCGAAGACAGCGACTGCGTCGCCGGAGACAGCGGCTGCGGCTGTCGCCAAAGCTCCCCCGTCGGCGCAATGCCCCCGGGCGGCCTGCTTTTACTGCTGGCTCTTTTCCTGTTCAGACGACGAAGCTGAAAACAGTTTTCAGCCCCCGTCGTCTTTCCTGTGCCATTGCTCAAGTCCCTCGCACGTATCGCGCAACATTTGGACGCAAGCGTTCCAACGTCCTGTGATCGGAACATCCGAGATCTATCGTGAGCCAAAGCCGCCCTGTAGGGGCGGTGGAACATAGCCTGGGGCTTAAGCCCCAGGAATGGATGTTGTGAAGTTTTTTGCGCCCTGAAGGGGCGCGGCTTGGGGGCCAGCCATGGCTATCACTCCAATTTAGAAAAGACTTTTCCTGGGGCTGAAGCCCCAGGCTGTGGTCCACCGCCCCTTCGGGGCGGCTAGTTTCATCTAACACGACACCTTCAAGAACTTCAGAACTATTCTGGGAAGAAAAAACCAGAGGAAGGATCATCAGCCGTCGGCGATCCGCTTCAATTCATCACGACGGCGTGTCCGGCTGCGAGGATCTCCTGGTTCAGGAAACGGCCCGTTTCGAAGATTTGCGCCTTTTCGCATTCCGGGGGGGCGTAGAAGACATCGGCTATGTAGCGGGCGTAGATGTCCGTCTTGTAGGTCTTGAAGGCGACCGTCTTGACATCTTTTAGCGTCTTTATAACGAAGCTCTTGGCCGCCTGGCCCGCCTGCGTGTCCATCTCCGGAGTATCTATGCCGCGCAGGCGGATGCGTTCGACTCTCCAGACGTCGAAGCCGAGGTCGATGCGCACATCCAGTGTGTCGCCGTCGATGATCTTCTCGATCATGCCGAAGTAGGTATGCAGCCCCGAAGTAGGTCGATCGAGCGCAGCGGATGGCACCTTACCGGAGCGGCCCGTTTCATGGGCATACAGGCCGCTGCGAATGGCGCGCCTCAGCTTGCTGCGCGACCAACCCTCGTCGATGGCGCGCCCGATGTAAAAAAGACGCTCATTGTCATCCTTGATGGGCAGCAGGGCCAGGTGTGCACCCCAACTCAAATTGGCCGCATCGGGGCTTTTTGGCAGGCCACGCGGGTAGGCCTTGTAGAATTTCACAGAATGGTAGAGCAATGAAGGAGCGACGCCCAGATCGGCCGCCAGGCGGCGCATGAAGCCGACAGAACCCTGTGCGTCGGTGGCCGCGCGTTGTGCGCCAAGACGCTTTCCCACATTCCAGTAGGTGCGATTGGCGATCTCGCTAACGGCCCTCTCGGCCTGGATCCGGCCTTTTTCTAACAGGCCTCTCAGGTCATCTCGCAGATTGCGATAATCCTGGTTTTTTGCTGGTAACTTGGTCATACGGGGAGGCTACGAAATTCAGGTTCCCGCTGTCAACAGGATTCTAACAAGTCTAACAATGTTAGAAACTGAAAGGCGTGGCAATCACTGCAGCCACGAGTTGCCTGATGCCGGAGATAAAGATCCCAAAGCTTCGCGATCTGTTTTTCTATTTTGTCTCTTTCTTCTTGTCAGCCGGAGGCTTTTCGGCTTCGGGAGTGGTCTTCTTTTTCTCTGTGAACTTGGTGGCCGAACTCGGCTGGCCTACGAAGCCTTCTCCGGGTAGACCGGTTCCCGTGTAAAGCCCGGCCTTTTCCTTGGCCGCGTAGTCGAGCTTGCGCGGCCGTTCCTTGTTGCATGCGGTTGCCGACAACAAGACCAGAAGACCAAACAATAAAAGACACAGCCTTCTCATGCGTCCTCCGTACGTGAGTGACGAATTACCAGTTGTCGACGCAACTTGTCAAACAAAAACAAGACCCCCTTGATCGCTTTGTTCCAAGCGTGCTAGGGTCGGGCAACAAAGCTCAAATGGAGGTGTCAAGATGGTCTCGCGCATGTGGTTCCTTTCATGCCTGGCCCTGGTCGTGTTCTTTGCCGCCTGTTCCAGCGAGGGTCCTTCCTATGTCCCCTGCCCCAACGGCGACGTCGATTGCCCCGCTAACGCTACCTGCGTCGATGGCGAATGCAAGGCTGCGGACAGTTGCACCGGCGACGGCGACTGCCATGACGGGCGCGTCTGCGACGGAGGCTTCTGCCGCATGCCGCAGTGCACCCAGGACTCGGACTGCGCCGCCAAGCAGCACTGCGCTGATAACATCTGCGTCGACGGCGATTGCCGTGTCGACCAGGACTGCGAAGCGAATTTCTTCTGTGACGAGAACTACAAGTGCCTGGCCAACGAATGCGCTACCGACGGCGACTGCGCTCCGGCCGAGTTCTGTGACAGTGGCCGTTGCAAGCCGCGTCAAGTCGTCAACTGCACGGGCGACACGGAATGCCGGGACGATGAGCTGTGCCTGGACGGCACCTGCCAGATAGCGCCGGCCTGCAGCGCGGATACGGATTGCCCCACGGGCACCGTTTGCACCGATGGCAAATGCGCCCGGCCCTGCTCGGTCGATGCCGATTGTCCCTCGGGTGGTATCCCCCAGGTCTGCCAGGATGGGCATTGCCTGCAGCAGTGCATCAACGACAACACCTGCCCGGGTGACAAGATCTGTGAGGCCGGCGTGTGCGTCGATCCTTTCTGCAGCCAGGATGCCGACTGCAGCGGCGAGCACGTGCGTTGTCGCAACGGCCGCTGCGAGGAATACACTCCCTGCGTCGACGACAACGACTGCAGCGATCCGAATTTCACCTGCATCGCCAACATCTGCGAAGAACTGCCGCTTTGCAGCATCGCCGCGGATTGCAACGGCGAGCAGATGTGCCAGGCGCGGCCGTGCATCTGCACCGACAGCCACTGCCACCAGACTCCTCCTTGCACTAACGAGTCGGATTGCGATGCCGAACATGACTGTGTCGGGGGAATGTGCGTGCCGTTCGTCTGCCGCGGTAAGGCAGACTGCGAGGCCGGGAAGGTCTGCGTCGGCGGCGAGTGCATCGACCCTGGCAATCCCGACACGGTTTACCAGGTTGTGATCCTGACACCGGGCGGCCCGATCCAGTCGGGGCAGCAGATACAATTACGGGCGCTGGCGCTGACACTCAACGGGCAGGCCATCCCCGGCATCGACTTCGACTGGTCCTCGACAGTGCCTAATCGTGCCGCCGTAGACGCGGACGGCTTGCTGACCGGTGGCGCCGAGGCCGGTGACACCCTGATCACCGCCACAGCCCAGGGCACAAGCCCGCCGGTTGTCAGCGACCCGGTAACCTTCACCAACGTGCTGGCGCCGGCAACCGATACCTTGCGTGTCACGGTAGTCGACCGCGCAAGCCGGGCGGCGATAACCGGCGCGCAGGTGATGCTGGTAGCTTCCGGCAACACCGAAACGCAGGCGACCGCTTCCGACGGCACGGCGACATTTACCGATCCTCAGGCATCCGCCGATATACACGTTTTCGACGCCGGCCACGACTACGTATCGATCCTGGGAACCACCTCTGTCGACATCCTGGTGCCGCTGCCGCCGCGCAGCAACCCGGCCAAGGCGGGCGGCTTCACCGGACGGATGACGATCGTTGGTAGCGGAGAAGTTTCTTTGGGCCTCGCCGGTGTGAGTATCGGCGGCAATCTGGTCGATCTGAATTTCGGCCGCCTGCTGGGCGATATCTTCACCGTTACCGTCTCGATTCCCGGCGTGGGCAGCTTTCCCGTCAGCCTGCCGGCCCAGATGGTGCTGGGAGTTTCCTTCCAGGGGTTCCCGATCGATATCAAGACGACCTACTACGTCGAGGGTCAGCGCGGCAAACGCACCGCCTGGGGAATGGGCGGCACGCTGGGGATGAACACATTTCAGGACATCATCGGCTCGGGCACTTCGGTAAGCGAGATCCTCGTCGGGCTGCTGCCCTATTTCGCGGTCTTCGATCACGGCCTGAAGCCCAATGTCGATATCTTCCCCATTCCCAAGGTGGCCGACGGCGACGACATCGACGGGGACGGAGACAGCGCCGAGATGCGCCCCGACTGGACTCAACTCAACTCGGTGGACCTGTCCCCCACGCAGCCCCAGAGCATGTCGGTCTTCGTAACGCCCCCGACCCTGCCGATGCACGGCAACGCCAGGATCAGCACGGCGGTCTTTTTAGCGGGCGCCATGAACAGCTATGGACTGACGCCTCTCGGCCTCACTTCCGAGGCGGCCGACGCCAACGGAACCGCCGGGCCGCTGATGATGAAGATGGCGCCGGCCTACGGCGGCCTCCAGGCCGGTCGCTACATGATGCTGATCTTGGCGGTTCCGTCGGGAGACGTCAACAACATGCCGACCGACGTGGCATTGGTGCTTTACAACGAGGAGAGCCTGCCGGCGGATCTGACCTTCGAATCCGGGTTCCTCGGTTTCCCGATGGACGCCAGCTACACGCCGCTGAATCGGACCATGGTTGCCTCGGGCGTGACCGGAAGCACGCTTTTCCGCAGCACAATACGCGGAGCCTTGGGAAAGTGGGAAGTCTACATGGCCAACGGCCAGACCGTCGGATACACCCTGCCGGATCCGCCCAGCGGGATGGACGACCTGGCCACGGGCGACAGCGTAACGCTGGATCCGATCAGTTTGCGGGCGGACTTGAGCTTCGACGATCTGGTTACCTTCAACGGCACCGATCTCGACAAGGTCAATGTTCTGATGAGCGCCTGTTCGCGGCACGAACTGTAAAGCGACGCTCAGGCCGCGGCGGGGGTGCTCTGGGCGTGGACCAGGAGGTCGAGCCAGCGGGCCAGCATGCGCTCGGCCTCGAAGGTGATCTCCTCGAAGCGGGCGGCCACCTGGGTGAAATCGTTCATGTGGTAGACACCGATCACGCGCCCTCGCGTCTGGAGTTCGATTCCCAGGCCGTGAAGAATCAGCTTGACATCCAGCAGCTGCCCCACCCTGGGAGGGACGTCCGTCTCGAAATAGAAGCCGCCGATGCCGACTCTTCCATAACGTTCTTGAAACTCTCCCGAAGCTTTTCTTATGAACAGGGGAGTTTCGAACCTTGGCGAATCCCGGCGATCGTTCAGTGACTTTTTGATTCTATTTTTCATGGCCGACCTCACCCGGATATTCATGAACATGACGCACCGTCCCTGGTTGCAACTCGTTCAGTTGTGTAGTTTGAAAAGCAAATCCCGTGCCAGGCCGCCGGAAAAAGACAGGATCATGTGCCGGGTGCGCTTTAGACTTTTCTTTTCGATGGTTTGTCGGGCAGCGTTACGCGCAGGCATGCCGGCCGATGCAAACAGATAATTAGAAACCGCGACAAAAGTGGCAGAATTCACACGTAGATCGTGAAAATCGGTTGTGATTGGGATCACGCAAACAGGCTCCAGAGGATGGCGGGCAGGCGCAATGTCAGGTTGGGATTGACCCCCGGGCGCCTTCCCGGACCGCGTGCCGCCTTGAGGATCTTGTCCACCCTGTCCCCACCGATTCGACCGAGCAAAAGCATGGCCAGGCGCAGTCTTTCGATAGTTTTCTGACCGGATACTTTCTTCCAGTTGTCGTGGTAGTCCGGCAGGGCGTAGTGGCTGCCGGCCAGGAAGCGGTTGGCCGAGCGGCCCGCCAATGTTCCCATGGCTAGCGCGCCGGTGATGGTCGCAAACCCATAGGCGGCCAGCGCATCTCCGGTAATGATGACGTTCGATCGAAAGGTCGTCGTCGCAGGCTGAAACAAGCGCACAACTGCGCCGCGCCCATCCAGCAGGCGTCCCGCCCCGAAGCGCTCAACTTTATCTTCCAGCCTCGACTCCAGGTCGTCGGGAACATCGTGTGGTCCGATCACCTGGATCACGCTGGCCCGGTAGCCGTCTCCGATTGCGTGTGCCAAGAAAAAGTTCCGGGCGTCGTCAAACTGGACGAAAAGCGTTTCGTCTGGAATGTCCAGCTTGCTCAACTCGACTTCGCGCTGGAAAAGAATCGAAATCTTTTCGCGGCGGATTCCCAGCGAACGGGACACCACGCTGCCGACTCCGTCGGCTCCGATCAGCACTCTGGCGACGTGCTCCTGGTCGGTGCGCGCCCTGGCTTCCCTCCCGTCAGTATCGATGCTGCGCACGGTGGATCCGATCACCACTTCGCCGCCGAGTTCCTTGACCCTGCGCAGCAGGGCTCCCTTGACGCGTCCTTCGTTCACAAGCACCAGCGACTTGCGCGGGTAGAAATCGAGATTTTCCGCAAGTCCCCGTAAGCGCAGGCGTACGAACTTCTGGCGAACGCCGTTTTCCACGAAGAGGTCCATCCCCTTCAGAAACAAGTCATTGCCCCTGACTTCGACGCTTTCCCCCACGGGAAGCAGAAGCCCCAGCGAGCCCCGCCGCCTGGCCACGATCGAGTCGTGGCGTTCCAGGACCAGCAACCTGCGTCCGGGCATCTGGGTGGCCGCGGCCAAGCCGGCGTAGCTGGCTCCCACGATGATGGCGTCAAAGCGTCCCACGTATGAGTTCCCTTACCAGCCGAATCTTGTGCTCAGGTCGGATGTGATTGATCGGTGGACTTCCTGTATGGAGCCGGTCCCATCGATAATGACCACTTCTTCGGACAGGCTTGCGGCAAGTTCCCGGTAGGCCACTTCCAGCCTCTTTTGTGTCTCGAGAACCTCGTACAATTCGCTGGAACTTCGCCTGCGCGCCATTCGCATGCCTGCCTCCTCGGCCGTGCAATGCAGCAAGTAGGTTGTATCCGGCTGGCGCGCATGCCCGTTCAGAACTCGGATCCACTCGAGATCGCCTTTCAGCGACTGGTATGTAAAGCTCGAATGGTAGTAACGATCAGAAACCACGTTTACCCCGCCGGCCAGAAGCGGAAGGATCTCACTGTCCAGGTGATCCATCCGATCGGCCGCAAACAGCAAGGCTATGGCGTCGTTGTGAAGTGGGCGCGCATTCCCGCCGGCATCCCGAGCAATCGTGCGGCCTTTGAGAATCTGTCGCAACAACGATCCGATCGGCCCGCCGCTGGGTTCGCTGGTCAGGGCTCCGGCAAGCCCGCGGGAGGTCAGCCAATCGACTAGCATTCCGGACTGGGTTGTAGTTCCAGCGCCGTCGATTCCCTCGATGACCACGAACTTGCCGGTTGTCTTTTCGTTGTTCTTCATGCCAGTCTGTTGGCGGGCATTAT
The DNA here is from genome assembly GCA_035528415.1 of Myxococcota bacterium. GTDB lineage: Bacteria > Myxococcota > B64-G9 > B64-G9 > B64-G9 > DATKYQ01. The sequence continues at coordinate 61,192 of DATKYQ010000013.1, read as the reverse complement.
TTAATCTTACCCAGAACCTGCTTCGCCCGTCTTCGATCTTTTCCCTTGGGGTCGGTCTTTAAGAAGAGTTCGAGGTACTTTTTAGCCAGGTCGTCTTTTTTCTGGTCGTATTCCAGAAGACCAAGTCTGAAGAGTGTCCCGGGGTGGTCGGATTTCAGCTTCAGAACCTCGAGGTATGTTTTTCGGGCTGCGACGATCTTGTCGTCCCGATCGTAGGCGGTCGCCAGGAAATAGCGCGGTTCAGGATCCTCTGGAACCGTGACGGCCGCTTTGCTGTACAAGCGTCGCGCCCTGGCCAGGTGGTTTGTGATCTTGCGCTCCTTGACCCAGGCATGTCCGCCCTCCACGTAAAGCCGGGCCTCTTCCTTTGCAGGCCACTTCTCTTTTCTGGCGTACCTGGCTGCTTTTTCGAAAGCCCCGGCGGCATCCCTGTAGTCATGGCGCTCAAGTTTAGCCCTGGCCAGCCCTTCCATGGCCCGCGGCAGCCTGGCTTTACGGAGACTGTCCTTGAAGCTCTTCTCGGCGCGGGTGATCGAACGCGTTCCGAGTTGCGCCAATCCCAGGTCCGCCAGGATCTGTGGGTTTTTCGGATTCAGGTGATCGGCCTTGTTGAGAGCCCTGGCAGCCTTGAAAAAGCTGGCCAGCGCCAGGTATGCTTTTCCCTGGACGTGATAGGCGTGCGCGTCCTGGGCGCCGGCCTTGATGCCCTTGTTGATCGCCTTTATGGCTTTCTCGGCCTCGTTCGACGCCAATAGCGCCTCGGCCATGCCGACGAAACCATCCGCCGAGGAAGCGTCCTGGGCCACCACGCGTGCGAAGGAGTCCAGAGCGCCGGACGCATTCCGAGCATCGAGCAATATCTGTCCGGCCAGCAGGCGCGACTTCAGATCGAACGGGTTGGCCTGGAGCGCCTTACGGGCATATTCCAGGGCCGCATTCTTTTTTCCACTGCCGTAGGCCAGGCCCGCCAAACTGTTGTATGCCAAGAACTCCCGGGGATCGAGACTGACGGCTTTTTTGAAGGATGTCTCGGCGCTGCGGTCCTGTCTCTTGGCCAGGCGGTAAAGGCCCATCACATGGTGCGCCAGGGCAAATCTGGGATACTCGCCGATAAGCGAGGTGACCCTGTGATAGGCCTTATCGACGGCGCCATTTTTGATCTGTGCGATCACCGCAAGCGCGTTGGCCAGGCGCTTCTCACTGGCGCCGGCGGGGACCGAAATGAGATCCTGCAATGCGTCCCCGTAGCGACCGACACTCAGCAGGGCCTCTCCTCGCAGGACCAGAAAACGCGCCGCGGGCACCTTCATTCCAACCAGATCGTCTAAAGCGGCCAGGGCCCTTTTCGCCTTGCCCCGCCGCAAGTATGTTCCGGTCAGCAACAGCAACGCATCGAGGTTTTTGGAATCTTTTTTTAAAATATCCCTGGCTCTGGAAGCGGCTTCATCGAGTTCGAAAAAATCGGCACACAAGCGAGCCAGCTTGAATTCGAAGGCGACATCGTCCTGTATGAGCCCGCCCGCGGTTTTTACCTCGGCTACGGCTCGCGAGCGCTCGAAGTTGCCGAACGAGAGACGAGCCAGCAGAAAGTGTGCCTGTGCCCGATCGCGATCCGTTACCTGAGGCAACTCGACAATTTTCTCGAGATCGTTCTTCACCTGGTCCAGCGACAGGCCGCCTGCAATTCTTATTTTCGAGATCAACAACAGAGACTTGACGTGAATGCCGTTGATCTCCAGTGCCCGTTCCAGGCGCTCCGTTGCCTTGCCTGTTTTACCCGACCCGTATTCGATCAGGGCCAGGCGATACAACGACCTGACCCTAGAAGGATCCTCCGCGATGCTCGCACTCAGGCGTTCTTCTGCTTCTTTCGCGTCCCCGCGGCGCACCGCCAACTCACCCGCCAGGGCAAGCAGGCTCGCATCGCGGGCGTATTTTTTGAGTTGCGCCGGCAACTCGCCGTCCAGGCGCTTGTCCTGGTGGAGGTGAAAATTCGTCCACAGCAAGACGTCTTTTGTTTCCGGCGCCAGGGCAGCCTTATCCAATCGCTCGAGCAACTCGGTGCCCTTCTCCTTGAGCGCGATGTTCGGCCCGAACTCGTCGTCAAGCCTTGCGCAGGTAAGGGCCATCAATGCCATGCCCCGCGTGTTGTGTTCATCCAGATCGAGCAATTTGGCAAGTGTCGTACGCGCATCGCTGTAGCCAAGAAAAGAGTCTAAAGCCAGTGATGCCGTCGCCTGGTCAAGCAGTCCGGCAATCTTATCCGCCTTGATGTGACGGTATGCCACGTATCCGCCGAGAGCCAGGCCGACTACCAGAAAAGGTATCAGCACCAGGAAAACCTTCAGGTAGCTGAATGTCTCCGCCTTGGCCAAGACGTCGTGAAACGGGGCCGCGGCGACGCCGGGAGCCGGGCTGAAACGTGTCGGAGGTGGCTGCTTTTCGCCACTTCCGGCGAACATCGTCGGCGGTTCTTCGCCCTGCCGTGGTTCCGACCAGGGTTGCGGCCGGGGCTGGCCGGGGTCGAACATGGTGGGAGGCGCGGCTTTCTGTTGATCAACCGCCATCCCAACGGCGTTGTCAATCCCGGCCCTGAGGCCGGCTGACGGATCCATGATCGTTTCCTGATCCGGTCTTGAGTTGTCTACGGTTTCAGAATTCGCTCCGGACTTGCCGTCGAGTGGATTGGGCGAGTAGACCGTCGGGGGTTCGTCGTCTTCTTCGCCCAACTCCTGCATGTCTTCATCATGGGGCGCGAAGGCGTCGTTCGCCGGAGGCGGCCTGCTCTCCCAGTCCGGCCACTTGATTTCCTCGGTCGGCACCCGCATGTCGTCATCGTCATCCGCCGCTTCATTCGTACCGCCATCCTCGATTTCGAGCATCTGGCGATCGATCGTAATGCGCTCCGTCTCGACCCTGAGGTCTTCGGGATTTTCCTCAGCCAACATGTCTCGCAGCTTGACGATACGTTCGTCCGTGTCATCGATGTCGAGAGCTTTTTGCAGGTACGGGAAAGCGGTCTCCGCTTGCCCCGCGGCCACGAGGAACTCGGTGATCTCCGCCAGAACGTCGATATCGTTGCGCTTCAGTGTACAGGCTCGTTCGAAGGCCTGTAGGCCCTCCTCGTTCTTTCCAAGCCCTACCAGAGCCTTGCCGTAGGCCAGATGCCCGCCGGGCAGTCCAGGATTGTAGCCCAGGCCCCGCTCGCAGGCCTTGACTGCCTCGCTGTTACGACCGGCCTCCGCCAGGGCCTCGGTCAGTTCACAGAACAGTGTCGAACCGGGATCCTCGGCCAGTTGCTCCTCGAGCGCGGTAATTTTTTCAGCGAGTTCGGCGTCGTTGGGCATAATCGTCTCTCCGAGGATCGGGAGACAGTCAAACAAATTAGATGCGCTTTGTCAATTCGATGAAGACTACACCGAGTCACATTTGTGATTGTGCGGAAAAAAAACCCGCCATGAGAATCAGGCCTCATGGCGGGTTTCCAACAATTGCAGGGGACCTCTATGTCGTAATTTTATGCAGAGAAGCCAAAACCACCTGCCCGTCGCAGCACCCCATTCCATACTCCCGGCCCCGACCACGCCATCTGCTTCTCGCAAGACCCTTATTCCATTTGTCAAAGCGCCGATGTGTGCAATTCTTCAATCCCCTGCAAAACTCAAAAAATAATTTATCACTAAAATAGGGTCACCAGTTGGCGGCGAAGACGCAGGTGCGTCCCGGGTACTCGCCGCATGATTTCTCCTTTACATTCACGCTCTCGGGTTTTCCGGCGGCTACAAGCGCGCCTGCGATGTATCCGGCCACGAATGAACAATCGTCATAGCGATTATCGCCCCGGCAAGAGGCGCAGTCATAGACCTTCACGACCAGGTGAGAGTTCGACTCCTGGATGATGCTCATCCGACCCAGGCCTTTCTCCTGGCAACTGAAAAGCACGTCGGTCAGATCCTGCAATTCTTCGCGCCGTCCCTCTTCCCAGCCTGCCGCGTACATGTCACGGCTCGAAGACCCTTCGCGCCTCATTGTCTCGAGGCGTTGCTTCATCGAGCTGCCGCCGAGGTTTCTGAACTTTCTGCGAATTGTGGTTGCGATATCGAGGGCCTTGCTCGTCAGCGACAGCAGGCTGCCTGCTTTCTTAGTGTCTGTGTCAGGAGAGAACACAACATCCTTTACATTCATGGGGCCCTCCGTGACCAAAGACCACCACACTGTGAAGCAAGATCCATACCAATCTCACGACATTCGGATGACAGCTACAATAGACTGTATTAACATCATAAATACACTTTCCAGCCCGATTGTAACCGCACCGAAAGAGGCTTTTTTACCGCACGTGGATTGATTTTTGAGTCAACTATTTTGCTCATATTGTACTCCCGAAGCGGCTGGCACAAATCATGGCTTGATATTCTTGGACTATCCCTGAGGAACATATCAAACCAACAACTATGGCAAAGATGCCACGGAATGACAAAAAAACGAGACAAAAGCCGCCTGGTGCGGGTCAGGCTAACGGGAGGTGGCTATGATAATGAAAAGCTGGTGTGGCTTAGTGGCTATCGTTGCCGGTTTGAGCATCCTTGGCTGCCAGAATTACGCATTTGAAGAACTGCCCAGCTCGGTGATCAAGGAAAAACGCTGGACTAAGAACATTGTAATTTCCTCGGCAGCGGACATCCTTTTCGTGATTGACAATTCATATTCCATGGCAGGGGAGCAAAGACAGCTCGGAGATTCATTTAAGATTTTTACAGACAAATTAGAGGAATTGGTCGGCACTGACTACCATATCGCGGTTATTACGACTGGCATGGAGTCGCCAGGATGTCCTTCCTGCTCTGTCATTTCTCCTGCCTGCATCAATGAGACGGGTGAAAACGGAAGGTTCCAGGACAGGATCTGCCACAATGAAGGGGATCTGATAAAACCGGTTTATTCTTGTGTTACTGATCAGGCAACCTGTCCCAGAGTTATCGACTCTGCGCACAAGCATTGTTTTTTTGACGATTCGACGAAAAGTGGATTCGCCCTCGACGGTGTCGAAGGTTGTGGGTATGAACGTGGCCTGGCCCCTATCAGAATTGCCCTCGACGAATTGGTCGACAGGTACAACTCCGACTTCCTCCGTAAAGACGCTTCACTGACCATTGTGATCATCTCTGACGAGGAAGACTGCGGCGAAGTGGGAGATATCACGGATGAACTTCCAGGAATAAGGGCAGATGCATGCTACTACGCATCGAAGAAAGCTGATCCAGACGGCAATGCCAACGATCCCGAAGGAAAACTCTATAAACTGACGCCGGTGGAAGACTACTACAATTTTTTAATGAAACTCAAAAACGGTCGGGAAGGTATGGTCAAGTTCGCAGCCGTCGTGGGCGTGAAGGATGTCAATGACTTATCCACTACTTCGATCGACTATTCCTACAACGGCAGTCGCTGGGTAGTAGACAATGCATGCACGACTCGCGATTGCGAGGGAGATTATTGTTATGCCAAGCCTGGAACCAGGTATATTCAACTGGCACAGTTGTTCCATGATAACGGCTTTGTCGACACGATCTGCCAGGACGATTTCTCAAAAACCTGGGAATATATTGCTACTCTCGTCTCCTGTCCCAGGGTATTCAAGCTCTCAGAGGAGATCCTCGACCCCGATCTGGCCAACATCTTGATCAACGATGAAGCTGTACCACGCTACTCTTGCGGATACGTGGACGAGGTGAAGCTAGTGGAGTGCAGCGGCCCCGATGACGACTCGTGTCCCGGTGGCCTGGCTTGCATACCCACATGGAATTACGCCCCGCCCTTGGATACCCCGGACCCCAATGCGCCCGCCGGTACCATCTCCTTCGCGACCCACTATGACCCTTGCAAATTCTTCGAGCCGGGCGATAACGTTCATATTGAATTGGTGTACGTCACTCCCTGATGCTCACATTCCCATAGATCTTCTTCAAGGTTGACGTGACGGGCATATTGGTACGATAATGGGCTAAGCTCACAGGAGGTCGTGATGATCGTGAAAAGCTGGTATGGTGTTTTGGCCCTCTTTACCGGTTTGACCATTTTGGGTTGCCAGAACTACGGCTTCGAGGAATTGCCCAGTTCGGTGATCAAGGAGAAGCGCTGGACGCAGACGATAAGCATTGCCTCGCAGGCCGATATCCTCTTCATCATCGACAACTCCGGTTCGATGGTCGGCGAGCAGGGCCAGCTTGGACTGTCGTTCGGCGCCTTTACCTCCGAACTCGAGAACTACTTCAGCGACAAATACCATATTGCCATCATCACCACCGGAATGGAGTCTCCCGGCTGCCCGCGTTGCGAAGGCCTCATCCAGTCATCGTGCATGAACGAGACCGGCGAGAACGGCCGCTTCCAGGATCGCATCGGTTACAACCAAGGGACGATCGACTTGCCCGACTACGTCTTCACCAGCGATCCGCAGTGCGAAAGAGTGGTCGACGCCGCGACAAAGTGGTGCTTCTATGATACCGGCGGGAGTAAAGGTTTCGCAATGGTGGGTGTAAACGGATGCGGCTACGAGCGGGGCCTGGCCCCGTTGAAGATCGCCCTCGACGACCTGGCCGGCAGCTACAACAGCGACTTCCTTCGCAAAGACGCCACCCTGGTGGTGGTCATCATCACCGACGAGGATGATTGCGGCGAAGTGGGCGATGTCACAGAAGGCATGCCGGGTATTGGCGGCAATTCATGTTATTTTGCCGCCAAGGGCGCCGACCCCGACGGAGGGTTCAGCGACCCGGATGGCAAGCCTTACCGGCTGACAGCGGTCGAGGAATACTACAACTTCTTGCTGGGCTTGAAGGACAACCGGGAAGGAATGGTCAAGTTCGCGGCGATTGTCGGTATTAAAGACAAGGAGGATCTGTCCACCACGACCATCGAGTACTTCTGGGATGATGCCAAGAACCGCTGGGACATTGAGCCCGCCTGTACCACCGCCGGCTGCACAGGTGAATTTTGCTCTGCCAAGCCCGGCACGCGCTACGTCAAGCTGGCCCAACTCTTCGGCATCGGCAAGAACGGTTTCGTCGACACCATATGCCAGACTGATTTCTCTCAGACCATGAAGGACCTGGGCGGCTTCGTGGCCTGTCCCAAGATCTTCCTGCTCTCCGAGGCGATCCTCGATCCTGATCTGGCCAACATCCTGATCAACGGCACGGCGGTGCCGCGTTACTCCTGCGGTTACGTGGGCGAGGTCAAGCTCACCGAGTGCAGCGGCCCCGACGACGACTCGTGCCCCGGCGGCCTGGCTTGCGTTCCCACCTGGAACTACACCGGGCCTACAAACCCTCCGGATCCCAAGGCGCTCGGTGGCACGATCTCCTTCGCTGCGCACTACGATCCGTGCGAATTTTTCGGCGAGGGCGACAGCGTTCATATCGAGCTGGTCTACGTCACGCCCTGACAGCCGTGATTTTTGGTATTTTTCTTGAAGTGTTGCAGGTAGCGTAGTATAGCTTACCTGGGGCTGGCGGGAGTGCATTGGGCGGCCGCCCCGGCCGACAATATGGAACAAAAACGCGTACTGATTATAGAAAACGATCCCGTCTTCGAGGCGGAGATTAGCAAATTGCTGCAGCAGCGAAGCGTCGCGGTCACCTCGGTGGCCGAGGGGCACGCGGGCATAGACACGGCCAAGAACAACCCGCCCGACGGCATTCTCCTGGCTGCGGAGCTTCCCGGCATGAGCGGTTACTCCGTTTGCAACCGGATCAAGAAAAACAAGAATCTCAGGCAAGTGCCGGTCTTGATCATCTCCTCCGGCGAGACTCCCGATACATTCGAGCAGCACCAGAGTCACAAGACCCCGGCCGATGCCTATATGCTCAAAGACCAGTCCGCCGGTGCCGTGGCAGACAGGCTGGCTCAGCTTCTGGGCGTTGCCGGAGAGCTGCCGTCGCCGGCCTCGGATCATGAAGAAGACGAGCTCGACTCGGCTTTCTCCAATCTGACTGTGCAGACGCCCGAGACGGACGCAAGCGATCAAGAGGCCATCGCCGAGCCGGATCTCGTCGAGCCGATCGAAGAACTCGAGCCGATCGATGAACTCGAACCGATCGAAGAACCTCGTGAAGTTGTTCCGGTCGAAACATTCGCCGCCAGCGCCGACGAGCCGGATCTCGACGCCGCCTTCAGTCAGCTTACCGAAAACAAGGCGCCCGCCGGAAAATCCTCGGCTCATCCCCCTCCTCCTCCCATGCGCAAGCGCAAATCTATTGTCGAGGACGAAATCGAGGGAGAATACGGTTTCGACGACAAGCTCAACTTCCTGCGCAAGAACCTCAAGAAGAGAGAGCGCGAGTTGAGCCAGGCCCAGAAAGAGCATTCCAAGGCCAAGGCCCGCTACGACGAGATCAACCTGAACCTGAAGACCTTGAACGAGAAGTACAGGGCCCAGGAAGAAAAGCTGGAGAACACCGAACAGGAGCGCGCGCGCCTGTCGCAGCAGTTCGATCAGACCCGAGTGGAACTCGGCGATGTTACCGGCCAGCTGGAAGAAAACGTCCGTCGCTTCGAGCAAGAGCGTTCAGAACTTCAGGCCGCTCTCGATGAGCAGCTCGACAAGGTCAAGGTGCTCCAGGAGACTCTCCAGCTTCTCAGCCAGAAGAAGGAGGAAGAGTCTCAGGATTCCCAGGAGCAGATTGAAGATTCGCAGAAAAAGGTCGATCTGCTTCAGGAATCTCTCGACGAGATCACCGGGGAGAAGGAAACCCGCGAAGAAGAGCTGACCCAGGAAGTCGATGTCGAGCGTGGCCGGGCGGACCTTTTGCAGGATTCGCTTGATGCCATGACGGAAGAGAAAGAGGCGCTCGAACAGAGAACACAAGAGCTGGAGTCCGCCCTGCGCGAAGCGGCCGAGTTGCACGCCGGTCTCGAACACAGCAGCTCTCAGGCGCTTTCCGACGCCGAAGAACAGAAACAGGCCGCGCAGGCTGCCTTCGAAGGGCAAAAATCCAGCCTGCAGGCCGAATGGGACTCTGAACGCACCAAGCTCGAGACGCAAATCGGCGAGCTGGCCCAGGCAGTACAGGTGCGCGAGCAGGAATTGAACGCCCGCATTCAAGACCGCGAGCGAAACATCAGCCTGCTTGAAGAAACGCTGCAAAAGGAGAGAAGCGAGTCATCGTCCACGATCGAGAGGCTCAATGCCGAAAACGAGTCTCTCGATACACGCCTGACCGAGGTGGAAGAGAACCTATCGCAGGCTCAGTCCGGGGCCGAAGCGGAGCGCAGTTCTCTCGAAGAGCAGCTTGGCGAGCTATCGAGGAAGAGAGAGAGCATCGAGACAAAACTCGAGCAGACCTCCGCGAACGCGCAGGAAGAGGTTCGCCGGCTGCAATCCGAGCTGGAAGAAGAACGCCAGAGGTTCCAGGCGATGAAGAACTCGGCCGAGTCTGCTTCTGAAGATAACGCCAGGATCGAGCAGGAGGCCATGGCCAAGCTGGAGAGCAAGGACTCCGAGTTGGTCAGGCTCGCGGAGCAGGTTGCAAAGCTGAACGAAGAAAAACAGAACGTCGAATCCGACTTGCAAGAGCGTTACGGCAAGGCCAAGAAGAAAATCGCAAGCATGGAAGAACGCGTCGAGTCCGCCTTGCTCAAGGCCTCGAAAATGGAGCGCGAGTCGTCCGAGAAGATCAAGCAGATCAACCAGGAGAAAGACGACCTGTCTTCCAGAATCTCGGAATTCGAGCAACAAAACAGCCAGCTTTCCGGGCAATTGAATGCCTCCCGGCAACAGCAGGAGTTGCTTAGCACTCGTGAACAGGAGTTGACCGAGGCGCTTCAGGGAGCCGGCCAGAACAGCCGGCAGGCGATGGATCAGCTGACACAAGAGAAACAACAGATCGAGGCTATGCTTGCCGAGAGCCAACAGGCCGCCCAGCAACTCGAGGCAGAGTTGTTAGCCAAAAGCGAGTCGCTCGAAGACGTCGAGGAAGATCTGGCCATGTTGCGAGGACAACTGGATGAGGCCGGGGATAGCGCCTCACAGTCGCAGGCGGCGGCGCGCGAGAAAGACGAGCAGCTTGAGGAATTGCGTTCGCGCGTGAAAAAACTGGCCAGGCAAGGCGACCAACAGGCTGGCACCGTGGAAGAGTTGAAACAGTCGCACGAACAGCATTTCACGGATCTTATCAGTCAGCACGAACGGCGACTCGTGGAGCTCGAGGCAGCGAAAAACGACGAGATCGCCGCCTTGCAGGTTGGCACCCAGGAGGCACTGGAAAAGGCCGAACAGGACAAGATCATGGCCCTTGAGAAACTCAAGGAGATCAAGGATAAGAAAATTTCGCGCTACCAGGAAGCCATGCAGCAAGCCAAGGAGAAGTTCGAACTGCTGAAGAATAAGCTCGAAACGTCCAAAGAGCAGGAGAATCGCATGAGGCTTCGCGAGAAGAAGGTTGTGCTGGCCTTGCAGAAGGCCCGCGAGGTAATCAGTTCGTTGAAAAAGAAATAGAGCCTCACAATATTTTACCAGAGAAACAACCCAGTTGCCTCGTCAGGAAGCCGTAACGGGGGTTCTCCCGTGAGCGCCTGAATGCTGAACTCGCAGGCAAAGGCGATGTTGCCATCGAGCAGGTGTCCGCCGAAGCAGCGGCCCTGCTCGTCGGCCAGGAGCACGTGGCAATGCAAGAAAACCTTGCCGTCCCTGAGCGAAATGTTGCCCGTCAACGAGGCGATCTCCATACCCTGGTCGAAGCGCATCTCGCGGTACTCAGAGGCGGCCTGGTCGAAGTAGCCTACGCCGCCGCTTTCTACGGCTCCGATGGCACTGATGGTTCCAGCCTCGATGTCTTCGGTGTTGCAGAAAGCGGTCAAGCCCGCCAGGATGTCGGCGCCGCGCTCCAGTCGCCCCAGGAAATACCTGCATTTCTTGAATGCGAAAGACTTCATATCGTCCTCCTTGTGCCAGCCTACAAATTTAACGTACGGATGCCTGTTTGACAAGACACTTATTTGACCATACACCCCTGTCCATGCGATTTTGATGCCGTTCCCGTGTTTTGGAGGCAACTTGTCCGAGAGAGTGGCGCATAGTTCATGGTTTGGCCGCAACCTGGAAAACCTGGCGGCCGCCGCAGCCTACCTCGTTCTGAGTTGTCTGTATGCTTACCGGGTACTGGCACATTTTACGACGGATATAGCCGGGCACGGCGGTGATGGTTTTCAGAACCTGTGGAACATGTGGTGGTTCAAGCATGCACTGCTTTCGGGACACAATCCTTATTTCACCGACATGCTTCACTATCCGCACGGCCATACACTTTTGTTCCACACGCTGAACCCTTTCAACTGCTTGCTGGCTATGCCTTTCGATCTCGTCTGCGGTCAACCCGCCGCCTACAACCTGGTTTTCCTGTTCTCCTTCGCGGCATCGGGATTCACGATGTATCTCCTGGCACACGAACTTTTCAAAAATCGCTTGGCTGCCTTTCTGGCAGGTTGCGTCTTTACCTTCTCGCCCTTTCATTTCGCGCATGCACAAGGCCACCTGCAGCTAGTCGCCATGGAGTGGCTGCCGCTTTTCTTGTTTTTCCTGGTCAGAAGCTTCCGTAGTCGCAAGATCACAGACGGGATCTGGATGGGTGTGTCTCTTGCGTTGACGACCTTCTGCTCGTTCTACTACTTGCTGGCCGGCCTGGTCATGGCCGGTCTGATAGCGTGCCTAAAACTCGTCAGGGAGCACCGCCGCGTTCTTGATCGAAAATTCCTGTTTGCGATTGGAGCCGGGGCCGGGGTCTTCATGGCAACCGCCGGCGTACTTCTTACGGCCATGCTGGCGAGTTACCTGCGGCTCGATCTCGTTCCGGCCCACGACGCGCGCTTCTGGTCTGCTGACCTGCAGTCTTTTTTCATCCCACCCTGGGTGTCGGCCTACGGTCCGCTGTTTATCGACATCTGGAGAAAATGGACCGGCAACTCGGCCGAGTGCAACCAGTACATCGGCTACTCGGTCATCGCTCTGGCCATCTTGGCGTTTGTTATGCGAAAGCGCGGTGACCGCCCGTGGGGCTGGGCCGGAATCGCTCTTTGCGGCATGTTGCTCTCGCTTGGGCCGGTGCTACATTGGGGCGGGCGTATCCTCGACGCCGTTCCCCTGCCCTACAAGCTTCTTGATAAAATCTTTCCCGTACTTGGTATGAGCGGAGCGCCGGTGCGCTGGCAGGTGATCACAATTGTGGCCTTCGCCGTACTGGCTGCTTGCGGACTGGATGCCTTGCTGGCTCGTCTGGGTGATGGGAAAATCTGGATCCTGCACCGACGCCATATCGGCGCGGCGGCGGTCATATTACTAGTGCTCGCCGAATTGCTCCCCCACCCGATCGAGTCGTCTACCGTGGCTCTTCCCGATTTCACACAAGAGATCGAAAAATCTCCGGTAGACACGGTAGTATATGACATCGGCGATCCCAACCAGGCACTCTTACGCCAGACCGGCCACCAGCACCGGATGATCGGCGGCTACGCCTCGAGAACAACACGCAAGGCGCTCGACTTCGTTCGCCATACACAGCTACTGAGGGCATTGCGCGGCGAGATTCGTCTTGCACCGGAGCGCGTCAGGCGGGATGCCGCGGATCTGCACCTGCGTTACTTTATTGTCCCCTGCGGTCACCGGGCGGTCAGGCAGTTGCCGGCGCTCGGTCTGGTGAAGCGCGCCGACCAGTGGGGCACGCAGCTATGGGAGATCCCGTGAGCAAGGCCATGCGATCACCGCTGCTATCGCTGATCCTTCTGGCCGCGGCTCTGATCGTTTTTCTGGCGCGTCCCCAGGGCGACGCCGGCCACGGTCTGCGTGCGAGTTATTACGCCAAGGCACGCTTTCAGGGAGCGCCTGTCCTGGTCAGAGACGTCAGGAGTTGGGAACTATCGCTGGACGGCAACCTGGCGTCTTCGAACCAGTCAAACTACTCCGTCAGCTTTGAAGGTTTCATACAGATTGTGACCCAGGGCAGTTACGGATTTTTGCTCGATTCCGACGACGGCTCGAGCCTGTGGATCGACGATCGGCCTGTGGTCGCCAACGGCGGCGTACATGTCCGCAGGCGGAAAGAAGGCTCGCTGCAGCTCGCGTCGGGGGAACACGCTGTCAGGTTGCAGTATTCCCAGGGTGTCGGAGACAGTTTCTTGCGGGTCAGATGGAAGCCTCCGGGTGAGTCGTCTTTTCGAGAAATCCCCCTCGATCTATTGATGCCGGTGCCAAGGGCGAGCTTCGATCTCACGGCCGCAAGGCATTCAAATCTGCTGCGAACGCTGGTAGGTGTTCTGGGCCTGCTCTTGTTACTGGCCGCCGCGATCCTGCGGCTATGGGCGAGATGGGCGAGTATTTGCGACCTTGTGCGCGACAGTAAGATACGAGGTGCGTTTTTCATAAGAATCATTCGATCACCCGTTGTTCTTGACGCCGTCTGTGTGTTGCTTTGCCTCGGGTTCTACGTCCAGACCATTGCGGTCCGCCTGCCGCACGAGCCGTACATGAAGGGCGACTCGCCCTACTACGCCAACATTGTCATCTCGATCCTGCACGATTTCGACCTCGATCAGCGCAACCAATCCGACCCGTCGATATTCGAGAACCCCCATTCCTGGACGAATATCGGCATGTACGACAGCAACATCGCGCGTGGATCGCGGGGAGAATGGTATCCCAAGCACACCCTGGTGCTGCCTTTCCTGTCGCTTCCATTCTACGCAGCCTGGGGAGGGTTCGGCCTGCTGATCTTCAACCTGCTGGTCCTGCTTGCATTAATCGTGGCCATGCGTCGAGTGGCTGCCATGTATGCTAGTTCCGGCGCCGCCTGCGTCGCCGCGGTGCTTGTCGGCATCACCCCCCTTTTCCACCATTTCGCCTACTCCTATTCGGCCGACATCCTGGCAGCCTTGTTGCTTGTCGCTGCTATGGGTGCGGTTCTAACCGGGAGAGGCCTGCTTGCCGGATTGTTTTTCGGCCTTGCGGTCTGGACCAAGTTACCCAACGCCATAGGACTGCTGGCGGCGGGAGTTATGCTAATTGTAATACGCGACTGGAAGACCTGCCTGCGTTATTGCATCGGCTGTACCATTTCGCTTGGAGCTTTCGCCGCCTTCAACTGGTATCAATTCGGCGCTCCATGGGTCACGTCCTATTCGCGAGTATGGGTGATTGAGCAAGGTCACTCGGTGATCGGCGACCATCTGGCCAGTTTCGCCTACCCATTCTTCGACGGTCTGCGCCTGCAGCTTATAGACCAGGTCCACGGCCTGGTTCCGACCGCGGGCGCGGCCGTGCTAGCCGTGTTCGGCTACGGGCGACTCTACAAGAAGAGTCGCCCCGCCTTCGCCCTGATCCTGCTATTTTCTCTGCTGACCTTTCTGTTCTACTGCAAGTACGACTTCATCACCGGTTCCGACTACTCCAACCGTTTCCTGATGCCGCTGGTCGCCATTTCGGCCGTGCCCCTGTCCTGCCTACTGGATGCTGTTATCCATTCTTCGGATTAGTACTGCCCGGTCACGCGGAAGAAGAAGCCGCCGTGGTCGTAGTCGTTGCGGTCGAACTCGTTGTCCGAAAACGAAGTGAAGTTGTAGCCGGCGGCTATGCGAACTTTTTCCATGAGTACGTAGGCCAGCTCGCCCAGAAAACCGTGCTTCATGTCACCGGCCAGAAAGCTTCTCAACAGGCGGTACTCGGCGCCAATCTCCAGACCGGCTATCACATGGAAGTTCAGCCGGTTTATCCATAAGATCGTGTGCCCCGAGGCGTCGGGCAACCCCTCCATCTGCTCCCTTACATACTTCCAGGCGAACTTCTCGACCAACTGCAACCTTAATGCCGGCAATTCCAGGATCGGCATGATCGTGAAAACATGACTCTCGCTCTGCCCCGACTGCCCGCCCGTCAGATCCAGCGGTCTCTTCTCCAGCAGGAAGGTGTACTTCCACAACAGGGCCAGCCAATCGTAGCGCACCGGGCGGAAAGCCATGCCGACAGAACCCTCGACGATGCGGGCCTCGTTGTCTCCCTTGACGTAGACTACTCCTTCCCTGCTCGTCTCGATTGCCTCGGTGTCTGCGAAATTCAGGTGCATGGCGAAGCTCAGGTCCTCGGTCCACTTCCAACTCACCCCTGTCAGGGCCACGAACTGCAGGCGATCCTTGACTGCTGACCTGGCAAGGCCGCTGAATGAACTAACTATCATGTCGTCGTCGGCGTCGTCGTAGCGGAACTCGATTCTTAGAGACAGCTTCAGACTCTTCGCGCCCTTTAACTCCAGACCGGCGCCCACGGCGTCGCGGGATGAATTTCCCGAAAGGAACGAGCCGTACGAGTTCATGCCGGGCAATGAAAGACTGCTGACTCCCTCGAATCCCGTGCCGCCGCTGACGCCGTCCGGCAGGACGGCCGAGCCCGTGCCGCCGGGGAGTTGCAGCCCGGGGCCGAAGCCGCCGTCGCCGAAGACCTGGGTGCGCTCGTAGTGCAGGTCGGCCGTCCAGCCCTTACCCCAGCTGAAATGATTGTTCAGCCCCAGCACGGCGCGGTTGGTTGTGCCCGAGGAGGCGCCGTTGAGCTGGTACTCGCCGTACGTCTTGACCCCCTTGAAGGGCTCGTCCTCGGCGCCCAGAACCGTCGTGCTGACGTACCTTGCGCCGGTCAGTTGAAAACGCTCGTTGGTGTAGATCTTGGCCTTTTCGCCCAGGCGGGTGGTGAATCCCAGCACGGTCGCGTTTTCGCCGGACCAGCGCACCCGCTCGGTCAGGTTGAAATCGATGTCATCGGTCAGCTTGCACTTGATTCCCAGCGAGGTCTTCATGCGATCGCCGAAAGAATCCACCAACAGGTCGCCGGCGTTGACGATTGCATCCTGCCTGAAGAGCGCCTGCCAGCGTTTGCTGATGCGATAGTCCGCTCCCGCGCCGACGGCGTCCGAGTGCCGCAAGCCCGCGCCCATAGAGCTGTCCTCGCTCATGGCGTGCAGGTAGGAAAGGCCTAGTTGCAGCCGGTCGAGCTTTTGGGTGTAGCTCAGGCGGCTCAGCTGGCGGTTCAACTCGCGCTCTGTTCCGCTTGTGAAAAAGACCGACAGCGCCCCGTCATGTCTCAGGTCGAGCATGGCATCCCGGTTGATATGGTAGACGATGCGCCCGCCGAACTTCTTTTGCCCCTGCTCGGTCAGCATGCCGTTCGAGAAGAACCCCGGCTGAAGCCACTGGAAGTAGCCGCTCAGGTTCAGAAGCGGGTCACGCCTGTCAAGGTACGGCGCTAACTCAATGCCGGCGGCTATCTTCCACGCGTCTCCGGAATCGGTTCGGCTATAGTTGCCGGGATCCTTGGGCCCCAGTGAGCTGAACGAGAGACCACCGTCAGACGAGATGAAGTTGTCGGCGTCGGTGTGCGCGCTGCGGGCGAACTCGGCCTTCAGATAGGTGGCCTGGTTTTTTGGATCTTTCAACGTCAGATCCGTTCCCCACAGGACGAAGTCGTCGCCCAGCCTGCCCTCACGGATGTAGGTTCCGCCGATCCTGATCGTGTCTCGCCAACTTTGATGGGCCTGCACAGCCCAGGAGATCTCCCCTGCCCCGTGGCCGCCCTCGTACTCGTAGTTCACCTCTATCGAGACGGGATTGCCCTCGGCCGTCAGCGTCATGTCGTTGCTCGTCTGAAGTCCACCTGCGTCCAGTGTCGATGCCACAGGACCTTTGAACATGATGCGCCCTTCCCTGTATCGGATGGTATAGTCGATGTCGCGCTGTTTGGGCATCCGCATCAGGATCATGCCGCTCTCGGCATCTCTGACGGTCAAAAAAACCTGCTCAGAGCCCTCGAGGATGAAGGCATGCGGCAGGTAGTAGAGTGACCCGCCGGTGGGATTCAGTTCGGCATGAGCATGGCGCACCTGCTCGAAACCGTCAGTCACGTGCGCCTTGACCTCGGTTTCGAAGTCACGCCCCAGTTTCTTCTTTAAAACGAGCTGCCCGCCGTAGAAGGTGCGGTCGTAGCGTAAGACGTCTATGCCCTCGAGCCGGGTGCGGAAGTTGCCCACCCTGAGAGACGACTCATCGGCCTCCACCAATACGTATAATTTGCGACGGGCATTGACGTCCTGTACCTCCGCCGCGCTGTCACCGTAGACGGGGTAGTAGCGATCCGGATCGACCAGTTGCCTGAAGAAATCCTCACCGTCGCCCTTGGCCGTGTCGAAATGGGCCGTGATCCTGTATTTATCGAAAAGGTACTTGCCCTTGATGCGAGCCTTGAGATAGACGACCGCCCGTCCGTGCAGCATCACCTTGTCGGCAATCACGGTCGAGGTGCGCTTGGTGACACCGTCCAGATGTTGGCCGGCCTCCAACTCGGCCACGGCCGTGTCCGCCATGGCCATTAAAAACCAGACATTGCGGGCGACCTTGACCGGAGAGCGAACCTCGCTCTTGCGCCCGTCGGCGGAAGTTGCCACCACCAGAATCTCCCTGGTGTCGTTGCGAACCGGCACCCGGATGCTGAAGTTGCCTCGAGGATCCAGGGCGGCCTGCTTGCCGTTTACCTCGACGCGGTTCCCCGGGTCGCTGGTGCCTTTGACCAGCAGGGACTCCGAGCGTAATTCGGCCCCTTCGGGCGGCAACACAACTCTGAGGGCCACGGGTTTTTGAGCTTGAACCGTGCGGGCGGCGCTGGGCCCGGGCAGCTTGACCGGGACACCCAGGCGCCGGCCGTCGGGATCGTCCCAGACGAGCTTCAAAACCTGTCCCGGCAGGCGCTTGAGAGTTTTTTCGAATTTTCCCGCGGCATCGCACTCGATCGACTCGCCGTTCAGCTTGAACTCGACCGATGGTTTCAGGCGCGGCATCTCGCCGCTGCCCGCGCCCGCGATTACAAAAATCAGCCTGCGGTTCAGGCGCATGTTGCGCCGCCCGAGGTTTGGAAGCTTCGGTCTGCTGGCGCCTAAGGCTTCCAGGCTGTACGAATCCGAGGGGGCCTTGGCAATCTCGAGCAGGCGGCGGATTGACCTGGCCCAGTATTCCGTTCTTTTCTGCGCTCTCACGGCGCCGCCGCGGTTGTCGCTGTGCGCCTCGATCTTTAGCCGCGACCGATCGTTTTGTGTAAGCATTCGAGTCAGCTTGTCGAGTTCGGTAACTAAACGCGGCGTCGGACGGGCCGAGCGACCGATGAACATCTCATCGGCCGGCAACTCATAGCGTTGCGGGGAGTGTTTGATTTCAAAGAGCCTTGCTGGAGTCATTACATCTTCGCCATTTGCCGATTTCGCCGCCAGACGGTAGAAGTACCAGCCGGGTTCAAGCACATTCCCGCCAGGAAGCTTGTATCTGTCAAAAGAAATCCGGGCAGGCGGCGATCCAAGTCCTGCAATCTCATGAAGCGGCTCTTGCTTGGCGTCGGTAATAAGCAGCTTCCAACTCGATACCCGATCCCTGGAGCCGCGCACCTCGAAGATCGTTGGCTCCACCAGCAGAACATCGAGATCGCGGAGCGCAACAGGGATCTTCTTTCCGTCAAGTAGAATCTCGTTGTGGGCCAGGTTGCCCGAAAAAGTCACCCGGCGCCTCTTTGGCGGTGCCTCGACTGCCACGTTGGTGACTATGCGGCGACCGTTCGCCTGGGTGTAATCAATCTCCAGCGTGCCGCCCTTTGCCACCGGGACGCGGCTTTGAAAATCGGCCACCTCGCCCATCTTCATCTCGTCGCCGGATACGACCAGGCGCGCGGGAAAGATCTGCACGGCAACGTCTTTTTTCAAAATGCCGACGCCGAATGCCAGCGGCGCAGAGAATACCTGGGTGCCGTCCTTCAGCCTGACGCTGAGCCTTACGGTGTAGGTTCCGGGCGCAAGCTCACGCCGGCCGGGATCCCAGCCAAGGGAATCCCCTGGCGAACCGTCTCCCGACATCGTGTCGACCGGCTTACCGTCTGGCCCGCCGATCTCCAAGTTCCAGCGAGATACGGCCTTCTCATCGGGCGCCTGTATGCCGAAGGACAGGGGATTATCCAGCATCCCTCCCGGTAGCTCGAAAGAGTATATGTCTTCGCTTCCCGCCTCGGGGGGACGACCCAGCCACAACCGCAGTTCGGGTAGCCTTACCGGTCTGTCCTGCACCGCCAGCGAGAAGTCGTCCAGGTTTCCGGCGATCATTGCCGTCGTGGCCTGCGGTCCTTTGAACTGGCGCTTGGCAGACGCCGTTACCACTATTTCACGGCAATCCACGGCGAAGTTGAGCTTGGCGAATATTCCGCGAGTCAGATTCAAGGCATGGGCCGGGGCCCCGATCACCTCGTCGCCGGGTGGAAGCGTGTCGGCGTCGATCTTTAAAAGGTGCAGCCCCGGCTCGATCCCCTTGAGATGATACTTGCCGAATTCATCGGTCTCGGCATACCAGCCGGTGTCTATGTAGACGCGCGCTCCGGACACTCCATCGTCTCCAGGATCCTGCCGGCCGTTCCGGTTACGGTCGCAGAACACCTTGCCGATCAGCAAGGCCTCGTCGAAGACGGGATCGTCAATCACCCTGACGCTCGCCGTGGCCTGGTTGGATGCAGTCAAATCCCCCTGGATGAAAGCCGTGGCCCGGTTCTCGTGCTCGCCCTTGCTGACATCGCTGCCCAGAGCCATGTAGTAGCGCACCCGCAGGGTTTCAGAGGCCTTCAGAGGATAGGGGCCGAAATCGAGGCGTCGCCCAGGCGACCTGCTTTTGGTGGGTGTGTTGTTCTGGCCGAATGTCTGCAGGCTGCCGTCCACCCTTGTCACGTCCACACGTGCCGAGCCCTCGATGTAAGCGAACCCGGCCGCGGGCATGTCCTTGATCCAGATACCCTCCGTTTTCCAGTCGCTGCCAAGATCCTGGCCCGAACCGTTGTAGAGGGTCAGCGTGTAGCTGACGATATCGCCCACCGAGGCCACACGCTTGTTGACGTGCTTGACGAGCTTCATCGAGCTCGAGAGGAGGTCGAGCGGCACATGGTTGTTGTGTACATCTTCGCCCAGATCGAAACGCAGGAAGTAGCGCGTGTCCCCTCCGGGGTCTGGCAGGTCGTTGTCGACCACCTTGCCGCCGTTCAGCAAGTCGGAAGCGAAGCCGTTACCGGCGGGAATGCTCTGTGACGGAAACACCCAAGCCGGCGACGGAGGCTGAACCACGATGCGGTACTTGTTGTCGGCCTGCAGGTCGAAGGCGTAGAAGCCGTGGGCGTCAGTGAGCTGATCCTGCTGCGAGGGATAGGGCATGTTCTCGAGCGGGACCTTCTCTCCCGGCAAAAGGCTGTTTTCGGTATCGTAAAAAACCGTTACCCGGGCGCCGCCAATCAACGCGCCCGAGGTGCTGTCAAACACCCGTCCGCTGGGATCGATCGGCAGGTTCAGATCGGAGACCAGGTCGGCGTGGATCTCATCGCTGCCCTCGAGCCTGCGTTCAGCCACTTGCACTCCTGTACTACTGAAGGCCTTGAGCAGGTAGCTGCCCGGCTCGACGTCCACCAGGTAGTAGCGTCCGTTCTCGTCGCTTTCGCCGGTCGCAATGGGATCGCCCCCGCCATCATGCAGGCTGTAGAGATTCACCCGGTAGCCGCCCAGCGCCTCGTCCTCATCACGCAAAAAGTCGTCGCCGCGATCGCCCATGTCGATGAATATGTAACCGCGCACGCCTCCCGTCCCGGGCGCCCCGCCCACCGTCAGCGTTACGTGGTTGGTGTCGAAGGCCGTAATTCCATCGGCAGCCAGGCGCGCGAAGTTGTCGATGATTGTGCCCAGTTCAACCTGATTGCCGATTCTCACCCGGAAAGAGACCAGCGCATCGGCCCCGGCGGCAAGTTCGGCAACCTGGAAGGTCACACTGCGGGCCGGGGCGCTGTAGTCGCCCTGGTCGGCGTCCAGCGCATCGCTCTGAGCCCGCCCGTCGAGTTCCAGGCTGCCGGCCACGTAGTCCGTGCCCTGAGGCACCGCGTCTGTCAAGCGTATCGCGGTCGCAGCTGAGGTGCCTTCGTTTACCAGGCGAATGGTGTAGCGCAGCTCGTCACCCGGCAGAACGGCTCCCCCGTTGAGATCCTCCACCGACTTGCGACTGTCCGTGAGATCCACGGCCTGGGCTTCGCCAACGGGCACAACCGTCGGGTTGTCGCCGTTGCTCTCGTCGCCGTCGTTGTCGGTCGGCTCGTCGGGCAACTCATCCGCGAAAGCGATACCCTGGTTGACCAGGCGCGGACCGTGCTCGACCAAAACGCGGAACTCGATCCGGGCCTTGTCCCCGGCGTTCAGTTCGCCGATTTGCACGCGCACGGTCTGCACGTCCTGCAGGAACTCGCCGGCGTCTCCGTCCGTCGCGTCCGTTAGCGACATACCGTCGAGAGACAGACTGCCCGCCCGGTAAGTCGCGCCCGACGGCAGGTGATCGGAAAAGGCGACATTGGAGGCCTTGCTCGCGCCCGTGTTCTCGATATTTATCGTGAAGGCCACCAGGTCGCCGGGATCGACCTGGCCCTGGATGCCGTGATCCTCGGCCAGGTACCAGCCCTTGACGGTATAATTCAGGTTGGGACAGTCGCCGACGGTCACCTCGGCCAGGTTGGTACTTAGCGGATCCGTCTGCGAGCACCAGATCCAGGCCTTGTTGGAGATAGTCGCCCCGCACACCTGCCCGCCGGCTTCGACCTTGACCCTGAAAGTCACAACTGCCACGGCGTCGCCGGCTCCTGTTCCGTCGTCGACCAGGACAACCCCCGGGGGCGTTCCAATCCTTGAGCTGTTTACCGGCATGCCGCTCACCAGCGGGCTCTGGCCCCCGGCGTTGTCCGGCAGTGGAGCGCCGTTGAGGGTCGTCGAGCCGGCCACGTATGACGAGTGGGAGGGAATGCTGTCTCTGACCAGCGTGCCGTTCGACGGCATGCTGCCTGTGTTTATGACCGCCAGGCTGTACTCGAGCTGATCGCCGGGCTCTACCAACCCACCGTTCAGATCGACGACTTCTTTGTGAGAGCTTACGAAGTAAGGTGCCGAGACAACCGTCACCCGCGTCGGGTCATCGATCGCCGGCGTGGCTGGGTCGTCCGAAAGCTTCGCCTCGGGGACCTCGTCGCAGTTCAAATTAGCCTGGTTGTCGATCGTCGTCCCGTCGGCGACGTCTTGTTTCACGCGCGCCGTGAATGTCAGTGTCACATCGGCATCGGGCGACAGGCCGACCCGCCCAAGGGCGGGTGTCCCGACAGCGTCCCAGCGAATGCCGCCTCCCGACAGTACACCGCCTTGTCCGGGCTGCAGGTCCTCGAGGTGCTGCGTGTCTACAGGATCGTTGACCACAACCTGTGAGGCCCAGGTGTTTCCGCTATTCTTGACGACCAGGGTATAGGTCAAGACATCGCCCGGTTTGACTACTCCACCGTTTTGATCTTCGACCTGTTTGGTGGTGGCGCTCAGATCGGGCGCCGCCTGGACCGTGAAAGAGGTCGCATCGTCCACGGCCGGCGTTGACGGATCGTCGCTCAAGATCGGCTGTGTCAACTCGCCGGCAGTCACGGAAGCCTGGTTCGAAATCAGCGTGCCACCCGGGGTCATTTCTGGAATCCGCCCGCTGAATGACACCAGAACCGAGGCGCCAGCCGCGATATCTCCGATGTTCCAGACGATCATATCGCCGGAGAGCACACCGCCGTCGGCCGGAGTGATCTCGACAAGGCCAATCCCGGCGATGCTGTCCGAAATCACGACCGAACCCGCCGCCAGCGACCCGCTGTTTGGAACATTGATGTCGTAGCGGACTACGTCCCCCGGTTCGAATGGCGCCCCGTTAATATCCACCACCGATTTCTGTGTGTCGTCCAGCACCGGCATGCTGACCGTGATCTGTACTTCGTTTGTCTGCTGCGCTGAGACGAATTCCACGCAGTCGATGCCGGCCCGATTGCGAATCACGGTGCCGTCCGCAACGCCATCTGCTACTGCCGCAATGAAGCTGAGTTGCACCTCGTCGCCCGGATCCATGCGACTCAGAGCCACAAGCGAAGAAGCGTCCCAGACGATCGATCCGGCCTCGATTCTGCCGCCCTGGCCCGGCCGGACGTTGACCAGGTTCGCATCAAGCGCATCCGTTATCACGACCTGGGTTGCATAGGTATTGCCGGTGTTGCGAACCGTAATCGAGAAGGCCAGATCCTCTCCGGGCAACAGTGAGCCTGCATTCACGTCCTGGACGGTCTTAGCGCTCCCGCCGAACTCGGGACTGGCAACAATCACCAGAAGAGTGGGATCGTCGACAGCAGCGGTTGCGGGATCGTCCGAGGGAACAGGATTGACTATTGTTTGCGAGACGGCGAAGGCCTGGTTTGCGATCGCCGTTCCGCCCGGTGTCAACGGCAGGATCTCGGCGTTGAAGTGCAGCTCCAGCACGTCTCCGGGAGCGACGGCGGTAAGCGCAGGGGTGCTCGCGCCGTTCCAGGTTATCGAGCCGGCACCGAAGATGCCGCCGTCCGCCGGGATGACGTTTTGCAGGTTGGCGGTATCGATCGCGTCTGTGACAACCACGTCGCGGGCGATCATGCTGCCCTCGTTGGTCACGGTGATCGTATAGGTCAAGGCGTCCCCGGGCGACGGGTCGCCACCGTTCTGATCGCTGACCGACTTGGTCATGGCGCTCAGATCCGGAGCGCTGGCAACCTGGAAAATCGTGGCGTCATCGATGTCCGCAGTGGAAGGATCGTCAGACAAAACCGCCGGCAGGCCCTCGGGCACCAGGCCGGCCTGGTTGGCCACCAGTGTGCCATCGTCAAGGGGAACTTTGATGGTCGCTGTGAAAGTCAGCTCTACATCGCCCTGCGGGCTCAGCCCGACGGCCGCAAGAGCTGGGGTAGTCGTCGCGTCCCAGCGGATGACGCCGCCTGTCAGCACTCCGCCCTGACCGGGGATGACGTTTTCGAGCTTGGAGCTATCGAGCGGATCGCTGACGATCACGTTGCGGGCCGATGCATCGCCCGTGTTACGCACCAGTATACGGTAACGCACCTGATCGCCGGGAACCCATGCGCCGCCGTTGATGTCATCGACCGTCTTGGTGCTGCTTGTAAGATCCGGCGCGCTAACGATGATCAATCTGACTGGATCGTCAAGCGCGGCCGTGCGCGGATCGTCGGTGGCAATTTCCGAGGCGGTGTCGTCGGCCGAGATGAAGGCCTGGTTGTCGATCGGAAGGCCGTTGTCCAAGGGGACGTTCAGCCTGACGCTGAAATCCAGGTTTACCTGCTGGCCGGGGCCGATGGTCGCAAGCAGGCCCGGGTTGGTCTGGTAGCTCCACCTGACCTCGCCTCCCATAAGGGCGCCCGCCTGACCGACGCTTTCCACCGTCATCAGGGAGACGTCTACGGGATCGCGAACTACAACGTTGCGCGCGGTATCGTTGCCGTCGTTACGGATGACAAGCCTGTAGTCGATCGTCTGGCCGGGTGATACCTGGGCCGCAGGCGGCAGTTCGTTGCCTCCCTCGTCGTAGGCTATCTTGGTTGCGGCGGTCAGATCCGAGGCCGAGATGACAATTACGTCGGTTGGGTCGTCGACCGGCGCCGTGCGCGGGTCGTCGGTCGGCACCAAGCCGGGATCTCCCTGGCGGCGCATGAAACCCTGGTTACTAATCAATGTTCCGTTTTGCGTCGGAACTTTGACGCTGGCTGTGAACGTAAGCAAAACCGGCGGATCCAGCGGCGACAGGTTCGCCAAGGCCGGTGTGCCGGCCATGTCCCAGGTTATGCTCGTCCCGTCGAATACGCCACCCTGTCCGGGCACCACGTTCTCAAGATGCGAATCGATCGCGTCGTTGACCACGATGTTGCCGGCAATGTCCGTGCCGCTGTTACGCACCTCGATTGTGTAACGCAGGCTGTCGCCCGGCTCCACGCGCCCGGGATCGCCGGTCAGATCCTCGACGTTCTTGGTCGAGTCGCCGAGATCGGGCGCCGACTCTACTACGATCAGCGTCGGGTCGTTGGGGGTGGGCGTGGACGGATCGTCCGTGCCTATGGGGCCTGGAATCTCCTGGCTGGTAATCAGGCCCTGGTTGGAGATAGTTGTTCCATTGGCAAGAGGCAAGACGATATCCGCCTCGAAGGTCAACGTCACCGTCTGCCCCGGCCCGAGGTTAGCCAAGGCGGGAGTGGTCGCAGCGCTCCAACTGACGAGGCCGCCCGAAAGATTGCCGCCCTGCCCGACCGTCACGTTTTGCAGCCTGCTATCGACTTGATCCGAGACGTTGACGTTGCTTGTGTTTTCGGTGCCGCTGTTGTGAACAACGATTTGGTAGCCAACGCGGTCAGCGGGGTTGAAATGTCCGTCGCCGTCGAGATCGACGGCAATCTTTGTGCTTTCGGAGATCAGCGGGTAGGAGCGCACCGTCACGCAGGTGGGATTGGCGCTGCCGGGAATGTTTGGATCGTCGGTCAGCGTCATCGAGAATCCAGTGCCGCTGATAGCACCCTGGTTACAAACCGAAGTTTCGTCCGCAAGCGGCATGACCAGGTCGGCCGTAAACGAGAGCACCACCGGCGAGCCCGGCAATATCCGGCTCAAGGCCGGCGTCGTAGTCGCGTTCCAGGTCAACGTGTTGCCCGTAAGCTGCCCTCCCTGGCCGGGCACGGGGTTGGTCAGTTCGGCTGGAAGTGTGTCGCTCACCACAACATCAGTAGCCGGGGCGTTGCCGGAGTTGCGCACCGTCAGCAGGTAAACCAGGCTGTCACCGGGCATGGCGTCGCCGCCGTTTTGGTCGGATACGCTCTTGGTGGCCGTGATCAAGGCCTGACTGTGCACCACGATCAGCGTGGGATCGTCAACAGCTGGCGTGGCCGGATCGTCCGAGGGCACCGCTCCGGCAAGTTCGACGGCCGTGACCAGTGCCTGGTTGGCTATCTGCGTCCCGTCGGCAAGCGGCGATGCAATCAATGCGCTGAAGGTCAGGGTGACGTTGCCGGCCGGGGACAGGTCGAGGGTGCCCAGGTTCCAACTGATCACACCACCGGAAATCAGGCCGCCCTGTCCGACGATCACATTTTCCAGGTTGGCATCGAGCGTATCGTTTACTACAACGTTTGTGGCAACGGCGTTGCCCGTGTTGCTGACGACAATTGTATAGTCGACCCGGTCTCCCGGGCTTATCTGGCCGTCAGAGTCGAGATCTTGGGTGACCACTGCCTTGGTGGTGGTCGACAGGTTGGGTGCCGAGCTGATGACGATATCGATGGTGTTGGTAGCGACCGGTCCGGGGATCTCGTTGGCCACCAGCCTGGCCTGGTTGCTGATGTGGGTGCCGTCCGCAAGCGGCGAGGCGATCCTGGCCGTGAAGGTAAGGTCGAGGCTCTGTCCAGGGTTGACCGTTGCGATGCTCCAGGTTACCTGTCCCCCGGCGTAGACTCCTCCCTGCCCGGGTGTCACCTGGAGTAGATTGGCGTCCACGGGATCGCTCACCAGCACGTTTGTCGCCGGCAGGTTGCCGTCGTTTACGAAGTGCAGTGAAAACGTCAGCAAGTCTCCCGGTTCGTAGGCGCCCCCGTTCATGTCCTGGACGGATTTATCCGCTACCTGGAATTCGGCCCTGTGAAACACGGTAAAAGCCGGAGCTGTTACGATTCTGTTCTCATCCGGCCTTTCCTGCACCTGCACCGCGGCCGAGTTGGAGATCACCAGGCCGTCGCTTGCATCCTGGGCCACGTTGACCTCGAAGACGATCACAACCTGTCCGCCGCCCGGCGGCACGCTGAAGCCTAACGCTGTGACCTGTCCAGTCCCGTTCGCCCCGGCCGGGGGTGCAATGCAGCTTGCCGTGGGCGGTCCCGAGACAATCGAGCAATTTGTCACTCCCGCCGGCAGATCGTCTGAGACATCCACCGTTGCTGCCCGGTTGCCGACGTTGTCCACCTCAATGGTGTAACGCAGCAAGTCGCCGGGTTCGGTGCGGCCGGCGTTTACATCGATGCCCAGCTTGCGCGTGCCCGTCAGGATAGGCCGGTAGGTCAGCGTCACAACGACTTGGTTGGTAGGCATATCTGCCGCAAGCGCCGAGCCTGACAATAGGCCCTGGGCGACGAGCTGCAGTCCGTCGATCTCCTGGGAAGCCACGCCGGCGGCGAGCAACTCGGCCTCTGTGAAAATAACGACATCGAAGACGATCTCCACCGAGTCGCGCAGGTTGCCGTGCAGCGTGATGTTGCGGATGTCAACCAGGCCGGTGCCGTTGGCGCCGCCCGTTTGCAAGCTTGAGTCTTCGGACTCCGGGGGTCGCGAGACGATGTTCAGCCCGCCGACGTAAGGCGGCAGGTCGAGTGTGAAGCTCAGGCCGAAGGCCGTTTGGCCGCCGTTGTTGGCAAGCATTGCCCGGTAGCGCAGGACATCGCCAGGCTCTGCGAAGCCGCCGTTAAGATCCTCAACCGAAAGAACCGGGTCGGCAATGTCCGGCGCCCGTACGGTAAGACAAGGGTCGGTCGGATCGGTAACGAAAGGCTCGATCTCCCGGCTGTCCACCGTGGCCGTTGAGCAAAGCGAGGCGCCGTCGGGCTGGTCGTCGGCCACTCGTGCCTGGAAACGGATTTCGCGGTCGCGGTTGGCATCCCAGCGGATTCTACCAAGCGAAAGCCCGCCCGCGCTATGCAGCGGACTGAGGCCGCCGACATCGGCCTGCGGCGCTCCATCTACATAGGTAGTGCCCGGGACGTATTCGAGCCCGGCCGGCAGCGTGTTCCAGACCTTGACGTCATTGGCATCGGCGTTGCCGTCGTTCTGCACGCGGATAGTCAGCCAGACATTCTCGCCGCGCCCGGCATAGGGACGATCGAACCAGATAGCGGTGTTGTCTTTTGAAAACAGCGGTGCGACCGTGTCGAGCGAAACCACCATCCAGCCGAGAAAGAAGCTCTCGCCGCCTCCCTCCGGATCTGGCTGGCAGGCCGGATTGTTGTAAGAGACGCAGCCGTCGCCCGAGCCTACCTCGATGCCGGCCGTCGTCTGACCGGGCTGGATAAGGTTGAATCCCGTCTGGCCGATGTCGATCACGTCGATATCGACGCCCGTCAGCGACGTCGAGCCGTTGAACAGGTTGTCGGGGGCCATGGCGTCGTCGTAGAGCTTGGTCCCGTTGAACTTCATGTAGTCGTAGCAGGTGGTGCAGTTGGTCTGGGGAGGAATTCCGAGCTGATCGTCGCCCTCGAGGGCGAAGTACATAAGCTTGCCGCGCGCGGGATTGCCGACCTGGAAGCCGTCCAGGCTGAAGTTGGTAACGCCCGGGGTCGGGTTGTTGATGCCGCAGCCGGGATTGTATGAGTCTTCGTCGAGTTGCAGAAAGCCGTCGTAAATGATGATGTCACGCGGGGTGATGCCCTCGGGCTCCGAGTAGACCAGCACCAGCGACCAGGCGGCGTATTTGCTCTGGGCGAAGCAGGGCCCGTTGGCGGGATCGCTCGAGTTGTAGTCGCCCGCAAGCGCCTGGACGTCGCCGACTGTGTAAAGGCCGTTGAAGCCGCAGGCGCTCTGATGGCCGGCGAGGAGTGAGGTGATATCGGCCCGGCAGTAGAAGAACCCGCCCATGCTGGGAACCGTGTAGCACTGATCGGCCATGACGTCGTTTATGAAATGACCGTCGGCCAGAGTGATGTCCGCCGTGTCGTCGGTAGTGAGATCGGTGGAGCCGGTCCAGAAGAGGTAGGCGTGTTCGAGCGCGCCGTCGCAGGGAAAGCCGCTGATAAAGGCGTCCGAAGACTGTTGCAGCAGGTTGTTGACCTCCTCGTTGCTGGGATCCGTAGGCACCATCAGAGTATTGCCCGCGGCCAGGACGTCCCCATAGACCTTGTGCGATGCGATCTGCGCAGGCGCGCTGCCCGCCACTGTGGCCAGGGCCGGACGGGCAAGGCAAGCGAGTGTGAGCAGCACACAGATCCGCGACGCGGGCTTCAGGTGCTTAGGAAGATATTTTTCAACTCGCATGAAGTTGTTCAGGTCCCAACCGATAGATTCAATAATACATACTAGTTATCGGCACGTGAGGCTGTCAACTGTACCGCGATCAATAGTTTTCAGGGCTTTTTTTGGGCTACGGGTTTACGAGGCCATCAGAATTTGCGACATGAGATACGAATGAGTAAACTACTTTTTCAGCTTGGCGAAGAATGTCAAATCGACGCCGGGCACGGGTCTTACGGTTCTTTTCCAGGTCTTGTAACCCTTCATCTCGACCTCGAGTTCCGAGACGTCCTTGGCCAGCATCTTGACCGCCAGGGGGGTCTTACTGCTGAGTGGGTAGCCGTTTACGGTTACCTTGGCTCCCTCCGGCTCGGACTCGACGTGCGCCAGGAGGCGCCCGCGGGCTTCGTCCGCGCCTACCTGCAGCGAGAGGTCTAACTGGATCGTCTGGCCCCCGGTTAACTTGAACCGTTCGAAGGCCGACTGCATGCCCTTCTTCTCCAGCAGGATTACGTGATCGAGACCGGCGGCCACCTTGCTCAGCGTGCTGGGTGTCTTTTTGCCGGTGGATATTCCGTCCAGGTAGATAAGCGCCCTGGGGGGTTTGCTTTTCACCTGGATTTCGCCGAAGCCCTTTCCATCGGCTCCTGCGATTATGGGCGCGCCCGACATCCTGGCCTTCAGGGCGGCCCCCTTGCTCAGCACCGCTTCGAAGAACAACGGCTTGCGGGTGTCTGTCAGGGTGAATTTCTTTTCCCAGGCGGGCAAGCCTGGCAACGAGACCTTCAAGGTGTGCTCGACAGCGGGCTCGATGCTGCCGATCTCGGTCGGGGTCTGGCTTGGCAGGCGGCTGTCGTCGTAGTAGACGTCAGCGCCCGATGGAATCGACTTGACCTCTACCCTTCCGGTCTTGGGAGCGTTCGACGTTTGTTCGGTGTCGCGGAACATATAAATCAGACCGCCGGCCAAGACCGCTAGTACCAGGAAGACCAGCACCAGAAAACCCTTGCCGCGCTTGCCTGCGGGCATGATCTCGTCGGCGTAGGGATCCGGTTCACCCGCAAGCCGCTCGCCCGCCAGCGGGTCGACGATCTCAGCAGCGGGTTGGGCGCCGGTGTCGAAAGACATTAGCGAATCAGGTTGCTCCGTCTCGAACGGCGACTGCCCGGGTTGTGCCCGGTCTTGTCGCGTGCTCACCACGGGTGCGTCGTGCAGCAGTTCCATGCCCGGCGGAGGCTTGGGTGGCGGCGCCTTGGGCGGCGGCCGGCCGCTGTCGGGCGAGATCTGCAAGACGGGGTCGGTCCTCTTCATCTTGCTCCCCGGAAAACCCGGCTTTCCGGCCGGCGTGTATTCAGAGGAGGGAGTGAACTCGGGCCCGGCGTCTGATTGCGTGCCGCTAATGCGGCCGGTTTCGCCGGTCGAGTCGCTGCCGCTGCCGGCATCGCCGAAGAACATGTCTAAAAAGGCCACCAGGTCGGGCCCCTCGTCCTTGGCCGCTAAGACGGCGCCTTCGAGGTTTGCGGCCTTGGCATGCTCCAGCGCCCTGTTACGCGCTTCGAGCTTGTCGGCGAACATGTCTGCCATGAACCTGGAAATAAAGATCGAGTTCGACTTGAGACTCTTGGCCAGCAGGTAGTCATCCAGGGCCATCTGCATTTCCTGGGCGGTCTGGTAACGATCATCCTTGTTGGGAGCCAGCGCCCGCATGACGATGTCCTGCAATTCGGCGTCGATCTCGGGGCTCACGGATTGCGGCGGCCGGACGTCTCCCGCCGCTACCGCCTTTAAAGTGTCCAGGTCGCTCTTGCGCTTGAACAGCCGCGTCCAGGTCAAAAGCTCGTACATCACCACTCCGGCGGAGAAGACGTCCGAGCGCCCGTCGATATCCATGCCCCGACACTGCTCGGGAGACATGTAGGCGTGTTTGCCCTTGACCCGCCCGGGGATGGTCGTCGAAATCTCGGATCGTGCCTTGGCAATGCCGAAATCCACCAGCTTCACACCGCCCTCGAAGGAGACGATGATGTTGTGCGGACTGACGTCGCGGTGAACGATACCACCTTTCTTCCCGTCGAGATCGGTCTGCTGGTGCGCGTAGTGCAGCCCGTCCATCACCCCCGAAAAGATCTTTACGATGTGCTCGTTTGGAATGCGCTGCTTCTTTTTGGCGCAGCGCCTGACGAGCGACTTGATATCCTCGCCGTGGATATACTCCATGGCAATGAAGAATACGTCCTGGTCCTGACCGAGATCGAATATCTGGACGATGTTCGGGTGATTGAAACGCGCGGCCAGTCGGGCCTCGTCTAAGAACATCTGCACGAAGCGCTCCTGGCTGGCCAGGTGCGGCAGGATCTTCTTGATCACCAGGACTTTTTCGAACCCCTGGACGCTCGTCTGGCGAGCAAGGAAAACCTCTGCCATGCCTCCGACGGCCAGGCTCTTGAGGAGTTCGTACCTGCCAATATGATCGAGGGACAACCTTTCCCCTCCGCCATGCCGGCCATTAAACCAGCATACATAGTAGTAGTTACTGACTCACCTGTCAAAAAAGCAATTTTATCGCGCACCTATTCCTGGATGCGCTCGGCCAGCCTGACACCCTTTATCTTTTCGATCTTCCTGACGAGCGAGGTCAATTGATCCAGATCGGTAACCGAAAGCTTGATGGTGCAGTTGGCCATGCCACCCATCTCGGCCCTGGCATTCACCTGGCTGATGTTGATACCGGCGTCCGAAAGCACCGAGGTTACGTTGGCCAGCAGCCCGGGACGATCTTCGCAGCGGATGCGAACGCCCACGGTGTGCCGGGCGGAATGATCGGCATCCCAGTGGACGTCGATGCGCCTGTCTGGATCGGAGTCGTGCACGCGCTTGCATTTACTGGTGTGAACGGTTATTCCGCGCCCGCGAGTGATCACGCCGACGAGGTTGTCGCCCGGGATTGGATTGCAGCACTTAGCGAAGCGAATCATGACGTCGTCCATTCCCTCGACCAGGATTCCACTTTTGGACTTGCGCCCCGGTCTCTTGAAGACCTGGGCGATCCTGGAAGGACGCGTCTCCTCGATGGCCTCGATGGCCTGATCCCGCTGCTCGGGCGACAGCAGAAGCTCGACCACCTTGCTGGCGCTTGTTTTCCCGTATCCCAGCGCGACCAGCATCTCATCGGTGTTCCTGAAACCAAGCTCTTCGGCGACCTTGCCAATATCTCCCGTGCGCCATTTCCGGTTGAGGCTGATCCGGTGACGCTTGCACTCTTTCTGCAGCAGCTCGCGGCCGATTTCCTCCGAGCGCTTGCGCTGCTCTGCGCGCACCACGCTTCGAATTTTATTGCGCGCCCTCGATGTCTTTACGAACGATAGCCAATCCTTGCTCGGGTTCTGGCGCGGATTGGTCAAGATCTCGACGGTATCGCCGTTTTTCAGCTTCTGTCGCAGGGGTGCAATCTTGCCGTTGATGCGTGCTCCGACGCAGCGATGCCCAACTTCGGTGTGTACGGCGTAGGCGAAATCCAGGGCCG
This sequence comes from Myxococcota bacterium, assembly GCA_035528415.1. Lineage (GTDB taxonomy): Bacteria > Myxococcota > B64-G9 > B64-G9 > B64-G9 > DATKYQ01. The sequence goes on along the minus strand of DATKYQ010000013.1, from coordinate 28,723 downwards.
TTGCTCCTTGCGGCAGCGCCTTGACGTCTCCCTGGGGCGTGAAGGCGAACACCTCGTCGCTGAAAAGATCGACCTTGACGTTTTCTAAAAACTCGGCCGGGTCCTTGACGTCGCGTTGCTGATCGAGCATCTCGCGTAGCCAGGCGAACTGCTTCAACTCGCTATTCTGCCGGAACTTGCCCCCGACGCCTTCCTTGTAAGCCCAGTGGGCCGCGATGCCGTGCTCGGCGACCTGGTGCATCTGCCTAGTGCGAATCTGTATCTCGACTCGCTCTCCGTAAGGCCCGAGAACAGTCGTGTGCAACGACTGGTAGCGGTTTATCTTGGGCATGGCGATGTAGTCCTTGAAACGCCCGGCAACCGGCTTCCAGAGGGCATGGATCAACCCCAGGACCCGGTAGCAGTCGCCCAGGCTTCCGACAATGATGCGGAAGGCGATGATGTCGTAGATCTGCTCGAAGTCGATGCTCTTATTGTTCATCTTGCGGTAGATGCTGTAGTGGTGCTTAAGGCGGCCCGAAATGGTGGCCTCGATATTGTTCTCATCGATGATGGTGTGGCGCAGAAAATTTGCCACCTCTTCGATGTAACTCTGCTGCTCTTTCTCCATCTTCTCGAGTTTTGTGGATATTCCCATGTACTGCTCGGGGTGCAGCCAGCGGAAAGACAGGTCTTCGAGTTCCCGCCGCATCCAGTGAATACCGAGGCGATTGGCAAGAGGGGCATATATCTCGACTGTCTCCGAGGCGAACTCTTCACGCCGGTCGACCTCGACGAACTCAAGTGTGCGCATGTTATGCAAGCGGTCGGCCAGCTTGACCATGATCACCCTCAGGTCTTCGGACATGGCAACCAGCATCTTGCGCACGTTTTCGGCCTGGCGTTCCTCGCCCGAGGTGAAAGTGATCTTCGACAGCTTGGTCACACCCTCGACAAGGAAGCGAACGGTCTTGCCGAAGAGATCCTCGATTTCCTCCGGCTTAGCCAAATTGTCATCCAGCGTATCGTGCAACAAGCCGGCCACCACGCTGGGCTCGTCCAAATTGAGCTGGGCGATGATGTGGGCTACCTCGAGCGAGTGTGCCAGGTAGGGCTCGCCCGAGTACCTGACGCGTCCCTGGTGTACGTTGGCCGAGTAGACATAGGCCTTCTTGACGAAGTCCACGTCGGTCTCCGGGCTGTGCGACCGCATCTGGTCGATTATGTCCTGAAGTCGTATCATCCAGTCCGCTCGGGCCATGTCTAAAACATGCCGGCACCGGGAGTCCAGTGTTTTCTGATCGATGGAATAGTCGTTGCTGACAAAACATATTTCTCTTGACCGTGTCCGGCAGCCGTAATAATCGTCTGCGACAGATGATGCAGCACTTTCTTTTGGGAGAAATAGACATGCCTATCGTGCCCCGCAAGGTTTTCTTGACCAAAGGTGTCGGCCGACACAGGGAAAAGCTGGCCTCGTTCGAGTTGGCCCTGCGCATGGCCAAAATTGAGAGGTATAATATCGTAAACGTCTCAAGCATCCTGCCGCCGAACGTAAAGATTACCTCACGCGGAAGGGCCAGCGCAGAGTTGAAAACGGGCCAGATTCTCTACTGCGTGGCAAGCCGCGCCCAGACGAACGAGCCTAGTCGTCTGATGAGCGCATCCATCGGTATCGCCATCCCGGCCGGTCGTCAGGCCTACGGCTACATCAGCGAGCATCACGCCTTCGGTCAAACGGAGCGCCTTGCCGGCGACTACGCCGAAGACCTGGCCGCCTCGATGCTGGCCTCGACGCTGGGTGTTCATTTCGACCCCGACCAGGCCTATGACAAGAGGCGCGACATTTTCTTGATGAGCAAGAAGATCGTACGCACCAGGAGCATCACCCAGTCGGCCCGGGCCGACAAAAACGGGCTATGGACAACGGTCTTGGCCGCCGCCGTCCTGCTCGATTGATCGCGAGGCCCAGCCAAGCTATGTCCCCTTTCGTGTTCGGAGCGCTCGACGACGAACTGTGCGCTTATTCCTCGGCGCGCGCGGCCCTGCTGCCGGTACCCTACGACGGCACGACCAGCTACAAGACGGGCACGCGCGAGGGCCCCGCGGCCATCATTGCCGCCTCCCAGGCCCTGGAGTTATTTGACGAGGAATTGCTATTCACGCCCGCCGCCGCCGGCATCGCCACGCTTTCGCCGGTCGAGCCCGACGCGCGAGGGCCACAGCAGACGGTTGCGGCCATTGCCCGGGCGGCCGCTCGACCGCTCAGCGACGGCAAGTTCACAGTCGCCGTGGGTGGCGAACACACCATCTCGCTAGGTTGCCTGCAGGCCCACCGGGATCTGGATGGTGACATCCACGTCCTGCAGATCGACGCCCACGCGGACCTGCGTGACAGCTACCAGGGCAGCCCCTATTCCCACGCCTGCGTCATGCGGCGGGCGCTTGCTGAATTTCCCATCGTCCAGGTCGGCCTGCGGTCGTTGTCGGCGGAGGAGCACGAATTGATCGAAGAACGGGATCTGCGGCCCTTCTCGATGAATGTCATCCGTGCCACCCCCGGCTGGATGGACGAAGTCATCGAACGCCTGGGCCCCAAGGTGTACCTGACGCTGGACCTCGACGGCCTCGATCCTTCGGTGTGCCCCGGTGTCGGAACCCCCGAGCCCGGCGGGCTCGGTTGGTACGAACTGATCGATTTGCTGAGACGTGTTTTCTCGCGGCGCGATGTGGTCGGGGCGGACGTTGTCGAATGCCTGCCGCTACCCGGCCAGCATGTGACCGAGTTTATCGCCGCCAGACTGATCTACAAGCTGTTCGCCTATCATTTTGCACCCGCTCGCGGCCGCAAGGAGTGAGATACCGGTTTGCCGGAATGCCACTTACTTGCTATTTTTCTCGCACGCCCCCTTGACAACCCGGATCGTGGTGCTTATTTGTTGCTGCCAGAGTCAAAAAACCAAAGAAGGAAAGGAGAGAACTATTATGAAGATCAGACCGTTGCACGATCGGGTACTGGTCAAACGAGTGGCCGGTGAAGAAATGACAAAGGGCGGAATTATTATCCCGGAAACAGGCAAGGAGAAGCCTGCCGAGGCCAAGGTGATCTCGGTCGGCCCAGGCCGGCGCGCAGATGACGGCTCGCTAATCAAGATGGACGTCAAAAAGGGCGACAATATCTTGTTTGCCAAGTACTCGGGCAACGAGATCAAGCTCGACGGTGAAGAGCACCTGATCCTCCGCGAGGACGAGGTTCTCGCCGTAATCGAGAAGTAAAGGAGACCAGTCATGGCAGCGAAACTTATGAAATACCGCGGGGATGCGCTTGCGTCTTTGCTTGCCGGAGTCAACAAGCTGGCCAACGCCGTCAAGGTGACTCTCGGTCCCAAGGGCCGCAACGCCCTGCTTGACAAGTCATGGGGCTCACCCACCATAACCAAGGACGGCGTCACCGTCGCCAAGGAAATCGAGTTGGAGGACAAGTTCGAGAACATGGGCGCCCAGATGCTCAAGGAGGTGGCCTCCAAGACGTCCGACGTCGCCGGTGACGGAACGACCACGGCCACCGTCATCGCCCAAGCCATTTTCCGCGAGGGTTGCCGCCTGGTCGCCGCCGGCCACGATCCGATGGATATCAAGCGCGGCATCGACGACGGCGTCGGCGTCCTGATCGACGCCCTGCGGAAATCCTCCCAGAAGATCCACAGTCCCAAGGAAATCGCCCAGGTCGGGACAATCTCGGCCAACGGCGACGCCACCATCGGGGCCATCATCGCCGAGGCCATGGACAAGGTCGGCAAGGAAGGCGTCATCACGGTGGAAGAGGCCAAGGGCCTCGAGACAACGCTCGACCTGGTAGAGGGTATGCAGTTCGACAGGGGCTACCTGTCGCCGTACTTCGTGACCAATCCCGAGAAGATGATGGTCGAACTGGAAGAACCATACATCTTCATCCACGAGAAGAAGCTCGGCAACATGAAGGACATGCTTCCGTTGCTGGAGCAGGTGGCTCGCGCCGGCAAGCCGCTTTTGATCATCGCCGAGGACATCGAGGGCGAGGCCCTGGCCACGTTGGTGGTCAACAAGCTGCGCGGCACGCTCGCCTGCGCCGCGGTCAAGGCGCCCGGCTTCGGAGATCGGCGCAAGGCCATGCTGGAGGATATCGCCATTCTCACGGGTGGGCAGATGTTCGCGGAAGAATTGGGCATCAAGCTCGAAAACATCAGTCTCAAAGACCTGGGCAGTTGCAAGCGGCTCACTGTCGACAAGGACAACACGACCATCATCAGCGGCTCGGGCAAGCAGGGCGACATCGCCGGGCGCATCAAGCAGATCCGCACACAGATCGACGACACTACCAGCGACTATGACAAAGAGAAGCTGCAAGAGCGTCTGGCCAAGCTGGCTGGCGGTGTGGCCGTCATCCGGGTAGGCGCCGTGAGCGAGACCGAAATGAAGGAGAAAAAGGCCAGGGTCGAGGATGCGCTCAATGCAACCCGGGCTGCAGTCGAGGAAGGCATCGTGGTAGGTGGCGGCGTGGCCTTGCTGCGGGCGCAGGACAAGCTCAAAAAGATGGAGGTTAGCCCCGAGCGCCAGGCGGGCGTCGACATTCTCGCCAAGGCCATCGAGGAGCCGCTGCGCCAGATCGCCATCAACACGGGCCTGGAAGGGTCCGTGGTGCTCGAGAAGGTGCGCGAGGGCAAGGGTGACTTCGGATTCAATGCCCAGACCGAGAAATACGGCGACCTGATCAAGGCCGGCGTGCTCGATCCGACCAAAGTCGTCAGAACCGCGTTGCAGAACGCGGCCAGTGTCGCCAGCATGATGATCACCACAGATGTGATGATCAGCGAGAAGCCCGAGAAGAAAGAGTCGATGCCGGCAGGTGGCGGCATGGGCGGCGGCATGGGCGGCGGCATGGACGGCATGGGTTATTGACCTAGAGTTATAAATCGAAGTAACGTCCGGGAAGACAAGTGTGTCTTCCCGGTTTTTTTTTAGAATATGCTTGCACGGAAGCCGTATGTGAACATATTAGTAGTTGCAAGCTGTCTTTTCGGGGACCGGAAACAGAGAGGCCTGGATGAGCGACGAAGAAAAAAACATGGCGGGTGAAAAAGATGGCATACCGAGGCAGCTTGCTATTCTTCCTGTGCGTAACACCGTGCTCTATCCGTCGGTAGTCTTGCCCCTGATGATTGCCAGGGGTCGCTCGGTGAAGCTGGTCGACAGTGTCCTGAGCGGCAACCGCCTGCTGGGAGTGGTGGCCCAGAAAGATCCATCCAAGGAAGATCCGGGAGAGGACGACCTCTATCACATGGGTTCGGTCGGAACCATCCTGAAAATGCTGAAGTTTCCAGACGACAGCATCAGAGTACTGGTAAGGGGAATCCAGCGCATCAGGATCAAACGTTTCATCTCCGACGATCCTTTCTTCACGGCCGAGATCGAGCCCCTGGAGAACATCCTGGCTCCCGGCGTCAAGGTCGATGCCTTAGTGCAGAACATCCGCCAGCAATTCAGCATACTGATCGAGAACTCTCCCATTTTGCCTGGTGAAACCCAGATAGCGGCCCAGAACATCGATGATCCCGGCATGCTGGCGGATTTCGTTGCCACCAATCTCAATCTGAAGCTCGAGGATATGCAGTCCGTGCTTCAGGTGCTCGATATTAACGAACGTCTCGAAAAAGTCGCGCACCTGCTCGGCCGTGAGATCCAGGTGCTCGAATTGGGCAGTAAGATCCAGGACGAGATCAAGAGCCAGATAGATCAGAGCCAGCGCGACTACTACCTCCGGCAGCAGATGAAGGCCATCAAGAAGGAGCTGGGAGAAGACGAATCTTCCTCGCGCGAAACCGAAGAGATCGAGAAGCGTATCATCGATGCGGGCATGCCCGAAGAGGCGCGCAAGGAAGCCGACAAAGAGCTTGCCAGGCTCAGTCGCATGCACCCGGAAAGCGCCGAGTACACGGTCGCGCGTACTTATCTCGACTGGCTGTGCGAGCTGCCGTGGTCCAAGAGCACTAAGGACAACCTCAATATCGACCAAGTCCATGCAGTGCTCGACGAGGATCACTATGCTCTCGATAAACCCAAGGAGCGAATCCTCGAGTACCTGGCCGTGCGCAAGCTCAAGGACGACATGAAGGGACCGATCCTGTGCTTCGTCGGGCCTCCCGGCGTGGGCAAGACCTCGCTCGGCCGCTCCATCGCCAGGGCCATGGGCCGCAAGTTCGAGCGCATGAGCCTGGGAGGGGTGCGCGACGAAGCCGAGATACGGGGACACCGCAGGACCTACGTCGGCGCCTTGCCGGGCAGGATTATCCGCTCCATGCGTAAGACCGATTCAAACAACCCGCTGATCATGCTCGACGAAATCGACAAGCTGGGCGCCGACTTCCGTGGCGACCCCACCTCGGCGCTTCTGGAAGTCCTGGATCCGGAACAGAACTTCAGCTTCACGGATCACTATCTCGATCTGCCTTTCGACCTGTCGCGGGTGCTTTTCATCACGACGGCCAACCTGCTCGACCCGATTCCCAGCCCGCTCATGGACCGTATGGAGGTACTCGAACTGCCCGGCTACATCGTCGAGGAGAAGATCGAGATCGCCAGGCGGCACCTTGTTCCCAAGCAGCTAGAGGCGCATGGCATCAGCCGGGACCACCTGGCCTTCTCCGATGCCGCCATACAGAAGATCGTCGAGTCATATACGCGTGAGGCCGGCGTTCGCAACCTCGAGCGCGAAATTGCCAACGTCTGCCGCAAGATTGCGATGCGCGTGGCCACCGGCCACGAAGAGAGCGTCGGCGTGGAGCCGGCCGATCTACACAAGTACCTGGGCCCCGAGAAGTTCATGCCGGAACTGGCCGAGAGGACAGACATCCCGGGCGTCGCCATCGGGCTGGCCTGGACGGCCGTCGGAGGCCAGATCCTGTTCATAGAGGCGACACGCATGCCGGGGGGCAAGAAGCTTTCGATCACCGGCAAGCTGGGCGAGGTGATGAACGAATCCGCCCAGGCCGCCTTCAGCTACATCCGCTCGCATGCCAGCGAGCTGGGCATAGACGAGAACTTTTTCAACAAGTACGACATTCACGTGCACGTCCCGGCGGGAGCCATCCCCAAGGACGGCCCCTCGGCGGGCATCACCCTGGGAACGGCCATGGCGTCGTTGTTGACCGATCGTCCGGTGATGCCCGACCTGGCGATGACCGGCGAGATAACCCTGCGGGGCAAGGTGCTTCCGGTCGGCGGCGTCAAAGAAAAGATCTTGGCGGCCGCCCGAAGTGGAATCTCGCGCGTGATTCTCCCGGCCCGCAACAAGAAGGATCTGGAAGACATTCCCCCAAAGGTTCTCGAAAAGCTGCAGATTATTTTCGTCGAGAACTTCCACGAGGTTCTCGAAGTAGCCTTGCAACCCAAGAAGAAATCCGCTAATCGCCGCAAGGCCCCCACGGAACATACGCCTACAGAGCCAAAGAACCGCCCCCAGCAGCCTACAACCTGACAAGCTCGTAATCGCTTGTTCCCAAGCCGGTTTCTTCCGCGAATGCGAGGATTCGCCTGTAGTCGACATCGTAAACAGCCCGCCAGGGATCTCCAATGCATCCTGTGGCCTTGCTCAACGGAGAGGGTGGAGTTTTTGCAACCAGGTCGATCGAGGCCGCGTCCAGGGCCACGGGATCGAGCGATGCGGCAAAACCTACGTCGGGCACGAAGGGCGTGTCGTTCCAGTCACAGCAGTCGCAATCGGGGGTCACCTGGATGATGAAATTCAGGTAGCCTACCCTTCCGGGCTTGTCACGAACCGCGGCGTAGGCATACTCGGAAGTCTTACGCTGGATCGCTTCCGTCGACGTTCTCCAGTTGATCGGAATGGCCTGATGTGGACAAGCGGACGTGCATTCACCGCAGCCGATGCAGCGCTCCTGGTCTATCAGGGCGACTTTCTTGCCCCGTGGCCGAGATGCGTTGCGCGGGACCATCTCGATGCAACGCTCGGGACATCTCGTAACGCAGATAGCGTCTCCCTGGCAAACTTTCGGATCCACACATGGATGCACATCGGAATGCAAAACCTGCTTGCCCGCCGGTACCGCGCATCCCATCCCCAGGTTTTTCAAAGCACCGCCGTAACCGAAGAGCATATGTCCCTTAACATGACTGCAGACAATCATCGCGTCCGCCTCAATGATTGCACTAGCGATCCTGGCCTCCCCCACCGACGATCCCGGCAGATCCACCCTGCGAAAGTCCCGTCCGAGCAGGCCGTCGGCTACGACAAGCGGCGCTCCAATGGTCTCTGCGGTGAAGCCGTTGATGGCGGCAGCTCGAAGGTTTTCTACGGCATTGCGCCGCATGCCCGAATACAGGGTGTTGGTGTCCGTCACGAATGGTAACCCGCCGGCATCCTTGACTAATCCAACGACGGCCCTGATGTATGGCGGAGCCAAGAAGCCCACGTTGCCCGGTTCGCCCCAGTGTATCTTAACGGCTACCTTGTCCCTGGAGTTGATCAACCTGCCAAAGCCCGCGTGTTTGAAGAGCGACCGAACTTTATCGAGCCTGTTTTTCTTGGCGCTGGATCTAGCGTCGTGAAAAAACACCTTGCTGGACATGGGCACCCTCAGTGGCAGTCAATCGGCCGCTAATCTACGCACCATTCATCCTGAGATGCAAACATGAAAAAAGAACCTTGACATGCCGGACAACATGATTATTTTTACGACGTGGAGTTCTTCGTCTGAAAATACGCAACTATTTCGGAGGGTTGAGATGAGTAAGTGCATTGGAATCGATCTCGGCACGACCAACTCGGTAGTCGCAGTCATGGAGGGTGGTGTTCCCAAGATCATCACCAACGAGGAAGGCAGCCGCACCACGCCTTCCGTGGTCGCCTACCAGAAAGAGGGCGAGATACTCGTCGGCCAGGTCGCCCGGCGCCAGTCTATCACCAACCCCGAAAACACGGTCTACAGCATCAAGCGCTTCATGGGCCGCAAGTTCAGCGAGGTCAGCGAGGAAATCAAGCTGGTGCCCTACAAGGTGATTAAGGCAGCCAACAACGACGCCCATGTGCAGGTCATGGGCAAGACGCTGACCCCACCCGAGATCAGTGCCAAGATTCTCCAGAAGCTGAAGCGGGCGGCAGAGGCCTACCTGGGATCCGAGGTCACAGAGGCCGTCATTACCGTACCGGCCTACTTCAACGACAGTCAACGCCAGGCGACCAAGGATGCCGGCACCATCGCCGGCCTAGACGTCAAGCGTATAGTCAACGAACCCACAGCGGCGGCCTTGGCCTACGGCCTCGACAAGAAGAAAGACGAGGTCATAGCCGTATACGACTTCGGCGGCGGCACTTTCGATATCTCGATTCTTGAGGTCGGCGAGAATGTCGTCGAGGTCATATCGACTAATGGCGACACCCATCTCGGAGGCGACAACATCGATCAGCGCGTCATCGACTATCTGGTAGCGGAGTTCAAGAAAGACCAGGGCATCGACGTTTCCGGGGACAAGATGGTCATCCAGCGTCTCAAAGAAGCCTCCGAGAAGGCCAAGATCGAACTCAGTTCGGCTCTCGAGACGGATATCAACCTGCCTTTCCTGACCGCCGACCAGAGCGGCCCCAAGCACATGAACTTGAAGCTCACCCGGGCAAAGCTGGAATCCCTTTGCGAAGACCTGATCATGAGTTCCTTCGGTCCGCTTAAAAAGGCCCTCGACGACGCCAAGAAGAAGCCTGGTGATATTGACGAGGTAGTCATGGTCGGCGGCTCTACAAGAATCCCGCGCGTCCAGGAAGAAGTGAAGAAGTTCTTTGGCAAAGAGCCCAACCGTTCGGTCAATCCCGACGAGGTCGTTGCCGACGGAGCCGCGCTGCAGGCCGGTGTCCTGTCCGGCGACGTCAAAGATCTGCTGCTTTTGGACGTCACGCCGTTGTCTTTGGGAATCGAGACGCTGGGCGGCGTCATGACCAGGCTGATCGAGCGCAACACCACGATTCCCACGCGCAAGAGCGAGATATTCTCTACCGCCGCCGATGGGCAGACGTCGGTTGAGGTTCATGTTCTCCAGGGCGAGCGTGAGATGGCGGCCGACAATCGCACCCTGGGCAAGTTCATGCTGGACGGCATTCCCCCATCCCCGCGCGGCATGCCGCAGGTAGAGGTCACCTTCGACCTCGACGCCAACGGTATCGTGAACGTCAGCGCCAAGGACAAGGCCACCGCGCGCGAACAGCACATCACCATCACTGCTTCCAGCGGCATGAACAAGAATGATATCGATCAAAAGGTCAAGGAGGCCCAGATACACGCCGAAGACGACAAGAAGCGCCGCGAGGAGATCGAAGTCAGGAACCGGGGCGACCAACTGGCATACCAGACCGAAAAGACACTCGCCGAGTACAAGGAAAAGCTCCCAGCGGATGTGGTTTCGACCATCGATGCCCGGCTCAAGGATCTCAAGGAAGCCCTTTCGAAGGGCGAGGCGGAATCCATTAAAAAGGCCTCCGACGATTTGATGCAGGCCAGCCAGAAAATGGGCGAGGCCCTTTACCAGGGTGTTTCCGGTGCAGGAGCCGGGGCTGCTCCTCCTCCTCCGGGAGCCGGCGCTTCAGCGAACCCCGCTGGAGCCGCGCCGCATGGTGACGCGTCGTCGAGTGACGGGGATGTCATCGACGCCGAGTACAAGGAAACCAACGACTGACACCGGCCGCCATGCATCCGGCAGAAGGATCGGCTTGAGCACCCGCGTAGCAGATCAGCTCGAATACCACGGACCTGCGGGAACGAGCAGGGTCCTGATCGTCGACGATGAGGACGTGGTGCGCCTCGTTCTCGAAGAGGCCCTGGGAAATTCGTTTGCGCTGGCTCTTACCAAGACCGCCGAAGAGGCCGTGCCATTTCTCACCAGGCAGCCGCCGAACATTATGCTGGTCGACAAGAATCTGCCGGGCATGTCCGGCGTCGACCTGCTGAAGCAGGTCAAGGCGCTCGATCCCGAGATTGAGGTCATCATCATTACCGGCTATGCCTCGCTGGAGAGCGCCATCGAGGCAATGCGCCTGGGGGCTTACGACTACCTGCTGAAACCATTCGAGGACCTGGCGATCGTCGAAGAGAAAGTGCGCCTGGCCGGCGAGAAGAACGAGCTTTCTGTCGAACGCCGGTTGTTGATGGAACAGGTCCTGGCCTCGAATAAAGAGCTTCACCAGGCCCAGCAGCAGTTGAAGAAGGCATACCTGCAAACTCTGACCAGCATGATAACCGCTCTCGAGGCACGCGATGCCTACACGCGTGGTCATTCCGACAGGGTCGCCGAATACAGCGCGCAGATCGGGTGCGAGATGGGTCTGCGCGGCGACAAACTCACCGATCTCAAAGATGCGGCCAGACTTCACGACCTGGGGAAAATCGGAATACGGGAAGACGTGTTGAACAAGGAAGGCAAGTTGACCGACGAAGAGTACAAACACATTCAGAGCCATCCCGACATCGGCGCCGACATAGTCAGGCACATGGAGGCCTACGCGCACCTGATTCCACTCATCCGTCATCACCATGAACGGATCGATGGCAAGGGTTACCCCGCTGGTCTTTCCGGCGATAATATTCCAATGCAGGCCAGGATCATCGCCGTCGCCGATACCTATGATGCCATGACGTCCAGCAGGCCTTATCGCAATCCGCGCTCTGCCAGTTCGGCGCTGCGCATTATCAGGGAGGTATCGGGCACGCAACTCGATCCCACCGCCGTCGGGGCTTTCCTGATGGCACAGGCGAAGATGGGCGACGATGCAACCGGGAGTGGATCAACGTAGATCGGCCGTGATCCGTTTTTCGCGCCCCGCTTCGATCCTGACCTTTCTTTCTACTTTTTTCTTCAGATCGGAGTTGACCAGGCTGACCTTGTGAGTGCCTTCCAGCAGGCTGATGGGTTTCATGGGTGCCTGACCCACCATCTTGCCGTCGACCCACACATCGGCCCAGGGCCGGACCACGATCAACAGGGTGCCTTTCTTGAAAACGATGTTCTTGACCAGGTGGCGGCCTCGGGCTATGCGCACGGCCAGCGTTTTCGATATCCCCTTGCGCACAACGGCCCTCAGGCGCTGGTTTCCGGCCGGGACCTTCAGGTTGTGAATAGAGCCGCGCCCCAGTTTTCTCCGGCCCAGGAAGATGTCCGCCGGCGGATCGGTGGTGACCGAGAGCAGGCCGGTAGAATGCCGCGGCAGAATGTGCTTGGCCACACGCCGATCGGCAGGCAACTCGTGCCGGACGTCTTCGGGGTTCGGTACGTCGCCGTCCGCTCCCCCATTTCCTGCATCCGGCCAGTCGCTTTTTCTACCATCAGGGATCCCAGGCACCCCCGGTGCGATTGGCGTACTTGACCCGCCCCCATCGATTTGCCGGCTTGCTGAGCCCGCATCGTCAGCTACAATGCCGGAATCTTCTACCCGGCTGGAATTGTTCTTGCCGAGGTAGACAGACACCAGGTACCAGCTGGAAGTTGCCACCAGGATGAAGCTGAAGCCCAGGACGATCCACGACTTGCTGAACTTTTTCTGGACGACTTCGGACGCCGGCGCCAGAAGGTTGCGGGTCGGCTCATGTGGTCGCTTGCCCATGAAGCTCGATCCGTTGATGAATGGTTCTGTCCTCGTAAGTTGAGGGGCTTCCTCTTCTGCCCCCGGCAGATCGTCCATCAGCCTGCTCAAGCGAGCGGCAGACGCCTCGTCCTCATCCGAGCCGTTCTCTCCGAACAGATCGTGCATGTATGTCGACAGGTAGGCCGAAGAAGCGGTCAAACCCGAGGCAAGCATGGTGTCTTCTATGACCAACTGCATCTCGCGGGCCGTCTGAAAGCGCTCGTCGGGATTGGGTGCGAGAGCCTTCATGATGATGGCTTCGACGTCCGCCGGCACCGTTCCGTCGATGCGCGTGGGCTGTGGAACCTGGGCATGCAGGACGGCGTCCAGGGTCGACACCTCGCTCTCACGCTTGAAAAGGCGCCGGCCGGTGACGGTTTCGTACATGACGACGCCCAACGAGAACAGGTCGGCCCGGCCGTCCATCTTCTTTCCGCGTATTTGCTCGGGTGACATGTAGGAGTACTTGCCCTTGAGCACTCCCGATCTCGTCTTGGACGCCATGTGGGCCGCCTTGGCCACACCGAAATCGACGATCTTCACTCCCCCGTCGAACGTCACCAGGATGTTCTGAGGACTGATATCCCGGTGGATTATCCCCGCTGGCTGACCGTCGGGAGTCTTCCAACTGTGGGCATGATGCAGACCCTCGCATACCTCGGCGATAATGCACAGCACGAGGTTGAGCGGTATTTGCCGGCCCAACTCGATGTTGCTAATAAGCAGATCTCTGAGGTCACGACCGTCGACGTGCTCCATGGCGATAAAATAGGTTTCGCCTTCGCGCCCGAGATCGAAGGTCTGGGCGATGTTGGGATGCGTCAGTCCGGCGGCAATGCGGCCCTCTCGCAAGAACATCTCGACCAGTTCGGGATCGTCGGAGTAGGCATCGAGGATGGTTTTGACAACTACACGCTTGGAGAAGCCGGAAATGCCCCTGCGCTCGGCAAGCCAGATCTCTCCCATCCCCCCTACCGCCAGGCGCCGAATAAGGGAATAAGCTCCAAACTGCTCATGGGCTTTAAGTGTTCTTCGCAATGCCTCGAAAAGGTATCAACTATTGAACGGCCAGACAAGGAGATCCGGAACATCAGTATCCCGGAGTGGCGCCAGAACTCACTTCTTGGTGAAGCGCGAGGACCTGTAAAGCCTCTCGTCAACCAGGTTATTGCCGACCAGGAAATAGGCTCTCTCCTGCACCCTCGGTTTGCCGTCTAAAAACACCTGTCCGGGATAGTGCCAGCTGACCCCGAAGATCTTTCGCCCCCGCTTGCGGGCATAAGAGCACTTTCCATCTATCAGCAGGCCTCGAATGTTTGCGACCTTGCACTTTCCATTGTCGAAAAAGATATAATCTCCCGAATCCCGTACGACGAAGGACTTCTTGTTCTTGATGGTGTAGAAATTGTAGACCAGATTGCCTCCGGCGAAAAAGACACGCCGGCCGACTCTCAGGAAGTTGAAATCTTGAAAGGATTGCTCACTCCAGTGCACCTTCATCCGGTCCTTGTCTATAAACGAGATCTTGAAGTGCTTCCGGCTGACCTTGCCGTCCGGGCCGCGTCTCTTCTCGGCCACCTCGCCGTTCTTCCTGATCGTCCAGGTCAGGCGCGTCTTGGCCTCCTTCCAGTCGCAGACCCACCTGCCGCGCAGGCCGGCCAGGATCTTCTTGCTTTGTCCCGCAGACAGCGCCTGTGTCTCGAAGAGCTTGATGTATCGCTGAAGGCCCGGCGCCCACAATTTCTCGGCGGGTTTCTTGCCCGCGTTCACCTTGCAGATATCGATTGCACTGACCGGATTTTCGGCCTTTTCGAGACAAGCGCGTTTATCCTCCTCGAGATTGGCACAGCGTGTCAGGAAGGTTGTGGCCGATTTCTTGTAGTCTGCCTCTATTGTCGATGGGTTACTTATTCCCAGCAACTCCATGGCCGGCTTAATCGCCACAAAACATTTATCTAGAATCTTGTTACACTGCGCCTTGGCGGGGGACTCGACCGGCTCCTTCTTTTTCAGCGGTGTCGCCGGCGCCTTGTCACGTTCGACCGGAGCCTCGTTTACGGCCGTCTGTTTCTCTTTCTTGTCGCAAGCGACCCCAAGCACGAGGGCAATCATAATGACTACTGAACCCATTCGACCCATATGTCAGTCCTCCGATTCCGCGACGCATGCCAGCTTCGCCGGTTGCCGTATTCCCGTCAACAGTAACTTCGAAAGCATTTCGGGAGAAGATCTTTACTGATCCGCCAGCATGGAAGGCTTGTGATTATCCACGCGGGCCAGGCATTCGGAAAGCCACAGGCGACTTAGTTGCCTAAGGCCGAGGTTGTCGGGGAAGCGATTCAGTACTGAAGTGAACGCCTCCGCGGACAGAGCATAGCTGCATTGCTCGAACCGCCAGCGTCCGATCCAGAACCAGGCGTTGGGTTGCAACAACGAATCGTATGGTCCGGATACAAGTCTTGTCAGCAGTTGGATGGCGCCCGGAGTGTCCCCGGTCTCGTGTAGCCGCCCGGCATCCTGGAAGAGCACAAGGCCGCTTTCGAAAATTACACTCTCGAGGTACATCTGCGCAAAGCTCTCACGTCGCAATGTCAGCTCGTTCCAACTCAAGCCGGTAGCACTCTCGAAAGCGCTGGTGTAATCGTGACCCGCCATCAATTCGGCCAGAAGCGATTTTATGGCATTGGTGCCGTGGTTCTGGCTGACGTACTCGAACAGCATTGCATCCGTCAAGTACTCGTCCGCAGGGTATCTCGAACGCCCAACTTCGCAAACGAGTGCACGCGCATCGAGATTGTCCAGAAAGGACGCAGCCACCAAGTTCTTACACCTCTCCCGCAGCTGGCCCGCCCCCCAGACGGCGAAACCCTCCCTGATCCAACGGGGCATGGCGTAGTATCGCTCTGATCCCATCATCTCACGCATGACGCCGTGTATGAACTCGTGGGCCAGTGAAGCTTGGATGTCCATTACACCGGACACCAGTTGCTCGGAGGAAAGGCTGATCAGGTTCACCCGGCCGCTCTGGCCGCGAACCGTCCGGATGGAGGCCCCGAAATGAGGCCTATCCGCGTCGACCAGCCTGATTACGAAGCTTTGGGTGTTTTCGAAAAGGATCCCGGTTCTCTGCCGGGTCGCGCTTATAGCCCGCTCCCTCATATCTTGCAGCGCGCCGATAAGTTCGTCGAAGCGAGGATCGTTGGCGTACCTGCCGGTGTACGATCTGTCAATTCCTTCGAGAATTTTCAGCCGGACTATGGGCAGCGATTCACTCTTAGGCGCGGACATCACAAAGAAAGGCCCAAAGCCCATCGGCAAGAACAGGCCTGTCGCGATAAGCAGCGGAAGTAGCTCGGTTTTTCGGCGCCTCATGGCTATATAAACCTTTGCTCCACTCTTTCATTCTCCCCAGTTTTTAGTATGACATAATATTTTACGGAAAGGTTCCCCGCGTTGACAACTCTTTCGGCTCATGGGAGATTCTGGATACTTCTTGGCCAAGCGAATGGAAGGAAGAAACCCTTGTCATATGATCTGGCTGTCATGGGTGGAACATTGCTCACCGGCCGTCGCCGCCTTCGCGCCGACTTGGGCGTTAGCGGCGGAAAGGTAGCCCACCTCGGTCGTCTGGATCGCAAGGATCGTTCGGCGGCCGGGCGTGTCGTCGACGCCGCCGATTGTCTGGTCATTCCGGGGGCGATTGATCCGCACGTGCACTTCGATCTCACCATCCGCCCCGGCATGACCACCACGGACGACTTCGGCAGCGGCACGCGCGCGGCCGCAGCCGCAGGCGTCACGACCGTCATCGACTACACCGCCCCGCAGCCCGACCAGTCGCCGCTGGATGCCTTCAAGGCGCGTCGCAAGGTCGCCGACGGCGCCGTCAAGGTGGACTATGGCCTGCACAACGTGCTGATCTCCTGGCGCCCGGAATGGCGCGTACAACTTGCAGAACTCGCCAGGCTCGGTTCGCCGTCCGTGAAGATGTTCATGATCTACGCCGAGCGCGGCTGGCAGGCCGACGACGGGATGCTGGTCGAGGTCATGCGGGCCTGCCGCGAACACGGCCTGCTTGCCTGCGTCCATGCCGAGAATGATTCACTGATCAATTACTTTAGCCGACTGGTGCGTGACACCGAGAGCGGCGCCGCGGCCCTGGCCAGTGCCCGCCCCCCTGCCGTCGAGGAAGAGGCCGTTGCCCGGGTCATCAAGCTTTCCGAGATTGCAGGCGCCCGCCTGCATTTGGTTCATCTTTCGACGGCCGGGGCCGCCCGGCTCGTCGGCGCGGCCCGGCGTCGCGGGTTGCGGGTCAGCGGAGAGACATGCCCGCACTATCTCGTCCTCGACAAGAAGCTGCTTGCGGGAAAAAACGGGCAACTGTTCGGGTGCTGCCCGCCGCTGCGCGGTCCGGCCGAGCGGCGCGGATTGTTGCAGGCTTTATCCCGCGGCTGGCTGCAAGCCATCGCAACAGACCATTGCACGTTCAACCGCGCCCAGAAGGAAAGCTGGCAGGGCGACTTCGAGAAGATTCCTTACGGATTGCCGGGCGTGGAGACTTCGCTGCCCATCAGCTACACGCTGGGCCCGGCCAGCGGAAAGCTGTCTCTAAACCAGTGGGTCCGGCTGCATTCCGAGGGCCCGGCGCGTCTGTTCGGCCTCTTCCCAAACAAGGGTACTCTACAGAAAGGCGCCGATGCGGATCTGGTCATATGGGACCCGCATAAGCGGCGCAGCCTGCGTGCGGCAAAACTCCAGACCGTCTGCGACTGGAGCCCCTACGAGGGAAAACGCGTCTCAGGCATGGCGCGCAGGGTTTTCCTGCGAGGAGTCGAGATCGCCCGCGAGGGTAGGTACCTCGATGCTGACCAGGCCGGAAAATACGTCCAGCGCATGACTTGTCGTTGAGTGCCGGTCTACTGGCAGCCCTCGGGGGGGCGGCAGTGATAGGCGAAAATACACTTTTGGGCCAGGCAGGTCGTCACGAAGGGATAGCAATCAGCGTCCGTCCAGCAGGGTTGCTTGTTCAGCCTGCAGCGGCCTATGTTCTGGCCGCCGTTGGTGCCGTCGCAGAGGTTGATCACCCGATCGTCCGGAGCGGGGACGCTGGTGCAGTCGGCATCACTCTGGCAGGCCGGGCTCCATGAGACCGTAGTGGGTACGCACTGGTAGCCCGAGGGACATTCTTCGTTTGTTGTGCAGGCTACCCAGCAGTAGGCGATATTTCCGCTGCGCACGCAAACGTTGGCCGGGTCGTTGCAGGGACCGATGCCGGTGTCTTCCCCGCACTGATCGCAGGTCGGACTGCAGTCCTTGACGCAGTGCGGATCCTGCGGCGCCACGCAGGCGTGCGTCTGCGCCACGCAGACGTCCCCGAACTCGCAGTAACTGTTGCTCTCGCACAGGCCCAGGCGGCACTCTCCCGAGACGCACACCTCGCGCTTCTCGAGATCGCAGTCGGCGGTCTCGCGGCAGCCCAGCCGGCAGAGGTTGTTTTCGCAAATCTGTCCGATCTCACACTGGAAATCGGTCGTGCACGAATTGGCCCCGATGCACTCGCCGGAGTCGATGTCGCAGACGGTGCCCGTGGCGCAGTCGTAGTTGGAGAAGCACTCCGTTTTGCGCTGGCAAGATCCGCCGGCGTTGCATACCTCGCCGGGGGCGCAGGCTTCGTCAGATTTACACACGCAGCGGTAGTCACGCGTGTCACAGCGCTCGTACTGCGCGCAGTCGCTATCGCGCTTGCATTCTCCCTCGAAAGTGCTCGAACTTTTGCACCCCGGAATCAGGCCGTAAAAAGCGAGCAGCACGATAAAGGCAGGGTACGAAGTTTTCATTGCGTTCCCCGGAAATAGGCCACGTAGATGTTCGACCCGGCCGGCGGCAGGTAGCTCTCCGAGAAGAAGACGGCGTTGTCTCCGCCCTCGTAGGTCCAGACGCCTCCGTCACTGATGTTGTCGAGATCGTCTGCGCAGTGCCCGTCGGCGGTGCACACATCGCCCTGCGCGCAATCGTCGCTCTTGGTGCAACCGGCCGTGTCGGGCGCGAAAACCATGACTCTCATGGTGTCCAGCTTGGGCTGTTCGCTCAGGTAGAACTTCCTGCGCATGCCTGCGGCCGATATCCCCAGCGCCTGCACCACCGGGCCGTAGTCCTGTTCGCAGATCGAGTAGAACAGCCCGCCGGTAACTTCCTCGACTTGCAGGTAGCGCTCGCCCTTCTCGGCCCCCTGGCAGCCCGTCGGCCGCTGGCCTACTATGGCCGAGAAGCTGACCAGGTTCTCTTCTCCCTTGCCCTTGAGGTGTTCTAGCCAGCGGGAGTAGTAGCGCGTCGGGCCGATCGAGTGATCGTCCTCGTCGCTGACAACGATTACTAAAAGCGTTGCCTCTGATCGCAAGAAATCATTGTTGTAGCCTGAAAGCAGTTCATCTGACAGAGCCATGCGCATTGCGTCCAGCCCGCGCTCGGTGCGATCGGCCGTCTCTGGAAGATCGACGTTGGCGATGAAGACCTGCTTGGCGTCCTGTGTCTCGGGCGTGATCACCCGGGGATCGCCCTGCAGTCGCCCGGAGTGGGTCGGATCCGTGGTATCGGTTGAAACGACACCGATGTGATAATCGGCGCCGACTTCCTCGAGTTGCGACATGAACTGATCGAACTTGTTGCCCAATTCGACGCGTTCCTCCCGCATGGTTCCCGAGTTGTCCACCACCCACAGGATGTCGACCGTCGGCAAGGGCGTCTGCTGAAATGTATCGATCTGCAACGGGTTGTCCGTAAAGCGCACATCTTCACATGCTAAAAGCGCCGCCGCCGAAAACAGTGCGATCACTATGGCCGTTTTTGTTCGCATCGGCACCTTTCCCCTTCGTGATTCGACCGCCGTCAGGGAGGACAATGATAGCCTTCCTGCAGGCCGCAGCCCTTGGCCGAAACGCAGCCGCCGTAATCGACGCCGTCGTACAACTCGCACTCGATGGCTCTGCAGTCGCTGTCAGTAGAGCAACTGTCCATGGTTACGCCGCAAAGATGGCAGTCGGCGTCCGTGGTGCAAGGCAGGTCGATTCCCGCCATTCCGAGTGCGAAGCACTTGTGTAAACTTGGTCCGCAGGTATCCAACAAGCAGGTGTTTGCCGGGCAGCCATTGACGATCGGTTTACACGGGCAGAAACCCTGATCTTCCTCAGCACTTTTGAGGCACGGCAGCCCTCCGGGGCAGTCCGAGTCGTTCTGACAGATGTCGGTCTGCTTGACCGAGATGATCGTGCTGCAATCGAACCCGTTGGGGCAACGCTGGCCTTCAGAACAGTCGACGGCGCAGTACTCATCGCTGTTCTGGGCGAAAGGCTCGGGAGGCTCGTAAGGATATATCAGGCACGGATTGGACCGCGGGCCGCAGCCCTCGATGTCTGCTCCATCGCATGGCTTGCAGTAAGGCGCGAACTGGTCGTCGTAGGCGCTCAGGCAGTTACCGTTGTTGCAGTACTCTATGAAGCCGCAGAAGGTGTCGTCTCCGCAGACTCCCGCCACGCAGCTTCCGTTCATACAGGCGTACTTGACGTCGCCGACCCAGGGACAATCGCCGTGGTCCTCGCAACCGTCCACGCATGTCCCGCCCGTGCAGATTTTTCCCAAGGGGCATTGCATCTTGGTGGTGCAGGTGTTAGCCGGGATGCATTTCTTGGTGGGCGTGTTGCAGATCTCGCCCTGGGCGCAGTCGGCGTTGTCGAAGCAGCCGGAACTGGGCTGGCAGTAGCCCGAGGCGTTGCACTTTTCTCCCTCGGCGCAGCCGCAGTCCTCGGTGCACAGGCACTCGCCCGAAGTGGTTTCGCAACGCCGGCAGCCTCCGCACTCCAGGTCGCTCTTGCAACCCGTGTATACCTCGCAGGTGCCGCTGGTGGTGCAACGTTCGCCCGCGGTCGTATCGCAGGCTTCGTCGTTGACACAACGGCAGTATTTGCCGTATATGTCGCAGATCCAGTTTGCCGGGCAGTCACCGTCCTTCTGGCACTCGGCTCCGCCTCCGGATTTCTTGCAGGCGCCGAAAAGAAAGACTGCCGCAAGAACGAACAATATAATCATACCCGACTTTTTCATGTCTTGCGTTCCTTTCCTCGCGCGACTCACTTGCAACCGCCTTTGCAAGCGTATTTAACCTGCACGGTCGAGCCGCCCTCGGGGTAATATTCTCCCTCGAAGGCGACGATATACTGTTCCTCGCCGCCGCTGGTTGTGTTCTCCAACACCCAGCCGGTGGCCAGGTTGTAAGAGATCGGCTGCCCGCCGCACTTGCGTGCCTCGGCCGAGCACATCTGCCCGGACGAACAATCCTGGCTTGAATCGCAGTCTAAGGCCGTAGGCGAGTAGACGGTCACGTCGATGTCCTTGCCGGGTTCGGCGGGATCGTGAACGGGGACCTGGGTAAGTGTGAAGGTACGCTCGGGGTGCAGGTAGCTTACCTCGATCGTCGAGCCCGGCGGGGGCACATAGCTGCCGTTGAAGAATATGCTGCCGTTCTCGAACTGCCAGCCTTCCTGGTAGTCTTTCGCAACATCCTTTCCGTCTACTTTCACTCCAATAGTGTCTTCAGCAGGGCTTTCGTCCGACAGGCTGAACCTGCGATCCAGGCCCGCCACCGTCAGTCCGAGTTGATTTAAAGTCTGGCTGAAATCATCGGCGCAGATCGAGCCGATGCTGCCCCCGACGTTCTGCACCAGCATCTGGTAGCGCGTGCCGGGTTGGGCCGAGCCGGTGTTGGGGTTCGAGCAGCCATCCGGCTGGTCACCGACGATGGCGCCCGCTACCACCCGGTTTTCGTTTCCGACGCCATTCATCTGCTCGAAGGTGCGTTGGAAGAACGAAACCATGCCGTACGACTTGTCGTCCTCGTCCGAGACGAATATGACGGCCAATCCGGCCCCGTCGCGCAGGAAGCCCGAGTTGTCGCCCGAGATAAGCGGCTCGGATAGCGCCTTGAATGCCGCTTCCAGACCGCGCTCGTTGCCGGCGCCGTCTGTGCCTACCTTGACGTTGGCGGCGAACTGTGTCGCGGCATTGGCGCCGGGCGTGATGATCTTGGGCGAGCCCTGCAGCCTGCCGGATTGGTCCGCTTTGACCATGTCGGTCGAGATGACACCGATCTGGTAGTCGACGCTGGAGGCCTCGATGATCGAGATGAAAGCCTGGAAGTTGTTAGCCAGGTTGTCCTGCTCTTCCCGCATGGTGCCCGAGTTGTCGATCACCCACAGGATGTCGATCTTGGCCGAGGCCTTCTGATCGAACGAGTCGACCTGCAGCGTCCCCTGCGGGAAGAAAAGATCGACATGGGTCGTGACCGCGAACAAGCGGGTGTCGTCGCAACCAGGCAGGCCCAGGGACGCAACCAGCAGCGCGCCGCAGCAGAAAATAGTAAACCTGCGGATCATTTCACTAACCTCCGTTCTTTCTTGTTACGTCTGCGTAAAAGCAGAAAGCCGGCTAAAGCCAAAAGCAGCCAGCTAAAAAATCCCAGGCCGCCCGAGCCCCCTTGATGATTGGTGCAGTTGCATCCCTCGTCGTCGCCGACCTTTCCACGACATTCTTGCGTGAAGGAATCGTCCGTAAATCCAGGCGTCTCGCCGTCGGCCGGATAGACGAAGCACAGCGCATCGATGTCGTCCTGGGACAGTGTGCGCTTGCTGATCTCACCCGGCGAGGCTGTGGCGTACATTGTCGCAGTCGGATCGCCTGAGTGATCGAGCCCCAGGGCGTGGCCCACCTCGTGGGAAAGGGTGTTCTGGATATCCATCTTGGATGTCTGCGACGCCAGCGTCGTGAAGTCGAAGTTTACACCGTTGAACTCGATGTCGAAATCGACTAACTCTCCCGAATCGACGTCGTAGGTCACAGTCGTCATGGCGATGGCGTTTTCGTCATCATGCGACCAGGAACTCTCCTGGAAGATGACCAGGTTGATGTTGTCTTTCCAGTGATCCTGGTCGAAGCCGATTTCGGTGCTCGTTGTAGTGCCGCCGAAGATCATGGAAAGATCCGTGCAAACCCCGGCGTTCCAGCTATCGAAGGCGGACCTGATGGCGGAAATGCAGTCGTTGACATCCGCGATTTCCGAGCTGCAGTGCTCGTTGATGAAATATGTGCCGGTGGAGTTTGTCAGAAAAAGGCACACTCCCGTATCCTTGTCGCGGGTTCTCTTGAAAGCCTGTGCGGGACCCGCGGCGCAGAACATCAACGCGGCGATCAGCATGAGTGCCTTACGGGAGGTCATTTGCTCACCCCGGCCTTGGCTGCAAACAGGGCCCGGATTTTTGAAAGCGCCTCGTCGTGCTCGAACAACATCGGGTGGCCGGCGTCATCCACGAACGAAAGGCCTTCGATACGCTGGGCGACGATTACTTGCTCGCCCTGGCTGTGAAAGGCGAAGACTCCCTGTGACAGCCCTACAACCCTGTAGGCGGTCTGCTTGTGCACCAGAAACAGCAGCAGGCGATTGCCCGCCTTGAAGCTCGGGTAGCCCTGGGTCTTCTGAGCCAGGTGCCCCACCCGACCGCCGGGCTGGACGATGGTCACCTGGTTCGGCCCGGAACCGGCGACATCTTCCTCCACCTCGAAGGTGAATGTCGTGTAGATACGCATTCGATCGGGTCCCCAGGCCGATGTTCCGGGAGCGTCCAGGCGGGCAACGACCACCCTATCCGAACCGGAGACGAGCTGGCTCAGAGAAAGCCTCTTTGCCGCCGAAGCCCAGATCCAGGTTGAAAAGAAGCCAACAACGGCAAGCACTATCACTACGCAAATCGACTTTTTCATGTCGATGGAATACTAGCACCACCCAAACCGCAGGGCAAGACCGACTTTTTTTCGATGGAACTTTCCGGGCGACGAGACATCCAAAGGTCCGTGTACTGGAGGTAGCCATGAATGAAACGACAAGACTCGCGCGCAGGGTTCAGATCGAGCTTTTCTGGGGAGATACGCCGCTGGACGTTATCCAGGTAGCGGAGCGCAGGGGCACGATCCTGGCCGGGTGCGAGCGCTCATGCGCCGTTCCTCTGCCCGACGTGCTGCCACACGATCGCTTTCCGTTGCTTGATATAGATGTCGGCGGCGTAACAGTCAGGGCCGGCAGCAACACTCGCATCGAGCGCCACGACGGAGGCGTTTGGGTTCCGCAAGAGACCGTCCCCGATCCGGACAGACCCGGCACGGCCATGGCCATGCTGCCCGAAGATCAGTCTCTGCGTCTCGATTTCGAGCGGCTGAACATCGTCATCTCGCGGCAGCGAGTAAGACCTCCGCGCCGCAGCCTGCCGACCTCGGAGATCGAGCCCGCCTTCCTCAACAGCCTCTTGTTTGTTTTGTTCGGCGCCGCAGCCTTCGTGGCCACCTTGTTGCTCGGACCGCGGGCCATGGGTTCCGAGGAGAATGAACTGCACAAGGCGCCTAGCCGGTATTTCTATAGCCTGGTCTCGCGCATCGAGTCGGAGCGCAAACATTTGGCGCTGGATCTGTTCAAAGCTGATCTTTCCAGTGTCAAGACACTTGCCGATCTGCCCGCCGGACCGGCCGGCAAGGCCGGCAAGCGGGGCGCGCCCGATACCGGCAAACGCTCGGCGCGCCGGGCGATCAAGCCCGATGATCGCGAGCGTGTCTCACGCATGGGGTTGATTGCGGCGCTGTCGGATGCCCCCGGATTGGGCGGCACCATCGACACGACTCATCACGGGCTGGGAGGCGATCTCTTAAGCGCCATCGGCGGCCTGCAAGGAAAGACACCCGGAGTGTCCGGGGGATATGGCGGTCTGGATGTAGCCGGAACGGGCCCGGGCGGACGCGGTACGGGTAACGGGCTCTTGCGCCGCAGCGGGCCTGTCAGCCGACCGGATCTTGACACTAGCTCCAGGCCCCAAGTCGTCTACTCGCGCCCAGGCGAGAATGTGCCGCTCATCACCCACGGTGTGCCGCACTTCAGAGGCTCTCTGCCCGCCGAGATTATCAGGCAATACATCCGCAAGCACCGCCAGCAGATCCGCTACTGCTATGAGCGAGAGCTGACCCGGCACCCCGACCTGGCCGGCAAGCTGAGCGTGCACTTCGTGATAGATTACCGCGGCCACGTCAACCTGGCCGAGGCCGGCCAGAGCCACAGCCTGGCCATGACCGCTTTACGCGCCTGCGTCCTTTCCCGTGTCAAAGGCTGGCGTTTTCCCCGTCCCACGGGCGGCGGCGAAGTCGACGTCACCTACCCCTTCCTGTTCGCCCCCAGAGGAAGCCACTAAGACAGGGCCAAGTTTCGTAAATCTTGCCATGGGTTCGAGTTGTGGCTATGCTCCGCTGCGGTGTACGGGAGGATCATATCTTGACAGAAAAGAATCCGGCAATCCGGGTACGCTTCGCGCCTTCGCCGACCGGCTACCTGCACATCGGCGGAGTGCGCACGGCAATCTTCAATCACCTCTTCGCAAGACGCCGAGGCGGGACTTTCATCTTGCGCATCGAAGACACTGATCGCGAACGATCGACTCAGGCCGCCGTCGATCAGATTCTGGACAGCCTGCGCTGGCTCGAGATCGACATCGACGAGGGGCCCTACCTCCAGTCGCAAAGGTCCGAGCTCTACCGCCTGCACCTCGATCGGCTGCTGGCCGAGGGCAAGGCCTACCGCTGCTATTGTGCAGCAGAAGAGCTTTCCGGCAAGCGTAAGCAAGCCGAGGCCGAAAAACGCACCTATATCTACGATCGCTCCTGCCGTGAGCGTGATCCGAACGAGGATCCCGACGGACGGCCATTCACCATACGTTTCCGCTCTCCCGACGACGCGCCGGAGAGCTTCGACGATCTGATCATGGGCCGCATTCCGATAGATAAGAGCAAGCTGGACGATTGGATCCTGGCCCGCTCGGACGGCTCGCCCACCTATAATTTCTGCGTGGTGGTCGACGACTCAGACATGCGTATCAGCCACGTCATCCGCGGCAACGATCACGTCGACAACACACCCAAGCAGATGCTGCTTTACCGCGCCCTGGGCTACGACATTCCGCGCTTCGCGCACATGCCCTTGACCCACGGACCGGACGGTTCGAAGCTCTCCAAACGCCGGGAAGAGGAATACCGCAAGCAGGGCATCAGCGTCTCTGTGCAGGAATACCGCAAGATGGGCTATATGCCGCATGCTTTAGTCAACTATCTGGCCCGCCTGGGTTGGAGCCACGGAGACCAGGAGATCTTCTCGCGGAGCGAACTGTGCGACAAGTTCGACCTGTCACACGTGGGCCGCTCGGCCGGTGTGCTCAACCCCGACAAGCTCAGGTGGCTCAACGCGCACTACATCAAGGAAACTCCCGACCCCGAAGTGGCCGATATGCTGCCGTCCTTTTTGTCCGAGTTGGGCATCGAAGCCGAGACTGACGATAAACTGCTGCGCATCGTGGTTCCTCTGAAAGAACGCGCCAAGACCATGGTGCAGATGGCGGAGATGGCGGTCTATTTCTACCGCGCCCCGCAAGAATACGACCAGAAGGCGGCCAAGAAGTGGTTCAAGCCGGGAGTCGAGACGATCCTGAGCCGCGCCCGCGCAGCCCTGGAATCAGTGGATCTCTCGAAAGAAGAGGCCATCGAGGGAGTCTTTCGCACCCTGTCTGACGAACTTGCGGACGGCAAGCTGGGCAAGGTTGCCCAGCCCATTCGTCTGGCGTTGACCGGCGCAACATTCAGTCCGTCCCTGTTCACCGTAATATCTATTCTCGGGCGCACAGAAACCCTGGCGCGCCTCGATCGGGCCATGGCCCACCTGGACGCGGTCGGTGAATCCTCCTGATGAATCAGCTCGCCCCGGTCGCTGGGCGCGGGCCGCAGCAGACTGGACCCGCGGCCTGTCTTTCGACGCGCTGGTGGTCATCGTCGCCGCCACGATTCTGATCATCTTGTTTCACGAGAACGGTTCAAGCTCGGTTTTCCGCGGCAAGTTCCTGAAATATTTCTCGCCCTCCGAATTTTTGGATCTCTACCCGGCCTTCTACTGGTACGGCTGCAGCTTGTTGCTTCTCGGAATCGTGCCCTTCCTGCTGGGCAGGCTGGTGCTGGGTTTTCCGACCCGTGACCTCGGTCTTGGCCTGGGAGACTGGAAGTTCGGTCTCAAGGCGACATTCGGCCTGTATTTCGCCTTCTTGCCCATCCTGGTGCTGGTAAGCTACCTGCCTTCCTTCCAGTCGAAGTATCCCCTCTTTTATGAGGCCACTAGCAGCGGCACGCACTTTTTCGTCTACGAGTGCGCCTACGCCGTATATTTCATCGGCTGGGAATTCATATTTCGCGGCTTCATGCTCTTCGGCCTGCGCCCGTCCATTGGATTCTACGCCGTTTTCGTGCAGATGATTCCCTTCGCCATACTGCATTTCGGCAAGGCGCAAATCGAAACCCTGGCCGCCGTCTTCGCGGGCGTATTACTGGGATACTTGGCCCTGAGGGCGCGCTCATTCTGGTACGGCTGGCTGTTGCACACGCTGGTGGCGGTCAGCAACGATGTGTTGGTAATGTTGCACAAGCACTGGCTCTGAAATGGAATATTAACGCGAGCCGGCCTGTTGTTATGCATGGAAGAATAAAGCCGTGAGGAACTCGTGAGACCTTCGACGATCACACCCGAGCAGAGACGCCGCCGCCTGATACCCAAGCAAGAGGTCTTCACGGTGCAGATGGCGGGCCAGGACGTGCAACGCCGCTTTCTGCTCGGTCAGCGGCTGTTTTTCGGGTTGGCGGTCTGGGTCGGGCTGGGGGCCATGTGGGCGGCGGCCGTTTTTCTTCCGGCACAGCTTTTGACAAGCCTGCGCTGGCCGCTGTTCACGGCCGCCCTGCTGTTTGTTGCCCTGGGCACCGCCGTACGGGTGAAGAGCCGCTTCTTGTTGGTGACCTCATTTTTCCTGGCTTTTATTTGCCTGGGTACAGCAATCGGCAGCTTGGCGAAATCCGGCCAGATGGATCTGCTGATGAACCCCGTACTGGTCATCGGCCTGGCGATGTTCGGATGCGCGCTGAACCCGGCCATCTTCAAAAAACCACGCACCGCCTGGGCGCAGTACCTGATGGTAGGCCCCTGGTTCGCAACCGGATGCGCGCTTGCGTTTTTCTTCCCGGCCGGGGAACTGGCGCTGGCCATCTCCGGGGGAGCGGCGGCGCTGCTGGTTTTCTTGGCTCTGCACGCGGCCGATCGATCGCTGAAAACCTATCATCCCTCCGAAGTGGTGCCAGCCGCGGCCGACGTGTTTCCAACGGCATTGCTCTCCGTCTGGCGAGCCTTCAGCGGGCAGAACTGAGATACAGATTTCCGTTTCCGCTGATTTCCGTTTCCGCTTGACAATCCTGCGATGTGTCCATAACATCCGCTCTCCAATGAGCGTCGGATCTGTGACAATACGGCTTGTACGACTCTTTTTAGCGGCTTGCCTGGTGTTCGTGTTTTCCGCCTCTCCGGCCGTGGCCCGGGAGACACCGCCGGTTCCTTACCATGGCGCACCCTTGATACCCTGGGCTAAGAAAATCGGCGAGAACCGCTTTCGGTCGCCCCGCGACTACGATCGCACTCTCGAGTACTACCACAAGACGGTCTTGTTCAGTCCCTACGTGGTGCAAGAGAAGATCATCAACACCTCCGGAGTGCGGGCCGTCTTTCTGCGCAACAAGAAGAAGGGCGCCAGTTGGGAAGGTCTGAACATCTACGAGTACAAGGGCAGCTGCACGATTTTCACGGTCCTCTCGGACCATGAACTTGCAAAAATCGCCAAGGAGGCGGCCAAGAAAAAGACCGGAAAGAAAAAATCCGGTGCGAAGGGCAAGTGATAAATTGTTGGGAGATCGTCTAATGGCAGGACGGCAGACTCTGGATCTGTCTATCTAGGTTCGAATCCTAGTCTCCCAGTTTTTATTAGAGGGGCATGCGCCCCTCTTTTTTGTGTGCCCAGCATGGGCCTGGACAGGAGGTGAAAGTCCTCTGGGGAGTTGGTCGCAGCGACCCACACGAACCGCAAGGCGAC
This sequence comes from Myxococcota bacterium, assembly GCA_035528415.1. Classification (GTDB taxonomy): domain Bacteria; phylum Myxococcota; class B64-G9; order B64-G9; family B64-G9; genus DATKYQ01. The sequence continues at coordinate 55 of DATKYQ010000013.1, read as the reverse complement.
AATCCGGGAGACCGGTCCGGCCGCGAGGCCGGCGCTGAAAGAAGCGGGTAGTGAA